>NZ_JBALDZ010000160.1:0-16721 GCF_036917155.1 Nostoc sp. | reverse complement strand
TCTTGCTCTAAACGGTTAGTCTGGTCAGGTGAAGTCTCCTACAAGCCCCTAGCTTCAGCTATGGGGTTGGTACTCAACTAGAGAACCCTGACAGTGCCTAAAAGCCTTGATGTATCATATTCAATTTTACAGGTAGATTCAGTAAGCAAAAAGGCATATTGCGATTAAATAGTGGCTGGTGCGATCACTTCCTCCATAGGCTTTGGTAGATTTGTAGGTAGAAAAAATTGGATCGTCACCCCAAAGCGTGCCCTATTTTTGACGTTTTTCAGTCATCCTATTGATAAATTGCCCCATCAGGCATAATTGCCCCAGCTAAGTTAGCCCCAATTAGTTTAACTAGAAGACGCTCACCAGAGCGAATCCGCGCTCCCGTCAAGTCGGCTCCTCGCAAGTCGGCCCCACTGAGATCGGCTCCAATCAAATTAGCAGCGCGTAAATTCGCCTCCCTGAGATCCGCTAAAAGTAGGTTTGCCCGAAATAAATTTGCTTCAGATAAATTCGCACCTCTGAGGTTGACTTTGTGCATAAAAGTATCGCTGAGATTAGCACCACTCAAATTGGCATAACTCAGATTTCTGCCAGATAAGTCTTTATTGCTCAAATTTGCCCGACTATAGTCTTTGCCACTCAAGTCTGAGTTTTGCTTTGGTGGTTGCTGGGTTGTTGGAGATGGTTTTTCCTGTTGAGGTGGCGGTGAGTTAAGTGTAGTTTGAGATTTGGTTTTGAGAGAGCGCAATTTTTCACGAGCTTCATTTATGGCTTTCAGCTTGTCTTGTGCTTTCTGCTGTAAACGGAGATTTTCTTTAGGAATGCGATCGGGATGCCAAACAAAGACTAAATCTTTGTAAGCCTGATTCACTTCTTCAAGTGTTGCTCCAGGCTCTAATTCCAAGACTCTATAGTACCGCTCCAGATCGCTCATACGATATTTTGGTGGATAATCAACTTAATTATGAGTGATGGAGTCATCTATCCGCTGCATCATTTGTTATTGATTATGGGGTATTGGGCATTGGGGATTGGGTATTAGGAGGCATTGGGCATTGGGCATTGTTTATTTCTCCCCCTGCCTAGGGTGTTGATTTTGTACATTTTCAGGGGTTAAAAATTCATGCACAATCCTTTCCAATCCTTGCTGAGTAAAATTTGCAGTGGGAAAAGTTCTTTTTCGCGTTCTTTAAGTAATAAGTAATGAGTAAATACCCATTACTTCTAAAGCAAAATTGAATTACCACATTCTTTTTTACTCATGATTAATTATAACGGAAATATCAGTATTTAAGAAAGAACAGAAAATTTTGCAATAAGAGTTATCAAAGCTTATTCTGAGCTAAATAAAAGACCTTTTGATGACGCTGGTAAAATCTTGCCTAAACAATTTTTAAGAAGCGGGACATCAATAGTTGCAAACTGTTCAGAAGCTAAATATGCACAATCAAATAAAGACTTTATCAATAAGTATTCATAGCCTTAAAGGAAGCCAATGAAACCCTTTATTGGATAAAAATAATGATAAAATCGGAGTTGGTGTCAAAATCAAAATTTCAAAATCTGATAGAAGAGAATGAAAGAATTATTAAGATATTAACAACTTCAATCAACAAATTGAAAGAAAAATAAGAAATAATCCACTCATTACTCATTTAATTTGGTACACCGATGATGACACCAAAACTGTATGAATGAACAATGGGTAAATCTCATCAAAGTCAACAGCCTACCCCCTGCCTCCCCTGCTCCCTCATCCCCCAGTCCCTAGTCCCCAGTCCCCAGTCTCTAGTTTCTCATCTCCCCATTCCTCCATCGTGCGATCGCTCTCAAATATGCTGCAACTGGAATCTGATAGACTTCAATAAAAATCCAAATAATAATTGATAGATGTGATAGGAAAGTTAATATCGTCCAAATATATGGCATCCAGGTAATGGGTTCCTTGAGATTAGCAGGAAAATAGTAAGCGACTATACCAATTAGAGTCGTGGGCAGAATTACAAAAACTGCTGCTGCTAGTCCATAACCCCAACCTAATTCCACACCTTCTAGCTGGCCTTCTGTCCAACTTAACCCATTCCAACGCCAAGTTAAGGGTGGTTGCCTAGAAGGCATCTTGATTTGCTGTAATTCTAAGTTAACTGTAAAAATCTCTTGGCAAAAGTCACAAGCCATAGCTTCCATCAATGGCATGTGAGAAATCTTACCTATCCGACAGACTGGGCAGGGATAAGCTCCATAATAGTCGAAAGATTGGGTTAAGATTTTGGAACTAGGCATAATGAGACTGATGATCCTAAAAATTTGATCTGGTCAATAAGGACTTTGGTAAGAATACAGCACTTCCGGCAGCTATGAGGTACATCCTCAAAGCTGAAAGCTATGCTAGGAGAGGGGCAAGGAGAAAACTGTATTGCATAATAGCGAGAAGCGCTGTAATGTATGGCGATTGTCAATTGTCTGCAATAAGCTTTCGCAATATGAAGTCATAAGTCAGGAAAATTATAATTTTAAATGCAATGGTTTGAGATAATTTGTCTTGGCGTTTAAAAGGTAACAGGGAACGGGCAACAGGCAACAGGGAAATCCCCATAATTAAAATCAGGGGATTTGTACAAGGACACATTGAAACATCGTGGCTGACGCCATCTCGTTTCAAATATTTTTATCTCTTTTCATAAATAAATTTAGGGGCTTTAAACCCTGTATTCGGGGCTAATTTTTTTTCTGTTCCCTGTTAAGAGTTCCCTGTTCCCGCCCCGAAGGGGCTTGGTAACTGACAACTTACAACCCATTGCCAACGCTTAATCACAACTCGACATTTTTATACTTTGAAATAGTCCCTCCGATAATCCCATTGCGGCATTTGGGTCAACTTTTTATGCTCTTTTTTATCTCCACGAGAAATCTAGCAACTGAGGAAGATTCGGTGAATCGAAAGAGTGTCTGGTGCGGGCTTTGACTATCTAGACTACAAGCCATAAGTCTTCTAGCCCTTACCAGACACCGCCGAATCTGGGAGCATCCCGTTTTGGCAGATCGCCCTGCGCTAAGGCGCACGCTACGCGAACAGACTGGAAGTCTGGGGCTACACAAACTTTGCTTGACTTTTAAGACAGTCGTTACATTTATTTTTCTTCTTCTAGAGTGACATAAGAGGGATTAAGGCTGCACTTTCTGAGATTTACAGATGAAATTTTGCCTTCATCAACTTTTAATTTCTACCTTTGAAGGAGTTTAGCCATTCTTGAACTTGCTCTCGTGCAATATCGCGCCCCCCAAGACCAAAAGCTAAGGCAATAGCAACAGCGATCGCACCTAGTAAAAGTCCAAAGGCTAAATTTACAATATCACTGGCAACTCCGATCTGTTGCAGTGCCATTGCAGAGACTAAGGCAATAATTGCAATCCGCGCCACTTGTCCCAAAATCTGGGCTTGGCGTTCGCCGGAACTGGTGATGATGTTAAAAGCCAGATTTGCCAAGAATAAGCCAATGGCAAAGATCACCAATCCTGCCAAAATCCGCCCGAATATGATCACAATACCAGACACTAATACTGTCAGGGCTGGAATATTCAAGATATTCACCGCCGCCACCGTGGCAAATAGGATGATACCTACTAAGGCAACAATGCCGACAATTTCCGATGGGGTGCGGGTTGGAGTCGGGGGGGATGTTGATTCTGTAGAAATGACGATTCGTCTGCTGGGTGTAGTCAGACCCAAAATAGTGAAAATGTTATTAAAGCCTAAATTGGTGAGGATACTTGTAATCAAATCTGCGACAAACCGCCCCACGAAATAGGCAACAATCAAAATTGCCACGGCTGTAAAGATGGCTGGGAGGGCGTTGAGAACCTGTTGCAGCATAGCGATCGCAGGTACAGATATCGCATCAATTCGCAAGGCATTGAGCGCTGCGATCGCCACAGGAATCAAAATCAAAACATAGACAATTGTGCCGATAATATTCGATAGAGGTTGCACCCCCGCACTTGCAGATAATCCCAACCGACTACCTAAATGGTCAATACCAGTTGTCGCCAGTAAGTTCGTCACAATCCGCCGTACTACATTAGCGATGAACCAGCCAACTACAGCTATTAAGATCGCCGCTAAAATGTTCGGCAGAATTAGCAAAACTTGTGTAATTAGAGCTTGTACTGGCTGTAAAGCCTCCCTCAGTCCGAGAGTATCTAAAACTGGGGCGAGAAACAGTAAAAATATAAACCAATACAAAGCATTGCCAATCGTCTCACTCAGAGACAGCTGATTGAGGCTGGGTGTGCTGTCTTCTGGTTCTGGATTCAAACGCTCATCCAGATTAAATGCCTGTAATGAGCGCACAGTGATAATCTTCACAATGGTCGCTAAAAACCAGGCAGTTGTCAAAAGGATTCCTGCACCAACCAACTTTGGCAAAAAGCCAATAAGTTGATCGAGAAAACTATTCAGGGGTCGAGAGGCTACCTCTAAATCTAATGCCTGTAAAACAGCTACCGCCGTCAACAAGATAATGCTCCAAAAGACTAAGCCGGAGATTAATTTCTCCACTTGGGGAACATCTTGACGACCCGTTACGCCAGCGGCAATGCGATTATCTATGTTTGTGCGCTTGAGAATTCCTTGTGTCAGTGCCGCTACGCCAAAGGCAATTAGCAAACCTACAAACAAAATTGCCACCGCCCCTAGTAGACGAGGCGTAAACAGAATCAACTGTTGAACAATACCTTGGACATTAGCGATTCCTTGATTCACTGCTGGTTGTATCGGTTGCAGACTGGGCGATTGTGCCAAAAATTGCTCCACCCTCATAGACAACCCAACTCCTATCACCTGGGTTATTCCTTGCCAAGTTGTGTTCATGGTTTTCGGGAATTATGCTTAAGTATTCGCCGCAAACACTGAGTCAGTGTTTTGTCTATCAATTTACCAGTAAACACATACATATTTACTCATATTTGATTTAATCTACGGGTATTGGGCATTGGGCATTGGGTACTGGTTCTTCTTTCTCCCTCATCTCCCTCATCTCCCTCATCTCCCTCATCCCCCTCATCTCCCTCATCTCCCTCATCTCCCTCATCCCCCTCATCTCCCTCATCTCCCTCATCCCCCTCATCTCCCTCATCCTCCTCATCTCCCTCATCCCCACTCCCCACTCCCCAAAATTTTGCGTTACTCTAATTGCAGCAACAGCACCAAAGATGTGGAATGTCCCAAGTTTTGGAACAATCGATTCAAATTAATGCTACAGCTACGGTGGTGGAGCGCTGTCTTAGCGATTTAACTCTCATGCACCGTTGGCTCAACCCCGTCCTCCGTTGTGAACCTGTGGGCGAAGCTTGGAGTACTGATGTAGGCAGTCAAAGTCGTTTGATCATTCAAATTCCTCTACTAAAACCTACATTGAATAGCGTAGTTGTAGAACGACAACCGGGTTTGGTAGTCTGGGAATTTCAGGGATTTTTTCAAGGGCGCGATCGCTGGGAATGTCAACCCACAGAAAAGGGAACACTTCTACTCAACCGCTTTGAGTACGATATCCCTAACCCCTTAGTCAGTTGGGGCTTCAACACCTTTGCTGCATCTTGGACAAAACAAGATATGCAGGCCCAGCTGCGCCGCCTCAAACGAGTTGCAGAAAATTCATAATTGGGCATACAAGTAAAAAGTAAAAAGAAAGATAAATTCAATATTTCTTTTAACTTTTAACTTTTAACTTTTAATTTGTTTCTCTCCCCCTGCCTCCCCTGCTCCCTCATCCCCCAGTCCTCAATCCCTACCCACCTTTACCCAATTCGGTAAGTAGCCGCCGAATCACAGATGCATCTTCGGCATCGGGAATTTTTGTTAAATAATTTTGTAAGTCGTCTATGGCTTGGGGATAATAACCGAGTTGATAGTAAATCAAGCCGCGATCGCGCAATTCTAAAGTTAAACCAGGAAATAGCAACAAAATTCGTTCAACCGCTGCCAGCGTTTTTTCTAATTCTTGCTGTTTAAGATAAATAAATTTTAAATTTGTCAGCATCCGTGCCAAAAATTGCCGATTACTGACTACGGCTAAAAATTCTGGTTGTAGCGTCACAGGTTGCTGATAAAGTTGAGACAGGCGTTCTTCGCAATCTTGGGCAAATATTATTTCACCGCCATTGAAAGCATCGACAAAAATCTCTATATCGGGAATATCTGGACGAATCAAGAAATGTCCTGGCATCCCCACACCCACCATCGGAAAATCAATCCGTCGCGCAACTTCCAGGTAAACCAGCGCTAAGGTAATGGGAATCCCCAATCGGCGATCGATTACATCATTGAAAAAGCTGTTACGCGGGTCGTAATAGTTATTTTTATTGCCAGAAAATTTTAAATCTTCGTAGAGGTACTGATTAATACTTTGAACTATCCGCAAAGGATATCGTGAATCAGGCAGGCGTTCTTGAAGCTCCCACGCCATTGTCTCAAGGGCATTGAGGTATTCTTCTGGGTCTAGATTGGGATATTCTTCTTGTGCAATATACAAAGCTGCCTTTGCTAAGTCAATATGCTCGTCAGACTGCTGAATCTCCTGGTAAAAATATTGTCGTGCTGACGAGAAATTCATAAGCTGTTGTTCGGTGAAAGTGTGAGGATGAAGCGTAGACTAGCAAAAACCGCAGGCATTACGGCTTGGCTAAAAGCGCTTGTTTGTATCTTTTGTACAGCAATTTTCAGGTATTTAAATCACAACTCAGACTGGGGTGGGAAGTAGTGTAGTTAAATTATTTGAAAAGCGTTGTAAGAGGATGTTTTAAAAGTAGTTAGCTATGACTTGAATCGAATTATTACCCCCCTTAATCCCCTTATAAAGGGGGGGGACAAGAAAATCCGGTTCCCTCCCCAATATATCGGGGAGGGTTAGGGTGGGGTAAAGAAATATTTGATACATCAATCATGAATTTTAAAACATCCTCTAAGAGAGCAAATAACAACAGCAATCCTCAGCGAAGGGACTTCCAAATAAAAAAAGACTCCAACTACTGATTTTAGGTTAGCCTGATCTTGATCCCCAAGCCCTAGTCTTAAGGATCAATTTATGGCGTAGAGTAGGGGCGTTCAGTGCTAATCTGAAAGGTGACATTGTTTAATTTTATGTCTTCTACGACCTTATCTGAAATCTAGCTTCACTCATTAGGCGCAGCATGGTAACAACCGCAGAAAAAACAAACATTGGTTACATTACCCAAATCATTGGCCCAGTTGTAGACGTTAAATTTCCCGGCGGGAAATTGCCACAAATCTACAACGCCTTGAAAATCAAAGGCACCAACGAAGCTGGACAGGAAATCAACATCACCATTGAAGTACAGCAACTTCTGGGCGACAACCAGGTGCGGACTGTGGCGATGAGTTCTACCGAAGGCTTAGTCCGCGGTTTTGAAGTCACCGATACAGGCGCTCCCATCAGCGTACCAGTTGGTAAAGCCACTTTGGGCCGGATTTTCAACGTCCTTGGCGAACCTGTGGACAACAGAGGCCCAGTAAATGCTGAGGCAACTCTACCCATCCACCGCTCTGCTCCCAAATTCACTGACCTGGAAACCAAACCTTCGGTGTTTGAGACTGGGATTAAAGTTGTTGACCTTCTGACTCCCTATCGACGCGGCGGTAAGATTGGTCTATTCGGCGGTGCTGGTGTTGGTAAAACCGTGATCATGATGGAGTTGATCAACAACATCGCTACTCAGCATGGTGGAGTATCCGTTTTTGCTGGCGTGGGTGAACGCACCCGTGAAGGTAATGACCTCTACAACGAAATGATTGAGTCTGGGGTGATCAACAAAGACAACCTCAATGAATCAAAAATTGCTCTAGTCTACGGTCAAATGAACGAGCCACCCGGAGCCAGAATGCGGGTTGGTCTTTCGGGATTGACAGTAGCAGAATACTTCCGCGATGTGAACAAGCAAGATGTGCTGTTGTTTATTGACAACATCTTCCGGTTTGTCCAAGCAGGTTCGGAAGTATCAGCTTTACTAGGTCGGATGCCCTCAGCAGTAGGATATCAGCCCACATTGGGAACCGACGTAGGTGAACTGCAAGAGCGGATTACCTCGACTACAGAGGGTTCGATTACCTCGATTCAAGCAGTGTACGTACCTGCGGATGACCTCACTGACCCCGCACCTGCTACCACCTTCGCCCACTTGGATGGTACAACAGTACTATCTCGCGGTTTAGCAGCTAAGGGAATTTATCCCGCAGTTGACCCCCTGGGTTCGACTTCCACCATGCTCCAGCCCAATATTGTCGGTGATGAACACTACAACACTGCGCGGGCGGTGCAATCAACTCTGCAACGTTATAAAGAACTCCAAGACATTATCGCGATTCTCGGTCTAGATGAATTGTCTGAAGAAGACCGTCTTATCGTTGCGCGGGCCCGGAAAGTTGAGCGTTTCTTGTCTCAGCCGTTCTTTGTAGCAGAAGTATTCACCGGTTCGCCTGGTAAGTATGTGAAGTTGGAAGACACCATCAAAGGGTTCCAAAAAATTCTGTCTGGTGAATTGGATGCTTTGCCAGAACAGGCTTTCTACTTGGTTGGCGATATTAACGAAGCGATCGCCAAAGCTGAAAAAATCAAAGGTTAGTCATTGGTCATTGGTCATTGGTCATTAGTTGAATGGCTAATGGCTAATGGCTAATGGCTAATGGCTAATGGTTAATGGCTAATGGCTAATGGTTAATGGTTAATGGCTAATGGTTAATGGCTAATGGCTAATGGCTAATGGCTAATGGCTAATGGCTAATGGCTAATGGCTAATGGCTAATGGCTAAGGGTAAAAGACAAAAGACATAGACGCCCTTTGGGCGGCTTCCCGTCGGGTAGGACGAAGGACAAAGGACAAATGACATTAACCGTTCGTGTAATTTCTCCAGATAAAACAGTCTGGGATGCCCCAGCTGAAGAAGTGGTTTTGCCTAGCACGACTGGTCAACTAGGTATCTTAACTGGACACGCACCACTTTTGACTGCTCTAGATACTGGTGTCATGCGAGTTCGTGGCGCTAAAAATCAGAATTGGGAAGCGATCGCTCTTTTGGGTGGCTTTGCAGAAGTCGAAGAAAATGAAGTGACAATTCTGGTTAACGGCGCTGAACGTGGCGACAAAATTAACCTTGATGAAGCCCGTACTGCTTACAACCAAGCAGAAGCGCGTCTGAATCAAGTTACAGGAGACGATCGCCAAGCCCAAATCCAAGCGAACCAAGCTTTCAAACGGGCCCGCGCTCGGTTTCAAGCCGCTGGCGGTTCGGTCTAAATTCAATTTCTATTTCAGATTTGTAGGTTGGGCAATGTCCAACCTACAAAATAAAATATTTATTAATTTAAAAAAAAATTACACCAAGTTTAAGAAATTGAGCCAAGCTTTGCTGGAGTGTTAAATTAGCTAATTAGTTGCCCAAATGGGCACAGATTATGAAAAGCTTTTCATCTCTGCTTGGTACACGTAAACAAAATAAGGTAGCTCGTTTTGCAGCATCGATCGTAGCAACGTTAGCGCTCGCTGGTAGTATTCATTCTGCCAATGCTACTTCTGTCAAAATAACTACAGCAAAAGAAATTACTTCGGCATCAGTCCACCTAAATCAGACTACACCTAATATTGCTCAGTTACAAGCTAGCAAGACTCAATATCAAGCTGCTGGAATTGATCCTTTTGTACTATTTCCGATTGTACTTGTCGGCGGTTTCGTCATATTCGTCCCCCTATTCTTTGGCGGACTGGTGGTGATTGGCGAACGTGAAGTTGGCGTTGTGGTGAGGAAATTCACCCTTTCCGGGCGTGGACTCCCCGCCGGTAGTTTGATTGCCCTGAACGGCGAAGCTGGTTTGCAGGCAGATACTTTAGCTCCTGGTTGGCACTGGGGCTATTGGCCTTGGCAGTATTCTGTAAAGAAAGAATCGGTAATTGTCGTTCCTCAAGGAGAAATCGCCTTGATTGTGGCGGCAGATGGAGCATCCAACCCACCAGAGCGGATTTTGGGTAAAATTGTGGGTTGTGACAACTTCCAAGATGCTCGGAAATTCCTCACCCAAGGCGGTGAAAAAGGGCGGCAGATGGGTTTTCTCACGGCTGGTACGTACCGGATTAACACCGCCCTATTTAAAGTCATCGTGGCATCAAATGCCACCACTCATGGCATGACTCCAGAACAACTGCGGGTGTACAGTCTGGCATCTGATAAAGTTGGCATCGTCACCACCTTAGATGGTGTACCAATTTCTGCTGGTGAACTCGCAGGCCCCATCATTGAAGAACACAACAACTTCCAAAATGGTCAGAAATTTATTAATGGCGGTGGGCGGCGAGGCTTACAAGAGCAGACTTTGCTTTCTGGTTCTTGGAACTTGAATCCTTGGTTTGTCCAAGTTGAGCAAGTACCGATGACGGAAATTCCCATTGGATATGTGGGTGTGGTGATTTCTTTCGTGGGTAAGGCCCATCAAGATGTCAGCGGTGCAGCTTTCACCCACGGGAATTTAGTCAATCAGGGACATAAGGGTGTGTGGGTCGAACCGCTATATCCTGGTAAGCATCCGATTAATTCCCGGATTATGAAGATTGAACTAGTGCCAACGACCAACATTGTCTTAAACTGGTCAGCTCGGACTGAACGCCACAGCTATGATGCTAAACTGGCTTCTCTCACAGTGCGATCGCGTGATGGGTTTGCCTTTGATTTGGAAGTAGCGCAAATTATCCATGTCGGTGCTTTAGATGCCCCGAAGGTAATTTCTCGCGTTGGTGCAATGCAAAATCTGGTAGACCATGTATTAGAACCGACCATCGGGAATTACTTCCGCAACTCAGCCCAAGACTACACTGTACTCGACTTTCTCACCGCTCGCAGTGAGCGACAATCTGAGGCTGCTGAGTATATTAAAACAGCATTGCGGGCTTATGATGTGCAAGCGATCGATACCCTGATTGGTGATATTCTGCCACCAGCGTCGTTAATGCAGACACAGACAGACCGGAAAATTGCCGAAGAAGAACGCAAGACTTATGAAGTTCAGCAGATGGCGCAAACCCAACGGCAGCAGCTTGTCCGGGAAACGGCATTGGCTGATATTCAGCAAGAAATGGTGAAATCGGAGCAGAGTGTACATATTGCCGACTTGAAAGCCCAAGCCCAAATTAAGCAGGCGAATGGTGAAGCCGAGGGGACAAAACTCCGGGCAATTGCTGAGGCTGAAGGTATCCGGGCCACAGGTAACGCCAAAGCTGAAACCTACCGCGCTGGTGTGGAAGCCTTGGGTTCACAAGGCTATACAGCAATGCAGCTAATGCAGATTATCGGCGATCGCCATGTCCGCTTGATTCCAGATGTCTTAGTTGGCAGTAATGGCAGCAATAACGGCTTAGTGGATGGGCTACTATCCATGATTTTATGGAATCAAACTGGTAAGGGTGAATTGACACCAACACCTTTGCATCCGCAACCAGTAGTCACGCAAACACAACCAACAGCAGAAAATGGTCTGCCACCAATAGTTGTGAATTTTCCGGTGGATAAGTCAACTTAACATTAAAAGGCGGTTAGAAATCGCGTCTACATAGACAAAACCCACCTCCGTGGGTTTCCAAACCTCAATTTTTCCTTAGTCTGCGGGAAGCCGCAGAGCGTCTATGTTTGTGTAGTCGCGAAATTCTATTCGCCGTGGTTGTAACTCTGGCAGGGAAATTTTGCTTTTACAAGAACGTTATCGTTTACTTAAGCCAATTGGTCAAGGGGGATTCTGTAAAACCTTCCTCGCTGTGGATGAGGGTCAGTTTCCGCCAGTTCCTTGCGTTGTTCAAGAATCATCGCCGGAATCCGAAACATTTAAAAATTTTCAGCAAAAGGCAAAACAGCTAGAAGAGTTAGGAAAGTACCCGCAGCTTCCCGCTTTTTTGGCTTATTTTCAGCAGAACGAGCATTTTTATTTAGTGCAGGAGTTTATTGCAGGCACTAATTTAGCTCAGGTGGTTGAAGAGGAAGGTGCTTTTAATGAAACTCAGATTTGGCAACTGTTAGAAGATTTGTTGCCAGTTTTGCAGTTGATGAGCGATCGCAACATCATCCACCGCGATATCAAACCCCAAAATATCATCCGTAGATCCCCAATTACTAAGAAGGAGGATTTCGTTATAGTCGATTTTACCACTGCGAAAATCGTTACAGAAATTGATCGGCTAACATCTGAAACCAGTATCGGCAGTCCAGAATACTCCGCACCAGAACAAACAAGAGGAAAAGCGGTTTTTGCTAGTGACTTATATAGCTTGGGTGTTACTTGTATTTACTTACTGACCCAGATTCCTCCCTTTGATTTATTTGATATTGCAAATGATTGCTGGGTCTGGCAACAATATCTTACCACCAGGGCTAGCGATGCCTGGCGACAAGACTCAAAGAGTCTACGCTTGGCACAAATTCTCGACAAGCTGCTGCAAAATACTGTTAACCGTCGCTTTCAATCAGCTAATGAAGTTATGCAAGCAATGGGTATGGAATGTAAAACTCAAAATCTCAAAATCCAAAATCCTCCTTGGCGATGCTTGCATACTCTAACTGGGCATTGCGGGACATTGAGTAGTGTGAACGCCCTTGCCATCAGTCCTGACAGTAAAACTTTAGCCAGTGCTAGTGATGATAAAATCGTCAAATTGTGGGATTTAAATACCCAAAAAGTCATAGCTAGCTTATCAGGACATTCCCAAGCTGTAAAATCAGTCGCCTTCAGTCCAGATGGTCAAATTTTGGCAACTGCTAGCGATGATAAAACTATCAAATTGTGGCAGATTGAGACATTAGAGGAAATCTGCACCCTGTTAGGACACTCACACGCGGTAAAATCAGTTGCTTTCAGTCCAGATGGGCAGATTCTCGCTAGTGGTAGCTGGGATAAGACAGCCAAACTCTGGGATGTCAATACTGGCAAAGAAATTTGCACCATAACTGGACACCAATTACAAGTCAATTCAGTAGCATTTAGTCCCGATGGAAAACTTTTAGCCAGTGCTAGTTATGACAGAACAACTCGCTTGTGGCAGATACCTACATTAGAAGGTTCCCAGAAAGAACTTCAAAACCGCTCATGCTATAGCTTGTTAGGCACCCTTTCGGGTCATGCATGGGCGGTTTTGACAGTCGCTTTTAGTCCAGATGGTCAAATTTTGGCGACGGGTAGTGATGATAACACTATTAAATTGTGGGAGGTAAACACCGGTCAGCTAATTAGCACACTTGTAGGCCATTCTTGGTCTGTGGTGGCTGTGGCTTTTGCTGCCGATGGTGAAACGCTCCTAAGTGCAAGTTGCGACAAAACAGTTAAACTTTGGAGGGTAAGCACAGCAGAAGAGATTGTTACTCTCTCTGGTCATGTAGACTCAGTATCTGCTGTTGCTGTGAGCAAAGTTACACAATTAATTGCAAGTGGTAGCCGGGACAAGACTATCAAACTGTGGCAGCTTGTAGAACAGGACAATAGCTGATTTTTTGACAAAGCCAAGAGGGGTTTCAAGCCCCGCCCCTTGTGGGCGATTAACATTTATTTTTGGGGGAAGGTTCAAGCCCCACCCCTTGTGGGTGGCTCCCCTCCTGCCTCCTGCCTCCGTAATATCAAGCGCTACCTGTGAAGGCAACTTCAGGAAATTTCAACTGAGCTTCTGCCATTGGACGGTTTCTGCCTTCCTCTTGCCAGTAGTTAATCACTTCTGTTGCTTTATTTAGCAACTCGACACGATCCAGGTCAGTAATCCAATGTTTGGACTCTAATTCCTTCTTTAACTCTTCCCAGGCATCATTTCTGGGCCAAAAAAAGTACTTAGTCAAAGGACTGGTGCCTTTGCCTACAACTTGATCGACTGCTAGAGCAACGTTTTCGTCTAACCACAAAATTTTCAAAATAAACTTGGTCAATCACACCTCCGGGAATTTCCGGGCATTATTTAACAAGGATAGCGATCGCTTATTTTAACGCAATACTCTATCAAATGACCAAACAGTGATTGAGAATGGGCTACCATCAGGTTAGTCGGCGCTAAGTGAACAATCTTCCTTTACAGTAGAGCAAGTCCTTGACCCTGATTTTTTCCCAAAGTCATCTTCTCACGCTCTTGCTTGGATGAATAATCAGATCGAGCAAGCCATCGATGAGGCGATCGCTCTCTATTGGCATAATATCTCCACCATGCAGCAGATTTCGCGTAATCACAATATGGATCAGCGTTCCGATAAACGTTCGGGCTGCAACTTCTGGGTCGGTAAGCTGAAGTTTAGGATGAGTAGCAAAGTATTGGGTGAGAAAATCAAGATTTGGTTTCTCAACATTTTGGAGAAAAGCGCGTCCTAGTTCTGGAAAGCGACCTGATTCACCAATGACGATTCGGAAAAGTGCTATATCTTGCGGGTTTTCAGCAGCACAGTTAAGCATTTTAGTAGCATAACCTTTCAAGAATACAAGGGGTTCTTCTTGGCATGAGGGGAAGTCTTGTTGCTGAAAAAAGTTTACTTTCTCTGCCATTCGTTGGATTAGGGCGGTAAACAATGTCTCCTTATCGGCAAAGCGTCGGTAAACTGTGGCTTTAGAAACCCCTGCGGCTGCCACAATTTTATCGATCCTGGCTCCTGCATAGCCATGCTCCAGAAACTCCTGCATCGCTCCACGCAGAATCGCTTCAGTTTTTTCGGGAGATAACTCCCGCTCAACACTCTTAAGGTTACTCATCACTTAATTTCCCGGTTTGCTGGGCATCCAACTATTGACTGATTTCTATCATACCTCCTTGACAATACGAAACTGTTTTGTTTACTATTATTTTAATCAAAACTAAACAGTTTCGTCTGTTACAACTAACTCAGCCGAAACAAAAATCAAGGAGAGTACAAATGCGATCGCCAGCACAGATTGATGAAACAAATGATGCTCTACCGATTGTGATTCTAGGGGGTGGTTTTGCTGGATTGTTCACAGCACTGCATCTGAGAGATTTACATTCCTGTCCGATTATTTTGATTGACCAATCGTGGAACTTCGTCTTTAAGCCACTGCTGTATGAACTGCTCAGTAGCGAAGTCAAACTCGAGTTAATCTGTCCCCGGTATGATGCATTGCTGCATAACAGTGGTACTACCTTTGTGCTTGGTACAGTAGAAGCGATCGACCTGGATCAAAAGCAGGTCAAGCTTGACTCTGGCTTAAAGTATTCCTACCGTCATTTGGTATTGGCATTGGGCAGCACTACAAGCTACTTGGGCATACCTGGTGCAAAAGAACATACGCGATCGTTCCGCACAGCTTATGATGTATTTGCGTTAGGACAGCACTTAAGAAACCGCTTGCAGATTGCAACTCAAACCGAAGATATAGAAGAACGCCGTGCAATGCTTACTGTTGCGATTGTGGGTGGTGGTGCATCTGGGGTGGAAATGGCAGCAACCCTAGCGGATTTGCTACCAACTTGGTATATCCCTTTAGGGGGGAACCCACAGGAAATTCGGATTGTGATTTTGCAGCGTGGTTCTGAGATTCTCAAAGAGTCTAAAAGCGATCGCCTCCGTGAAACTGCACAGTCGGCGCTGCAAGAACGAACTGCCTCTGTCAATATATTGCTAGGATCTGAGGTCAAAGCGGTGCATCCGGGAACCGTAGAGTTTGAGCGCAATGGGCAACGGTGGAGATTAGCCGCCGCTACGGTGATATGGACAACTGGAAATGCTACAAATCCCGTGATTGACTCGCTCCCGATTCCGGCTGAAAACCGGGATGAACACAATCGCCTCCTAGTTAAACCCACTCTACAACTGCCAGAATTTCTAGAAGTGTTTGCGGCGGGAGATTGTGCCATCGATCCGTCGAATCCCCAGCCTGCTACCGCTCAGATTGCCTATCAACAAGGAGCCGCGATCGCTCATAATATCAAAGCACTGATTGCTGAGAAATCTCCTACCCCTGCAACTGTCAATCTGCCCGGTACGTTGATGAAATTGGGACTGCACCAGAGCGCTGTGGAAATCTTCGATCGCTACGAAATCAAAGGCCAGTTGGGTCAGGCAATTCGCCTCGCAACCTATCTCGAACTCATGCCGACACCAGCCCGTAACTTTATCAACCGGACAGGATGGTTTACTGAAGAGATTTTGAAGCAGATTGCTGGTGTATAAAGCAAACTTCAGCCTTTGGTAATACTAATTATTAAGAGAAGCATACTATTATGAACAGGTTCTCTTCAGCTGACCTGACAGCAAACCCTCAATTTGCAACTCCAATTACTGAACAACTTGATCAAGTTGACCTCACCTATTCACCCAACCAGGTTGATAGTTTGTCTGGCAACCTTTTATTTGTATCTTGTCTTTGTGTTGCAGCAATCTTCTTCTGTATCGGAGTTGGGGTTGGCAGGCCGCATAAAAGACATCATAAACCAATAGCAATTCGGCTACGACAAATTCAAACCTTAGAAAGAATTTGGCAAATGACTGCTGAACGCAGAGATTAAACTCTTGTCAAGAATTATCTAAAGCTTCATTTCTGTAAGTCAGAAAATTGTGTAATTTATACCAATTTGAAAAATATTTGCGACAGATTCAAACCTGGATGTGGGTTTGCACATAAGATGAAATTTGGACAACGTAGTTACAAGGGTTTGGGGCGACTAGATTCGCGCATAAAGTGAAATTGAATGTGGAGTGA
>NZ_JBALDZ010000159.1:0-17074 GCF_036917155.1 Nostoc sp. | reverse complement strand
AAGCGTTTTCTCAGTTTCAAAGCTTGCAGATGCAGGGGTTCGGCTTCGCTGTAGCGTCCTATAAAACCGTAGAGTAATGCGAGATTGTTCAGGCTTTGGGCAACATCGGGATGTTCTAAACCAAGACGATTTTCAGCTACCTCTACACACTGCCGCAACCAAGGTTCTGCTTGCTGATAAAGTCCTTGACCTTGATAAAACCAGCCTAAACCTGTGAAAGGCCAAATTAAATGCTCGTCGCTGAGATATTGGGATAGGTAGGTTGCAACTTCTGCAATGTGAGAGATAAAGGGAGTGAGATTTAAAATATCTTCACGGTTAGGCTGTTGCGGAATTTGCTTTGCCACCTCTACCATCTGCGCTGTAAAGTTTGTTTTCACCTCATCTGCATTACTTAACTCATCCAACTTCATTTGGAAAAATTGCCGAATCAGTGGATGTAGACGATATATTCCTTTGCTTTGTCGTTGTAGTAAATGCAGTTTCCGCAAATTAGCTATAGCTTTCTCCCAGAATTCTTGTGCATCGTCATCTTGTATCGCCTCAATAGAAAAAGGAATATCAGCCAAGGCATACAAACTCAGCCAACAGCCTAAGCTTTGTGCATTTTTATCCAACTGTTCCCAACTCAATGCAAAAGCTTCAGCCACGCCATATTCATAACGCATCAATGGGTTAGCCTTTGCTATTGCTTCGTGTTCCAGTCGCTTTTTCTCTAGCCGCTTCAGCAGTTTTTCCAGAGATAAATCTGGCATTGTATCCACATATCGCCCCACTAACTCTAACGCCAAAGGCAAATATCCCAAGGATTTACAAATTTTTCTCGCAATCCAAGGTTCGTTTTTGAGTCGTTCCCTGTCAACTGGCAATTTTAATAATTTCATCGCCGCCAATGGTTTGAGAACACCTAAAGGTAATTGCGGCAAAGTTCTATCAAATCCCAGGCGCGTTGTCAGCAATACTTTAAACCGGGGTAATTCTGGGGGTAGATAAGACTGAACCTGTTTTTTGTAGTCGGTGACATCATCAAACACCAGCAGCACTTCACCTTGTTGCCAATTTTGCCAACAGTATCTCAGCCTATCTGCTAATTCCCAATCGTCCGGTGCAATGAGTTTAAATTTCAATTGGGCAAATTTGAGAATCTGAATTCCGACATCTATTCCCTGTGCAGATAACCAGCAAACCCCACCTTGATAATTCTGCAAGTGCTGTTTGGCGTATTGGGTAGCAAGTTCAGTTTTGCCGACTCCACCCATACCCGCCACAGCTACAATTGCAACTTGCCGAGATGTTTGTAATTGCTGGTGCAGTTTTTGTAGTTCCGCCTCACGTCCCACAAATTTTTCAAATGGAACAGCAGGGGGAATATTTTGATGAATTTCTTTAATTGTGGGGCGAATATCTTGCCCGCCATTATATTTTGCTGTGAGGTAAGCCCGTAACTTTTCTAGCTTACCCCGACTTTCAGAATTGGCTAACTCAGGATAACTCTGGGCGAATTTATCATAAACCTCAGTCATCCGCTTTTTGAAAGCAGCCGCACCAATGTTTAATTCGCTGGCTAGTTTTGCCTCACTCTTCCCTGAGTTTTCAGTCTTCAAACGCTCTACAAAAGCTGCCGTTTGCTCTGGGGATAAGCTATTAGTAGCAGCTTCATTAGCTAGAAAATCAGCCCATTGCATAGACAGCTTGTGAGATTTCTTCTCGATTATACTTAATTTCTACTTTCTTTCTATTTTGTCTCCATTTCTAGGGAATATCCTCTTCTGTTGGCAGAAATACGATTTGCATAGAAACATTTAGAAGAGGTTCAGCCATGAAAACTGTCTTAACAAATCTAGTCAACTCTAATCAAACCACCCAAACTTCGCAATTAATCCCCGCCTCACCAACATCGGTAGAGAATCCATCTACTTGGATGCGAGATGGATACAGCCCTACTGAAATTATTCTGGCGGCGGCAATTTTAACTTCATTGTCCATTGGGGGAATTGCCTCTGTGATTGTGGCGATTACGGGTTTAGTTAAAACTTTAGTGCCTGTAATGGTAAGCCCAACAAAAGAAAAAAAGGAGTAGTCAATTTAGAGCCAGGGCGAATGGAATTCGCGGCTACACAAACTTTCGTCCGCCTGCGCGGACTAAGGAAAAATTGAAGGTTTGAAACCCACGGAGGTGGGTTTTGCCTGTGTAGCGCGGTTTCTAACCGCCCATTTAACTACTAGACATCTCCAGAAATTAAATATGCGTTATCCAGAGTCCTTGTAGAGACGTAGCACTGCTACGTCTCTACATTCTTTTTCGGAGATGTCTACTCAAAACAACAAGACAAATACTCTATCTCTCCTGCTCCCTGCTGCCTGCCCCCTAATACTAAGGTGACTGATTTAACACCCACTTCAACCACTGCCCAAAGGAACTTATAACATTTAACCTTTGAACTCCAGTAGCACGGGCGGCGGCGAGTCCATCAACGGCGACTAATGCGGCGTATTGCAAGCCCAAAAAACTATCAACTGCTGCATAAGGGCCACCTAAAGTAATCGCCCCAGCCGCATACATTTGACCTCTATCACTACGCATTTCTACTAATTCAAAATTGTTCGCTACAGTCAATCGCCCCAGATGATTCACTGGGAGGTTGTAATGTTTCACCAAATCTGCTAGCAGGGGATTGGTATCTACCTTGGCATCCAGTCCAGTAGCATCAACAATAAAGTCAGCGAGCAATTTCATTTCCCCAAAGCTTTGCTCTCGGATACGGGTAATAGTCCGGTTTTGGGCATCTCGTTCTACATCCAGTACCTCACCGAAGGTAATTTGATACCAACCTTCGCTTAACCCTTGGGCGGTAATTTGCTGCCAGTCTTGGCGGTCGGCGGTGGTAGTTCCACCCCAGTCTGCTAGTAAACGTTTGCGTTCATCGGGACTAGCTTTTTCTAACATTGCCCGGAGTTCGCCGCCCCAACAGGCTTTCGGCCAGTTAAAGGGTTGAAATTCGTAATGATTTTTGACTAGGCGGGTGGCTCTTTGAAATTTGTTACCTTGGGGTTTAGGCGATCGCATTAAATGCAAAACTGAAATATTCCGATTTCGTTTTCTGGCTTCATAAATCCGTTGCACAATCCGCGAAGCTACAATTCCCCGCCCCCGAATCAATACCGTACCACCTTGTTGCTCTAGTTGTTCATAAACATGATCGTGGGCTTCATAAGCATTGACTACAGATTTAAAATCTTGGTATTTTTCCCTATAAGCTTGCAAATCTGGGAGAAACTGAATTGCTGGATACCCAGTAGCTAAATGTAAATAACGACTAACTAAAAAAGCATAATTTCCAGGGCCGCGAGAATAGGCTACGCAATATCTGCCATCATCAGTTTTGCGAATTCCTCTAACTCGCCCATAGCGATAAATTTGATTCCAGCCAATACGCTTTGTCTCCCTATCTATGGAATCAAAGACTTTACCAGCACGGGGAGTATAAGTTTCGGCAAATGTTGGTTCGGCAAACACTTGCCACAAATACTTGAATGCTGACTTTATCTCTCCCTTGGCTAAGTCTCCCCAAGCTTCACGCAAGGCATAACTAGGCCAGCCCCAAATATTATCAGGACAAGAGTCAGAATTAGAACGCAGTCTTTCATATAAGGGAATTTGCGAATTCAAACAGAGGCGCTTGTAACGGGCATAAGGTTCCGCCTCTAATCCCAAAGCCACAATTTTGTCAGCACGTACACCACTAATTCGCAGCAAATCAGCCCATAAAAAGCTACCCAATCCCGCCCCGATCGCTAGATAATCAGATTCATCTACTGGTAATCCCGTAGCATAAAGTGCTTGTACAGCGACCTTTTCCGCTTGAAATGCCAATGGTGGGAAATTACTTGTCAAAGGCGTTAGCGGCTGGACTACAGGCAATCTGGGGTCTGGAAGATTGGTATTTGCGTTGAAGCGAATCGTTGAAGGGGGGCTAGTATCTGGTGCAGAGGCATTAGCAACAAATGTCACCGTTATTAAATAGGGGCCAATTTGCAAGGTATCGCCATTAGCCAGGATACTGCGTGTTTGTGGTTGACCATTGACATACACACCGTTAACACTGCCTTGGTCAATTACTACTAAATGGTCTTGTTCCCAGTCAACTAGGGCGTGGTAGCGAGAAACTTCGTTACTGTTAAGCAGCATCCGAGAAACGCGCACTCCCTTAAGTTCAGCAGGTAAACGAGCGAATTCTCGACCAAAAGCGATCGGTATATTCAACCTTGGTTCTCGCCGTTCTCCCGTCGCTGGTTCTTCCCAACTTAATTGGATTTGTTCATTAGTCATTTGTCATTAGTCATTGGTCATTTGTCATTGGTCATTTGTCATTGGTCATTTGTCATTGGTCATTAGTCATTTGTCATTGGTCATTGGGCATTGGTCATTGGTCATTGGTCATTAGTCATTGGTCATTAGTCATTGGTCATTGGTCATTGGTCATTGGTCATTGGTCATTGGTCATTGGTCATTGGTCATTGGTCATTGGTCATTGGTCATTGGGTAGGAGGAAAATAATAACTGCTAACTCCTAACTGCTAACTCCTAACTGCTAACTCCTAACTGCTAACTCCTAACTGCTAACTCCTAACTGCTAACTCCTAACTGCTAACTCCTAACTCCTAATAGGACTTACGCAAAGGTAACGAAAAACGTAGACGCGGAGCGGCTTGCCGCAGGCTACCACAGAGGACGCAGAGACCACGGAGGAATGAGAGTTTGAGAGGGTTTTTGCGTAAGTCCTATCCTAACTCCTAACTGCTAACTCCTAACTGCTAACTCCTAACTGCTAACTCCTAACTGCTAACTCCTAACTGCTAACTCCTAACTGCTAACTCCTAACTCCTAACTCCTAACTCCTAACTCCTAACTCCTAACTACCAACACACTCACCGCCGCAGCTAAAGATGTCCCACACCAATGACAGCCAATTTGTAGATTCTCTCCTGGGGAAACTTTATGACATTTGGGGCATTCTAAGCCATAAACCCCTGGCGGTGGTGCAGGTGGTGTTGCTGGATGGTGGTGATGTCCGATGTTTACTGGTGGCTGGGGTGGCAGCAAAATTGTTGCTGGAATGCTACCCGTGGAAACGTTAGTAACATTGAGTTTTATTTGTCCTAAAGTGATGTTAGTGCCCTCAGTTAAAGGTATTTCACCTTGGACTAATTGCCGTCCATCGACAATGGGGGGATTTTGCGATCGCAAATTCCTAATGTAAAAGCGCTGTTGCTGGTGATGAAAAAAGATTTCAACGTGCAGTCCAGAGACGGTGGGATGACTCAGAACAATATCGCACCGGAGGGGGTCGCGACCGATGCGGACAGTGCCAGGATTTTGACTTGGCTGTTGCTCGTAAATGTTCTGAGTTTTATTTTGACCTGCATCATGCCACTGTAAAGTTAGTGCGTTCATGTTCTAACTTCGTAAATCGTATTTAGCTACTTCAACATCTTCCTGTGCGATTCCTAACACGATTGAGTAGGTGGAAGCAAGTATTTAGAAAAAACTTCAACAACCTTTATCTGTCTGACGCTAATTTATCAGCAACGCGTGTAGTTTCTGGCAACCGATATTTTGGCGTGCAGCGTAATACATAGTCAATCGCTGTCGGTAAGCTAATTCGATGACCACTGGAGATGTACAGAGGTTTTACTGCTGTGCGCGAGCGCAAAACTGCCCCAATGGTTTCACCCTGATATATCAGTGGTTGCGTACTGCCTTTGGTTTCTGCCAATTCTTCATGCTTACCTAGCAACCTGGACTTAGCTACCCCAATTGTTGGTATATCTATAAGTAACCCTAAATGGCTAGCTATACCTAATCTGCGGGGATGAGCAATTCCCTGACCATCACACAAGATAATATTTGGTGTTATTTTAATCTTCTCTAGGGCATCGAGAACAGCTGGAATTTCCCGAAATGAGAGAAACCCAGGAACATAAGGAAAGGTCGTCGGACGATGTGCTAGGCTTGTCTCAATTACTTGTAAATCAGGAAAACTCAATACTGCGACAGCTGCACGGCTAATTGTTCCATCAGCTTCAAAACCCATATCCACTCCAGCAACGTACTGGATAGGTTCTTGCAGTTGATCCTCAGTAATTACTTGATCCCGCAGCTTTTCTTGGATAACTATGGCTTCTTCTAGTGTCGAGGGCCAAGCATGATCTCGATAAAACTTCATATTTAAAATTGGAATTAAATTGATTAATATTAACCCTGTGAATTTGGCAAGCACAAAAACACTAGTTTTTGGTGTTGATAGAGGGAAAATATATTTTTTGCAAAGGTCTGTGAATGACTATCTTTATAATATATATTTTAGCCCAGATTAGCTGATATCTGGCATTATAATGTTACTTAAGGCTGTCAAGAGGGAATCCTGAGAATATAAGTTTATTTTCCCAGATTTTCTTTTTTACTGGTTATGACACAGCCAAATATTCTAAAACTTGCAAAACAGGGAGATGCAGATGCGATCGCATCTCTGATGAACCGCCACCTACACCCCAAAGGGATCACTGCAAAAGTTGCCTTTAACGATGCTTGCTTAGAGGTAATTATAGAATCTGACCAAGTACCAAATCAGCAAATTTTAGTTGCATTTATCCGCAAGGGGTTAACGGCTTTAGGAGCTGCATCTGTTGAAATAGTGAAAGTTTATGGACAGCAAACGGGTAAGGATTTTCCAGATTGGAGTAAAGAATTTGATTTGGGCATAACAGAAGATGAAATAGAAGCATTAGAAAATGAACAGCCTTCTAGTAATCCTCAACCTCTAACTATTTGTATTAATTTAAGTGGCGATACTGCACAAGGATTGACAAACCAAGATTTTGAATTTATTGCTAATCAAATAAGTACTGATATTTTATCATCTTGTACTGATGTTTTGATTCAAAAGGTAAGTATTAGTAATGGTAGCTCTGTGATTATAAAGGAGCGCTAGGATTTAATTTTGTTAGTGTATAGTTGCAGAAAAAGGGACTAGGATTGGCGTTTTTGCAAGAAATATAATAAATTCAAGTCAATTTTAAATATAGGCTGGATATTTCTGAAAATGTTGCTTATTTTTGCCTGTAAATAGGGAATCATAAGATAGACAATAATTTATCGAACAGAATTCAGGAGTCAGAATTCAGAATAAATTCTGTTCGATAAACGAAACCCGTTCGCGGGATTGAAACAAAAAATCCTAGCAACAGACAAAATAGTAGTTGGAATGATTTTGAAAATATATCGCTAACAATCCCGATGCTTTAGGCTAGAGAATGTCGAAAGCTAAAAAACTATATGAATGCGGAAGATTTTTTTTACCAAGGATTAAACCACAATTTGCAAGGAGACTATCAAGCCGCGATCGCAGCTTACACCCAAGCAATCAAGCTAAATCCTGACTATGCCGAAGCTTACCATAATCGCGGGCTAATTTTAACTGGTCAACTCAAAGATTATCGCAGTGCGATCGCTAACTTCAATCGCGCCATCGAAATCAATCCCAATTTTGCCATAGCCTATTACAACCGCGCTAATGCTCGTTACTTTCTAGCCAATTATCAAGGTGCGATCGCCGACCATAACCAAGCGTTACAATTAGATCCCAATCTGGCGCAATCCTACCACAGCCGGGGAAATGCCTACTTTGCTTTGGAAAACTACGATAAGGCGATCGCAGATTATATCCAAACAATCGAAATGAGTACCCAATTAGCTGATAACATCAATATTGATATTGCCAATGCTTATCATAATCGGGGCGTAACTCGTTTTGAACGTGGCGATCGTCAAGGAGCGATCGCAGATTTTCAGCAAGCCTTACAATGGCATCCCCATTTTGCCGCAGCTTACAGCAATCGCGGTAATATCCACCAGATTTTAGGCAATTATCAAGAAGCGATCGCTGACCATAACCAGGCATTACAATTAGATCCTAACTTGGCGGAAGCTTATCATAACCGAGGTAATGCCCACTACGCTTTAGCAGATTATCAAAGTGCGATCAGAGATTACAACCACGCCCTAAAAATCAATCCCAGCTTTGCCGGAGCGTACTATAATCGGGGTCTTGTGCTAGCTCACCTCAAAAACTATCATGAAGCAATTGAAGACTTTAACCAAGCATTAAAGCTGAATCCTGATGATGTGCAAGCCTATTGTGAGCGTGGTCTAGTTCGTAGTACTCTTGAAGACTATCAGGGTGCGATCGCAGATTATGACCAAGCATTACAAGAAAATCCGACTCTAGCTTTAGTATACGGTTTTCGGGCTAATGCTCTTCGCCGATTGGGAGATTATCAAGGTGCAATTGAAGACAGCAATCGGCTATTACAACTCAATCCTAATTTAGCAGAAGGATATTGCGATCGCGCGGCGGCTCGTCGTTCTTTAGGAGATCATAAAGGCGCAATTAAAGATTACGATCGAGCATTACAGATTAATGATAAATTAGCCGCAGCTTATTATGGTCGGAGTATTGCCCGTGAAGCTTTGCAAGATTTACAGGGAGCAATTGATGATAATACTCAAGCTATAGAGCTTGTTCCTGACTTTTCCCAAGCCTATTGCAATCGGGGAAATGCTCGTCGTCTTTTAGGGGATGAACAGGGTGCGATCGCAGATTATAACCAAGCATTAAAAATTAATCCTAATTTAATTGAAGCATATTACAACCGAGGTTCTACCCACTATGCTTTAGAAGCTTATGAAAATGCGATCGCAGATTACACCCAAGCTTTGCAAATAAATCCTCAATCTGCTGCATTTTACAGCGATCGTGCCAATGCTCACTATGCCCTAGAAGATTATCAAGGGGCAATAGAAGATTACAGTCGAGCGATCGCGATCGACCCCAGCTTTGCCGAAGACTGGTACAATCGCGGTCGTAGCCGTTCTCTGTTGGGAGACTTTCAAGGAGCGCTTACAGACTTAAACCAAGCCTTACAGCGTCAGCCGAATTGGGCTTCTGCTTACATCCTTCGGGCAGATGTCTACAGAAATCTGGGAGACTCTCAAAGAGCAATTGCGGATTTCCAGAAATCCGCAGATTTGTATTACCAAGAAGGGAATATCCAGTATTATCAGCAAATTATTGAGTTAATTGAACAGCTTCGATGAAGATAGAATGTATAGGTAAAATCGATAAGGTGAAAGATCATCCTTGCTGTAGTGGATCAACGGCAGTGGGTTGGAGATGGCTTAATTCAAACTGAGCAATTTCTTCAACCAACTCACCGAGACGACCTACAATGTGTTTAAGAATTTGTTCACCTTTTTGAGCAGTGGCAATGGTTGCGTCACCCCAAGCACCAGTTTCAAAGATATCCTGGCTCAACCAGCCGAAGTTTGCTGGGCACTGCTGTGAGGTTTGCCGTGAGTTGTTTGAAAATTTCCAGGAGTATATCAGGAGAAAGCGCCAAAGATCCGGGAAAATCCAGATGTTCGAGGCTTTGACCAATAGACATCTCCGAAAAAGAATGTAGAGACGTAGCAGTGCTACGTCTCTACAAGGACTCTGGATAACGCATATTTAATTTCTGGAGATGTCTATTAGCTGAATCAGTACCCTTGGTCAAGAAGCACTCAATTATTCCGTTGACGATACGTGTATCAGTCCAAACTGGCAAATGTGGCCCATGCTGTTCAATCGCGCCTATCGGCAGAATAGCTATATTGCTACTATCGAGATTTCGGAAATCAACCGTTGTGAGTTCATGCCAGTAACACTTTGACATTGTTTAGAAGGGTATTTGAAATAATACGGTAGAGTCTATTAAAACGACTGCAAATGCAGTAGGAACAGAAATTGTAGAATTGATTGCTACAGAAATACTAAAACTTTCTCAAAAACAATTGCATCAACCCACACATCTGAGTTGTAAATTAGTTCTCCCACTTGTTGATATCCTCGGCTTTTATAAAAAGACAAGAGCTTTAGGTGTGTCTTCACTCCATCCAACCGTACAGCATAGTAACCGCGCTCAATGGTAAGCTTCTCAATAGCTTGCATACACCATGTTCCTAGTCCTTTGCCTTGCCAAGATGGAAGTATCGCTAGTTTATGTACGTACACTGCCGGAACATCTGATATTTGCCAAAGAATGTTTCCATACTTGATGTAGCTCAATGGAACCGTTGTCATCATCTCAAGTGTGAAAGTGCCCACTAGGTTCTCGCCGACTGTTACGGCGTAGACCTCATGCTCCATAGCATCGTGGAGCATTTGCTCAAGCGGATAATTTGGCTGCATCCAATGACTCAAACCGAAGCGGTCTTTCATATCAAGACCGCAAGCCACCAAGATTTGGTGAAGGGATGGAACCTCAGCTATGCTGACGTGTTGAAGACAGAGTTGTTTGCTATTGCTAACCATAAGCAGTTCCTCTAAAGACACATATTGCCTTATACAAAAGTGGCTGCCCAGGCGTTCGGCATAAGATTTCCACATGCTCCCTAGTAGTTTTTTCTACTTAAATCGCCAGTCACATGAGGGGGTTGATGATTTTAGATAATTTTTTAGCCATCAACAATATTAAATATATTAATCGGAATCTGCACTAAATGTTCCTAATCTGTATAGAAAATTAGAACTTAGTACAGCATTTCATTAATTCGTAGCGAATTAAATTTGGCAATACCCTGCATTGTGAATGCGTTCCCTTGCATTAAAAACGCTACGTTTTTACGCAAAACTGTACTTAGTCTACTGAGATTGAAGTTTTACAGATGAATAATATTTGGGTTGGTGTTATTAACACATGCTTGCACTATTTTACCTGTGCCCTGCCGTGTCATGGTACTACCATTACATCTCTGTGTGTCTTCAGAAGTTGCGGAAGCCTTCCATAAAGCGGCGGTCAATGCAATCTTTGTAACGCCACAAGAGTTTGTGAGGTGGTAAAGTAAAAGAGCCTCTGGTTGCGTAGGCGTAGCCCGTCGTAGACATCGCTCCTCCGTCTCCTGTACCAATTAAACTCAAATATTGTTTCTGTGGTTTATAAGGTTTGAGCGGCTTACCTAACAAAATTCGCTGCAAATTCTCAAATAAAGGTTTGCCTTGCCTAACAGCAAATACCCCAGCTTTCGGACGCGGATGATTTACCATTGTGGCAATGTCACCAGATGCAAATACCTGCGGGTGCGTTTGAGATTGCAACGTATCTTCTACGAGAATAAAACCTTGCTCATTAGTTCCTAGCCCAGAGGTTTTTAACCATTCGGGTGCTGAAGCTTGTGTTACCCAAAAGATTTTATTGCACTCTACTTTCAATCCAGATTCACATTTAATTTCCAAGACTTCTTTAGTTTCTTTGGGTGTTATGGGTGCAATTTTACACACACTTTCCCCAAGATGGAGTTTAATACCTTGCTCAGTTAAAATTTGCTGAATTTGATGCCGCGCTAATTTATGGTAATTGGGCATCAGTTCTTGTCCACGCTGGAATAAATGAATTTCCAGGTTTTGAATATGTTGTTGAGTTTGATGTAAAATTTGATGTAAACGCGATCGCATCGATAGAGCTAATTCTACACCGCCAGCGCCTCCACCTGCGATCGCAATACTAATTGGTTCATGAGGATTTTTACCTACGGCTTCAACTAGTTCACGCCAATGCTCTAATAACTGCGATACTGGTTTAGCTGCGATCGCATATTCTGCCGCACCTGATACAGATATTGTGGCGGGAGTGCTGCCAATATCAATAGACAGCACATCGAAATCTACCGCAAGTCCACTAACACAAAGAACTTTGTTATTTTTCAAGTCTAGGGCAACTACCGTGTCAATACATAACTGTGCTTGAGCAAAGTTCGTCAAGGGTTGCAAGTCAATATGGCATTCATCGTGGCTATAAAATCCGGCAATGTGTCCTGGTAACATTCCAGAGTAAGCTGTCTTTGATGCTGCACTAATCAACGTTAAATCTACTCCTGGTAACGGTTTTGTTCCAAACCTTTTCATAACAATAGCATGGCTATGACCGCCACCAATTAACACCAGCTTTTTAACTATTGGCTGTTTGTTTTTCTGCATTTCAATACTCATTTTTAGTTAATCCCTGATTAGGAATACATCAAAATCATCATGATTAGTAAAAATATATCTAGGCGAATATAATTCGCGGCTATACAGACAAAACCCACCTCCGTGGGTTTCCAATTTCTTGAGTCCGCGCAGGCGGACGAAAGTTTGTGTAGCCGCGATTTCTAATCGCCAGGTATATTTGCTCAATAGTTAGATTTTTCATTTTGTTTATTGAATTAGCTTATTCAAATTAAAAAAAAAAGCTGTTAGCCCTTGCGGATATTTTCAGTAATTATTAATGCTTCTCATATTATGAAAAATATTTTACCAAAAAATCACATCCAGCTATCAAAAATATTACTGTGGATACCTATTTCCCAGGAGCAAGTAAAAAAAACTCAGCATCAGTCGCCAAAACGACGCTTAAGAATAGCAAGCGAACAGCTAGGAAATAACACAATAGAAAACAGTCTGGCTGTAATTAATGATTTAGAGCAAATTGCCCATAATCATCCACAGTACCACTGGATAATCATAGACATTCTGAGTAATTTTGTCAGAAAAAATGCTCCTTATATACCCCAAGAGAAAGTAACAAGCAACTTATCAACAAAAGTTCGTGTAGATATTCAAGCAGCATTGACTGTTATCGCCAGAAGAGATGCAAACAAAGACCCAGAAAATGAGCAACTTGATTTGAGCTTCACAGACATGAGAGGAGCAAATTTAAATGGGGCGAATCTACAACAGATAAATCTTTATCAAGCAAATCTTGCTGGGGCCAATCTCAGAGAAGCTAATCTAGCGGGAGCAATAATTAGTGCAGCGAACCTAGAAGGAGCTAACTTATATCTAACCAACTTAGAAGGAGCAATCCTCAGTGCAGCCAATCTAGAGAGAGCTAACTTTTCTGGAACTAACCTACATCGTGCCAGTTTATATCTAGCTAGATTGGATGGGGCAATTTTCAAGAATGCCATACTTGATGGGGCAAACTTCAGAGAAACCAAATTCTCTAATTAAAATACTAATATCATATCCGCTTGATTAATTTTCCTAACTCCCTACTCTCAACTCCCCATTACTTATTTTCAGTGTAATCCGTAATTATTGTACTGCAAGGATTTCATTGATTTGGAATGGTTCGGCAGTCCGGTCTTGGGGGTTTCCCCCATGAGGAACTGCCGAACCCGAAGGGGTGGTTTATTTATGCCGTAATCCACGAGTATATTCGATATTATTCCGTAGTTCAACGAGTGTCTTGACACCTATTATAATTTTCTGCTAGATGCTATACTATTTTTCCCCAACATCTAAGTAATAATTCTAGGTTGTAAGGAAAATTTTTACCATGTCTTCTAAAAAGACAGACCCTCTGTTGAATTGGTTGATCGCTATAACACTTATATTTGGTTTCTCATTGACTGTAATTTTCTTTGTCTTGTCCAGTATTAAAGAATTGTCAATTCAAGAAAAAATTCAGTATAGAAACCAAGCTTTAACAACTACTGCAATAGTTTTTCTCGCATCGGCAGCAATGTTTAATACCTATTATGCAGCAAAGCGTGCCCAAGCAATGCAAAAGAGTGCGATCGCATCTGAGAAAAACTTAGAAATTGGCCTGCAAAATGCCAAACTAAATCAAGACAGATTGATTGCAGAGCGTTTTATGGGCGCAATTGCCCAGCTTGGCCATGAAAAGGTTGAAACTCGGACAGGTGCAATTTATGCCCTAGAAAGAGTTGCTCAGGATTTTCCTCAAGAACACTGGACAATTATGGAAATTCTCACTGCCTTTGTGCGAGAGAATGCACCTATTCAGCATGTAAAAGGTGAGCAACAAAACCCCGAATATCAAGGAGCAGTTTATTCAAGTAGGCGTAGAGGTGGGTCGCGTCCGACACCGCAGGTAGATCAAAATGTTCATGAAGAATTGCCAAAAATACGCACTGATATTCAAGCAGCCCTGAGTGTTATCGGCAGACGTAATTTACTTGAAGACCCAAAAGATCAGAAACTTGATTTACGTAACACCGACATTAGACAAGCAGACCTACTAAAAACTAACCTGCAACAAGCTGACCTGCGTGGGGCTGACTTGAGTGGGGCTGACCTGCGTGGGGCTGACTTGAGTGGAGCAGACCTTAGCGGCGCTAAACTCATTAGGTCGATTCTTTATGAAACCAAATTACTAAAAGCTAGCTTATGTGGAGCTAACCTTTGTTGGGCTAACCTCAATCGTACCAACCTCTCTGGAGCAAACCTGCGGTCAGCCAATCTCTCTGGAGCAAGTCTGCGTGCAGCGAATTTACAGGGAGCGAACCTTTATAAAGCTAACTTGCAACAAGCAACCTTAAAAGTCGCTAATCTCTCTGGAGCAAAGTTGTTTTTAGCTAACTTGCAAGGAGCAAAATTGGGTAAAGCCAACCTACAGCAAACGGGTTTGATTGGTGCTAACCTCTGTGGGGCGAACTTAAATGGAGCTAACCTTTCTGGGGCTAATTTGAATGCAGCTAAACTCCACCAAACAGAAGTCTATTTTGCCAACCTCTCAGAAGCCAGTTTAACGGAAGCTGACTTGTATCAGGCTAACCTGATTGGAGCAAACTTGTATAGGGCAACCTTTTATCAAGCTAATCTAACTCAGGCAAACCTGATGGGAGCTAACTTTTCACAGACTAACCTAAGTGATGTCAAACTGGAAGGGACAATTTTGACAGGAGCGAAAAACTTAGAGTTGCAGCAGATTAGAGATGCACTTGGCGATCGCACTACTCGTCTACCTGATTATATCGAAGCACCGACACATTGGCGGCAGTCTGGTTAAGTTATCACAGTATCATTAGTTATTTGGGCGTATTCTACCGTTTTCCCTTAATGCTATAGTTTTTACCAAAAGTCTCCGTAACAGTTCTGGAGACGAAAAAGATGAAAGCTATATCTGAATAACAATACAGACATACTGAGAAATTTATTTATTGGATTATTTATTCATTAGACATCTCCAGAAATTAAATATGCGTTAGATACTGAAACTTGAACCTCTGACCATCATCTCGCATTTTTACTCGAACTTATTGAGCATCAATGCCGCAGCCATAAGCCATTTTGACATAACGAGGTTTTGTCGGGCGGCACCAAGTCCTATCGTTACCAGCAACAGGATTAGTTGCCAGAGATTGAGTATTGAGCGCTGTATCTGGCAATTTATTTTGGGGGTCTGTTTCTGGCAATAGCAGGTAATTATCTTTCCCGCCTCCATCAACAAATAAGCCTAATGTCAGCATCAACTCTCGCAAACCAGTAACACCCTCTAACCGCGATTGTCCGTAAGCTGGTTCTAATAAAGATAGATAAGTGTCATCGCCGTGCTTATCCCAGAAAACTCCGATACCGTTAATATCTCCCGTACCGAAGGTCATTAAGCTGCCGTTATACCAATCGTTGCCGGCACTATCTTCACTCTAGTCATTTAGGGGGCAGGGGCGAATAGCCTTTTTCTGAATAGCCCTTTTAATAGCGCATTGTGGATGCTCATACGAAAGCACGTAAAGTCCCCAGTAGTCCCCCGCCTTTCCACAACTTCTGCACCGAGGTAGTCCGAATCTCAATATAGTTTTGCTCATTTAAAAGTTCAGTTAACTTGCAGATAACTTAGAAATTTGAGCGCATATTTTCAGATGCCCTTGCATCGCCTGTTCCCATGTTGACCAATGATTTCGTTTGCCATCTAGTACCCCTCCCATCACCAGGGTTTCAAAAATCATTGGTTCTCCAGATTGCTGAGGATCTAGGTTTATCCCAACAAAAACAGTTGAAATGTTGACATTGTAGATGTCGTTGACCATAACCCTAGTGTCGGCTGATGCCATCCATAAGCACCAATCTAGAAACGACTCAGCAATAATTGGGCTTTGACCTTGCAGCTTGTAATAACGACCAAACATAATAGACAATTGGCTATTGAATACTGGGTATTTATTATGAGAGCTAAATTTCGTGTAGAAACCGTAACTAATCATGCTGGTGGCGGAAATTCAGTCAATCTAACTCCTGTGTTATCAGGCAGCGAAGAAAATAAATCTTTCTGGCAAGCAACGCCTAGCGGCAAGTTAGATATGTATATTAACAATCCCAGCGCGGCAGAATTTTTTAAAGCAGGTGTCGAATATTACATTGACTTCACTCCGGCAACTAGCCAGTAGTCAAAATCTCCATTTCGTCACGTCAATGGGTCAGCGCCCCTTGCATCCAGCCTCTTAGCTACTCTTTCCCGCAGGATTTACACGTGAGGGGACTCGCTTGTTATCGCTGGCTTGACCCATTAATAATATGGATAATCTTCATCGTAGTCTTCACGCCCTCTTTTCTCTAATTGGCAGGCTTCAAGTATCTCAGCATCGCATAAATTACAGCAAGCTCCGGCATGATTCCACGAAGAAGTAAGCTTGAATTCAAAGTTGGGTCCAACTTCCCCTTCTTCGATCACCTCGTCGCACCACGGACACTCAATAGTCATAATTCCCAAAGGTAAATAACGACAATGGACTTTTAGAAATTCTATGTAAACAGACAATAATGCAAGCTGCTATAAAAACATCTGGGGGCAACTTCTGAAAACTACAATAACCCTCTGTCAAAACTCTGTGAATAGTTTTAGGCGAGAGGATACGCGATACCCGGTCGATAGCCGCATGATAGGGATTATCAAATTTCCTAAATCCCATTGGTCATAATTCCCTTTTCGTCACATTTTATTAGTCCACTGGACTTTGATTGGTGTCCACTGGGCTGTGGACTTTTACCAATTCTCTAAACAGTAACCGCGCTCCTTTGGCTGCAACGCGATTCCTGACAAGCTTCACAGGACGACCCGCAGCTTTTTCAGTGTCTAACTGTTCACCCAAAGTTTTACCAATATCATTTTTGAGGCGCGATCGCTTCGGTTCAATGCGAGTAAAAACCCACTGCCAGAGTGACTTACGACACAAGTCTGAACCGCCCACTAC
>NZ_JBALDZ010000158.1:0-31450 GCF_036917155.1 Nostoc sp. | reverse complement strand
TATATCAAACCCTGATTTCTTCGTTGAAACAGAATCTGCAAGGAATGGTCTCAAAGCCTTGTAAATATTGGCTTGTGAGTTTTCGGATGGGTCTATTTCTTTGGCAATTTCACTTTCTAGCCAGAGTTTTCGGGTTAACCAGTCGGGAAATGCTTTCAAAAAACTCCGCCAACTGTTGGGAGCGGTTAGGTGATAGGTTGTGAGTAAGCGTTCAAATTTAACAACAGGATTTTCGTAAAAAACAACATAATCTAACTGATGTTCGTCGATTCCCGCAGCTTCTAGACAATAATCAATGGCATGATGGGGAAACTCTGCATCTGCTTTGATGCGGGTAAATCTTTCCTCCTGGGCTGCTGCAATGATTTTACCATCTTCGACTAAAGCCGCCGCCGAGTCATGGTAATAAGCAGAGATACCGAGAATCCGTGTTTTGCTCATGGTTGCCTCCCTGCACCTGGAATTAGGGTTAGGGTGAGTTGTCTATCATTATTTTGAAAGCTGGCTGACAGTCGAATTGTATTAGCAGATTTTGCAGATGACTGTCCCTCCAAATTCCAAACTAAAGATGTTCCTTGCTTCTCTTCAAAAGAGTAAATAGTGCCGTCGTCAAATTTGCGTTGAGAATCTACGGCTGTTAGATCCAAAGACGCTGCTTTTAATCCAGTTCCTGAAAGACGAATTTCTTTAATGGCTACAGGAACTTCTAAATTTAGCTGCACAAAGGGTTTACCAATTGGCAAACGCAGCATATATTCTTCTGATTCAGGATACTTAAAGGTGTAAATTCCCGTAGAACTTGCAACTAGATTTAGGTTGTAAGGAACCCAATCGTTGATGTGAATCGTTGGTGGTTTAGATGGAGGAGTTCGTTCACCTAATACTTGTGGATAATCAGCTTCGAGAATATCTGCGGCTTGTTCCCCATAAAAATGAGTCGCGGTAGTGCCAGGATGTCCATTGGCTGGATTGATGCGCCAAGTGTAAACAGGATCTGAGTTAAAGCCTGAATAGAATTTGAGAAAATTTTCTAAGATGTTATATATGGCTATTTTCTCTGCCTTAAATAGGGGGATAATTTTGCTGTATAGAGTAGTGAAGTAAGCACGATCAGGGTAAGTTGGCAAAGTCATTACAAATCTAGGGATACCGCTACTGACTTGAAAATGCCCTAGTTCTTTTACTGTTTTCTTGTAAAGCTCAAAATTTTTACCTTCAAGTAATTTTAACTTCCATTGACTATATTCATAGCCAAATCTTTTTTCATCCATTGTTCCTGGAACTTTTCGAGAACGAGCCTCAAACAGAAGTGTATTTAATCTCGGAAAAACACCTTTATCTCTTAAGGTTGTAATCAACTTTATTATTGGGTCTTGATTAACGAACTTATAATTAAATGGCTCAATAACCCCTTCATCGGGATCGTTCGTTACATAACCCCAAATAATTAAGTTTGGTTTATAAACTCGAACGAGATTACGTGCTTGCTCTAACTCTTGGTGGGTTGAAGCTCCACACAATCCAGCAGCAATTACCTCTACTTGCTCGTAGCCTCTACGAGTTAATTCTCGCTGTAATTGCCGCCACCAAATATCATTCATATTACTATAGCCATCACCCCATACAAAAGAGTCTCCCATCACAAGAATACGTTTGGGTTTCGTTGCTACCTTACTAACAGGAAATCCCTTTGACCGCCAAATCCACTCTCCTTGTGCTGGATTCCTGACCGTACCGGATGTGAGGATTTTTTCTTTGTTATTGCGATTAATGCGATCGTCTTCCTGTTGCCATACTGAGGAGGATAGTTGTGGAAGTTGCCGTCTTGATTGGGTTCTAGCTTGAGTGACAGAGGTTGCCAGCAAAGACATAGAGGCAACCTGATATTTTTGCGTTGATCCCAATCGAATTATTTTGCTCTTTTCTATGTAGTCAAGATAACCTTCTATTAAACAAAGACCGCTTACTAAGACTATTAAGGAAATCAGAAAGTATTTGAGGGCTTTGTATGGTACAATTAGGGCCTGTTTATTTGCAATTTTAAGTTTGATTATCGCTCTGGGCGGCTGATGGTTATCGAACCATTGCCAGCTAATAAATTGGGAATTTCGTCGCTGGATATTTACGATACTGATAAATAAAATTGTTAACCCTAAAAAACTGATAGCTGTAGCTGCTAAAGCGCAACTAAATTGATTCCAAAAGTAGAACGGTAATATAAACTCTCCATTCGCTTCAGGTTGAATTTTTAAATTCCCAATTTGAATGGAGTCAATTTTCACTTGATCGGAATTAGCAGCATCTGGAACAAACTTGAGTCGATGCCAAGGTGTTTTAGTAACTTTAATTTCGTAAAGCTCAGATTTTTGATTTTTTTTTGGCTCAAAATACAGCTTTTCAATAGCACTGTTAGGAGCATATAAATTGGTTTCGCGTGCTTGGCTGTTGGCTGTTACCCGCACTTTACCGCTCCAAGGGCTACGCAATAATGTGATAGTTAAATTGCTACCTTTCACTAGTACTTCTAAAGATTGCGGTTGCCCAGCGCGAGCAGCAGCTATTTTACCTTGAGGTCCGTATTGATTGTCAATTAGTTCCCACTTTTGCACACCCATTAACGCTTTTGACCAGTTAATCTGGTTTTCTGGTGTTCTGATATCTACAATCCAGACTTCAGAACCTTTAGCGTCAGATGCTTTTTCTGCTAACGCTTCAACCTTAATATGCCAATTAGTAGAAGAGGCTTGATTAGTAGGAGTTTTTGCTGATTTTATCGGAATTATTTTGTAAGCATTAGGATGAAGTGCTGGGTTATCCCAGTAAGCTTTAACGTTTTTAACATCGTCTGCTGTCATTTGAACCTGAACAGGCAAAGTTAGATTAGTAAAAAATTTTTGCCAGCCAGGAAAACTAATAAACGCTAATACCGAAGCCGCAATACAAGGTGACAACCAAGTTTTGTGGGGACTAACAAAGATTAACAACCTACGAGAGAGGTTCACTTAAATTTTCTCCAAGAAAGGTTATTAAGTAAAAATATCAAGTTTTATCCCTTTTAGTTTGAGTTACCTGCTCAAAGCAGATGGATCGTATCAGAATTTGATTATTCACTTTCCATACTTCACATATCTTTACTAAGGGAGGGGGAAAGGGGAAATGTTGAATTCAAGTTTAAAATGGACTTGAATCAATATGGCTTTGAAGTCATAATATGAGAGTATGGCGTGGGAAGTTTTATTTCATGAAGAATTTGAGCCTGAGTTCTATGAACTCCCCCAAGGGGTTCAAGATGAATTGCTGGCTTATGCAAAATTGCTTGAATGCCAAGGTCCACATCTTAAAAGACCTCACGCTGATACACTAGATATCTCCAGAAATTAAATATGCGTTATCCAGAATCCTTGTAGAGACGTAGCAGTGCTACGTCTCTACATTCATTTTCGGAGATGTCTACTTAATGGTTCCTGTCATGACAATATGAAAAAGCTTCGTTTTAAAGCGGCAAACGGGGTGTGGCGAGTAGCCTTTGCTTTTGACCCAAAACGCCAAGCAATCTTGCTTGTGGCTGAGGATAAGACAGGAACGAGTCAAAAACGATTTTACAAACAACTTATAGCAAAAGCTGATAAACGATTTGGCGAGCATCTGAGTCGATTAAAAGAAGAAGGAGAAAAAGGTGACGGTGAAGAATCTCAATGAAATAATGCAAAAACTTCCACGCGATCGCGCCCAAAAAATTGAAGCGCGGGCAGCCGAGCTAATCGCGGAACATATGACACTTCGGGATGTAAGAAAAGCAAGGGAACTTACTCAAGAGCGGATGGCAGAATTATTAGGGATTCGCCAAGATAGTATCTCAAAGCTGGAAAAACGTACCGACCTTCTGCTTTCAACTCTCCGTAGTTACTTAAATGCAATGGGTGGTTCGCTTCAACTAATTGTGGAATTTCCCGATCGACCACCTGTTGTAATTACTGGACTTGCAGAACTCGATGAGAAAGAAGAAAAAGCAAAATATCGCCAGGTGTAGGGGCACGGCAGTGCCACTACGTGTCAACTTAAGCTCAAATGCTTACCCGACATGCGTTTTACCCCCCTTAATCCCCCCGATGTCTTGGGGGGAAACCGGAAAATATAGTTCCCTCACACCACATGCTTCTCCCTTGGCGCTAGCCTCTCCCAATGTGAGAAGGGGAGACGCTGCGCGAACAAGTCGGGCGTTGCCCCAATACGGTTCGGATAAGGTTTTTTGATGACAAGCCTGATTATTAGACATCTCCAGAAATTAAATATGCTTTACCCATAACCCTTGTAGAGACGTAGCAGTGCTACGTCTCTACATTGTTTTTCGGAGATGTCTATTGTAGAGACGGCGATTTATCGCGTCTCTTGCCTTAACCGAACCGTATTGGGCGTTGCCCGCCCAACGCAGTGGCTCCCCAATGCATCGGGAGGATTAGGGTGGGGTAACGCGTTGAGTGATGGTAAGCCAGAGAACTGAATATCACGTTTTGACAAGGGTTTCACGTTAAGTTGACACCTTATGGGCCAATACAGTTCAGTTAAGGGCTAATGGTAAAAATTTTGGGTTTTTGAGACGCGATAAATCGCCGTCTCTACAAGTGTTTTGGTCTTATCTGAACTGTATTGCCTTATGGGCAGTGCCGTGCCCCTACGGGTATACTCACCCTTGTCGGGAAACGCTTTGGTATGATAAAATAGTAAGATTAAATAGTAAGACTAAGGAAACATATCTTTGGCTAAGAAAGTAACAATCACACTGGATGAAGATATTTTGGCTTTTATAGATAAGCGAGGTGCTAATAATGGAGAAACTCCTAATCGTAGTGGGTACATCAACGATGTCTTGAGTCAGCATCGTCGTACAATCTTAGAAGCAGAGATGATTGCAGCGCTTCAAGAAGACGCTAATAACCCAGAGTATCAGGAAGAAATCGCACTTTGGGATTGTGTCGCTGGGGATGGAATTGAATAATGCCTAAAGGTAACTTAACTTATCGACGTGGAGAAATACGCTTTTGTAAACTTGACCCAACAGTCGGTACAGAATTGCGAAAGACACGCTCTTGCCTAGTTGTTCAGAACGATATAATGAACCAGCACGGTTTGTTAACAGTTGTAATGCCATTCAGACCAGGAAGTAAAAATGCTCCTTATGTTGTTAATGTTGTAGCATCTGCTATGAATGGTTTAGATCAAGACCGTTACATTGATGTTGGACAAATTCGCAGTATTGATAATAGCCGAGTTCTCGGATTAGTAGGAGTGTTGGAAGAAGAATATTGGCAATCGATTCGGACAGCATTGAATATAGTACTTGAATTTTCTTGACAAATCACTCTTTATATTACACATAATATTTGATATGTAAAAAAATATTAATAATTTTGTTAAAAACCTTGACAAGTGTTAAAGGATGTTTGAAAAGTCATGATTGATGTATCAAATGAGAGCATCCCAAATGTGCAAAAACCTTGATAGGCCTCATCCCCTAACCCCGAATCCCATGTTTGGGATTCGGGGAACTAGAGTTATGTCTCCCCTCTCCCAAACATGGGAGAGGGGCTGGGGGTGAGGGAAAATATTTAAGCAAAATTGGGATACTCCCTATCAAATATTTTTTACCCCACCCTAACCCTCCCCGTATGTATTGGGGAGGGAAATAGATTTCTTGTTTTCCCCCAAGACATCGGAATGCTGTCAGCTATCACGAATTTGAGATAGTACTAGGTTCTAACTTAAAAGATTTGTTAATTGCAGATGGAGATGCGGAAGAAATGAGAAGCTTGTATCCTATCTCAAATGAAGAGAAACTTTTACAGCAGTACTTTAGCGAAGCTAATGTGAATCAACCTTTGGCATTCACTAATAAAATCCTCAATCTAATTTTTCAAAAGGAAATGCTGCAAAATCATCATACTAACAACTTTGAAGTCAGCTTCAAACAGATAATAAAAGACAAATTGCCCCCGGCAGTTAAACGAATAGCATTACTTGTCACAACCGAATACGAAGGTATTTTTAGGAATGGTGGAATTGGCACTTACTACCGCACTCTTGGTGAGAAATTAGCAGCAGAAGACTTTTATGTTGTGCTACTGCTTTGCCAAAGTCAAGAGAAGTTTGCTGGAGAGTCAACTATTCCCGCAGTGAAACATATCTTTTCGACGAGTGAATGTATGGATGTACTAGAATTACAGCCGACTCACTTGGCAATTTTATCTCAGTTGCAGCATGGAGAATGGGTAGACTACGAGAGCTATTGTGCGCTATTTTTTGCTCAAGCGCTCGCTACTACATTTCCTCACACCTATATTTACATTGAATTTCCCGAAATGCTGGGATTGGGATACCGCACAGTTCAAGCCAAGCGAACAGGCATTTTAGGAGAAAATTGTGTGGTGGCTGTGACTTTGCATAGTGGGCAGGAGTGGCTGCAAGAAGCTCATGCAAGGTACACACATTCTCATCCTGACTGGTTTTGGCAAACGAGCCATTATGAGCAGTATTCCTTTGAACAGGCAGATTTAGCATTCTTTCTGTCACATTTTCTTAAAGAGAAAGTAGAGAAGTATGGCTGGAAAACATCTCATGCAAAGCATTTACCTTATTGTTTTTCAGTTATTGAACAACCGTTGCAAACAATTACGCTGAGAAATGATTTGCAACGAATTGTTGATGAAGATAAAATTCCGCTTGTATTTTTTGGACGATTAGAGGAGAGAAAAGGACTTTTTACCTTCCTAGAAGCAATCAAACTACTAGAAAGCAATGTTATTGAAAAAGTTCATATCATCTTTCTAGGTAAGAACGTTGAGCTGCAAGCAGAGGGTTTACAAGGTTTAGATAGCCAGCAATATATTAAACAAAAGTTAGGCTCTAATTGTTGTTACACCATTGTGACTGATTTGTTCAGTCAAGAAGCGATTCAGTTGATTAGTTTGTTGCATTGTGCAGTCGTTTGCCTCACCAGTAGTCAAGAGAATTTTCCCCATACAGCATTAGAAATGGGACAATTACCTGTTAGTTTAATCGTTTCAGACACAGGTGGATTTCAAGAAACTCTCAATCTCATTGAACGCACCAGTGGTGTGCGCTGGTTCATACCGGAAGATGTGCGATCGCTTGCACAAGCTATGATTGAAGCTATCTCAGTCTACCCTGAGAAACTCGGTGTACCGATGAGAGAGTTTCTCCATGTTGTGAATCAACGTCTGCTGAATCAAAGATTTGAATACATGAAGCAAGCTTTTTGTCAAACAGCTACATCACCTGCAACCCATCTAGACAGAAGTGAACCCAGGCAATGGATACTGGGTATGACTTCAATAGATGAGCAACTCTTTTTAGAGAACTATGCCCAAAATGAGTATTCAGGTAGAGGAGAGATTGTAGAGCTTGGTTGCTGGTTTGGCTCATCAACTATTTCCTTAGCAATGGGACTTGAGGCTAATTCCTATGTAACGAACAAAAGCCAGCGCATTCATGTTTATGATATTTTTATTTGGTCTTCACTGGGTGGAATGCAGCAAAATGTCATTGGCACTTCGTTAGAAGGAAAGTACAAAGATGGAGATAGTTTTCTAGACGAATACCTGGAGCGAATTAATCCTTGGAGTCATCTCATTCATGTTCATCCTGGGGATCTTGCAGAAATTGGCTGGCAACAAGGTGAAATTGAGTGTCTTTTTATTGATGCGATGAAATCCTGGGAATTAACAAATAGTATTGTAAAGAATTTCTTTCCTGATCTGATTCCAGAAGTATCTCTGGTAATCCACCAAGACTTTGCTCATTACTATACTTCTTGGATTCATCTAATTATGTATCGCTTGCGAGAGTATCTAGTGCCGATTGAGCATCCCTTCATTTATTCCTCTAGAGCTTTTCGCTATGTCAAGCTGATTCCCAACGAGGTGTTACAAAATTCATATTCATTTGATAGTTTTTCGGAAACTGAAGTTGAAGCCGCTTTTAGTTATTCATTAGACATTACACCAAAGAAAATGCAGCCGAATATTCTGGCAGCTAAAGTTATGTACTTTATTCATATCAGAAATTTTGAAAAAGCCAAGTTGGAGTTTAAAAAATCGATATTACAGCTTGATGATTTTGAATGGTTAGAGTTGGCTGATGTTCAAAGACATGCTAAGATGCACTACTCAATTGACCTACTAAGTTAAAGCAAAATTAATTACACAGATGTTTTATTTTCAATTAGCTGCGGTACAGTAAGTGAGAAAAATTCAATGTATATGAAGAAAAATAAATTAGCTGTAGGGTGTGTTATGCCTTATAGCAACGCACCTGAGATTGTTGACGGTGCGGCGCTTGGCGACAACACACCCGACATTAAAATTCCTTAACATAGCTGGAAATATTAGCACCGACTTACTTATGCACAATCCTCACTTGTTCCTCATCAAATACCAAGAGTTTAAGAAAGCAAACGTTTGATGATTAGCTGTCCTAGTAGTCTGTGTCATTAGTTCTGAAGGGTTATAAAAGTTCGTAGTCAGGACTTTAGTCCTTGATTTGAGCGATAAATCGCTCACTACAAACCCTTCATAACTAATGACATGAACTACTAGTAGTCTATCAAGCCAACTATGCTGGGTGAGACACTTCTGAAACATCTCTTTTCTTCTCTCTCTGTGCCCTCTGCGCCTCTGTGGTTCGTTTATTTACCCTTCAAACTTCGCTTGATAGACTACTAGTTTTTCTGAAAAAATAGTTTCAGTTTATAGTTCCTATTTTAGTTTCCTATAGGGTTTGATTTCATCGATGGCGATGTGCGATCGCCTCCTATCAAAAATCACACAGGCGAGTGTCATCCCCTGATTTGGAGGGATGACATTTGATTCGACAGGTGAAAACCTGTCGAACTAGTTTAGTCAAAACTTGACGGATTAAACGCTTCGCGGTAACACACCCTACAATAGTTTTATATTAATAGGACTTACGCAAGACATCTTCTGAGTAAAGCATTGCCTAGCTGCAAAAGAATTTGACCATTATCTGGCTTAATTGTCAATGCCTGATGCTAAAGTTGGATTTCGAGTGATTTTCTACGAGACGGTAGGGGAACGCACGATAAGTTAATTTTACTCCCAATTAAATTTTCTGCCTAAGTAGTCTTCTAATTCTCGATTATAGGGTTGAAAAAATTCTGCTAACTGGTATCGTAAAGCATCAGGAACAGAATGATAAGACCCCAGATTGTAGTTACGATACTCAGTCAGTTGATAGTCTGGCAAGTTCAAAAAACGATGAACTTGCTTCATTGTAGATGATGGGTTGCTATAAAAATCTTCACTTTTGAGAATTAAAAGCTGTTCCTTTGGAAAAACATTCATCCATTTTTTGATAAAATAAACATACAGGCTCGGTATTGTATGTATTAATGAAATTTCTTCAAGTAAAGAGTCCTTGCTAAATTTTTTATTTTGGACGCTTAATGAATCCAAGTCTGGTCTTTCTTCCAGACGCTCAATACTAAATTTAAAAGTTTGTTCTAAAGAATTTTGTCCAATCCCTAAACGATTGAAAAGGTAAAAGGATGAAATTGCTCTATCAACAGGATTTCTGAGTAAAAAAATTAACTTAATATTGGGAAATAATTGAAAGATTTGTTGAGGATTTGCCCGACATAAATATGAGGGAGTTGCTTCGCCAGTTAAGTAATTATTATCTTGAATTGCCGGAAAATGGGCATAGTAATAATCCAGTCCTCGATCAAAAAAGTGAGAAAAAAAATTAATTTCTTTTTCAACAGCAGTAAGAACTTGAGGATGAGAAGTTAAATAACCGTAAATCGAAGTTGTTCCACACCTGGGTAAACCACAAATGATAAAATCTGGCTTTCGTGATTTTTGAGAATTCCAATGCTGTTTAGCAAGTTCTGGATGAGATGCCAATATCTGTTGATAACTCAAAGTTTTGTAACAAGCAATTGCTTCTTTTACTTTTCCTTGTTGAATCAGTAAAATACCCAATAAATATTGAGCGAATAAAAAAATTGGCTGATTTTTAATAGTTTGCTTGAGCAAATCAATTCCGAGTTGCAGATAATCAGGCTCGATTGATTGGTTAAATATATTTGAACAAAATAGAACGATACTTAAATCATAGTAATATAAATGACAAGTGGGATTAGATTGAATTGCTTTTAAGTAATAATCAAAAGCTCGGTTAAATTCAACTACATACTGATATTGTTTGCCAATTTTGTAGAAAGTTGTAGGATTGTCAGGCTTGATCAGTAGAGCCTTTTGATAGTGCGCGATTAAATTTTTTGTTTGCTTTTCTGGTAACATAAATAACCTTCCTTCTTAACTCATGTCAATTCAAAAATCCTCGCTTGCAGTTGCAAAACCTACGGTAACAGACACTTGCTTCGTTAATTTGACCGCGTTCTGCTAGTATATCTCCTAAGTATTTGTGCGACCAAGCGTAATCTGGATTTAGTTCGATCACATGTCGATAAGAAGCGATCGCTTCATCCCATTTCTGATCTTTTTCTAAAGTCTTTCCTAGCTCCAAGTGTATTTCAAAGTTGTCTGGGTGGAATTGAAGTGCGGTTTGATAAGTGGCGATCGCATCACAAAAGCGATTTTGTCGAACTAAAGCATTGCCTAACTGCAAATGGATTTGTGCATCATCTTGCTTAATTGTCAATGCCTGATGGTAAAGTTGGATATTATCGGGGTTAGAAGCGATGCGAGAGCGATAATAGCTCATTACTCCCTCTACTCCCTGAGTTTGTTGGAGATATGACTTTAGTTGTACCAATTCAGTTTGAGAGGTATGTAGCTGAGATTGAGATTGCTGTAGTTCTCCCTGAGTTTGTTGCAGTCCAGCTTGTGTTTGCTGTAGCTGAGTTTGCAACTGCTCAATTTGTATTTGAGTTTGTATCTGAACTTGTTGCAGACTTTCCCGATACTGCCCTATATCTGCTTTTGCTTGCAGGGTTTCAAGTTGTTGTGCTTCTAATTCTTGGTTTTTCTGGTCAAGTTGTGCTTGGAGGCTTTCCAACAAGGTCTGAGTCTGGTGCTTTTGGGGTGGCAATTTCTTATGTCGAGATGAGTCACTTGCAGGCTGAGTAGGAACCTTGAAAATATCTAATTCCTCTAGAATTCTATAAACTTCTTGACCGATTGGTTGATAAAGCTCTACAGGAAAATGGGCAAAATCGACCATATTTTTAGTTCTGGTTTGCTTTAAAACTTTATCTATATCAACGATCCAAAAGTTTAATTTTCTCGATAGTTCGACCAAAGCAAAGTTAAATTCTCGCCTTCGCAAGGTTTCAGGACGCTTAACAAACTGATAGTTATGGTTGATATTCCCAGGTTCAATAGTTAAAGTATTAAACACTAAAATATGAGCATTAGTAACTCCCTGAATCTGACTGATTAACTCAGTAAAACTTTCAATAAAAGCTTCTACCGTCATTCGCCCTAAACTGACAAAATGCTTCCGAAACCAATTGGCAGAAGATAAATCTCTTAACATCAAATCTATACGTTGATTGTTCCACCAACCGCTCGGATCGATTAGAAAGCCATGTTCCCGATGTTGATAAACCACTCTCGCCACGTCAGCAGCAATTGATAAAATCACTACTTGTTTAGGAAACTCTTCAAATCCATTACTATTAGAAGCCAAAAAATTTGACTTGAATAGTTGATTTTCAAAAAAATTACCGGGAAGATAAAATTTCTCCAAGACAGGGGCTAATAAATCTTGAGGATGATTTTTTAGACTTTGTAGCAGAATATCCGATCTAGATTTCTCAATCTGCCCTTCTTTGAGAATGCAGCAAGTTCCCTTCAATATAGGTTTAATTAAAGGAACACAGGAAAACGCCGATGGAAGATCACAACCCCCCATTATATAGATACCAATTTTATTTTCTCGTTGTGAATCCGACCAAAAAATAATATGGTTAGAATCCATATATTCTCCAGTCGCATTTCTCTCAATGTTTGTTTCCATAATAAATTTTATAATTAGTTACTAGCAGATATAATTAAACACAATTGAAGAAGAATACAGAATTCAGAATCAATCAATGGGGGATTCAAACCCGCCACTGATAGCGCTGTGCTATCCGCCAATCGTACAGAAAACATTGCTGAATTCTGACGACTGACTCCTGAATTCTGTTCGATAAAAGGAATTATACATAAATACCAGGATATGATATTATATTAGCTACAACTCGAAATGTACTAGCTTCTTCCAATTTAGATTCATTAATTTCTTCATTCATATCAGTAGTTATTATGGCTAATAATAGTCCTATTTCCTGATAAACAAACTCTTGTGCATAAATGCACCGTAAAAAACCCGTATCAGCAGAACACACACGGACGAGCATATCCAGTTTGTGAATTTTATCTGATGTCTTTTCCGGTTCTGCCAAGCTTGCAAGCACACTTTCAGGTGTCTCGAAAACAAGATTATTTTTCTCTTCTTCTACTTTGACTTCAAAGATATCATCTCCATAGTCGATTTTATCTCCTACTTCCTTGTACCACTGAATAAAAATTCCTCCTTCAGTGCCTTTGTTGATATAGGGCATGAGCAATTTAAACAACATTTTAATCTCTCCTGCGTCCGATTTGCTTAAGTAAGGGGCGATTCTCAAAAAAACCTACGTCTGTTATAACTCGTAAGAATTCTTGGCAAATAACCTGATAAGCTTCAAGTGAATAATCTAATGCTTTGGTAACGTGCTGCGCTGCACCCAATTCTGCTAACAGCAATTCAACATCAATAATGGAAATTCCTTCTTGCATGGAGAGCTTGAGCAAAGCCAAATTTAGCTTTTGAATTCTCAGGCGCAAGGTTTCACCAATTTTATGATAATTAGTAGTGCGATCGCTCGGATCGAAGTCGCAACAGTTATAACAGATAATATACGCACCTGTTGTTTCTTTCAGTAGTTGAACGATCTGACTAAAATTAGCTTGAGATTGCTCCGCAGACAGAAAAGCAGTGGGAGAAAAATACTGTTGAAATTCCAGTTTTTCAGTTTCAGACCAACGTTGTTCCCAATCTTCAGGAATATCAATCAGATATCCCGTTTCGTGATGTTTCCACAGGTTCTTGGTAATTTCCGCCTGGGTAGAAAAGACGATAATATCGATATCTGCTGCTAGCAAAAAACTAGGAGATTGTCCCGTTAACAAAGTTTCTAGCTGCTTCTTAGGTGGGAAGCTATCTAATTGTTCGGAAGTGTGCAATTCATTTGGGAAGGGAATTTCCCCCAACTGTTGCAACCAAAGGTCGGAACGTCCACCGGATTCGTAGATAATTTCAATTTGAAAAGCGCAATTATACTTTTCATTGATTAAATCTTGTAAACCTTTTTCTAGCTTTCTGCCTCCTTTTGTTGTTGGAAGTAGAGAATCCATAACATCGCGATCGCCCTTGACCAAAATACGAATATTTGGTTTACCGTCCATCTCGATCTGTTGCCTCGATGTTTTTATACTTTCCTGCTGGTCTTCCTTTCGGATCATCCAAACTGCCAATGCTGGTACTAGTTGGTCAGGGGATCTTCGCTCGATAACAGTTGTTTTTATTTCAGTAATCTCAAAGAATGGTGTAAAGGTAGCTTTTATGTAGGTGATCGCTTCCTTCCGGAACCTTTCCTCTTCCTAGAATTCTAGTCTAGAACCTCTAGTCGTAGCGTATAGGAGTAGAAACTTTGCGTTGGGGATGCACCAGGAAGCAACTGTTTTCACATAGTCTGAGGAAACGGCTTGAGAAATATTGTGAAAACAGCCCCGGTCAATTAGGCAATTAAATCGAGGTGAAGTCAAATGTTGGCGACAAATATCAACTATTTTGAAGTCTAGCTTGCCCTGAATTTCACCATGTGCCAACTTTGCCTTTTCTATAGCAGCTTCGGAATAATCAATCCCTAAGACTTTAAAGCCCTGTTGGGCAAGCCAAGCCGCTATTTCACCCGTACCACAACCAATATCTAGTACTGATGCTCTCGGTGAAAACCAGCCGCTATCAACTGCGTCTTGAACTTCTGGGGGAATTTTACTAATTCTCCAAGTAGGTGAAAATTCTACATTTGACCAGTTGGTTTCCCACCATCTTTTTCTCTCTTTGTATTCTTCTAAATGATGCTGTTGAACATTCATACAAATATCAATTCAGGAATTAGCTTGTTAATCTAATATTTCTCAGATCATTTCTTCAATAACCCTGAATTTATTAGAATTAATTTCTCTTCCGTTCAGCTTGGAGGCAATCGCCTGAAAGTTCTCAGGTCTGGTCGTCATTGTAGACCAGGTTGCCATCAATTCTTGTTCTAAAGCCCTTTCCATTTGAATCGTGGTTTTTGCCAGATCGCAGGCGCGATCGCTTGACTGATAGTGGGGAAGTGCTAAAGAACGAGCCACTTCTAACCTTCCTTGAAGCTGGCTGCTAAACAGTGCTTGATTATGAACCAAAGAACTAGGATTTTTGAAACTGCGGTCAATCGCCCAAGTCGCAGTGTAAGCAGAATACATTCCTAAAACAATGCCGATCGAGAAAATCGGATCTATAAATCCAGCAGCATCACCAATCAGGAAAAATCCCGGACCCGCTAACTGAGTGGAGCGATAGGAATAATCCTGAATTTTAGCAAAACTGCCTTCGCAGAATTGGGCATTTGCTAACAGGTCTTCTAGAATCGGTATTTCATAACACTTTTGCCTAAAATAAGACTCCCAAGAACCACCGTTCAATTGAACGTTTTTCATAAATTCCAGAGGAAGAACTAAACCTACACTGGTACTTTCTCTCAGAGGAATATGCCAAGACCATCCCCAATTTCCCGTCTCAGCAAAAGAACAAATAAATGTAGTTGGCAAAATTGTTCGCAAATTTTCCACCGAATGAGCTTTGCCATCAAGACCAATATACTTCGAGTTCTTAAAGTATCCCCACAAACTCATAAACCGAAAATCTGCGTCAATAGTGCGGATGCCCAATTGTTTCGCTATAACAGCATTTTGTCCGCTTGCATCAATAATAAACCGACAGGTTATCTTACCTAAAGTTTTGTCTTTGAGCAGACGGTAGGTGAGGCTTTGTTCTTGTTGTCCATCTTGCAAATCAACTGACAAAATCGACACTTCTTCAAAAACTTGTACTCCCTTATTTTTGGCATTTTCCAGTAATATTAAATCAAATCTGTCTCTCTCAACGTGCAATGCTTGGCGTGAGTAACCAAAATCCTTAAAGTCAATTTGCCGAATTAAGCCATTCCAAAAGGTTGTACCCCCTGCTTTCTGAATAAATCCTTCAGCAGCTATTTTGTCGCTTACTCGAGCTAAGTCAGCATACTTCCAAAATTGAGGAATAGTATTTTCTCCTATATGTTGGCGAGGGTACTTGCACCGTTCTAACAAAACTACATCGTATCCTTTTTGGCTTAGAAACGTGGCAGCCATGCTCCCAGCCGGTCCACCACCAATTACTACTACATCACAGCATTGAGGTATATTCATGTTTCGAGACTCCCAAGTTTTGACATCACTAACGACTTAACAGTATCGATAGTCTCAAAATTATCCAACATCACTTCATCTGGATTTATCTTGATATTAAACTGTTCTTCCATAAAACTAATCAATACAAATATTCCTAAAGAATCAATAATTTCTTCATCAATCAAAAGTGACTGATTATCTAAAACTATTTCTGGCTTATTGTACATAAATTCTTTAGATATCTGGCGTTTGAGGATTGCTTCTACCTCTTTTTCTGTATATTGTTGTGTTGGCATATCCTTAACTTTTAAAGTAATTGAAGATTGACTTTTCCAGTGGACGTTTTTGGCAAAGATGCCCGAAACTCTATAACAGCAGGAACCATATACTTAGGTAAATAGTTTGAGCAGAAACTCGCTAAATCCTGCTTTTGTACAATATCATAGGGAACCACAATAGCTTTGATGATATGACCAATTTGCTCATCAGGAATAGCTACGACTGCTACCTCTGCTACTTGTGGATGCTTGTATAATGTCGTCTCTATTTCCCCTAAATCGATGCGATAACCACGACTTTTAATTGTGCGATCGCGACGGCCTAAAAAAATGTAATCTCCATCTGGTTCTTGCCTGACTAAATCGCCAGTTCTGTAAACAAAGTTCTCCTTTTGATCTGCTGTTGCTGACTGAGAAGGCATATCGCACGAACGGAATAAAAAAACCTCCTTAGTCAAATCTAACCGCCCCCAGTAACCATGCATTAGCGATCGCCCACGCACGTAAAGTTCTCCCACTTCCCCAATTGTTGCTATTTCTCCCCTGTCATTAACAGCAAACACTTCATTCCCTGCACAGGCTTTACCAATAGGTAAGGCTGTGCTAGTAGATTCATCCGGAATCTTCTCAACTGGATAATAAGTACAAACGTTCGTTTCTGTAGGGCCGTAAAGGTTATAATATGTTGCCTGTGGTATGCATTCCATCAGTTGTCGCAAATATTTAACCGGAAAAACCTCACCTGCAAATAAAATAGCTCGTAAATTAGAGAAGTCACATCTTGGTAAATTTCCATGCAAAACCAACTGGATAAGAGCAGAAGGAACTGAGTACCAAATCGTGATTTGTTGTTGGGCAATAAATCTCGCTAAGTCAAGCGGAAAAACTGTTAATTTTTCAGGAACGATAATGACAGTACCGCCAGCTTTGAGTGTGGTAAAAATATCGAAAACTGATAAATCAAAGTGCAGAGGAGCGTGATTAGAAACGCGATCGCTATCACGCACCTGAAAACATTCACTAGACCAATTAACAAAGTTCAACGCCGCCCCATGACTAATTGTTACTCCTTTTGGAGTACCAGTTGAGCCGGAAGTGTATAAAATATACGCTATATCAATTTCACTTACTTCGTTGACAGGTAAAGAAGATAAAGGTGCTTGCAATACATCCTGCCAACTGATAAGTGTTTCGATTGTTCCTGAAATCTGGAAGGTATCTTCACCGACAATAATTGCTTGTCGAACTAGAGTGAATTTTGGTAATACCTGCTCTAAACTGAGAATTTTTTTAGCAGTAGATATCAACACCTCGATCTGGCAATCCTGAATAATAGATGCAACGCGCCGAACGGGAGCAGATGGATCAAGAGGAACGTATACAGCACCGGCTTTGAGAATGCCGAAAATTGCCGCTACCGCTTCAATCGATTTGTTGAGATAGATACCGATGCGATCGCCTTTTTCAACACCAGAACGCTTGAGAACCCAGGCTAACTGGCTCGAAACTGCGTCTAGATCCTGGTATGTTATGGCGCTGTTTTTATAGATAACCGCTGCTTTATCTGGGTATTTTTCGGCACTGATTTCTAAAAGCTGCTGTCGGAGATGTGACACAGTATTTTTACTTATAAACCCATAAATTGAGCAATAATTTGGCGCTGAATTTCCGATGTTCCCGAATAAACTCTGCTCCCTAAAGCATCTCGTAACTCTCGTTCTAGTTCGAGTTCTGTTAAATAACCATATCCCCCATGAATTTGAAGAGCATCTAAACAAGACTGCACCCAAGACTCGCTGATATAAAGTTTTGTCATAGCTGCTTCCATAAAAGCAGATTTACCCATTTGTTTTAGCCATCCAAATTTATACAGCAGTCCTCTAGCTGTTTCCAGACGAAGCTTCATGTCAACTAGCTTGCTAGAAATCTGTTGAAATTTCCCTATTGGCTGCTGAAATTGTTGCCGCTGTTTAGCATATTGAACGCATTGGTCTAGCAATCTTTCCATACTGCCAATAGCACTGGCAAGGATAAAGCCGCGTTCCCATTCCATACTGTGACTGAATATAGCCATCCCTGCACCTTCCTTTCCCAGACGATTACTCATAGGAATTTCACAATTATCTAACAGTAACTCAGCCATTTGTGCTGTTCTTAATCCCATTTTTGACATCTTTTTTTTAACGATGAAGCCTGGAAAATCTTTCTCTACTAAAAAACAAGTAATACCTCTTTTTCCTAAAGCAGGTTCTATGTTAGCAAAGACTAAAATGAGATTGGCGATCGTACCGTTAGTCACAAAAATCTTACTGCCATTTAAAACATATCTGTCTCCCTTTCTTGTAGCAGTAGTTTTGAGATTATACACATCAGAACCAGCTTCTGTTTCGGTTACTGCATGACCACCAATTATTTCGCCTTTTACAAGGCTAGGAAGATATTTAAGTTTTTGCTCTTGGGTGCCAAAGGTCAATATAGGAAATTCGCAAGCCCATATATGAGTCGCAATGGAGAACAACAAGCCGTTATCCTTACAACCGTAACCCAGACCTTCTAAAGCATAAATAGTTGTCAGACTATCTAATTCTTTTCCCCCATATTCTTGAGGAATTGGCATACCCATAATTCCCCATGCAGCACATTTGCGCCATCCCTCTAAATTAAATTCTTCTTGTAGGTCTAACTTAGTAATATCCTCTATTAATGATTTTTGAGCAAATTCAATTAACTTTTCTTTAATTTCAACTTGTTCTTTGAACGAGAACATAGTTATAAATACCTATAAAGTATTAAGATTTAAAGTTGCTAACTGATATTACATCAATTTAGAGTTACCTCGCTCATGGTTCCCTGATGTTTTCGGTCTTTAAGTCTTTTTATGGCAAAAATCGCTAAACTCCTTCAAACTTGTTCACCTGATGAAATATAGAGCTATTCTGAACATGGGTCAATACCTTCGACAATCTTTTTGACTTTAGTTTTGTACTTGCGTAATCCGTAAATACGCGAACTAAAGCAATGAACAAGTTTACACAACATTTTGCCTATCTAGTCAAGCTCCTGTTCATCATCATCTGGCAATGTTTCCATCTCTTGGGCAATGAGTGTCTGGAACTCCTCTCCACAGTGAACATTTAAATGAATTGTCGCAGCCAGCAAATCTGCCAGAATTTCAGCTTGTTGTCTAGCACTCAGATGAGGTGACTGAAGCTGATATATTAAGGCAGTGACATTTTCGCACTCTGCGCCTAGCTCCGTAATTAATGTACTCAGAGTAGAACTACCAACAGGAAGAGAGCGATGGCGAATCTGCATAGTTATTTCCCCAATCGTTTTAGTGCTTGCTGAATACCTTAACAATTATTCAAAGAGGACGCGATCGCTCTCATCACGAGGTTGTGCCTAGAGAGGCTAATTTGCTCACCTACGAACTATACCAAGAAGAGTTAAGAAAAATACAAGCTGTTCTAGAGGAATAGAGACATGGAAACTACACCCAAACTAACGTTTAAATACGGATGGGATGAAAGAGATGAGCTAGAAACGCCAATGAAAGGATGTAGAAGCGATGGCATGGTCAGCTTATCGGATGGCAAAGCCTATTCTGTTTATTTTATCGATCCCATCCGCTTGCAGCAAGATTTAGAAGCGGAGGTAGAATTGGATTCTCCTTTTTTGGCTCCACCAGGGTTGATTGTCATACCAGAGTTAACTAGAAGTGCAAAGGTATCGCACTAAATTATGTCTGCAAAAGATCTATTCCATGAAGCTGTAAAACGAGGTCTAGAGAAAGATCAATGGATGATCACCGATGATCCCTTAGAATTGGAATGGGAAGAAGTCAAAGTCAAAATTGATCTAGCGGCTGAACGGTTAATCGCAGCAAAACGGGGTGAAGAAAAAATCGCCGTTGAGATTAAAAGCTTTATTGGGACTTCAGCAATTAGCGACTTTCATACAGCTTTAGGGCAATTTCTTAACTACCGGATTATGCTGGAAGCAAAAGAACCCGATCGCCGACTTTATTTGGCAATACCGCTAGAAACCTATGATACTTTCTTTCAAAGCCAATTTGCTCAAGTGGTAAAACAGAGATATCAACTCAAACTAATTGTTTACGAACCAATAAATGAGGAGATCGTGCAATGGATAAACTAGAGCATTATCGCTTCTGCATCCAAACCCTTTTGGAAAAGCATAGCCAATATAAATCCCATGAAGAAGATATAGAAAGCGCACTATTTTTTGACCCAATACGCGATCGCTACCAACTGATGCGTGTCGGTTGGAAAGGCTTAAAGCGAATCTATTACACCGTCCTACACTTCGATATTAAAGACGGCAAAATTTGGCTTCAGCAAAATACCACTGATATCGATGTTGGTGAAGAACTATTGGCAATGGGTATTCCCAAAGAAGATATTATTTTAGGGCTGCATCCTCCCTACAAGCGTCCTTACACCAACTATGGTGTTGCTTAAAACCCAAGTATGGGGATTATCTTTTTACTTTTTACTTCTTAACTGATGTGATTCCGCTTCGGCTAACGGCTGCAACGCATCGAAATATCCCTGCTTCCACAATAGACATCTGGTGAAAATGAATGTAGAGACGTAGCAGTGCTACGTCTCTACAAGGATTCTGGATAACGCATATTTAATTTCTGGAGATGTCTAATTGCGCGCGCGTGAGTTTCAGGTTGGCATAATGTCGTCCAGTCGCAATTGTAAATTTGGAAACAGGAAAGAAGAAATCGGCTCTCCCAAGCGATATTGTTGCTGCTAGTACACCCCATTAACTAACTGACAAATGGTGAAAGTAGGTTGCTTGGGATTGCCGATAAATTGCAAACCGCCCAAGCCCCGAAAGTCCACAATCCAATATTCTGGGATATTCAAAAAAGCGTATTCTTCCACAATTCTTGCATAATCATCTTGCCAATTAGTGCTGACCACTTCAGCAATAAGCTTAATAGTATTACCTTTACATATCACTGGTTCTTTTTGCCACGATGAAAAGACAACTGAGGATGGTTCAGTTGTGAAGTACGCATGATAAGCGCCGATTCATTGAGGAGCCGGATGAGGTGAAAGTCTCACGTCCGGTTTTGAAGACCAACGGGGTTGGTGACAACCTCGTTGAGTTTACTAGTGTCAATCCGCAAATTTAACATTCCTTTCAAGGGGTGTTCTCAATACGCTTCGGTTAAGGTTTTTTGATTAAAATTTTAAATTCCAAAGACGCGATAAATCGCCGTCTCTACAATAATCATTCCTTTGTAGAGACGGCGATTTATCGCGTCTCTTCCCTTAACCGAACAGTATTGGAGGCGTTCTCAGTTAAATTACTGAACTTTATGTAAATAATCTTCAATTATTCTCTTTAAAAATGAATTTAACCCGGATTTCTACGCATTCTTGAGGGCTCAGTGCAGATGCTGAACGCTGAGTAAGTAGCAAAACTCATCTCTTAACACTTAGCTTTTGCCTATTTACCACTTTAATTTTTGCAATTGGTATAAACTTGCGGTATAAACCAACTAAAGAAAGCTGAGAATTTCGTGCAGCGATAGTCAAAACGAGCCTTTTGAAAACATCTATTAGGTTAGTAAGCCAGAATACCCAGGTTTAAGCTAAAATACTGAATTGCTTGTCCATTTAAAACTTAGCCACCATTTAATTTAAAACCAGTATCGCTATGCGTAATGTATTTCTTCAAGCCGAAAACCAACGAGAATTTGAAACTAAGGGCTATTCAACAATGCCAATGTTGTCTAGTCAGGAAGTTAACTTGGTTTTATCGGAATTACAATTAATGAAACCAGATAATAACTTTAATCCTGAAAGCTCCTCTGAACAACCTAGTTATCACTTAACAGATTTCGACGGTTATATAGAATATAAAATCAAAGCCAAACAATTAATTACGACTATTTTAGAACCTCACTTTAAAAATATATTTGATAATTACAAAATAATTACCACTGATTTTATTATCAAACCTCCAGGGAAAGGGAAGTTTCCTGTTCATCAAGATAGGACGTTTATTCTTGATCGAAAAAACTATACTTCATTAACTCTTTGGTGTCCTTTAGTAGATACTAATGAAGACAATGGGACTCTCCAAGTTGTGGAAGGCAGTCATAAAATTGTTCCTGATATTGTGAGTAGTACAGTTGACTTTTACTGTAAAAATTTTGAAGATGCAATTGTTGAAAAACATGGAAAACTCATCTGCTTAAAAGCAGGAGAATGTCTAGTTTTTGACCATAGTCTATTGCATTTTTCAGATGATAATCATACAGATCAGCCAAGATATGTCATGCAGGCTATATTAGTCCCTAGCGAAATAGATCCTGTTTTTTACTATTTTGATGTAAATGAACCAAAAAAAGGATTTGAAGTATTTCAGACTGAACCAGATTTTTTCGTGTTTCAAGATTTTTTTAAAAGACCATCTAATTTGAAAAGTTTAGGATTTATTGAAAATCAAAATAGGCTTCTCACAGAAGAAGAGTTCATTGAGAAAATGCAAAAACTTTCGCAGAGCCCAAAAGCAGGCTCTAGCTCCCTCATTTCAGTAAAACCTAGTGGATACAAACGACCTTTCTTTTATATACATGGTGCAGATGGTCACACTATCGATACCGTGTTGGGACAATACATCGATCCCGAACGTCCTTTTTATGGAATACGAGCAGTAGGACGAGATGGACAAGGGGTTCCCCATACTTGCGTAGAACAGATGGCGGCTTACTACATTCAAGAAATACAGACCGTTCAGCCTGAAGGCCCCTATCTTTTAGGCGGTCGTTGTACGGGAGGAAATATTGCTCTGGAAATGGCTCAACAGCTAAAAAAACGCGGTCATAAAGTCTTATTAGTAGTTATGGTAGATAGTCCAAAACCATTGCTTACAGAAGAAGAGAAAGTTGAGTATCCGAATGCAATAGCCCGCGAACAAATGAGGTGGAGAGGAAAGTTGATAAATGACGACTCCGATCCTAGGCCGATTGAAATTGACTTCAACCCCAAAGTTTTTGAGTATAACCTCCAGATTCCAGCCAATTACATACCACAGATATACTCAGGACGAGTTGTTTACTTTGCTGCTCAGGAGAGGAGTAAAGATTCTTTCATTTCCGAGCTATTGCAACCTAATGCTTGGAATCGTTGGGTTATTAATGGGGTTGAAGTTTATGAGGTTCCGGGAGATCACTTATCGATGACTAAAGAGCCTAATGTTCGTGTTTTAGCCGAAAAATTAAGTACCTGCTTAGATCGAGCAGAATGTGAAGATAAAACAATAGAGAGCAACGGAGAACAGTTTAGTATCGATCTGGAACTTGAAGATAAAGGATATACAGTTATTGATTTTCTTGAGGAAGATGAAGTACAAAGTCTTATTAGATTTTATAGAGAAAACTCAATCCCCAATGATATAATAGAGCCTTTTGTATCTGCGACTATATGTAGCTCAGACCTAGCCTATCGGCAACAAGTCATCCAACAAGCAAAAAAAATTTTTATTCCCAAATTAGAGATTTTATTTCCTAATCATAAAATAGCTATTTGCACTTTTATTAATAAAAAAACTAACAAGCTTTTCAGCGGAGTAACTCTGCATCAAGACCGATCTTTCGCAGATGAGATAAATTTAAAAACTTTTGGAGTTTGGTGTCCTCTCATTGACGTTAATGAGCAAAATGGCTGCTTTAATGTTGTTCAAAAAAGTCACTTGCTAAATTCAACGCCAAGGTCTTCTAATGGCTTTCCATATAGTCAGGAAGTTCTGTCTATAATGAAACAGGATTATCTTACCAATGTTCCGATGAAAGCCGGACAGGCTTTGGTATATGATAATCGCCTCTTTCATGGTTCTTGTCCTAACTCAACTAATGCTGAAAGAGTAGCACTTATCTGCGTTATAACCCCTAAAGATAGTCCAGTGCTGTTTTATTATCGAGATTCTCAAACATCTAATAAACTAGAAGTTTTTGAAGTAGACGATATGTTTTACGAGAGTTACATTCAAGGGGAAAAACCAGAAAATGCGGTAAGTCTAGGTGTCTTTGATTATCAAGTTGCACCAATAACACCAGAACAACTTGTGGAGTTTATGAATGCTCCAAAACCAAAAGCAGATAAAGACACTGGAATCAGGGAAAAGTTTTTATCATTTTTCAACTTGCTTCGAGGTAATGATTGGTGGTTTTATAAAATTCCACCGTTACTAGCTATTGCTTATGCCGAAATACTTTTACAAGCTACCCCGCCTCTGCAATCTATTATTACGCTGCTATCTCTAATAGCTTCCATGTTTTTTGTAGCTGCCTACGGTCATGTTGTCAATGACATTTTTGATATTGAAGTGGATTTGCAAGTGGGTAAGCATAATAGAATGGCTTCCCTCTCAAATTTACAGCGCATTTTCTTGAGTGCAAGTTTGGCAGTTGCAGGTTTAATGCCTTGGTTTTTTATTGGTATTAATGCTAAATCAACATTTTTACTTGCCACTATCTACGTACTGCTAACTATTTATTCTGCACCTCCCCTCAGACTAAAAGAAAGGGGTATTTGGGGGGTAATTACTGATGCGGCACAGGTACACGCTGTACCAACCCTGCTTGTTGCTACAGTCTTCTCTGATTTAGCCAGCATACCCCAACCGGAGAGCGCTACTTTCGCTACTGTAGCCACAGCTTGGGCATTTCTTGCAGGAATTAGAGGTATTGTTTTACATCAAATTTGGGATTGGGAAAATGATTTAAATTCGGGCGTGAAGACCTTGGTAACAAGCATCGGCGTAGACTCGGCTCGATTTGGCATAAGTTATATTGTCTTTCCATCGGAAATTTTCTTGCTATGTCTACTAATGTGGGCTATTTCTTACTTCGCTCCTTTAGTGCTAGTGTTCTTCATCCCTTATATTCTGTTAAGGATGATTAATATTAAATTGACATCAGGTGTATTTGACACTGCTCCGGTTCAGAAAGCCTACATACTACCCCATGATTTTTACGAAGTGTGTTTGCCTTTGGCTTTGACAATTCTGTTATCTGTCCGAGAAGTGTCATTTTTGAGTTTACTGGCGTTACATATAGCCCTATTTTATCCAGCGATCGCCCAAAGAGCGACTGAATTTAATCTTCCTTTTATTTCATATTCAAAGCTCATTGCAAAGTTAGTCAAGTTGCTGCGGAACGATCTTAATAGACAAGAAACTATTCAGCAACAACGGCAAGAGACGCTTGAAATTCCTACTACATTACCTGCTGATAAGTTTCAAGATAGCATCACTAAAGCTATAAATTTCTTAACTCAAGTCCAATTAGAAGATGGAGAGTTTCAGACTACCTTACCAAATGAAAATTTAAAGGCGATTTGTGGAACTCTTGGCTTGAAGCAAGAAGCAACAGAAAAATTAGTTTTTGATAGTTCCCCCTTTGTAACTTCACTTGTAATTTATTCTCTAAGTTTTCTAAGCTATGAAAGTAAGGTGCAACAACTAATCGCAAGAGGATTAAGCTTTCTATCAAAAGAAATGGAATCAGGTGGATTGTGGAGGTATTGGTCATCAAAAAATCAAAAGCATTATGTTGCGCCTCCTGACTTGGATGATATTTGCTGCGCGTCTTATGTTTTGAGGATGAATGGTATACCAATTCAGCCGAATACTGCAATCATTATTGGCAACAGAAACCGACAGGGATTATTTTACACTTGGCTACTTCCTAGATATGTCAGAGGAATTATTCTAAATTTAGTGACGTTAGGAAAACGATTTTCTTGCCTAGATGAATTCTGGCAATTGACTAACAAAGATGATATTTGCTGTGTAGTCAACGCTAATGTTTTGTTATATCTAGGAGAAAATATACAGACCCAAAAGGCAGTTGAGTATTTAACTAGCGTTGTTCTTCAAGGAACCGAAGACGATAATACATCATTCTATAATCACAAGTTAAGTTTCTACTATATGCTTTCAAGAGCATATTTTAATGGTGTAAATTCCCTTCGAGGAATAATAGCTCCAGTCACTAATAAAATTTTCAGTTTACAGAAAGCTGACGGATCATTTGGTGACGAGTTACTGACAGCTTTAGCCGTATGTACGTTGCTGAATTTCAATTGTCAAACCCTCAGCTTAGATAAAGCTATTGATTTTTTACTCAAAACTCAACAATCTGATGGTTCTTGGCAGAGAATTCCTATGTATGGTGGTAAAACAGATAAAAAGACATTTGGCTCGGCGGAATTAACAACTGCCTTTTGTATAGAATCTTTGAGCAGATATCGCTTGCTAGACAGAGTGGGGAATTGGCAACAAAGTAGAGCAGAACTGCAACAAGTTCAAGAAGAATTCAAACAATCTCAGTCTCAACTGTACATCACACAAACTGAATTGGCACAATCTCAATCTGAACTACATGCCTCTAAAACTGAATTTGTAAAATCTCAGTCGGATTTACAATATACTCAAAACCAATTGCAACAAACTCAAACTGAATTGACACAATCTGAATCTGAATTACAGACCTCGCAAACTGAATTAGCACTACTCAAATCTTATCTCCAACAAACTCAGGGAAGCGAGGGAATAATCAACTATTATCGCTCTCGCATCGCATCCAACCCCGACGATATTCAACTTTACCATCAGGCATTGACAATTAAGCCAAATGATGCTCAAATTTCTTTGCAGTTAGGCAGTGCTTTAGTTCTACAAAATCGCTTTGATGATGCGATCGCCATTTATCAAACCGCACTTCAATTTCACCCAGACAACTTTGAAATCCACTTGGAGTTAGCAAAGGCTTTAGAAAAAGAGCAGAAATGGGAAGATGCGTTGGCGCAGCCCGCCGCAGGCATCGCTGCTTATCGACGTGCGATCGAACTGAATCCAGATTACTCTTGGTCGCACAAACACTTAGGCGATATCTTAGCAGAACAAGGTCAAATTAACGAAGCAAGTCTCTGTTACCGTCGGGCTTTACAGTTAGAACCAAGAATTTTCTGATTTTAATTAAGCGGCAAAAAACAGATGCGATCGCTTCCTGCACAAACACTTAGGAGATATTTTAGCAGAACGAGGTCAGCTTAATGATGCAAGTACCTCTTACCGCCGTGCCTTACAGCTTCAACCGAGAATTTTTTGAATGTAACCAAAAACAACAATTGAAGAAGAATTCAGCTATTCTGAATTCAGGAGTCAGAATCAATCAGTGGGGGATTCAGACCCGCCACTGATTGAAGACCACTAAATCTTCGATTTAGTGGGGGTCTTAAACCCCTTGATTCATCCGCCAGTCGCACAAAAAACATTGCTGAATTCTGGCTCCTGACTCCTGAATTCTGTTTTGATCAAACAGTTTGGCGGTTTCTGAAGCTCGAAGGGCAATGCGCGTCCATTGACGCAGCAGGGGTGAGTGTCATGTCTATCCTGGCTCGAAAGCGGTATCATTGTGAAATATAGCCAGAGTTCGTGTAGGCAAGCATAGTAAAATTTTGTCAACAGATATGCCCCAGTCGATCGCCACAATTTCGCTTGCAGAGTTTCTCGCTCAACCCAATATTGAGGCTTCTCCTGCATGGGAATTAATTGATGGGCGAACCGTACAAAAAACAATGCCAACCCTCTTTCACTCACGGCTACAACGCAACCTTGTCAATTATATCAACGATCGCACCGATGAATTTGAAGCCGTGCAAGAGCTACGCTGCATCGTACCTCCCTACTCCCCAGTGCCAGATATTGCGATCGTTGCCTGCCATCGCCTGACTGATGAGGACGGCCCATTTGATGGAGCGCCAGATTGGTTAATTGAAATTCGCTCACCCGACCAAAGCACCCTAGACTTACAAAACAAGATTCTCCACTGCCTCAGCAACGGAACACAACTAGCCTGGTTAATCGACCTCGCTCGTCAGCAGATTTGGGTCTGGCAAGGAGATGACTTACCCATAGTCTTTGCAGGAGCAGACTTTCTGCCAAGCTTAGGCATTCTCCCCGAACTTACAGTTAATGCTTTAATGGCTATGACTCGCCGACAATAGCTCGTTTCTTCTCAGTCGCTCAGTCACCGAACAAGGCAAAAGTAAAAAGTAAAAAGTAAAAAGGCACTCATAAAGAAAAAGAAAAATGGTTTGAGAGCAACTAAATTTATTTATCGAATGAAATAAAAACATTTATGACTCTCCGAGAAGCCGCTATGCGTCCCTTGCGCGTCTAGTAGAGAGAAATAATATCATGTCCGCTTGATTACTTACTAATACAAAACTATAGGTTTCAACTTGGACAGGGTTTAAATACATCCCGCATCAAATCTGTTGATCGCAAACTCATCTTGTTGTCTTACCAGACATTAATTGAAAGCGGCGGGAAACTCCATCTCAAGAGTGGGTGGAGAGGGACAGCCGCCCCGCCACTTCGGGCATAGGGCATTGGTAACTTCTTCCCCATGCCCCATGCCCAAAAACTCCATCCCAAGAGTGGGTGGAGTTTCTAACTGTAGAGGTATTGCAATGCAACGTAATCTATATACATCATACATCCATCAAATCTTCATAAATAAACCTTAACTGAGTGGTATTACTTTATACGGCAGCTTTTGGAACTAAGACAGATTGCTGTCGTCTATTAGATCAATATAACAATATTGATTGCTCTAAAAAAATCTGGAGCATTAATTAAAATGAAAACCCTTAGGCTACTTGCAATTATTCCTACAGCTTTGGCGATGAGTTTGGTTTTTACTGAGGCTAATTTGGCACAGACACCAACAATCCAAATTAATCGGAATCTCCAACCAGATCCACTGATTTTGAAAGGAAAATCTGGGGGAACTGTCAAAAGTAATTGTGGCAATATTACCACTGAACCTAATCAAGTTATCCAAGTTACAGAGTCACTACCTTATTTGCGATTAACAGCGGAAAGTCAAGGAAAGCCAACGCTGCTGATCGACGGGCCAGGGGGACGCTTTTGTGTACAACCAGATAGTTACTCTGGAGGTAAGTCAGAACTTTCTGGTTACTGGCAGACAGGAAAATACTTGCTATATGTAGGTGAACTATCCCAACGAGAGTATAACTACACCATCTCAATCTCGCAAAAAAAGAAATAGTCATTAGCAGTAAACCAAAAAGTTTTTCTCCAAAGAGCGATCGCTAAAATACTTATATTTTTTAATACTTGATGATACACAATTCTCTAACCAGCAGACATAGTAAGGTGGTAATCGCAAAGACTTAGTTTTTTGTCACGGGTGCGTAAATTCTATGTTAGTTAGATTTCAAAGTTGGGAAGAATGTATTTAGTGAAACTACGCAAGCAACGCTAACTTACAATATGAGGCTTTAATCAGTATGAGTTCTGATTTTCAACCGCCACCTAAGAGCTTGTCCATACTAGCTTCTGTAGGAGGAGTAGTTACCGCTGTAATCGCGATCGCAATTTTAAATACTTGGTCTAAGCAACTTTCCAAGACTTCTATAGAAAAACCGGAAATATCAGCATCCGAAACTGCTTCACGCCAATTGCTACAACCAAGGAAACCCCAAACCCAAAGCCCTGTCTCTGGTGCTAAAGCAGCGGAAATAGTTGCCAGCCTGGATGCGAAATCTGTAGTTTTGCCAGGTCAACCCATTCCTAAGAACCAATTAACAGTAGCTATAATCCCATACACGGCTCCGGGAGTTGGAAAACTGACCCCTGAGGAGATAAAAACTGCGCGTCAGGCTTGGTCATACTTCCAGCGCAATTGGAACGATGAAACTGGCTTGATCAATTCTGTAGATGGTTTTGCCTCTATCAGTATGTGGGATCAGACAGCAGCGATCGCAGCCTTAGTCAGCGCTAGAGAACTCAATATCGTGCCTGCGGCTGAATTTGATGCCAAAATGACCAAAATGTTGAATACATTAGCGTCTATATCCCTGTATAAAGGAGAACTACCTAACAAGGTCTACAATGCTAAAACTCTCGTACCTGTTAATTATGGTCAACTAGAAAAACGCGAAGAAATTGGTTGGTCAGCCATCGATTTGGGGAGAATGGCAATCTGGCTGAAGATTGTCGAGGCAAAGTATCCAGAAATGCGATCGCAAACAGCAGCAGTTTGGAAACATTGGCAAGTTAAGCGTCTAACCAAAAATGGCCAAATGTACGGTACTGCTGTCATCGGAGGTAAAGAACAGTATAACCAAGAAGGTCGCTTGGGCTATGAGAATTATGCCGCCTATGGTTTGAAACTATGGGGCTTGGATGTTAAACAAGCCTTAGATTATCAGTCCCATACTGCCTTTGTTGACCTTTACGGACAGGGAATTCCTTACGATAAACGCGATTATAAAAACTCTGGAGCTAATAATTACGTTCTGAGCGAACCCTATATCTTAGATGGCATTGAAACTGGGTTTCAAGCTTTGCCTAAAGTCTATGCCGATCGGATTTTAGCTGCTCAAGCAGCGCGTTATGAAGCCACAAAACAATTAACTGCCGTCACCGAAGACAATTTAGATCGCCCTCCATACTTTGTTTACAGCAGCCTATTTGTCAACGGAGAACCTTGGGCAACCATTGCAGATACCAGAGAAAAACACAACGATTTGCGATTCCTCAGCGCCAAAGCTGCGATCGGCTGGCATGTACTTTATAACACTGCATACACGCAGCAATTATTTGATTTCGTTCAAGGCAACCTCAAATCAAAAGATGGCTGGTACAACGGTTTTTATGAATCTCTGCGTCAGCCAAATAAAACTCTCACCGCTAATAATAATGGCGTAATTTTAGAAAGTTTGCTGTATAAACAAGTTGGACAACCGCTCACCGTTTGGGCAGGAGTCAAAAGCCAGAAGTCAACCAAAAGGGCTATCAGAACACCGCAAGTTACAGCTAAAATTCTCAGACCATGAAAAAACTGGCGTTGCATACTAGAGGCCATCTACTGTGCAATGTCCATATTTTACCCACATAAGTCTATTCAGTAACGCCACCTTATGGCAAAAGTCTCTGAACGGACACTGAAATATCTGTAAATGCCAATGGTGTAATCGTTCCTTGCGTAAGAGTATATTCTTCAACATACTTACCATTTTGAGGATTTCTGAACACAATCATCTGTCTAGCAGATAAATTTAAAACCCAATATTCTTGAATCTCAGCCGCCGCATAAATCGCAGCCTTGATCTCCAAGTCCTTGCTTAAGCTAGTCTTGGCAACTTCTACAATCCAGAATATATCTTGAGGAGCAGGATGGCGATCGCTGTAAGATGACTCTGGAAGTCGAACAATGGCAATATCAGGTTCGGGTTCCGAGTCGGATAGTGTAATAGGCCCATTGAAGCGGACATCAGCTTTATCTGAGAGCAATTCTTCTAAATATTTTGCACCTCGTTTTGCTGTGGTGTAGTGAATTGGGGTTTCTGGACTCATCTCAACAATTTCGCCTGCTAGCAGTTCCAGATGACGACCACGCAGAATGCCCGCCTCAACCATGCGATGATAGTCGTCTACAGACCATTTAGCCAGGGTTTTCATAGCAGAATTGCTCACCAAACACCTCGCCCCGTGGAAGCCCCCGGATTCATCCGTGGGGGCAAGGGGCAGGCGAATTTATTCGCCGTCACGTCTTTAAAAACCATA
>NZ_JBALDZ010000157.1:0-4562 GCF_036917155.1 Nostoc sp. | reverse complement strand
TTTTTTGATCTTTTTCTTCTGGACTCATGCTTGAACACTACCATCTTTCTTCCCTCATGGGAATATTCCTGACATTCCTACCTGGGCAGTTACGACAATTTTAACCATGAAGGTGTAAAGTGAAAATTTCAAGTATAACTACCAGTAGACTGAAGCAATAATAGAAATTCTTTTCGATTCTTACAGGATAGCTCCATGAAAATACAGCTAGCTTTCAAACCAACAGGATGGGCAAAGAAGGGTGTATTAACTACTGCTGCGTTAGTAACTGGTGCTGTGACTATTTACTATGTACTACATTTGCAGTCAGTGACTTCCAGCCCCCCAGTTATTTCCCAAGTGAAGGAGATTACCCCTAATGCTGTGGCTGCGACAGGATATTTAGAACCTCAAGGAGAAGTGATTAAAATCTCAGCTCCGGCTTTTATGGAAGGTGCAAAAGTTCAACAACTGCTTGTTAAACAAGGAGATCAAGTCAAGTCGGGACAGGTGTTGGCGATTTTGGACAACCGCGATCGCTTACAAGCAGCTCTCAAACAAGCGCAAACACAAGTTAAAGTGGCCGAAGCTCGTCTTTTGCAAGTCAAAGCTGGAGCAAAAAAAGGTGATATTAACGCTCAAGATGCCAGATTTGAGCGTACCCAAGCTGAATTAGATGGGCAAATTTCCACTCAGAAAGCGACTATTGCTAGCTTAGAGGCAAAGTTAGTAGGGGAAAGAAGCGCTCAAACAGCAACTATTGAACGCATTAAGGCTGAATTGCAAAATGCTCGTACCAATTGCGATCGCTATCAAAGCCTATATCAACAAGGGGCGGTTGCAGCTCAACAGCGAGATAGTTTTTGCTTACAACAGAACACCACACAAGAAACTCTCAAGGAAGCACAAGCAAATCTCGATCGCATTGTGAGCACAAATCAAGAGCAAATTATGGAAGCTCAAGCTAACTTAAATCGCACCATAGCCACGAATCGCAAGCAAATCAAGGAAGCACAAGCGACTCTTAACTCAGTAGCAGAAGTCCGTCCGGTGGACGTACAACTAGCCCAGTCGGAACTGGACTCAGCCCAAGCAGCTGTCCAGCGAGCGCAGGCTGAATTAGATTTAGCATTTGTGCGATCGCCTAGAAATAGTCGTATTATTAAAATTCATACTTGGCCCGGTGAACTAATTGGTAATGATGGAATTGTAGAATTAGGTAAAACTGACCAAATGTATGTCAAAGCAGAAGTATATGAAACAGATATCAATCGAGTCCGCGTAGGTCAAACAGCAACTATCAAAGATCGGGGAGTCATAAAGGAATTAAAAGGAACTGTAGAGGAAATTGGGTGGAAGATTAGCACTAAAAATGCCCTAGGTACTGACCCTGTTGCAGATGCGGATGCCAGAGTAGTGGAAGTAAAAATTCGCTTGAATCCAGAATCTAGTCAACAAGTTGCCAGCTTAACTAATTTAGAAGTGAATGTAGTCATCAACACAACTCATTCTCAGCCTAGTACAACTAACTAATTAATTAATTAATTAATTAATTAATCAATCAATCGTGTATTTAAATAAAAATTATGTTTAGAAAATTACCTACAGCCTGGTTACAACTTAGATATCAAAGAGTTAGACTGATAGTAGCACTTTCAGGAGTAATTTTTGCTGTTGTAATTATCTTTATGCAGCTTGGCATCCGCGATGCCTTGTTTGATAGTGCCGTCCGTCTGCATAAAGGATTGGAGGGAGATTGTTTTTTAATCAGCCCCCGTTCTACTTCTTTAATTGCTATGCAAACATTTCCGGAAAGACGTTTAGATCAAGTATTAGCATTTGCAGAAGTTGATTTTGTCACTCCCATATATTTAGGCTTTGCTCAGTGGAAAAATCCTGAAACTAGAAATTATTGGCGTAATCTCTATGTAACTGGTTTTGATTTACGTTATCAAATATTTAATTTACCAGGAGTTAATGAGAATATCGAATCTCTAAAAATACCTGATAGAGTTCTCTTTGACCGCAATTCTCGCTCTGAATTTGGTCCTATTGTTTCAGAATTTGAACAAAAAAAAACTGTGACTACAGAAGTTAGTAGCAGGGGTAATAATCGCAAAATTCAGGTAGTTGGTTTGTTCGAGTTAGGAACATCTTTTGGATCTGATGGTAATTTAATTACTAGTCATTTAAATTTTCTCAGAATTTTTAGTGACCGGAAAAAAGGTTTTATTGATATTGGTTTAATTAAATTAAAATCAGGTACTGATATTCAAAAATTTGTCAATCAGATTGAAAATTTCTTACCTCCAGATGTTAAAGTCTTTTCCAAACAACAGTTTATAAAATTTGAGAAAACCTATTGGCAGAGTAGTACAGCCATTGGATTTATCTTTAATTTAGGAGTGGGTTTAGGACTAATCGTTGGGATGGTAGTTGTATATCAAATTCTTTATACAAATGTTTCTGAGCATTTGCCTGAATACGCAACACTCAAGGCAATGGGATATCGACATAAATATTTATTATCGATGGTTTTACAACAAGGTTTATTTATTGGTATTTTAGGTTATGTGCCAGGTTTTTTAATTTCCATAATTCAGTATGAAATCACCAAAAAAGCAACCCTTCTTCCTGTAGAAATGACATTGAATCGGGCTATTTTTGTCATGTTCGCAACTATTATCATGTGTTTTATTTCCGGCGCAACTGCGGTAGGTAAACTCAAATCGGCAGATCCTGCTGATATTTTTTAATGGGTAGATATCTATGGAATCTGTAATTTCTATTCGTAATCTCAACCATTGTTTTGGTAATAGGACTTTAAAAAAGCAAGTTTTATTTGATATTAACTTAGATATAAATCCTGGAGAAATTGTGATTATGACTGGTCCTTCGGGATCGGGAAAAACCACTTTATTATCATTAATTGGTTTTTTAAGGTCAGTTCAACAAGGAAGTCTTAACATTTTCAATAAAGAAATGAATGGCGCAAATGAAGAGCAAATGGTGCAAACTCGGCGTTTTATTGGTTATATTTTCCAAGCTCATAATTTATTGCCATTTATGACAGCAAGAGAAAATGTACAAATGTCGATTGAACTACATAAAGATTTTAATAAAGAAGAAGCCCGAATTAAATCTGAAGCAATGCTTACAGAAGTGGGACTTGGAGAAAGAATCAATTACTACCCCGAAAATCTCTCTGGTGGGCAAAAACAACGGGTAGCGATCGCTCGTGCTTTAGTTAGTCATCCAAAGTTAGTTTTAGCTGACGAACCAACTGCTGCACTAGACAAAAAAACTGGTCGAGATGTTGTCAACCTAATGCAGTGTTTAGCAAAAGAACAAGGATGTACCATCTTGCTCGTGACTCACGACAATCGCATTTTGGATATTGCTGATCGCATTGTTGAGATGGAAGATGGTTACTTGATATCATGACTGGACTTTAGAACTTTAGAGTAGTACAACGTGGCGTAAATAAAGCCACCATACTGAAAATAAGTGAAAAATGGAGTTAAAAATGCTTAATATCAATTCAGTCCTTAGATGGCAATTTTGGGGTAGTTGGCAAAAGCGGTTATACACTCGGTATGGACCTTGGGCGGTAGTGACTGGTGCATCCTCAGGCATAGGTCGTGAGATGGCACTCAAACTAGCTGAGGCAAGGCTAAATCTCGTTTTGACTGCACGCAGCCAAGAAGTACTGGAGCAAATGGCAACCGATTTAACCAATCGGTATGGTATCGAGGTTCGGGTTATTGGACTTGACTTGGCTTTAGAGAAAGGAGTTGAAACCCTAGAAGTTGCTACTCAGGATTTGGATGTCGGTTTGCTAATTGCATCTGCTGGTTTTGGGACTTCGGGATCGTTTCTCAATTCGCTACTGGAGCAAGAGATAGAAATGCTCAATGTTAACTGCCGTGCGCTCTTGGGGTTGAGCTGGTACTTTGGGCAGCGGTTCGCTAAGCGTGGTGGCGGCGGAATGGTGCTGATGAGTTCAATCGTAGGATTTCAGGGTATGCCCTTCGCTGCTCACTACGCAGCAACCAAGGCCTACGTACAGACGCTAGCCGAGGCACTATATGTTGAACTGGCACCTATGGGAGTTGATGTTCTTGCCTCTGCCCCTGCCCCAACAAACAGCGGCTTCGCTAGCCGCGCTGGTATGCGGATGGGCATGGCAATGAACCTTGCGGACGTGGCTGAGCCAACTTTAAATGCCTTGGGCCGCAAGTCCACAGTACTGCCAGGACTACTGTCAAAGCTGCTGACGTACTCCCTCACCCTTTTGCCGCGTTGGGCGCGGGTTCGGATCATGGGTGGGGTGATGGACGGTATGACCAAGCATCAGCGAAGGGACAAAAAACTTGAACTGGACAAGCGTTGAAGTTTTGTCGGTTAAGGCATCACCGTGGTCGGGTAGCAGGACTATATCGCTATAATCCCGCCCCCTCAGAACCGGACGTGCGGTAGGGTAGCCCTCAATACGGTTCAGTTAAGGCTCGAATAGCTGTAAAATAGGCATTGTTTCCAAAAATGGAAATCAAGTAGGGTGCATCTCAAAGAATTTTCGTTAG
>NZ_JBALDZ010000156.1:0-11151 GCF_036917155.1 Nostoc sp. | reverse complement strand
ACGCATTTTATACCCCTTATGCCTTTAACCTCGAAGATTGGACACAACAAATATTGTATCTTTTGTCAACTACTTTTACTCGACCGGCGCTCTAGGCGGGGGTGTTTCCTCACGAATTTTATAATGCTTTTCGATAATTTCTTGCAACTGCTTCTTATCATTAGGAAAGTCTACATAGTAATATAGGCAACGCCGCAAAAATGGTGCAGGTAAATTACCTTTTTCTTTATTACTGGTTATGATGACAATTGGCCTACAGTCAATAGCACTATCTTTCGCATCTTTATGTGGGTAAGTAGCGCGAATTGTTTCCCCAGTTTCCTTAATCTTGAATTCCCAAGGCTCATCTAATACAGTCAGCAAATCATTAGGAAAATCCAAATCTGCTTTATCAATCTCATCAATTAACACAACTGCTGGACAAGTTTGGAGTTTAAATGCCTTTCCTAACGCTCCCAATTTGCGATAGTGCTTGGAATTAGCAGGATTACGACTTTGCCTTTCTTCGTCTTCATTCTCTTCTATTTCTGCTGCATCTACTGGTGGTGGTGCTACTTTCTGCGTTTGCACATCATGCAGTCTCAGAATTGCATCATATTCATATAGTCCATCCAAAGCTCTAGTAGTAGAGCGTACATCCCAACGGTAGAGGGGTAATCCTAACTCATAAGCAACAGCCGAAGCTAGACGAGTTTTACCACATCCTGCATCTCCTTCTAATAATAATGGTCGCCGGAGGTAGATGGCTAAATTAACAGCTTTTTTTAATTCCGATGACACCACATAAGGTTCTGGGTGCTTTGGCGAATCCTCATGTGGATTTTCTGGTCGGTGTTCGGGTTTGTTTTCAAAGGTTAATCTAGTACTAAAACTCATAAGCTACTCTATAAATTTGCTAACTTAGTGTACTCATTAAGGCATCACGAATATTTTTAGGAGTCCCACCCCGACTTGACTCGTAAACATCCTTAGCAATTGCAGTATTTATTTCTTTGGATAGTCCTGAGTGTTTTGTTAGCCAATCCCGAATATCTTTCTCAGTCCACTCTTTTAAGGGAATTTCCAAAATTTTGTATTTATCAAATTCTACTTCGGTACAAAAACAAGAAAGTTTTGCATATTCTTTACAAATATCAGTATCTGACATAGCAAGAAATATAAATTTTACTTGCTCAATGTCTTTAAAATGGCAAATCAAAGGGAGTTTTTCGACTAATGTTTTCCCAAAATTATTGACTAACCAGGAAAAGAAATCTTCTCTATTAGATAATAAATTTATTTTTCTTAATTCAATGAAAACAATACTCCCATTTTCTATAAACCCAAAAATTTTATCAATTACTGTTGAATATTCTCTCTCATTCTCGATTTCATCAATACCTAGATGTCCTCCTAATCCTTGCAAAAATCCTATTTCATCTAATCTTCTACCAATCGAAAATGCTATTTCATAATGCTTGAGGTCTGTTGTTTCCTCTTCTAACATTTTTTTAAATTCTAGCCGAAATAAATCTCCTGCCATATTTAAGCTATCGTTGATCAAAAAAAGCGCAGCCCCATCTTCTGTAAATTGCTCCAAAATATTTTTGACAATGCTAATCTGTTTTTTAAAGTCAATTTTAGGCAGCTTATCTTCCAATGCGCGAAAGCGACGATTAGCGTCTGCATTTAAATCATTACTATATAGCTGATGTTCTAAGTCATCTATTTTTTTGTCTAAATCCTCAAGTTTTCTTTTTAAACGAACTCGTTGAGCTTCATCTATTTCTGAACGATATTGATTGCTACAAGCCTCTTGCTCTTTCAGTAAATCAGCATATTCTAATTTAATTAATCTCCGTCTATCATCCTTTACCATGTAAATAAAATATTTTTCTATTTTAATATTAATTAATATCTATTGAAAAACAGAATCTCTGATTTATAGTTCATTTAACTGACGTTCTAAATCATCTATTTTTTTGTCTAAATTATCAAGTTTTCTTTTTAAACGAACTCGTTCAGCTTCATCTATTGCTGAACGATATTGACTGTTACAAGCCTCCCTTTCTTCTTGTAAATCTGTAAGTTCCTCTTGAATACGAAGTTTCTGACGTGGTGATTTTAGTGTTGATTCGCTTTCAGTAGAAGTTTTAGGTTGCTGTTGAACAGCTTGATTTAAAAAGCTCCATGTTTGCACTAACACTTTTGTCGGAATCATAAAAGCCGCTTTTACACCTTCTCGCTTTCTCTCTGCGGCGATCGCCATTCCTGCGACTCCCTGTAATGATTCATCCCAAATAGCAGCACCACTAAACCCCGGCTCAACCTGATAGCCAGTCGCTTGAATAGCTTCCATCTGTATCCATCCACTAGCCTGTACATCACGCAGCTCACCTGTCGCCCATACACCAACATCATGTCCTTGAGGAAAGCCAAATATCCGAAACGGATGTTTCCAGTAATCTGATGCAGTGACAAGCTGTACAGAACTCACCCCATTTGGTGGAGCATCTTCTAAATGTAGTCCAGCAATATCTTCTCCAATTTGTGGTGGATTGACAGGCTGCCAAAATACTACTTTTGCTTTGAGTTTTTGTCCAGGTGCAATCAGGGGAAAGTCAAGCTCTATAATGCCAATTGGCAATTCTTGAGTATTGCTTAAAATGCCCAATGCTTCCGCAATTACATGAGCGCAGGTAAGGAGATAGCGATCGCCAACTAAAAAACCAGCACCGACAACTGTGATTCCATTTTTATGGTATATCCGAGCGATCGCTGCCTTTAATGAATCTCTTTCAGAGAGCGATCGCTCTCTTTGGTTCTGTGATTGGACTGAATTACCTGAAGCTGACATCTGCTGTCCAACGTGAATGTTGTAGATGTCGCCGCCAATTTGCCCAGCATTCACTGTGCCAGCGTTGATTAACCCACCGCCAAACTGGGAATTGCGTAAATCGTTGCTGACTTGCTTTGGGTCTTCTGAATCGGGCATGGGTTTAGCTTGAGCGTTCTTAAGCGTCGTTGTTCTGAATGTTACCACCTATTCGTTCTAAGTTAACAGTGTTGACGTTGACCGTGCTACCTGTTTATGACTTGCGATCGCTTGCTTTGCTTTTATCTGATACTCAATTGTACAGACCAACAATTACCTTGAATCACGCTTGAAATCCATTTGTGCGAAGTGGTCTTGCAGCAGTTTGTGGATGAAGCGGTAACGACCACCAACACGCTGGATTAACATACGCTCAGTGCAGTAGTCGAGGAAACGGGCGTAGTTCCAAGGAATGTAACCATTGCGATAGAGGATAAGACGGAGGAAAAAATGTTGAATACAGGTAAAACCACCACAAAGCAACCAAATAACCAAAACACTGGAAACAGCAAATTTTAAACCGCTAATAATAGCTACATTTATTAAAGCTTCAGTGGTTCCCATAACATAAACTCCAGGTTCAGCAATTTTTATCAAATTATTCCCTGGAAAAACTATATATATTAAACTCCCTGTTATTCCTAGTATTAAACCACTAAATATACTGTATATTGTCGCATTCTTGAATGAATTTATAATTCCTTGATTGGGGATAAGCTTTGTTTCAAATTCCTCCTTTATCAAGCTTATAAATATTCCAAAAAGTAATCCACTTGAAACGCTAAAAATAATTGTTAAAAACATAGCCAATACTGCCCAAAATACAAATGTAAAATAATTAATATTCTTGAGTACATCAATTGCTATTGCTACATATAGGGCACATAAAGAACTATATAAAAATCCACCAATAGCACCTATAAATGATCCTAGTTTACAACCAAATATTAACCTTTTAAAGGAAAATTTTATTTTATCAGCCAATTGTATTGTTTCAGATAAGTTGATAATGAGGCTAATTACAAAGCCACTAACTAATCCAAAATCTTTACCAAAAATTAATCCTATAATAAAGCCGCTAAATAACCACAAAGCAATTTTAATAGTGAAATAATATATGCGTTTCTGAGCGATGGTTTGGAAACAGTCAGCTTGTATATCATCAATGGAAAATTCAGTCTTTGAACTACTCTGCAAATACTGTGCTAGAAACACCAGCCACCGTTGCGTCTGCTTTGTAACTGAAGCTTCCTGTTTACTGTACATCTGATTTACTAAACTTCGAGACATCATTTGTTGTATATATGCATTTAGTAAATATTCTAAGGGTGATATATTTGATGTTAAATTTATCCCCCTTTCTGTTGCCAACTCTTCATAAGAGAGTATTATTATACTCAGCATTAATGGTTTACGTACTAGTTCTAGTAATGTTGTATCAGTTTGTAAAAATTGCCAAAGCTGCGTTCTATTTAAATTAGCTAAGTAATTTTTAATTTGGTGATAGCTAAGTAATCGTAAGCATATTGCACCATTTAGTTGGAGCCTTTCGGGATAGTTAGCATACTCCTCCCAACGGCTACACACCAGTAAATACTTTGGACGGTAATCGCTTTGTAAAAATTCATTAATCTTTCTTACACATAGTTCCTGACGTGCTGACTCCAATTCATCTAAACCATCTAACATCGGTAGTAACTTAGCATTATCCAGCCATTTACTACTAATATCTTTTCGCACCCCATACTTCGATTTTAATTCCGCTACTAACCAATCATGTATTAACTGTCTATCATTCTTCCAATTCGAGAGGTTAAATAGTACCGGAATAGGGTAATCAGATTTTTTTTCTGCCCGTGCAATCAAGGCTTTTGCTAAATCTAATGTTGTAGTAGTTTTACCAGCACCAGGATTCCCTAAAATTAACAATTTACCTGCAATTTCTTCCTGGTCAAAAATTTCTAAAATTGTTGTCGTATCTGGGAGAGGTTCAGCAGGCTTTAAGCCAATTTTTATGTCAGCATCCCAAGGGCGTTTTACCTGTTGGGGTTGTGGCTCCTTTCCTAAATTAATCAGCACGGCATTGTGTAGAGATTGTCTTAACCGCACAGTCACTTCTTCCTTAACTGCGGCTAGTAGCGAACGCTCATTCTTCGGTCGAGCAGGGTTGCCTACTGGTGTTGTCTGCTGCCCTAAGAAAATATTCCAAATGTCGCCGCCTATTCTTCCAGCATTGACATTCTCAGCATTAATAAACCCGCCGCCAAACTGGGCATTGCGTAAGTCGTTGTTATTGCCTTGCTTCGGGTCTTCTGCGTCCGGCATAGTTAGTTTTGGCAGGCTTAAGCATTGTTGTTATGAATACTACCACCTATCTGCTGTGCATCAACATTAGTAGCGTCCACTATGCCACCAGTAAACTGCGAGTTTGGTTGATAATAAATTGAGACTTTATCACCAGTCTGAGCCAATAACTGATTTTGCTGGTTAATAGTGGAAAATAGCTGGTTGATTACTTTTTCTTTATCTTCAAGTCTTACTTGGTACTGCGCCTCTAATGCCCTAGCCGCAAATTCATAGCCCTGCATGAAGTCGCTGTGGATTTTCGCTTTATCTGCATCAGGGGAAACAGCTACTCGGACTACAAGAATGCCATCACCTTTTTTCTCAATGCTTTGGACATCTAACTGTGCGCCTTGGTTTTCGACCTCTAATTTTTTGAACGAATAAGCGAAAGCATCCCAGTCGATACCATTGCGGAAGATTAGGTCAAGTGTTTCTAAGGATTTTTGGAATAACTTAGTGAACTCGCCAGGGGCAAAGTTGCCACTGCTGGGACGGCGTTCTTGCTGGTTTTGGCAGAGGTAGATGTAGTCACAAATTACGTCAGTGAAGTTTGTATCACTGTTTATATGCCAGTCTTCTATGCAAGCTCCTGTTAAGTTTGCTGTGTTAAAATTGGTTGCTAGTGCTTTAGTTTCTATTAAGATAGCATTACTAAGATTAGCTCCAATAAGCTTAGATACACTCAAATCAGTTTCGGTCAGGTTAACTTGCCATAAATTAGCTTTAGTGAAGTTAGCAGCAATCAAATCAGCTTGACTTAAATCTGTTCCAATGAGTTTAGCCTCGCTTAAGTCAGAGCGGCTCAAATCTGCCCAACCAAAATCAACTCTACTAAGGTCAGCTTTTCTGAAAGTAGCTCGACTAATTTTTGCACCACTTAAATCAGCACCTTTAAAGTTAGCATTATTAAAGTTAGCTAATCTAAAGTCAGCACTAGGGAACTTAGCTTTTACAAAGTTCGGTTGTATAGAAGGATTTTTGTCTCGCCACTCATTCCAAACCTGCACTCCCTGTTTTAGTATCGCTAGATGCTCCTCATTCGCCATCACCAGCTAACCTCTCTGCTCATCTGTTGCAAACAAACTACTCCGCATCCTGCCACCCGTCGATTGATGCCAGCAGTATATTAATCAAAGGATTATCGATTAATTCCTTCAATGCTTCTGTTCCCCCAGCCTTCAACGCACCAATTACTCTTGCTTTCAGTGTGGGGTTACGCTCAATCTCATCGACTGCCTTAGCCACAACGCTCATCTTCTCCGATGTGGTAGTCGTGGGGTTTGTCTGGCTTAATTGGTTGAGAAGCTGCTGAATCTCTGCTGCGGCTTGGGCGAGGTTCTGCTTTTGTTCAGTGGAGTAGTTGGTAATGTTGCCGCCGATTTGTTGTGCGTTTACGGTATCAGCATTGACTAGACCACCTGCAAATTGAGCGCCTTGTAAGTTAAAACTAGAGCTTTTATTACTTACCCTTTGTTGGTTATTTTCACCTTGAACATTATTAATATCGCCATCAACTGAACCACCAACTGAAAAGCCACCGGGATTGTTAGTCATAAAACCTACCTGCTCAACATTTGAATAAAAGCTAGGACGCTGTAGTGCTGTGACTACCATATTCTGTAAATCAGCAATTCTGCTATCCTTCTCAGCGATAAGTGCTTTAACTTCTTGTTCTGCCAAAGCTTTTAGCTGATTATAAGTAGCAAAATACTCTGCACTCAGTTGCGATTTATCGGCTGCGATCGCTGTTTTGGCACGGAGTAGAAACTTATCTTCACCTCGCACTTCCATTCCTACAATCCGCAAATCAGCTTCTGGGTGGTTTTCTGCTAATTGCTTGAACGAGATAGCGATCGCTCTTGGGTCAACTCCCTGACTATGGTAAAGGTCGAGGGTGTCGAAGATGGGCTTAATGAAATCACCAAATTCTCCATCTGCAAACACTTCCTGGCGATTGTCTGGTTTGCGGTGAGGGTCGGGGTTGTCTGGAGTGGGCAGGCGCATATAAACGTACTCGCAACGCACTCCATCAAACTTGGTATCAGTGGTAATGTTCCAGTCTTCAATGAATGCGCCTGTGAGAGTTGCGCCTGTAAAGTCAGTGCCGTCGAGTTGGGTTTGTACTAGCTTTGCTCTGGATAAGTCTGCGTCTTTGAATGTGGCTTCACTGAGATCAGTACCTATGAAGCTGGCATCTGCTAGGTTAGCTTGTTGTAAGTTGACACCTCGGAGGATTTGACGGTCAAAGTTCTTTTCCTGTCCTTGACCTGTAATTAACAGTTGACGTACTTGTGGATTTTGAAGATAAGTTTTACTAGAACGAATAAAGTCAAGCATTTCAACTTGATGCCAACAGGTACGGGTTAGAATAGCTTTTCTGAAGTCTGTATTTCGGAGTGTGGATTGAGTAAAGATACTATTGGTTAAATCACAACCGCGAAAACTTGTACCTCCGATAGCAGCAAAGGCAATACTAATCTCTCTAATCCAAGTATTTTTCTCATCTCCAGCAACAGCACGCCAACCAGTATAAGCACTAAGTAAAATCACGGTTTCAGTGACGATGATAGAGCCATGTTGATACCCAGCAACAACAACAACTGCTACAATTGCTCCAGCAACGGCCACTCCTTCTGCAACTACGCTGGCAATAGCAATGACTATAGCAACAGCGACGGCGACAGCTCCTACAACTGCCCCAGCAACAGCAACGGCTCCGACAATGGCTGCTTCTTGACCAAACATCGCAACAGCAATAGAGCCTGTAATAGCAACTATAAAAGCCACTACTCCTAACCCAGCTCCAAACCCTTTATGGATAACGACAATAAAGAATACTGCAAGCACAAATAAAGAGGCTATGCCAACTGTAATATTCTCAAGTTTATTGCTGACAAATACAAAGACTACAAAATAGAAAGCAAACCATGAGAAAAAGCCAGAAATTCCTGCTAGCAACCATGAAATAATAACTAAACCAATTGTCCATCGCTTCTGTAACCCAGCTTTTGCATGACTAAAGTTTGCCCCTCTCAAATTAGCCCCACTAAAATCTGTCCCTCGAATATCTGCGTGACTAAAGTTTGCACCAGTCAAATCTTGACCTTTGAAAGAACGACCTCTAAGATTCTGGCGAGAGAAGTCTTGGGGCATGGCTAGGCTTGTAAAACGGAGGGTTTATGTTACATACAGCTTCAGTATGGGCTTTTACGGACTGTAACACAATATTTCTGTTGAAGTTTGTGTGTTTAGCGATCGCCTTTGTTTTTTACGAACTAACGTTGTGGCTTCCCACAACGCATTCACCTAAATTTAGCAAAGCTTTAGAACATAAGAGAAGTGCAATTGTTTACCAGGGGCAAGCGAACGTACTTCTCTGGTTTTGATGCAGCTTTATATTTGATGTAATGGTTCTTCTAGCTATAAGATGATGTAACAAAGCTGTAATTGAAGGTGAGTTAGTTGTCTGCTCTATTTGTGATAAATTTCACTCTTACATTACACTGCACAAGCTCATGCTAATCCGTTCTGCTACGCCAGATGATGTACCCGCAGTTCTGCCAATGGTGGCCAAGATTTGTGCTTTACACGAGTCTTGGGATAATGCTAAGTACGGTTTTCTACCGCATCCAGAACAGCGTTATGAAAAATGGTTAACGCGAATGGCGCAAAACGAGCGCAGCGTATTTTTAGTAGCAGAAGATGATCGGCAGCTTGTAGCATTTCTCATCTCAGCAGTAGAGCAAGAGATCCCAATTTATCGCTTGCGGGAATATGCGTTTATTTACGATCTGTGGGTAGAGCCAGAATACCGTCAAAAAGGTATTGCCCGACAGATAGTAATGCTGTGTGTAGAGCGTTTTGAGCAAATGGGAATCAAACAAATTAGATTAGATACGGCAGTAGTGAATGAAAACGCTCGAAAGTTGTTTGCATCCTGTGGTTTTCGGTTCAGTAATATCGAAATGCTCCGAGAAATTTAAGTATTTGCTGTCATGTCAAAAGTGCGTTCGTCCTACAGCCCTTCTCCTAAAGGAGACGCTGTTCGCGTTCGGGCATCCTACGGCAGCGTTGGCGCAGCCATCGCTTACCGAGGGGCTTGTGATCGCTATCAACTGCACAGGCAAGTAGAACACGGTTATTCTGCTTCTCTACGAGACTCTAAACGTTGTTGGTTGAAAAATCAGTTTCGAGTGTAGAAGTCAAAGCAGATCATGAGGGTGAAAGTTCCGCCGTGCCTGTTCTCAGTGCTGAAAAATGGTCGCATGAGGCGATTGTTGCAAGGGCAAATGTACGACCGCTACGTATGTAGAAACTCATGCGTTGCGGCAAATTCGGGCGAGAATCCGGGCTTTGACTCCTTGCAGGAGTGTTGGAATGATGATCCCGCGAAAGCAGATTGTGATCAAGAAGTTGCTGGTTAAGTTTCCGCAATGGGGAATTGCTTGTATGGATGGGGTGCTGGTGAAGTGAGATGCTAAAGTAAAATGATGCTAGAAGACCTAAGAAAAGCCAAGAAAGTCTGTATTGACTCTGACCAACTCTCAGTCACACCCAACAAAAACTTATGACTAGAGCGATAAATCGACAGTTTCTATTAGCTGCTCGTCCCGTTGGTGACATTAAAGAAAGCGATTTTGAGTACCGAGAAGAGCCAATCCCCAGCCCAAAAGATGATGAGGTGCTGGTACGTACTATATATCTGTCACTAGATCCTACCAATCGGATCTGGATGAGCGATATGGAGCAGTATATGCCTCCTGTTGAAATTGGGGAAGTTATGCGTGGCGGTATTATAGGTGTAGTTGAAGAGTCCAAAAATCCCAATTTTAAAAAGGGAGATTTGGTTTCTGGGTTGCTAGGGTGGCAAGATTACGCGATCGCCCTTGGAAACAGTGGCTTTTCGCTGACGCGATTACCTAATCCTCTACCTTGTCCGCTCAACGCATTTACCGGGCCACTGGGTGCTACTGGTTTTACAGCTTATTTTGGGTTATTAGATATAGGACAGCCAAAAGTTGGAGAAACTGTGGTCGTTTCAGCCGCAGCTGGGGCAGTTGGTTCCATTGTTGGACAAATTGCTAAGATTAAGGGTTGTCGGGTAGTTGGTATAACTGGCAGTGATGAAAAGTGCCGTTGGCTTACAGAAGAACTTGGCTTTGATGCAGCAATTAACTATAAAACTGGAGATTTAGAAAAAGCATTAGCTCAAGCTTGTCCCAATGGAATCGATGTGTATTTTGACAATGTTGGCGGAATAATCCTTGATGCCGTCCTAACCAAAATTAATCTACGTGCCCGTCTGCCTTTATGCGGTTTAATCTCAACTTATAATGCTTCAAAGCCTATTCCTGGTCCATATAATTACAGCCAAATTCTCATGAAACGCGCTCTCGTCCAGGGATTTATTATCTTGGATTATATTCCCCGATTTCATGAAGCGATAGCAGAGATTGGAAAGTGGCTAAACCAGGGGAAAATTAAATATGCTCTTGAGATTGTCGAAGGCTTGGAAAATGCACCCAAGGCGATCCTAAAACTTTTCGACGGTAACAAAAAGGGAAAACTGGTTATTAAAGTCTCAAATGAGCCTAACTGAAAAATTTATAAACAACCTCTAAAAGAGCTTAGAGGTTGTTTGAAAAGTAGTTTTACTATGACTTTCTTTGTAGCAAGGTCAAATGTGCGACCGGAGCGTATGCAGAAACTCATGCGTTACGGCGAACTCGGGGTTTGACTTTTTGCAGGAATGCTGTAACGATGATCCCGCGAAAGCAGATTGTGATCAAGAAATTGTCCGACTCCAATTTAAGTTGATTAAATCTAAGACGTAATCAACTGAGTTATCTATATAGTCGAATGGCACGCTTGAAAAGCTCTAAGCTGTGCGGAATAAGCGCTACAGATTTTAAAGCTATTGAACAGTGAATGAAGGTCTTGGGATGGAACAG
>NZ_JBALDZ010000155.1:0-19377 GCF_036917155.1 Nostoc sp. | reverse complement strand
TTACCGCAATACAAGGTTTAGTCAATCAACATACCGAACTTCTCTCTGTGCTTGAGTCTCAAGCCCTGAAATACCAATTAGATAGCTAGGGGATTGATCTGTTTTTAGGGTAAATACATTCCCATCGATATCGGTACAAGGTTCGAGTAACATCGGTTCTAACAAGGCTTTTACTGAGTCTGGCATTCTGGCAGAGGGTTTACCGTAGCCTTGACGATCGCAGCAACAAGAGAATGTTACCAGGGCACGAGATAGGTCGATATCATCCCAGGTAAGGGATAACGCTTGCAGTGGTGTGCATCCTATTTGCATTGAAAAATCCATTAAGTTACACCAGTCCTTATATTCCTCGTTTTTTGTCATGACATCCAGTACAAGCGATCGCTCTCTATCAGAAAACACACTATCAACCCTGACATCATCAGCATACAAACCTTTCATTGCTATACGCCACGGATTAATAGGTGTATCGTTGCTAGGCTGCATCCAATCCCAGAACAGTGCAAAGACTTGTAGCCTTCCTTTTACCGTAGATAGTTTTCTCCCATGCTTTAGGTTATTAACTATCTCACGAGCGTAATTAACATCGAAGTCAAGCAAGGATGTGGAATCGCCAAGGATACCTTGCACCCATTTTCGACATCCGAGATATTTGCACCTAAATGTTTTTGCTTGTACCTCAGATCGCTTCTGTTCTAGGAATTGCTGAAAGTGAGATACGAGTGATTGAGTAACATTGCATTCCCGTTGTAGAGCGTCTATCTGTAGCTGTATTGATAGCCTTTGTTGCAGTAGTTCAGTCAGTCTAGCCTCGTAACCATTGACTTGAACTGATGGTTTTATCGCTTCCATGTCCTTCGTTGTATGGTGATAGATGGTATATTTTTGCAACGTCGTAAATAAGCGTCGTTTTTAATGACGTTATACACGACGTATGTAAACGACGTATGTAAACAAAGGGTATAGCGTCGTGAGTATCGTGATTACTCTTGATCTAATTCCCAGTATCCGGCATCGATAGTAATGCCATCATCGTTGGATAAACCAGACTGATCAACGATAGCCCTGTGCTTTTGGTAATCGTTTATGATGTCTTGATGCTTTTCTATCCATAATTCGGAGTTTCTAATCTGTATATCCTTGTAGCGCTTCTGCAATATCTTCATTTGTTTCCACAAAACGTCCATCTCAGTAATAATCTTTTCCTCTTCCTGTTTTGCTGATTCGATCTTTGAGTCGATAGGCGAGAGTGCTGACAAAAGTGATTTAACCCTACTTTCGGAGAATAGTTTAGATTTTGCGATTCTTTCGCACTCTATGAAATAGTTTCTTACTTCCCAGCCCTTATCGGTTTGTGCAAGCATTGCTAAATGCTTAAAACATTCAACCGACAGTTTAATGTTTTCACTAGAACGCCCACACTGACTGTTTTTCCGCAACTCGACGGAAAACTCAACGCCTTCCTTGAATTTAGATAACTGTTTTTTGGCATTATCTTTTCTCGCATACCCAAGCCATTTCCAGGCTGCATCAAAATCCACTGGGAATGGTTTACTAGAAGAAAGCATGGAAATTGCTAGCTTTTTATCGAAAATCGTATCCGCTTGCTTGGTTATTTCGCTGTTGTCAGTCATTTTCGTTTTCACTCATGTTTGTGTTTACTGCAAGGAAAACGTTAGAACCTGTTACCTGTATTCTTTTCTACTAAAACTTAATTGTGCTGCATGATAACCGTTAGCAGCAAGTGTATGTCAATGGCTTATTGAATGAGATGTTAGAACCTGTTGAGATGTCGCTATTGAAGACTATTGCTGTTGCTGTGGTGTCAGGAATTCAGTGAGTAGCTTGATGATTATTGCGTGAGACTTACTGCTATGCCATCCTGAGGCAATTTGTAATAGGAACACTGCTGCGACAGACGGCTCTACAAAGTGTCTATCTTCTTTAGGGACGTGAGAACAGTGGTCGTACAAGAATTTATCTGCACGGTATCTAACAATTGCGAGTGATTCACATAGTTGATAGACGTTGATCTTGTAAACCTTTTCATCGGTTACAAGTGCTGTAATCTTTGCATCATCTAATGTAAGTTCAGTGATTTGTTCTTGCGAAATAGTCATTGTTTTGTCCTTTGATTTAGTGTTAATGAAACTGTTTACTGTCAGCAGTTTAACGACGTACTGAAAGGTCACAAGCATTGCCTTACTGGTAATGGAACTGGTTGCAGTATTCGTAGGCTGAAATTCTAGACGCTAGCACCTTACTAGTTTCAGACGGCATAGTATTACCTCGAAGACTGTTGCATCTACTACAGGATGGTCGTAAGCTTGAAAGCTCATTACTACCACCTTTAGACCGTGGAATGTAATGATCGATTGTCATGTTCTCTAGTGTCAGTCCATCCCTACACCAAAAGCACCTCATGCCGTACTTTTCAATCAGTTGTGGGCGTATCCAAGCCTTCTCCACACAAGACAATCGCCTATGGATATACGACATTGGTGACTCAAATGCCGTCATTACCGTAACCCCATGAGGTCTTCCCTCGTTTCCTTGCGTATAGAAGGAATGATTTTCGCGTTTGGGTGATCGTTCTCAATACCGGGGTAGTACTGTTTGTTGTTCAAACTTACGTCACACCTTAGGTTACGACCGTGGTGATAATTGATGACAGCGTGCGCCCAATCGGCATCGTCACACAGGTATTCGAGTGTGTAAAATGGTATGCCTTCCTCTTCTTCTATGTCAACGGTATGCAGGTTATATCGAACTGGTTCACTGCTTAATAGTGGTAATTCGTATGCAGGTCGTGAGAGTGATTCATCGAAGTGAAAGGGAACGAGATCACTGAAGTCTCTAACGGTGTTGACGTGAAAGTTAACGATTTTGCACTTGTACCTTAGGTTCTCAGATAACCACGTTTTTACTACTGAGTGAATAAATCCATCTAAGTCACTGCTACTACTGCCATTTAAGAAATAAAACGTATCGTAGTCGTCATCAGATAAAGGGATTGTTACTTTGACCGTCTTGTGAGCGATACGTACCTCTGTGACGATTTCGGCACAATCTAATGAGGGTAATGATGACAAGAATGATAACGATGTTACAGGGTTGCTTGCTGTGATAGTTGTCATTTGAGTGAATACCAAGAAAGTGTACTAATTTGCCGTTACGTCGTTCAGTAGTTCGATGTCCTTCACCCTTCCCTACGTTTGACGTATTGCGTATTAGACATCAGCAGGTAGTACTAGTGGAAGTGGTAAATCTCTACTTCCCTTGCTGTGACTGCGTTTGCTTTTACGTTTGCACCTTGGCTTTGGTGGCATGGATTCAAAGTAATTCACTGTGATATCACTATGCAATCACATTTATTTATTAGTTGCGATATAATCATCAATAATAGTGATAGCAATGTGACATCACCAGGATGTAAGCTGAGGTCAGATTAACAGCAATAGAAGATAATAACGGAGAAGTTTATGAGCAATGAAGTGGCACGTCAGAAGAGGTTTACTTTCACTGTTAATTCCGAGCTAGTGGAAGCATTGAAGAAGCAAGCGGCTACGGAGTATCGATCTGTAGCCTCGTTAATAAACGCTGTGGTAGCAGAATACCTAAAAAGCAAGGGACACGACATAGGAGAAGACTGAGTTATTTTCACAACTTAAAATCACTAAACAGGGTAGAGATACACCTGTTTTTTTTACTACGTCGTTTTTAGCGTCGTTTAAAACGTCGTATGTAAACGTCGTTATTCCCGTGGTTCGTATCCCAAGCCGTAGAGCCTTACCTCTTTACCTTTTATTTGTTGTATTGACTCACGAAGGTCACTTAGATACTTGTACCCTTATAAAAGCTGTGTGACTGTCTGTGAGTGCTGTTTGTGACATTTACTGCTGGGAATTATTGATTTAGAGGAATAAAATGTTGGTCATTACGGCTTTAACGATGGTGTCACTTCTCAGTGATGCCTTTTTTACTGTGAGAGGGAAACATTATGCCAATTTCTCATGCTGACAAAACCATAAATCCTACTGAATTACTGGAAGCCCGCAAAAAATTTGTAATAGAACATTTCAATAAAGCTGGACTTACTGAAGGCGCTCAATCACTTATTGATATATATGCAGCAATAGAAGTAGAGGACAATCAACAACACTACAGAAGGAGTTATCTCGAATTCCTACTCAAAGTGATGGGTTAGAAGCATATAATTGGATGAACTTATTTCACTGCGTCATTTATTGGCGCTTTCTTATGGGCATTCTTCCGACTTACTAATGTCGTGTGGTATTTACCGGCGCATTGTTCATTGGTTTGGAATATCATGTTTTCTGACATCCAAGAAGATGTTAAGTGTCTGAATAAATAATTAACCTCTAGTACATAAACAAAACTTACACCCTATCGTAAAAAGTAGGGTGTTTCCTTATGGGTGCGTAAATGATAATTAAAACTTTTATAGATCGCAATAGATAGTTGTTTTACTTATGAGTTCAGAATTGACACACTGACACAGAATATTTGAGCCGAGGAATTCCTCGGTGATATAAATCCCTGATGTCATGGCTCAACAGGTATCAGTAGTTCTTATCCCTTATAGAAGTATTGTTATTGTTAGCAGAACACTTTCAGTGACAATCTGACCTGTGTCAGTTTTTGTGTCAATGTGTCACTTATTTTTGTGTCAGTTTTTGTCTGTGATGTATGCCAGGAACCGGACTTGAACCGGTGACACGAGGATTTTCAGTCCTCTGCTCTACCAACTGAGCTATCCCGGCTGGGGCTTTTGTGAGCCACGATTAATAAATGTAGCAAACATCAAAGAATATAGCAAGCCCTTGGAGAAAAAAGATTTATGCGGCTTTCAAGTTCAACTTAAACCAAATGAAAACGGCTACAAATAGTAGAAACTGGACAAGAACAATACTTGGGCCAGAAGCCAGGTTGAAAATACCTGATACCAGGATGCCAGCGATGCTGCTAACGGAACCGACTATCACCGACATGACTAGAAAGTGACTAAAGTGGTGACTCATTAGTTTTGCGGTGGAGGCGGGAATAACCAAAAAGGCGTTCACCAATAAAACACCAACAGCTTTAATCGCGACAGCAACGGCAAGTGAAAGCAAGACCACAAAAGCGTAGCGGTACAATTGCACGGGAACGCCTTGAACTTGGGCTACATCGGGGTTAAGGGTCAATAAAATTTGTTGCCGCATGGTTGATAGTAAAAATATGCCACCTCCCACAAGTACTAGCAGCGTCAAAATCAAATCTGTGGTGTCGATCGCTAGAATATCTCCGAACAGCACGGTCATCAAGTTGCCACGATATCCCTTAATTAGGCTCGTGAGAATTAAACCGATCGCTAATGCCCCAGATAGCACTATGCTCAGTACGCTATCGCTAGCTAAGTCAGTTTTATCAATAAAGTAAAGAACAATAACACCAAAAACTAAGGTAAAAGGTAATAGCATCCAAGTAGGATTTATTTGTAGCAGCACACCTAATGCCACACCTACTAGTGCTGCATGACCAACCGCATGGCTGAAAAATGATAACTGGCGCAAGGTGACAAAACTGCCTAACATCCCGCCAAGTATTCCCATCAAGGCAGCACCGACGATCGCACGCTGCATATAGGGGAATGTTAATAAGCTTACCAGGTCATTAATATTGGCGATCGCAAGCCTTGCTATCTGAGAATCATTGAAGAAATTCATATTTGCATTAATGTTGGTGCTGGTAGCGACTGAAACCTGGTCCGTAGGTTGCTAACAGGTTTTGCGGTGAAAGAGCAATTTCTGGCTTACCAGTACAAACAATACTTTGGTTCAGGCAAAGCACGCGATCGCAATGGCGATTTACCATATCAATATCGTGAGAAACTTGCAATACTGTCCAACCTTCTTCTCGTTTTAACTCATTTAGCAAAGCGTAAAAATCTGCTGCACCTTGCACATCAACACCAGCAAATGCTTCATCTAATACCAATAGTTTCCGAGGCATTACCAAACAATAAGCCAATAAAACCCGCTTGAGTTGACCGCCGCTAAGAGTACCAATAGCCTGATGCTGTAAATGATAAGCATCAGTTCGCCGTAAAGCTTCTGTTACTGCTACCGATTTTTCTCGGTCTTGTCTCCATAGCCTAGAGAAAAATGAATTTTTTCTTTTCTCTTCCTTTGCCCATCCTAGCCCCACCAATTCGCTGACAGAAATGGGAAAGCTGCGGTCAAAAATGAAGTTTTGCGGCATATAGCCCAACGTGTGACGTGAATGCCCCAGTCTGGCAATTGGGCGACCCAATATTTCAATGGTACCAGCACTTCGAGGGATCAAATCTAAAACCGCTTTTACCAGGGTACTTTTACCAGCACCATTGGGGCCAACAATGGCTGTATCTGTTCCTGGTAACAATTCAAAGGAAACATCTCGAACAGCTAGATAGCTGCCTTGATAAACAGTTAATCCTTCTACTTTTAAAATAGCAATGTCATTAGTCATTGGTCATTAGTCATTGGTCATGGGTCATTAGTCATTTATAAAGGACAAATGACAAACTTATTTACAGGACGTTTCCAGAATTTGCAAGTTAGCTTTCATCGCCTGAAAATAATGCTGCGGATCTGTTTCGCCAGTTTCCAGAGAATCCAGAGGACGCAAAGTTAATTTCAAGTCTTTGGAGAGGCTGACTAGTAGTTTATTATCTACTCCTGGTTCGCTAAATAAAGCTTTAACTTTGTACTTTTTCACAGCATTGATTGCATTTTGGACATCCGTTGGTGAAAGTTGATCTTCGGGAATTTGTACCACTGCAACTTGCTTAAGGTTATAGCGTTTAGCTAAATATGGAAACGCATCATGAAAAGTAATAAAGGTGCATCTGGGATTTTTTTGCAAAGTTTGCTGAAATTCGCTATTTAAACTTTCTAATTCTTTAATATAAGCCGTAGCATTTGCTTCGTAAGTAGCTTTGTTTGCGGGATCGGCGGCAATTAATCCATCCCGAATATTTGTTACCTGCTGTTTTGCCAAAACAGGATCTAACCAAACGTGAGGATTACCTTGGAGGTGGTCGTGGTCTTTTTCATCTTGTGCCGTTTTGACAACAGGTGAAATTTCATTTAAGGGTTTAATACCTTTACTGGCATCAATTTCAGTTAATTTGGGATTTTGGGCATTTTTGACAGTACCTTCCAGAAATTCCTCCAAACCTAAACCATTTTTTACTAACACATTAGCAGTAGCGATCGCTTTGACATTTTCTGGTGTCGCTTGGTATTCATGTACCTCCGTACCTGGTGGCACTAAAATTTCTACATCTGCGACATTTCCAGCTACCGCCTTAGTAAACAAATATATCGGCAAAAATGTCGTCACTACTTTAGTTTTTCCCGACTGCGCCAGTGGAGTAGAACCAACTTCCTGTGCTTGCGGCGACTGTTCGGAAGTTTTTCCCTGATTCGGGTTCGATTGGCTACAGCCATTAGCCATTGACAACATTAGCAGAGTAATGATGGGCAAAATGACGCTTCTTTGTCTGCCAGTTCTAAGTCCTCTGCAATTCACAATCACGGTGTTTTCTCCCCAAAACGGATGCTTGCTCTGCCTTTGCCACAATTTATATTGACAATAGACATCTCCAGAAATTAAATATGCGTTACCCATAACCCTTGTAGAGACGTAGCAGTGCTACGTCTCTACATTCTTTTTCGGAGATGTCTAATGAAACCTATTCTAGATTTTACACTATAATAATTCTCATTCTCACTCATAACACATGATATCATTCTGGATTTCCGGTGTAATGAGTGACAAAAAAATTTTTAGATGGTACAGCTATCTGCAATTTAGTTTTCCCAGAATAATTAGGACTTCTTGACTTTTTTTGTTAAAAAGTTTGCCTACTTCTGATAAGATTGCTGACAAAGATTCTCATAAAATACACGTTTAAAAAAACGTAGCTTGGGTGTGAATTGTAGATCAGTGTGAGGAGAAAAATGAAAAAATTCTGTAAATATCTGCTAGTTAGTCCAGCGGTCTACGGTGTCATGCTATTTGTCAATACTGCTGTATTTGCAGGTGAAACATCTAGCACCTCTGAAATCAATCAACCACTAGTTTTAGCTAGTCCAAACGCCAAAGATCAGACAATGGCGCAAGTTACCTCAGTGTCTCAGTTATCTGATGTGCAGACAACAGACTGGGCATTCCAAGCCTTACAATCGCTGGTAGAGCGCTATGGTTGTATTGCAGGATACCCAAATAGCACTTATCGTGGCGATCGGGCATTAACGCGATATGAGTTTGCTGCTGGTTTGAATGCTTGTCTGGATCGGGTTAACGAACTAATAGCCACCGGTACAGCTGATTTGGTAACAAAAGAAGATTTAGCCAAATTACAAAAGCTGCAAGAAAACTTTTCAGCAGAACTGGCAACACTCCGAGGTCGTGTAGATGCAGTAGAAACACGCACTGCTGAATTGGAGGCACACCAGTTTTCAACCACAACCAAACTGAATGGGGAAGTGGTAATTGCGATCGCGGGTGTCGTAAGTGGAAATACAGTTAATGGTCAAAAAGTCAACCAAAATACCGTCCTTGCAGACCGAGTGCGTCTGAACCTCGACACCAGTTTTACAGGTCAAGATTTACTCAGAACACGACTTCAGGCAACAAACCTAGACCCATTCTCTCAGACTGCTACCTTTACACCAGAGGGTGACTTCCGGTTTGCTGGTGGTAACAACAGTAATGGAGTTGTGATAGACGCGTTGTTGTATCAGTTCCCTCTCGGTAAGAAAACAAACGTTACCCTGGAAGCAAATGCAGGTGCAATTGATGATTTCACCAACACAGTCAACCCATATCTAGATGGGGACGGTAGTACTGGTGCCCTTTCCCATTTTGGGACTCGCAACCCAATTTATTATCTAGCCAATGGTACTGGCATCGGAATCAAACATGAGTTCAGCGATAAGTTGGAACTAAGTTTGGGGTATTTAGCAAATGATGCTGCTAACCCTCAACTAGGCTCTGGATTGTTCAACGGGGCTTATGGCGCCATAGCGCAGTTAACTGTTAAGCCTAGCAACCAAATTACCCTTGGTTTAACCTACCTTAACGCCTACAACAATACTTTTTTTGCCAATGGTAGTGGTGGTAGCAATAACGCTAATAACCTATTGCAGAATGCTTCTAGTAACTCCTACGGTATAGAAGCATCCTTTCAACCTAGCTCAAAATTTGTGATTGGCGGTTGGGCTGGCTTTACCAAAGCTCGTATTCTTACGGTTACTCCTGGCGATGCTGATATCTGGAACTATGCCGTCACCCTGGCTTTCCCGGATCTTGGTAAAAAAGGTAACGTTGCAGGCATTGTTGTGGGTATGGAACCTAAAGTTACCAGCGTGAGCAGTTCTCTCAGCAATGCAGGTATCAACAAAGATCCAGACACTTCATATCACATTGAAGGTTTCTATCAATATAAGCTGAGTGACAATATCAGTATTACCCCAGGAGTTATCTGGCTGACAGCACCAGATCATAACAATCAAAATGACGATATCGTGATTGGTACAGTCAGAACCACATTCACCTTCTAATTTTTAAAACTTTAAAAAAGACGCAAATTTATACTTTACGTCTTTTTTTGTGTATAATCTCAAAAATAAAGCTCAGTATTTTTGCTGGGCTTAATATCTCAGAACAATATAGCGATTCTCATGTAGATGCAATAAGTTGTAGGGGCAGGAAAATGAAAATTTCTAGTAAATTTAATCTAGATAAAACAGATTAATTGCGGAAATTGCTTAAAAGCTAGTCCTTTTTAACATTGTCAGTTAGAGCCTTGAAGTTATTAAACATAGATTTTCAAGGTGTTTGTAGTGAGTTATCGGATAACTAATTTATAAGCACCTTTAATACAAAAAGACCAGCCTCCCACAGCTGGTCTAGAAAATATTTTTTTGCGTTGTCTTCTCAAGAGAGTTAAAACCCAATTGCGCGTTCCCAAAATGCAACGGGCAACTTTTCTTAACAATATTGTAACAGCCAACACAGATTTTTCCTGAATATTCATCAAAAAAAGATATTAACAAAGCTTAAAAGCCTCTATCTATCAGGAGAATTTAGCAGAACGCAGGGTATAGATGGGGAAATGAAAGGAAGTCGGGGGAGAAAATTTTACCTTGCCTCCCTTGTCTCCCTTATTCCAGCGTCAATTTCAACCGATTAATTTCAACTTGACAAGCTACTGATGGTGGCAGCAATTTCTGCATCTACTGATGTTTCGCCCACGCGGATGATTTTAGCGCCCAATTGCTGCAATTTCACATCAAGTCGATCGTAGCCGCGATCGAGGTGTTGTAATCCCTGAATTGTAGTTTGTCCTTCTGCTGCCAGTCCTGCGATGACTAACGCTGCTGATGCTCGTAAGTCTGTGCCTAATACTGGTGCGCCAGACAATTTTGGTACTCCCCGAACGAAAGCAGCATTGCCTTTAACACGAATGTCTGCCCCCAAGCGATTTAACTCTGAGGCATGACGCAAGCGATTTTCAAAAACGGATTCGTTAATCACGCTGTCACCTTCTGCCAATGTCAGCAAAGCCATGAACGGCGCTTGCATATCTGTGGGAAAACCTGGATGGTATTGGGTTTCAATATCCGTTGCCTTGAGGGTTTCCGCTGGCAGAATATGTAATTGTTCAGGCTTTTCTTCAATTATTGTTACTCCAATATCCCGCAGCTTGGCAATTACTGGGATGAGATGTTCTGGAGCCACTGGCGAGAGGATAAGTTCTGAGCGGGTAATTGCTGCTGCCAGCAAAAACGTCCCGGCCTCAATGCGATCGGGAATAATGCTGTAGTCGACAGAATGCAACTTGGGTACTCCTTCAATAATAATTCTGCTAGTCCCCGCGCCCTTAATCTTCGCTCCCATCGCGTTACAGAAGTTAGCTAAATCGACTACTTCCGGTTCCCTGGCAGCATTTTCGATGATCGTTTCGCCCTCTGCCAGGGTAGCTGCCATCATCAAATTTTCCGTCGCTCCAACACTAGCGATGTCTAAGTAAATCTTCGCACCTTTTAATCTCCGGCTACTGCCAGGAACATAAGCATTACAAATGCCATGCTCAATTTGCACCTCAGCCCCCATTGCTTGCAGTCCTCGAACATGCAAGTCAACCGGTCTTGCCCCAATAGCACAACCACCTGGTAAGGGCATCTGTGCTACTCCCAGTCTTGCCAGAATGGCTCCGATGGCGAAAAAACTCGCTCTCAACTGGGTAACTAGTTCGTAGGGAGCTTTTGATGTTTTAATCTCGCTGGCGTTGATGTCTAAAATGTCGCCTTGTCGTGTTAATTGCACACCCAAAGCTGATAACACCTGACCCATACGCTCTACGTCCGCTAGCAAGGGGACATTGCGGATACGACAATCGCCTGGACACAGTAAGGCTCCAGCCATGATTACCAGTGCTGAATTTTTTGCCCCACTAATTTTCACATGACCCCGCAAAGGATGCCCACCCCAAATTTGCAAGACTGAGGAGTCTGCTTCTGGAGCAATTTTGGCATCTGGTAAGCTGGTAGAAGGATTAATAAGCCTACCTCCAAAAGTAATACGTATTTTATATGTTTGAAGTTGGTTTTGATTCTACAGTAAAGATTCAAAATGTCCACGTTTTAGGGCAGCATCTTGCATAAAAAAATTGTTTTTTGAGTGAAAAATTCGGGCTGAAAATAAGCAATAGTAAGCTTTTTGAGCTTTTGAAAAATTTAATAAAAAATCAGGAGTAAGTAGTAGTTTGAAGCAAAATTAAATACTCAGTAAAATAACTTAAGTGTTCTCTAAAAATCAATGCTGTATTGTTCAGTTAATATTTTAATTTGATCGATTGCCTGAATCACTCGTTTCTAGTCTGAGATTCTTAGCTAGGCACTATATTTTCACTTGACAAAGGTAGAAAATTACGCAATAATCAGCAATTGTCGATAAAGTACAAATACCAGCGGAACTGGCGGAATTGGCAGACGCGCTAGATTCAGGTTCTAGTGCCGCAAGGCTTCCGGGTTCAAGTCCCGGGTTCCGCATACCATCTCAGTTAGGAGTTAGGAGTGAAGAGTTATGAGTTGAAAGACAACTAAATTAACTCCTAAATATTAAATCCTAATTCCTAATTTTTTGATGTTGACCAGTTTACAAAATTCCCTAGTTAAGCAAATTCGCAAACTGCACTCCACCAAGGAGCGGCACAAGCAGGAGTTATTTTTACTAGAAGGGACGCATCTGTTAGAAGAAGCTTGTGCGGTGAATTACCCACTAGAAACAGTGTGTTGTACTGAAGATTGGCAAGCAGATCACCCTTCGCTGTGGGATGAAGCTTGTAGTCGATGCGATCGCGCCGAAATTGTTAGTAGAGAAGTCTTGGATGCGATCACTACCACAGTCCAACCAGATGGGGTGGTGGCAACGGCAAAACGCAGGGAACGCCAAACTCAAGTACCATTGACTGGTTTAGTGCTAGCTTTAGAAACAATACAAGATCCCGGCAACCTGGGTACAATGATTCGCACTGCCGCCGCTGCGGGAGCATCGGGGTTGTGGGTAAGTGGAGATAGCGTAGATTTAGATAGTCCTAAGGTTCTGCGTGCTTCCGCAGGGCAATGGTTTCGTCTAGCAACAGCCGTAACTGAAGATTTAAAAGCGACAGTCCAACAAAGCCAGCAGGCGGGAATGCAGGTAGTAGCAACCTTACCCAGTGCGACTTTAACTTATTGGGAGGTAGACTGGCGAAAACCCAGTCTGATTTTACTGGGAAATGAAGGTGCTGGATTGTCAGCAGATTTAGCAGCGATCGCAGATCGGCAAGTCAGAATTCCTTTGAGTCCTGGGGTGGAATCTTTGAACGTGGCGATCGCAGCCGCTTTAATGTTGTACGAAGCTCAACGGCAACTAATTTGTCAGTAATAAATTTTAACTTTTTACCCCAATTGGGTTTTTGTTATTTCTTCGAGATATTTTTCAATATCAGCAACTGCGTCTTCAAGAGCCGCTAAATCAATATCTGTCAAGTCTTGGTCGAGTTCAGCTTCAGTGAAATTACTAGTATGCAGTTGGGGTATCTCCTCTTCCTCAGTCGAATTTTCTTGTAAGATATCCTCCAACTGATCGAGGGACTGTTGAAACACTTGATCGGCAGCGCGGCGCTGTTCTGGCTGATTTTGCTCCATAATATTAACTCGAAAATCCTGATTTACTGACTTAATTTTGATTCTAGTTCCTACAGATTTAAATTTTGCACTTATAACATCATAGTTGTGTGCTGTATCAACTTTAGCAGTGCTTATCAAGAATATCGATAACTGTCTGCAATTGCTAAGACTGGAAATTTATTGCGATCGCTACGGGTACACTAAATCAAGTTTGGCTACGTTTAGGTAAGTTTTATAAAACAGGTCTAATACTTAACTAGTATGCCGTAAGTCCCCCACGCTCATTTGGTACTCCGAATCAGTGGCGGGATATAAGGCGGTTGATAAGGATTGCATCTAATATTAATTTTTTGCACGGCAAAGACAAACATTAGATGTATGACGAATCAACAAATATTTTCTTTTAGCAGCTTACCAAGAAATATATATCATGCTAAGATAGATATATCAAGGAGGTGATGTTAAGTGTTGCACAAGGTTGTACAAGTTCGTTTATATCCAACAAAAGAGCAAGAAATACAATTGGCTCAAACTTTTGGTTGCGCTCGTTGGTGGTGGAATTATGCCTTAAATAAGTCAGTTGAGACTTACAAAGAAACAGGTAAAGGACTTACACGTGCAGCACTCAACGCACTTCTTCCAGCGCTCAAAAAATCTGTTGATACGATTTGGTTAGCTGATTGTTATAGCCAAGTTTTACAAGCTACAACACTCAATCTGACCACTGCATACAAAAACTTTTTTGAGAACGTTTCTATCAAGTGAGTGAGATGTCATTGGATGTCCGTGAGTGGACTTGCCCTCATTGTCATACTCATCATGACAGGGATGGAAACGCCGCGATAAATATTAGAGCAGAGGGTATCAGAATGATAAAGGCGGAAGGTTCAGCCGTCTCTGCTGTAGGAGGGATGGTAAGTCCCAAACTTGGGCGAAAGTCTAAGTTTGGGCACTCCCCTGTGATTACAGAAGCCGACACTGTACAAGGCAAGCTCCAAGTCAGTGTGGGTAGTTCACTTTGAGAGACTATCCTAAATTTGAAATTATAAAAATTGGTAGCTCAGGGCTGATAACTAACTATGAGTGAAGCCTTATTCTGTATCGAAAATTTGCGAGTTGCCTATCCTCAACGGAGTGGAGAAGAAGCAAGCTGGGCGGTTGATGATGTATCTTTCACCTTGCAACCAGGTGAAAGAATGGGATTGGTGGGAGAGTCGGGTTGTGGTAAGTCAACTATTGGACGGGCAGTAATGCGTTTACTACCAGCCTCTAGTCGTGTTGAGGGACGGGTGATATTTCAAGGACAGTCAGTGTTTAACTTGACACCTAATCAGCTGCGGAAATTTCGGGGAGAAGCGATCGCCTTAGTTTTTCAAGATCCCATGACACGCCTCGATCCCTTGATGACAATTGGTAAGCATTGTATCGAAACTCTCCAGGCGCACTCACCACAATTATCAACGCGGGAAGCTAAGGAAAAAGCACTTGCTACCTTGGCAAAGGTGAATATTCCCGCTAGTCGCTGGAATCAGTTTCCTCATGAGTTTAGCGGTGGAATGCGCCAACGGGTAGCGATCGCTTTAGCTTTACTTCTCAACCCCAAGTTGATTGTTGCCGATGAACCCACCACCAGTTTAGATGTCACCGTCTCCGCGCAGATATTGCAAGAATTAACTCGCCTGTGCGGTGAAGAAAACATGGGATTATTGCTAATTTCTCACGATTTAGCAATGGTGGCTGAGTATTGCGATCGCATTGGCGTGATGTACAACGGCAAGATGGTTGAAATGGGTTCTACAGAAACCGTATTTAGGCAACCTCAACATGAATACACGCGATCGCTCTTAAAAGCAGCTTTACACATTCAAGCAGTAAATGATCGTGGAGAATTGATCATTGCCAATGACGCAGAAAAGCAATTACCGATTATTAATGAGAAATCCCCAATTTTGAGCGTTACAGAACTCAAGCAACACTACACTATAGAACCTAACTTTATCGAACGACTTTTTAACACACAAACGCAGACGATTAAAGCAGTAGATGGGATCAACCTGGATCTTTATTCAGGAGAAATTCTCGGCTTAGTCGGGGAATCAGGTTGTGGGAAAAGTACACTATCACGAACAATTTTGCAACTAATTCGCCCCACTAGTGGCAAAGTTGAGTTTTTAGGACAGGATTTAACTAAACTGTCGCGTCAAGAAATTCGTTCTTCACGGCGACAAATACAAATGGTCTTTCAAGACCCTCATGCTTGTCTCAATCCAGCGATGACAGTGGGACAAAGTATCGCCGATCCTTTATTTATCCACAATCTTGCCAATCCTGCCAAGGCAAAAGAACAAGTTTTGTGGATGCTAAATAAAGTTGGGTTAACACCGCCAGAAGTGTATTATGAGCGATATCCATCAGATTTGTCTGGAGGACAACAGCAACGAGTAGCGATCGCTCGTGCTTTGATTACTCACCCTAAACTTTTAATCTGCGATGAACCAGTGAGTATGCTAGATGCTAGCGTCCAGTCGCAAGTGCTGGATTTGATGTTGCAATTAAAGGAAGAGTTTGAGTTAACTTATCTATTCATTACTCATGACCTTTGGTTAGCTCGATTTTTGTGCGATCGTATTGCCGTGATGAATGGCGGTAAAATTGTCGAACTCGGTCTGACAAAACAGATTTTCGCTAATCCTCAGCACCCTTATACCAAAACCTTACTAGCTGCTGCTCCCTTACTAGCACGTGCATAAAATCAGGAGTTATGAGTTGAAAATTCCTAACTCTTAACTTCTAACTCTTATGACAAGTACGATAGAAGCCGTAGAATTGCTACTGTTAACACTGTATTATTTTTGAATATTTTCTGAAAATTTTTTCCGAGACGGTAGCAATGACTATTCGCCATGCGGCTGAAACTGACTTACCTGCAATTGTGGCAATTTACAATGCCGCAGTTCCCAGCCGCATGGCAACGGCTGACTTAGAACTAGTATCCGTGGAAAGTCGCCTTGCTTGGTTTAAAGGGCGATCGCCTTCGCAACGTCCACTTTGGGTAATTGAGGTAGAAGGAGTAATTGCTGGATGGCTTAGTTTTCAATCCTTTTATGGGCGACCCGCCTATACTAAGACTGCGGAAATTAGTATTTACATAGCCCCTAACTTTCATCGGTGTGGTTTGGGACGGCAACTCTTAGCACAAGCAATTAACGAAAGTCCTACTTTGGGTCTAAAGAGCCTAGTATGCTTCATTTTTGCCCACAATCAGCCTAGTTTAAAACTCTTTGAAACGTTTGGTTTTGAACGCTGGGGACATTTACCTAACATTGCCGAACTTGACAGCGTTGAACGGGACTTAGTGATCCTGGGACTGCGAATTAGTAAACCTGTTGTTTAAAGCGATCGCTATTTTCTTAGACTTGTAAATTAAATTCGGTCACAATTGGTCTAAATTAATTCCCCGTTCTTGTAATAAAGCACGGAGAGCTTCTAACTGCGCCTCAGCTTGTTCAGCTCGTTGTCTTTCTTGCTGTCGTTGTTGATCTAGTTCCAAAAAGGTGAGAAAGCGATCGCCATCAGGACGATAAATTTGCAGTTCTTCCTCAGTCAACTCGAAACGCACCCCCAATTTAGGGCTGATCCAACCAACCATTTGGTCAATCACTTCTAATCTTGAGTTTCGACGCTGCCAGCCTGTCAAGTCAACCACATCAGGTTCATACAGATAATATTCTTCCACACCGTAGCGCTCATAAAACTCTAATTTTTTCGCCATTTTAGAGATCCGGTTTCCAGGCGACCAAATTTCAAATACCACCTGCGGGGGAATGTTGTCTTCAAGCCACTGTTGATAAGAACCTCGGTATCCCTTTGGTCTACCAAATACTACCATCACATCAGGAGCTTGGCGGAGTTTGTTATCATCTTCCACCGAATACCACAACAAGTCCCCAGCGACAAACACATTTGGGTCATTGCCAAACAGCAGTTCTAAATTATTTTTAATCCAGACAATTAATTCAAACTGCTTAGTATTGTCTGCCATTGGCTGTCCATCGCTGTCAGGGTAAATAATGCCTTTTTGGGTGGAAGATGGTAACTGTATAACCATTGCAATCATTCTCAGGTAATTCTTAGAGGATGGGTTAGCGATCGCTTTTTTCTCGATCTTCTTATTTCACATCGTAGTCTAATCAAAATCCACTATTTGGTCGGTGTAGTCATTTGGCTATAATTTATTACTACAAATAAACAAAGCTGGTGCGATCGCACATTTTTTATCTACTATAGTGATTGTTTCTGTCCTATCAATGGATTGTAAATATATTACCCACAAATAAAATTTAAACTGTGTCTGCTAAAGATGCTTTTCATGAAGTTGTCAAAACCGCTCTCCAGAGAGATTGTTGGTTAATCACTCATGATCCCTATCCCTTGCAAGCTGGTACATTTGATCTTGCCATAGACCTCGGTGCAGAAAAAGTGATTGCAGCCGAAAGGGAAGGACTGAAAATTGCTGTAGAAATCAAAAGTTTCCTTGGCCCATCCAAGATTTCAGAATTTTACGGGGCGCTGGGACAATTTATAGCATATAGGGCAGCTTTAAGTATTCAAGATCCAAAACGAATTTTATACCTAGCAGTGTCCAGCAATATTTACGAGCGATTTTTTGTAACTCCCTTTATTCAGGGACTCGTTCAGCAAAACCAACTTCTGTTGTTGGTCTACGATATTGATGGGGAGGTAATTCAACAATGGCTACCGTCAACGAATACCGACAACACATCCAAAACCTGCTAACAGAACGCGCCAAACTCGTGTGGGACGATCGCATCCAAGCCCAAACTATTTTCGATACCGAACGCGACCACTACCAACTAGTCTACGTTGGTTGGCGCGGCTCAAAGCGGCTATATGGCACTGTCCTTCACCTAGACATCATCGATCACAAAATTTGGATTCAACAAGATGGTACCGAAGTTGGGATTGCAAACCAGTTGGTTGAACTCGGTGTCCCCAAAGAAGACATTGTTTTAGGCTTTGATCCTCCAAAAATGCGACATTACACCGACTTTGCAATAGGATGATTCACCTCATGATATTTAAAGTACAATCCTCATACTCAAATCCAACCACTTCGACTGAGTAATCGGCGCACTGCTAGAAATATAGTCAACACCCGTTTCCGCCACGCCGCGAATCGTTTCCAAAGTCACATTCCCAGAAGCTTCAATTTTCACCCGGCTATCTTGCTGGCGAATCAACTGCACCGCCTGATGCATCATATCCAAAGGCATATTGTCCAACATAATAATGTCAGCCTTGTGTTGCAAAGCTTCTTTCACCTGCTCTAAATTTTCCGTCTCTACCTCAATTGTCAAGGGATAAGGAATCTGAGAACGAATACGGGTAACAGCTTCTCCAATTCCCCCAGCCGCCGCAATGTGATTATCCTTAATCATCACCGCATCATCCAACCCCATACGGTGATTAATCGCTCCACCCAAAGCAGTCGCGTACTTTTCCAACAATCTCAGCCCTGGTGTAGTTTTACGCGTGTCCACCAACTGAGCAGGTAAATCTGCAATTTTCTCTACATATATATTAGTCAGCGTAGCAATTCCACTCAAACGCATAGCCAAGTTGAGCGCCACCCGTTCCCCCATCAACAGCGCATCCAGCGAACCATGAATTTCAGCCACTACCTGTCCCGGCTCACACCATGCACCCTCAGCCGCCACCGCTACAAAGCTGACTTTTTCATTCAAAATCTGAAACACCCTAGCAGCAACAGGTAAGCCAGCAATAATCCCAGAAGCCTTAGCGAGCCATTTCGCAGAGCCGAGCGTCACATTTTCTACTAGTAGGGTATTTGTAGTGCGATCGCCCCTGCCAATATCCTCCATCAACCAGCCACGCAACAGTGGATCTAAAACCAACCAGGGCGGCAAAACACCAGAATTCCTCACAACTTTAATTGCTTCCTTAGTGACATCCAGCAATACTATAGCCTAAACCCCTTACTCTCTAAGGCTTTGATAGTGACGAAGAAACAATCCCAAAATAATTTGGAAAAAGTAGTTGACACAATGAATTGTGTTCGCTATATTGAATAAGTGCCTGAAGCGAAGCGAACGAAAGCGACGCTAAA
>NZ_JBALDZ010000154.1:0-42441 GCF_036917155.1 Nostoc sp. | reverse complement strand
CACCAGTTTGACTCAAGCGATGGCCTGTATTTTATCATCTTTAATTTGCGCGATCGCATCTTCTATAAACACATCACCAGTTTGACTCAAGCGATGGCCTGTATTTTATCATCTTTAATTTGCGCGATCGCATCTTCTATAAACACATCACCAGTTTGACTCAAGCGATCGCTTATTTTTTATCATCTTTAATTTGCGCGATCGCATTTTCTATAAATGCATCACCAGTTTTGCTCAAGCGATGGCCTGTATTTTATCATCCCTCAATTTGCGCGATCGCATCCTCTGCCGTTGCATTACTATAAATAACAGACATAATTCCCGGCAAGTATCGATCCATCATCGTAACGTTGGCATAAACTAAGCGCCTAATAATTGCATAACTGAGTCTGTCGCCTTCTACATCAATACTGGTTTTGTAGCGAATCTCCCCATCGGCAAAGTCTAGTTCAAAGTTGCCGATAAGCATACCAGAATTGGCTCTAGTCAATAACTCTGCTACAGCCAGCCGTTTGTCTTCTGGTGCATTTACCGAGCAAAGTGAGTAAAAAATAAATTGCTGCTGTTCAATTCTGGTATTAGCGTAGCATGTCCATTTGCCATTTTCGCCTTGAAAAACTATTTGTAAAACTGGTTGTCCTTCAATCTGGACGAAAGGCCAATCATCTGCTTTGAAGAAGTTGACCATTTCCTCAAAAATGTCTCCACCTGTAGGGGATGTTTTGAGATTTGCCTCTAATTCTTGAGTAATCTCATCCAGATTAATATCAGCTAATTCTGTTAAGAAACTACTTATTCCCTCCAGCATTTTGTCACTAGCTTTTTTGGTTCTTACAGATAGATTAGCCTGAGTCCAGTCTTTGAAAAAATTGACAATTCCTTGAGAAATTTCTTCGCTGGAGGTGGCTGCTTGAGCAAGATTTGCTGGACTAATATAAGACCAAAGTGTGCGATAGCCGATTTCGCCTGAGTTTTGTTGTTGTGTAACAGATAGAGCTAACCAACTTTCGGTGGATAATATTGGATGATCGGGCTGCGCTTCGCTTAAGTTCTGGATATAACTTGCAGCTTCATTATTATTGGCAGCGTGTTTTACCAAGTGTGGTAACAAATCGGGTTTTAAGCTGGTTTCAATTTTGATGTCTTGTTCTAGGATAAATTTTCCAGCAGAAAGGGAATTACGTACATTGGGTTTGAGATTGAATAATCCATCTGTGTCGATGCGTTGGTAGAGTTGTGGTGTTACCTCAAATGTGATGCGACACTCGATAATTTCGTCATCAAGTATAGTTAAGGCTGGGGCGACAGCACAAACTGTTAGGGGAGATTGGAACTGATCGCATAATGTTAGTTTGCACTTGATTTGGCTATATTCTGTTTTTCCTACCATACAGCGTTTTCCTCTAATGATCCGATGCTTTAAAACTCTAAAAAATCTGTTGCCTCAATTTGTGATAGCTCAATTTGTGATATTTGTTCTTATGTAAATTTAATATTGGGATCGTATTTTAGTTGTTTCATCCAAGTATCATCTTTTTTTCTTCTCTTGGATGTAGGAAGAGTTGTTAAGAGTCTATGAAAGTTGCTAACATCAATTGATGAATTGTGTACTCTTTTTTTGTTTACTGCATTGGCTAGATTCTCAGGGAAAGTTGTGTCAAACCTGTTTCCCAAAGTCGTGTATGCAGGAGACTTATTGGTGAAATCGTTGATGTTGAAAGGTATAGCGAAGATGGAAGAGAGCGGTGTTGAACTAGTTGAAACAGTTGAAGCCGTAGCTGGGGCTAAAGTGCTTGGAGCAGTTGAAGTGCTTGAAGCACTCATTTGTTCTGGATAGTCTTGAACCGCCTCCGCTATAAGTTTATTGTTTGTGCTTCCTCCTGTGCCGCTTATGCCTCCAATGACAATATTTCCAAGACCGGCCATTGAGTGCGGAGTTATGTTAAACGCATATTCACGCGAACCTCGACGTGTGAGTTTTGCTGGATCATCTTTAAATTTATTCTTTGTTTCTGGCTTTATGGAGGCTGATGTAAAATAGTGCTTAGGATAGTTTTTAGAATCAAATTCGAGTGTAATTTTCCAGTTAGAAGGCACTCGTCTGGGAATTGTAAGCACCTCTGTTGGGGTAACTGTTCCCAGGTTTGGTACAACGCCTCTGCTCACCAGTTCTCGCGCTTCTACTTTATAGTCTTGATCGGGATATCTTAAGTCAACTGTAGCGGTAATTGATACTTTTGTATCAACATTACCTTTTTCATTGATTAGTCCTTTCTCGGCTCTCTCTTCTATATTCCTATAGCCGGGGCTATTGAAATCTTTAAGCTGTGGCGCTAAATTGTACTCTTCATAGCTATCTGCACCCAGTATTTTATCGCTAATGAGATGCCCTCCTGCATAAGCCCCCGGAACTCGTGGTCTGCCCATAATTGCCCGCTCGTGTACTCCCAAATGTCCTATGGCTGTCTGTGGCGGTTTAGGATCGCGTCCCCCCATTGTTCTTCGCGTCCCCACTATTGTTGCTTTTACTTGTTTAGGCCGATCTACCTCCTCCCTTACTTCTGTAAATTCTGCGAGTCTTATCGAGGGCTGGATCGCATTGCCTTTTAGACCGAAGGATGTTGAGTTGCCAAACTTATCTGCCAGTATTGCGATCGCCGTTTTTGGTTTATCGGCTTTATAGGTGTCTATCTTAGAGCTTGCTGTTGTGTCATTCGGTGCAATTACTACTTTAAAGTTAAGGTATCCATCTTTCTCATCCTTTGCGGCATTTTCAAAGTCAACCCTGAGCTTAATCCCCTTCTTTAGCTTAGCCGTATAAGACTTCTCAATTCGCTTAGCCTGTGCTTCTTTCTCTGCTCTTATGGTCTTATAGTCCTTCGCTTTGCCATCGGTTTGTTCCAGTTCTGATATTACCTTTTGAACAAGCAACTTGTGCCGCTCTTGATCTTTTTTGTTGTTATTCTTATCTCTGTTAGCTTTACTGTTCTGCTCAGGCTTACTCTCACCACGTTTACCTTTCTCAGTGCTAGGTTTCTGATTGGACTTCCCGCCCTTATCCTTGCCAAACTTGTCTCTTGTCGCTCCCTTCTTCTCATCAAACTTGTTCTGGGCGGGTTCCTGTTTATCGCTAACCCCCTGCTGTGCAGCTTCGCCTTTTTGCTTAGCTGAGTCTACACCATCTCCAACTTTCTTACCTGCTTTACTTTCTTTAACTTTGTTACCAACTTTATTACCAGCCTTAACACCTTGCTCAATCACCCAATCGATCGCCTTTTCAATCGGTCGTTGCACCTTCTGAATAATTGCCTGAACTTTCTCGCTAATGCCGCCCAAACCCAACAGACTTGCTAAAAATCCGATTATTACTGGCACAGACTTAGCTAAGGCACCCTCAACCATTTTCACTGCTTGGTCGATCGCTCCCTTAGCGATCGCTTCTATGGAATCCAGAATTGCGTTAATTAAATCTGCAATCTGCTCGGCATGATCCATGAAGAACTTGAGAATTTCGTAAATCGCCTTACAAGCTTTCACAAATGCCGAAGCTGGGTTCATCAAGCTGATAATCCACTCTATCCCTGCTTGAATAATGGTTTCCGTAACAAAAGTCTGGATGGGGTCAAGCACCATTGCCTTCAGGTCGCCAATTTTATCCTTGACTAGCTCCCACAGCCCAGCCACGCCCTGGGTAGACAAGATTTTGAAGATATCAAAGCCTGTTTCTGCAAGAGCGGAGTTTTCTTGGTTGCCGTTATCAGCAGTTGTTTGGGGAGACATGGGAGAATTTTGAGCAGTATTCTGTGTCGAATCACGCCCTTGCCCTGTTTGCGGTGTTTGCCCTGTTTGTGTTGCTTGTGGTGTTTGTCTTCCCCCTTTCCCTTGCTTGCCTTGCTTTGTGGCACCGGCGGGTTGCGATCGCTCCCCAGTTCCCCCTTGCAATCGTTCCGTTGCTCGTGCCTCAATCGTCTCAGGCGTTAGCCCCAGAACCTGCGTCACCAAGCTAAAGATGCCTGGAAGGTCAAAGGTTTTTGGCATCTCAATACCTGTTCCTGCCAGAGTACCAGTCAGCCAAGTAATCAGCCCTTCCTTGAGATGCTGGGCAATATTCTTGACAAAATTCTCAAAGCCTTGTTTGATAGCTTTAACCAGGTTTTTGAAGAAACCAATCGGGTCTTTGAGAATTTGCGGGATGACACTCGCTACTCGTGCTAAAACTTTTAGCAGCAGTTTTCCGAGTTCAATAATGGTTTTAATCGTGTCTACGATAAACTCGATCGCCTTTTGGATCAGTCCCTTATTTTCCTCCTTCATCTCTTCAATGCGATCGTCAACAGCTTTCAGATTCTCCTGATACTTCTGCGATAGGCTATTAATTAGCTCATCTTCCTTATCGCTGACAGTTTGCTGCAAATCTTCAAACTTGCTTTGAATGTCTGCGGCTGCTTCCTGACCTACTTCTTGTAAATCTTCAGGCAGTTTGTCGAGATAGTTTTGAATTTCTTGCTTGCCGTTGGCAATTTCCGCTTTTGCTTGGGTTAGCCCTTGACTGATTATAGTGACGACTTTATCAATGACAACATCCATCTTTTGGATGTAAAGATCCCGTCCCTCTTGGTAAAAAGCATTCACCTCTGAGGGCATCCCAAACAATTTGTCTCCTATCCAACGCAACCAGCCAAAAGCACCGCCATAACGCTTTTTCTTATATTCCTTCATTCGCTGGTCTACGTAGTCCTCGAAGACCTTCTTCGCCTCAGCCGCACCATTATCGAACTCTTGCCCAACTTGGGTATCTAGGTCGCTGAGAGTTTTTTCAACTTTTGCTTTGGTATCTTCATAAATCTTATTAATATCAGTAGCGACCTTCGTCCGTGCTTCTTCGTCTTTGCCCTTGGTTCCCGCTTGCTTATCTGCAACCTTATCTAGCTGTTGGGCGCGGGTATCGTGCATACCCTGCATCTGTTCTTGTGCAGTAGCTACAGCAGCACCTTCAGCTGTTGATACTAAGCCTTGCTCATCTTCTCGATATTTTGGCGGTGCTTCTTGGGCGTTGGTTTGAGCCTCACCTTTTGATTTAAGAGTTGCTTGGAACTCTGGCTCATTGGATTTTGCCAATTGCTCCTCGGTAATATCTGCATCGGCCATCTGCTTGTCGAGCTTTTTGCTGTCTTCTTGCAGTGGTGCTTCAACTTCGCTCTCCCCTTTAGACTTGGGTGCAGCCTTCTGAGCATTTATATCCGTTGGGACTTCCCCCGGTTCAGTTGGAGGCAGTGGTTCTACAGTTTTCGGCTCGATGCCACTGGTGTCAGGGGTTTCGTTTGTTTTCTCTTCCAAGGGGCCTTGAGAGGTTTTCTGTTCCTCATTTACCTTGTCACCCAACTCCTCTTTTACTGAGTCGAGTTTGTTGTTATTCTTAAATTCGTCAGCCTCTTTCAGGTTTTTGGGAGCCATATCAGCAATCTTCTGCATCAACTTGGCTTTGAAGGCTACAGCATCAAATTCTGGAGTTTCAGTTTGCTGCATCTCACCAACCTGATTGGCTTGTGCCTTACTATCTACTTCATTTGTGGGGGGTTCAGCAGCAGCTTGAGCTTCTTCGGCTTTTTCCTTGGCGGGTTGGTGTTCCTGTTGTTCCTGGGCGACTGTTTCGGCGTTACTGGTTACGGCTTGGAATGCTGGGTCTTGTTGGGGGGAAGTAGGAGCTTTCTGTTCGCCAGTCATTGGGGAGGCGATCGCTTCTGCCATAGCTGGAGCTTTTGTTGAATCTGCGTCGTTTCCACTTTCTCCTTGGGAAGCTGATCCGGCACCACCACCTGCTGTAGTCGCTGGAGGCGGATTGGTTGCGCCACCACTTGCTGGGGCTTGAGGTTGCCCTTTACCTTGTGCAGTGTCGCCTGCTGGCGGAATTGGTTGCGTCGGCTGTCCCTGTTTATTATCTGGCTGAGTTTGTTCCTGTTCCTTAGGACTTTGCTTGTTATCTGGCTTAGTTGTTTCTGGAGAATTCTGCTTTTTGCACTGTACTATGGGTTCAGGTTGAGAAGATGATCGGGTGACAAGAGGTTTTGTCTGTACCTTATTTTCCTTTTTAGAGACTGATTTAGCCTGAACCGCGCTACCATTTTGCTGGACAACGTGAGTCAACTCATGGGCAAGTAACTTCTGCCCTGACTGACTACCAGGCTCATAAGCTCCTTGACGGAAGAAAATATTTTGCCCTGTGGTGAAAGCGCGAGCCTGAATAGATTTATTGAGTTGATCCGATTGGGTATTAGTGTGTATCTTAACGCCGCTAAAGTCAGCCCCAAATGCTTGCTCTATTGGTTGCCGAGTCTTTTCGGGGATGGCCTGTCCGCCGCCTTGCGCTTGTTGGATTGAACCTTCTAAGTTTTGTGTACCTGCGGTGTTAGCTTCAGTAGGCTGATTGGCTGACTTTTTCTGAACGATTTTTTTTGTGCGATTCGCAAGTTTGTCTTGCTGTTCTTCCTCAGGCTGCTGTTGCTGAGTTGCGCCAGTTTTTGGCTTCTTCTGGGTAAGTTTATCTTCCTCATCTGGTGCAGTCTTGTTCTGCGACTTCTTAACGACGGACTGAGGCTGTTTCTGAGCAAGCTTGTGTTCCTCATCTTCCTGAGACATTTCCTGACGCTGAAGCGTGCTAATTTCCGGTTTTTTCTGAACTTGTTCGGGCATATCCTCTCGCTGAATAGCCCCACTTTCTGGCGATCGCCCAACCTCAGATGCATTCATTCTCTGCACTACCTGATCTGCTACCCGATCCGCTTCTTGCTCATATTTATCCCCAGCAGGATTAATAGTAAGCTTTGCCTGAATTAGTGGCTTCATTTGAACAGGTTTATCTTCCTCCTCATCATTGGGAGGCATTTCCTGCCGTTGCAACGAACTAATTTCCGGCTTCATTTGAACAGGTTTATCTTCCTCCTCATCCTTGGGAGACATTTCCTGCCGTTGCAGCGAACTAATTTCCGGTTTCATTTGAGCAGGTTTATCTTCCTCCTCATCCTTGGGAGGCATTTCCTGCCGTTGCAACGAACTAATTTCCGGTTTCATTTGAGCAGGTTTATCTTCCTCCTCATCCTTGGGAGACATTTCCTGCCGTTGCAACGAAGTAATTTCCGGTTTCATTTGAACAGGTTTATCTTCCTCCTCATCCTTGGGAGACATTTCCTGCCGTTGCAGCGAACTAATTTTCGGCTGTATTTTAGGTGTCGAGTCTTCTGGTGTTATCCCATCCATCCCCCGCGCTAATTGCAACACCTGATTCACGTAGGGATTTCCATACTGCTGCTGCAATTGGAGTAATAATTGCCTGTTAGAAGATTGCTGATTAGCCGGAGCGCGATTCAGGATAGCCGCATGGGCGCTAGGATTAGGAGCATTCCCCATCCGCGAAACTTGCTGTACCAGTGGATCGCGAGGGGTGGCGGCGATGCCAAGTCCATTTTGCGACACATTTTTAACCGCAGTTTGTTGGCGGTCTGTCTTGGTATTAGCGTTTTTATCCTGCTTCGGCTCGTGCATTTTTTACCTCGTATTTTCTGAGCAGGGGTGTCAGGAATTGTTAGGTTTTGGTTTTATATTATTTGTTGTGTTGCCATTTAGCGATCGCATTAAGCAACAACTATTAGGGTAGCGATTTTATCTTTGAGTATACCTACCGAAGCAAGTTGCCAATCGTTAAGCAACAAATCTTTGAAATTATTTTCAATGCCAGTAGATATTAAAGATAAAGTGTTTTTCACGCCCCGGAAATCAGGTATTTATTACCATTGCCACGTTGGATTTCACCTGCATCAACCAGTTGTGCAAGTTCGGGTTCCAACTCAGATCGCGCCACCCCCAATTCTCGCATTAAACCTGTAATCTTTATTCCCTCACTATCACTACTCCTAATTGCTTCTAAAACTTTATCTTTAATAGAAGCTGATGGTGCATTTACCTCTTGAGAACCAGCAATTACCCAATAAACAACTTTAACTTTTTGCTCTTGGTTGTTGTTGGCAACATTGGCATCAAAACCATGAATTTCAAAGGTTTTGTTGTAGGGGAGCGGTATATATGCTACATACATACGCGGTAGTTGAATATTAGAGCCAAAGACAAAGTGTAGTCCCTCCTTTTGTCCTAAAGATGGACGAGTAATTGGCGGAATATCTGCTGGTAATATGGGAGCAAGCATAACTGAAAAAGGTTGTCCTTCTTTTAAATCCTCCACTGTAATGCTGACAGGTACTAAACTGCCTTTTGGCAAACTTTCATCTCTTTCAAATTCCAGTTCCTGTGTACCTGTAAATAATGCTGATGCATTATCTCCTGTAGCTGAAATTACTAATTCGTTGGGCTTTTGTCCGGGAACGAGATTGATATTATCTCCAGCTGTAAAGATAAACTTTCCGCTAGCATCAGGGCCTCTATCATTAATTAGCAAATTATGAACATGGTCTGCACGAGCCAATTCTGTGGAACTTCCAGCATTTGATGTTTGTTGGATACTGCTTGCAGTGTCTCCGGGAACGGGAAGTTTTACTGAAGAAGCAACTTTTAAATCAAATGATTGTTTATCCTGAGTTTTGGCAATACTAATACTGTTATCTGAGGAAGTAAAAATTTTGGCATTTATTTTGCTAGCTGTGACAACATCATCCGCTAAGTTATGGGTATGATCTGCACGAGCAAATTGTGGAGAAATTCCCGGAATTAAAGTTTGTTGAATGCTGCTGACTGTATCTGCTGGAGCGGGAATTGTAGTGTTAATTTTACTTAGGAGGTCATACAGCATGGGATTACTGTAGACAATTTGGCGATATTTTGCGGTTTCTTGTTTGTCGAGTGTTGGTGGTGCGTTATCTGCCGGAATATTCACCACAGCTAGCAGTATTTTGCTATCTTGATTGTATCCAGAATAAGCACTTAAGTAGTGATTGTAGTAATCTTGAACTATTTCCTGAAGCAGAAATGATGATGTTTGGGATGAGTCAGGAATCAGCGTTAAATCTTCTACAGTTTTGATTGATTCATTTTGCTGATCTAGAGAAACGGTGATTTCTCCTGAAATTTTGGTTTCAAAGCCACTTGCTGAAGCTTTGACCTGATAAGTCCCATTGGGAACTAGAAGTGTATAATTACCTGCTACGTCAGTATATGTAACTGCTTTGACGATTTGAGTTTTTGAATCTACAGCTTCAACTTTGACACCCAAAATAAACTCTAAATCAGTATCGCTTTCCACAAAAACTTTGCCTTGTATCTGTGCAGAAGGCACTTTTGAGCTAGCAAAAATTGTGTAAGTTTCTTTAACCCTACCATAACCATTTTCTACCTGAGAAACACGCTCTGTAAACTGCTCGTCATATTCAATGTAAATGTAGTTTTTGCCGTAGTTTTTGCCTCTTAACTTTACCTTTAATGTCTCAGAGATATTTTGACTAATGACAATTTCACGACCAGAAGAATCTAAGGCTACACCTTGGGATATCTGAATTTTTAGGAGCAGTTGATCTTGCTGATTACCTTTTTCGACGGTGATTTTTTCATCAACTTCTAAGCCACAAACGATACCCTTACCTTGAATCAAGCGATTGAGAAGATGGTTTTTTTCAATTCCATATTTTTGCTCTAGTTCAAAATCACGGACAGTCAAAAGTTTGCCATAAAAATAACTGTTACGTTCAAAAGAACTTAACGAGGAATCTGTGCTTGCTAATCCATTATTCGCCATAGTTATAAACTCCTTGTTGTCTTAAGGTGGTTAAATTATAATTAGTTTAGTTTGGTGTCTAAACCTATTCTCGAACGTCTTTCTAGTTGTCCGAATTCTTCAATATCAGTTAAAATATTTTCCTGGGAAATAGCTGCTCCCATATCCAACTGTAAGCTAGGTTCAAATACACAACTGTTGAATCCTAAATATGACTCTTTATCTAAAGAAATCCAAGGTTGCAATAATTTTATCCGAGCTTCGGTATAAGCTGGTGTATCTGCTTCAACCAGACGTTGAATAGTTTGTAGTTCTATTTCGCTATTGACTTGGAAGGGACTGAGCAAAACCCAAAAACGAAATGGATCGTTGTCATTAAAGTATGCTTTTTTCAGTATTTCATTTACTTGGTTGTTATTACTCTCCTCTAGTTGAAAATATTCAATAATTAAAGGGCGATCGCCTGTAAATAACTCGACTGTCGCCGCAATTCCTTCCCTTGTGCCGCGCTGCTTATATAGTTGCGGTGCTTTCCTAATTAGGTTTCGTAGTTGCTCTTGCGTCCAATTGTCATCAGTGGCGATCGCTAGCCAGGTAGATAACCAAGGTAAAAAGTCTTCACCCACAACGTCTGCATCAAAGTAGCGGACAATATGATCTATGTCTCCTTCTAATTTTCCTAAAAAGGTTTCAAATAACGAGAGAAAACGTTCGAGAAAATCGCGGCTTTCTTCGTCCTCTTGATAAACAGCCGGTAAATAACGTAAATATGACAGTCGCGGGAAAACCACTCGAAGGCTCTTGAGTATTGGCGTTTGATGTTCCGTGCCGATGAATTCTACTTTTAAATGTAGATATCGCCCTTTGGGACTGGGAATTTCTTTATTACCGCGAATCAGAGCATCGCTAGGATTAATCAAAGGTTCAAAGTATGGTTCTGCTGGCTGCCACTTACTATCTGTAATTGAATAATAAACTTTTATTTGCGTGTTTTGTGGAATCTCCCCTTCTAAAATAAATTTATGCCATTGTTGATCAGGAATAGTACTATCAAAAACAGTTTTGAAAGAACCTGTCGGCAACTCTTGATACTTCTGGCGTAAAAATTGCTGTTCGCGCCGCAAAACGTTGATTGTTTGTTTGTCAGAATTGAAGATAAAAAGGCGATCGCGAACGCAAATCATTTTGTTCACTGCACCGCGATAACCTAAAATTGCTTCCACGGTTCCTCCAGATGGGTGACAGCGAAAAATGAATCTGTCTTCTTCTTCACCTGGAGAAAGTGATAATCCTATAAAGTCGCTACGCGATCGCTTATCACCAATGTATACATTTCCCTGACTATCAACTGCTAATCCTGAAGGCTCAATTTCTTTAGGAACCAATAGTTGCTCCCGCAGTCTGGGAAAATTAATCAAGCTATGTTCAACCCTAGTACCGTTGACATCAAACCTCACAACCTTTTCGTGACTTTTTAGATTATCGAGGACATAGATATAGCCATTAACACCCAGAGCGATCGCTGTTGCATTTCTAATGTCACTTCTGGTAAATTTTATTTTTTCTATACATTGTCCTGATGGCGCATATTTAGCAACAACTTGTTCGCCACCATCCCAAAGGACATATAGTGTCCCGTCTGTTGTATTCGCCGCTAAATCGATCACCTTCACATCTTGTGGAAGCGTCACAACCCATCTAATTTGCCAGTCAAATCGGGAAAAGGCATAGATACGAGACTGAATGTACTCTGAAACCCGAAATTCATCTGCTACGTAAATTGTCGAGTTACTAAAGGCAATGTTTGTAGGCGTACCAAACAAAGCATCCAGATATGCAACTGGCTCTAAGTACTTTTGCTCGGAATCAAAAAGCCAAATTCGCCGCTCTTTTGGATTGAGCAAATATAGTTGATCAAAATCATCAACCGCCAAATCAACAGCTTCAAATTGGCTAAAAGCTTGTTCGCCGGAAATCTGGCTTTCAAATACGAACTGAGTACCAAATTTTAGTTGTATCCCTTCATCAGAAAAATGCAGATTATCCGGTTTGCATTTTTGCCAATCAGTTTTTGTATTCAGAACTAAAAATTTAAATTCTTTCGGGTTCATAGTATTTACTAAACTTATAAATCATTATTTTTAATAAAGAATTTCGTGTTTCGTTGAATAAATCAAACTATTTCTAGAAATATGAATATTTCCATATTGATCGAGATATGCTTCCGCATCTTTATCTGCATTTTGAATAGATAAAACTAAGCTTTTCACACAATCCACCCCCTCATTAAAATCTTTAATTGCTTTATAAACTTCCGATTTATAAGCTGTTCGCCCAAACTGCCAGCCTTTACCTTCTGAACCTCCTTTTAAGGGGTGTAAAAACTGCTCAATCAAAGACTTATTTACTTGCTTGCAAACCTCATTAGGGTCAAATCCAGAGCGAATCTGCAATAAAGCTTTCACTTTGACTTCAACATAGCTGGAGGGAATGACTTCTAATTTAGTCGTAATCAATCTGTGTGGTTCTAAATGTTGGCGAACATTTTGCAGAAACCCTGAGCTGGGGGAAGCAGGAACAAGGGTTTCACTGTAAGGTACAACTATTACTTTGACCAAAGTTTTTGCTTCCGTTGCAGTCGGTGCGATCGCTTTAGCTCTAGCAACACGAAGTCCAGGGGTGGAAAGAGCCAATAACTCGTAATCTTCAGAAGTAACAGCTGAGTGTATTTGCTTCAAGTCTTTTCTGGCACGTAGTTTCGCTTTTTCTAATGTTTCTAGCGGCGCACCCCCAGAGGTAACTCCTTGATTTTCAACTGTTAATTTGGTGGGATAAATAGAATCTCTATCCACTAAAGTAGAAATAGGATTCAAAATCTGATTAATTGTTTTCGCTTCTACATTACCTTTTTCTCCACTACTGGTTTGACAAGAAATTACACAGATACTCTGTTGATCTTGAAAATCTAAAATCTGTGGGATATCGCCATTAATACCATCACCAAAATAAAGTTCGCCATTTTCGGCATCTAATACATAATGTGTATCTTTTGGTTTAGAAGCATCAAAATTATCAACTCGAATCCAATCACGCCAGAGGTAATCTTCTTGAATTGGCTCTTTAACTTGAATTTGAAAACTTTCAGAAACTATTACAAACTGCTTGAGGGAGAAACTTTGACTTGGCAATCCATTGCTGCCACCGAGAAAACGCTTTTTCTCGAATTCGTCTAGATAAGAAACAACTCTGATATTGTTTGTACCTTTTGGTGCGATTTTACCGCGAAAAGTTACCGTTATTGTTCCTTGTTCCTGATTTTTTTGTAGCCTGTAATTCTGCCAATCTTTCCAGTATCCATATTGCACCTCGGAATTATGACATAAGACAACAGCTAACCAAAAAATTGGGTTTAAAAGTTCTAAACGAGAGTTAAAGAATAATAAGGATAGGGTTAAGGGAAATTGTTTAACTTGAATGATGCTTTCACCGATCAGTGCCAAATATGAAGCTGGAAATGCTTGAGTTCGTTGATGATGACTTGAATAGGTTTTAAATTCACTGATACTGTGTTTTTGAGTAACTGTAATAGTATTTAATAAAATAGTATTTATCTTGGGCGGTAGTTCATATCCAGCTTCTTGAACAGTTACTCGCAGCCAGAAAAGTTGTTCAGGGAAAGGAAATATATTACGTACATGCATATCCATTGGCGCTGTAAACCATAGCTGACCACTCTGGGATAAATTTAGCGTTTCATCATGATTTACATCAAGTTTTTTCCAGAAGCGATCGCCACCATAATATTCCCAAGTAAGATTAGCTGAAGGAATCATTTCTACAGTTTCTTCTTCATATTTACCTCGCTTATTCTGGTAGTCTTCAAAGAGGTTGAAGGTTAGAGGAATGGATTTATTTACGGGAAATGGTTGACCGTATATGCAGATTAAGTTATCTTTTTTAAGGACGAGCAAATAAATCTCATCTGTGATATCTTGATTAAAGGTAAGCTTTACCAGATTGCTTACTTCATCAAGTTCCAAGGTTAGCTGTTTATCGCCATGAGTAATAATAATGTTTCCATCATCATTTTTATAAATAGCTTCATGATCTATATTTTTAACCCAACTGAATCCAAGATACAGGTCTAAAAACTGCTTGAGTCTTTCGCTATCTGTATCACATTCGAGATCAGGAACCTTATTCCAATCGAATATATATAATTTGAAACCAAGATAAAGGCAACTCCCAGCTTCTGCATTTTCACCAAAGGCAAAAAACGAAAGTCCTTGTCCATCAATTACCTTTATATTGTCCTTCCGTCCTGATTTAGAAGAACTAATCACCTTTTCTAGACTGTCCGAAACTACAAGCAAGGGGGCATCAGTCTCAAATATTACCTGTTCGTTGGTAGTTAGCTTTGTACCTTGGGGAATCCAAATAGGTGCAATTTCCTGCTGATCAACAAAATAAAATTTGACATTAGTAGTAGCTGAGGTAACATCTTTGAGTCGAATGTTAATGAGTTTCAGAAATTTGATCAAGTTTTCATCTCTAACTTGATCTAAATAGTAACCCTGAATTTCAGTCAGCCAAGCGAAAAGCTCAATGAAAGTAATACCAGGATCGTGGGTATTATAATCCGTCCAGTCGGGGGCATAACGAGGAATTAATTTCCGCGCATCTTGCATCAATTGGGCAAAAGTTTTATCATCTAGTCGTGGTAAAGGTAATGTCATTGTTGGTGATTCCTAACTGTCTATTAATTAACTGTAACTTCGGAATTAATGTCTGCTTTGATATCAATTACGTGTTTGCCACTGCAAACCAATGCATAAGGAACTATAGGGACTTCCAAAGAACTATCCGCCGTTATCTGCCAGATACGGTTAGTGTTTGTATTTGTAACAGTCATCGATAGGTAATGGACACGATCTAAGCTAGGGATGGAACCTAACAAAGTATAAAAATCAGACAAGCAAGGTAAACATCCGAATTTCCAACCTTGATTGGAGTAACCACCAGTTAAAGGATGCAGAAATGCATTGAGCTTTTGCATTGCCATCTGGTCTACAAACGGTACTGCATCAACCTCAGCCGTGAATAGCGTCGTCTGGATGCCAATCTCCATATAAATCGGGCCACAAACATGAAGATGTTTGGGTGAGGTGACAACATTTGCAGCGTAGTTTTGCAGGTATTTCTCAACTGTTTGTTTTAGTTGTAATGACGGTTGGGGTTGTGCCTCGCTGCTTTTAGGGATAATGATCACCGTAACCCAACCAGATTGCCTGTTTTTTTCATCATCAAAATTGGGCAGGCACTGGACTAGCGCAATGCTACGAGAAGCCTGACGAGTTAGCCATTCAAAATCTCCTTTGGTGACGGCGCGGTTGCGATGTTTCAACATTTGTGGGCCGCGCTTGAGAGCCTGTTCTAACAACTCGGAATCTGAACCACCTTCGGCGGCTTCTGGGTTCGTAACGCTATCAACAAAAGCAATAGAACTTGTTAAGCTGGTAATTTCAAAACTACCAACATTACCTTGTTCTCCACCACCAACTTGATAATTAGCCCTAATATTATCTGTTCCTATGGGCGGGATTGCTCCTTCTGCACCGTTGCCAAATTTAATTATCCCAAAAGCGTGGTCAATTTCATAATGGCGATCGCTAGATGTAGATTCGAGCAAATCTTCTCTTGGCTCCCATTTTATCCAAAATTGTCTGGTATTCCCTCCATTATCTTTGACTTCATTAACCGTGAATTTACTTAACAGATCCTTTCTCTCATCCGCAGATAAGGCACTCAATTCATTTACCCAAATATCTTCTGCGATCGCTGGGGATTTGAACAACTGGAATGTTTGCTCGGCTTTGCCATTGCTAGAACCAAGAATTTCATTTTGAATTCTCTTTGTTTGAGATACCCATGTTGTATTTAAATAAATTCCTTTAATTTTAGGAGCAGGAGCAAAGCCCGTAAGCTGGGTATATTTAAGACCTTTCTCCTGGGGCTGAAATTTATCATTTATATCAACAGCCCGAATCCAGTAAAGTGATTTACCAAAGCGCAAGGTTTGAGCAAAATCAGCCGACCCGAAAAACTCAACTGTTCCGCTTTGGGTCAGGTTGTTAGTTCCATCCGCAACCTCTAGCCTAGCCCACTCACCTTTACCATTCTGCCGTCTATAATATTCCCAATTAATCCGGGGCATATTTGCCTCAGTATAAGCCTGTATTTCCAGCGAAAAGAAAATACTAATCGGACCTTTTAAGGGAGGTGCATCAAAGCCTAAATAAAGAGAATTATGTTGATCATTTAGAGCCTGGAAGGGCTGGAAATTAAGAGCTTTTTGGCTTTCTTCAGTTTTATCTTGATATTGCAGATTATTAAAAATTAAACAATATTCTAGAGCACTAGCTGAGGGAGCATAGCTGATTTGAAAGTTTTCTAGATGGGGTGGATTAAACCGATATTCGCTAATACTTTCGCTAATTACTTCTCTCCCATAAACGCCATTAACCAAGCGTACTCTCAGCCAATATTGTTGCTGACCATTAACTAATGTTGGTTTGATATCCTCAGGACAGGTAAAAGTAATTGCTGCAATTTCTCCATCTTGCTTAGTCAAGTTCAGTATTGTTTTATCTGGTTCTCCCGCAAATGTTAAAATATTCCAGCCAGTGCCATGCCAATATTCCCAAGAAAGAATTGGGTCTTTTATTTCAGCACTAAAGTCTTCTTCTGCTGGGATAATCTTAAATTGCAAAGTTAAAGGTACACTTTTCTTAGAAAAAGCTTCTTGACTAGCAAAATAGAAACTATCCCATAGCCGAGGTTGTTTACCAACAGGATAAAAATCCTGGGAAATATCAATCGGAACATCATTATAAAATGCCATGTCAGGAGATAGACCTGGAGTTGTTTCGTCTTTTGCTAATGGTGTAGCTGTGACTTTGATACTGTTTATTTCAACTTGTTGTAAATCGTTGATTGGTGGTAATTTGCTCTCCGATAACCCATTAACAATACAGCGAATCCATCGGTTCTTAATACCATTAATCTCTATTTCTTGAATTTCATCATTATTATCTTTATCTAAAATCAGATTGTTAGATTCAAATCTAAAATCAAAATCACGCCATTCTAATGGTGTATTTTCTTGACCTCCTCCGCAGTACTGCCACTTAATTAAATTAGAACCTAAAATATTTATCTGTGAATTTGGTACTTCCAGCGTTATCCGCACGCTAGCTGTAATATTAAAAATATCTTGATGCCCTAAATATAAAATATGTTCTTGTTTATTGATTCCGGCAAATAAATCAAAAATTATAATTTTTTCAACTAAAGTATCTGTATAATAATTAGTAGTAATTCGAGTTTTGATGGTAACTTTCTTACCAGAAACTTCATCTACTTCCACATACTCAAAACCTGATGGAATATTAGCTTCACCGATTTTAAGTATATCCCCTGCATTGATTTCCGAGGTATTATCTAAAAACAAGCTTGTCTTATTTTTCTGTGCATCCAAGACTAATCTGGCAAAGAAGGCAGTTCGTTTTTCTACTGTCAAGAAATTTGGAGGTGCGGGGAAAATACTATCCTCTTTATTATTAACACTATAAGCATCAACTAGCTTGGCTGGAGTCGTTACAATGTTCCTTTCAGTCTCAAAAATAATGGAGTCATCTCCTTCTGCGGCTTGAGCAGCTACCTGAGTTTTGGCAGGAATCAAAACAGTTGCAATTGCACCATCACTCAGTTTAAATGTTACAGGTGCGCGAGCCTGTGCAGCAGGTAATAGTTTGACACCAAGCATATCGAGGAAAGCGATGAAATTTTTCTCTGGTACCAGGTTTAATTGCTGGAGTGTACCTGTATATAGATGAGCAAAGATTTTGAGTAGTGCTGAACCTGAATCTTTATGATCGGAAACTATCCACTCTGGAGTATAGAAGGGTACTAGCTTGCGGATTTCTTGGAGAATTGTTTCAAAATTTTTGGTGTTAATTTTTGGTGGTGCTGACATTTTCGTACCTCATTTATTTATCAAGCACTTTAGTGCTTACTACGAACTTAAAATCATCCACCTTGCAGATAAAATGGATAAACTAAGTTGAACTCATTATTTGTCTTGCGAACGCGATAATTAATGTCAATCAAGAGTTTGCCAATATTACTTTGATCTGTTGAAACTTTAACCTCATCCACATCAATTCTGGGTTCCCAACGAGTTAAGGCTTCACGTACACTTAACTCTACTGAACCTCTGGTTGCCATACTGAGGATTGCAAAGACAAAATTATGGATACCGCAGCCAAAATCAGGTTGCATAATTCTTTCGCCTTTTGCAGTAGCAAGAATTATCCAAATTGCTTCTTGGATGTCTTTGTCATACTCAGACATCGAGATTTTTCCAGTTGGGGTATCTACGTTAACTGGAAATTTCCAACCAATTCCTAAAAACTCTTTAGCCATAGCTACCTAGTACATCTTTTTTATTTGATTATGCCTCTGTATCTTTGAGATTTGGATAAATAAAACCAATCACAAAAGGATATTCAAAATTATCTTGCTCAAAGGCAACTAATACCACGTCATGAACTTCTATTGGGGGAGAAGTACCTTTAATAGGTGTAACGATTCGTGCCAATATCTCATCATTTGTGCCATCAGATTTTTTTCGCCATTGAAATTTTACTTTTACTTTTCCAGTACTTAACTCTGATATATTTGTGACGGTGGCAAGGGCAACACCTTTGATAAGTGCGCCACTACTTTTGTCTTCAGATTGAATTGACATATTATGTAATTGACTCATGATAATGGTGTTATTTTTGATGTTAATGTTATGTCATTTTCGTCGGGTACTTTTTTGACATTAAAAGTCGTCTTATAACCGGAGCTACTAATACTATGATTTGTCTGGTCGATGTAATAAGTTAGGCTGAATTTTGTACCTAAACCTTGAAGATGAATATTTGTGCCAGCTAAAATATCAGGAATACCAATCGATTCTCCACTACCTTTGAGGACTTCTTCATTTTTTTTCAACAAAATAGATTTTGCCAAACTTTTGGCATGTTCTTCGGATGATACAGTCTGTTTTACCTGCTCTTGTAGAAGCTGCTCTGTTGCTTTTTGTCCTTTTATAACTTTGACTATCTCGCCATGAAAAATTTTTGCAATCTCATCATTGAATATCATTGCTGTGCCGACAATATTCATTTTATTATTAGTATCTTGCCCCATAACATCTACTTTAAAAACTCGTTCAGCAATATTAAATTCTGGAGAAAAACTGACCAGACTTTTATCCCATTCTAAAGTTACAACTGGTTCTGTCTTATATGCTGGCTTACGGAAAAAAAGTGTTTCACCAAAAACAAAAAATTCATAATAATTTCTTTCGGCTAATCGAGTTAAAAATTCAAAATCATTTTCTTTTTCTTGCTTGACAATTTGAGGATATTTGACATCCGACTTATCGATACTTTCTTGCTGAGAAAAAGGTGTATCAGCACCAGGATAAGTGTTTAGACCATATTCTGAAGCCAGAAGTTTTACTACCTCACTATCAGTTTTATCATTCCACGATCGCGGTTTTTTTTGCTTCATCATTCGATGGGAAATATCAAAACCACCTACTTCTATCTGGGGAGCGCTGCCAGAGGGAAAAGTTACTTTAACTGATGTGAGTATGCCAATCATCAGGGTTTTTTGTTGACTGCCATATCCTAGCTTTATCTCAACTTTTGCATCAAAAACTAGTACTTGGTCAATAAATGACCGCAGTTCTCTCTTTGTCGAATCAAAAGCATTATTTACCGTAAAGGAAAAAGTATCAGCACCTTCTAATGTATTGTCGATAGTGACGCTGGAAACTTCTATACTTTCCTTAGTGTTATCCTGACCTAGCGTGAGAATATCATTGCCACCAACGATAATTTCAAAAAAAGGAGCGTATAAATTTTCGTATTTTGCCTCTAATGCAACAATGTCCATAAGGTCATTTTAAAATTGGAATAACAAGTTCTGTACCAACAGCTAGAATTCTGGGGTTACTAATTTTATTGGCATTAGCTATGGAACGCCATAAACTCGAATCTTCGTATTCTCGATGTGCTATTTGCCAGAGGCGATCGCCTTGTTTGACAGTTATTCGTTTGGTGCGATCGCTCGATTCTTTATGTATAGTTTGTAACTGCTCGGTCAGAGTTCTATATTCTTTGAAAGTAACGCTGAGAGTTGCTCTTACTGGAACACCTGAGTCTAAAAATAGGGTGAATTTCTGCGTTATTTGTTCTATGGTTGATTTAAAATTTAGCGATGCCCAATGAAATTCACAAACTGGTGGAGCATGAAGAGCCGGATCTATATCCAACAATGACGTGACTTTTTTGGTGTAATTTCTGATATCTTCCTGTTTTTCATAAGAGTCAAAAAACAAATCCATTGTTAGGGTTTGAGTATTCCCATTAACAAATTGAGTAACGGGTGTTGAAGTTCCCGGTACTGCTGTCCGTTGAAATTGATTGCTTGTCTCAAGTGAATATTCAGTGGGATTGAATAAAACTGGGATTGTTTCTCCCGAACGGCTCCCATTTATTGGTGTAATAAAAGCTTTTTCTAAAGCCATTTTTCTTTCCTTAATTTTTAGTACTTTTTCTCAGAACATTCCTCTTCTTTGGCGCTCTATTTTTATTTTTCGCTCAATCACCTGATATACCTGATCTGCAAGACGGTTTACATCTATGATTGGCATATTCAAGTTATTTTGCTTTCGGTTTGTTAAGTCATTTTTTACCTCAACTTTGTTTTCTTGATTAGTTTGAATAGAAGCAATATTTGCTTGAGGCTTAACCAATTCCATTCCACCTGTATTTGGGTAAGATGCCGACTTGGGTTGATTTTTAACAGCAGCATTCTCAATATGCTTTTCGATAATAATATTTTCCGAACTTGGGAAAAGTTTGCTTAATCTTCTCGTGCGGATATGATATAGTGCTATCAATTCATCCTGAAAAGTAGGAGAATTATTAGCTGCTTTTCTATACTGCAAAATAGTTGGTGTCTTTATACTTTGTAATCGTTGGATAAGATGAGAAGTTCGCTCAATCGTTGATGTAATCCGATTTATATTCGCTAAATGAACCAGTGTATATTTATTATTCTCTATCAGCAATGCAGGACTTTCTGGTTGAGAAAAGGTGATCTGAGGTTGAGAGTTAGGTTTTTCTAGGTCTACACTCTGAGTTCGGTAAGTGATATTTTCTGGCTGTTGCTGACGAAATAATTCAGGTATTTCAACAGCATCAGATTTTGGTGGTAGTAGCAAATCAGGTTGGCTGAGTTGCTCTTTTTGCCTCATTCCGATGTTTACTTGCAGAGAAAATTGGGGTAGCAATGCTCTCGTAATTAGAAGTGTGCTTTTGGTAAGAGAAATTGCGCTGCTTGGTGAGAAGGTAAATTTACCAGGTAGTAAACTTTGTGGTTGCGATTTACTCTTGTCAAGCAAAATTGTTTGCTCGATTGAATTGAATAATACTTCTCTAAGCGAATGTTTCTGGTTAGTGAAAGCTTCAGGAGGATGTACAAATAAATTAGGTATCTTTGTTCTAGTAATTAGAATTGTGGAACTTGGCAATAAAGTCCATCTGCCAGACTGGGAAGTTTTAGATTTACTCTCCCTCTGCACAAATCTTGGCATCACAGTATTATTGAATAACGCCGTGTGCAACTTTCTCTCAAACCTAACCTCCAACCCCTTCCCTACTAGTCTTGGGGAGTAAAAATCAAATTGCCTTTGTTCGATTTGTGTAAGGCGATAAACTTCAGATAAGTATATTTTGGTCAGATAATTTTCGCTATTGTTCGAGAAAGCGAATCTGTTAAAGTCCAAATTTTGGAGTTTGCTTTCGCCTCCCAATAGTGTTTTAAATACTGTATCTAAGGAGAAAAGTATGTTCAAATTTAAATTGAGTTGACTTAGGGGAGATGACGCAGAAAATACTTGATATTTGAGAATTTGGGTTGTATTAAATATTGTCCACTCACTGCTGATTCTTTCGAGTAGAGTTAATGCCGAAAACTTAAACTTTCCCAGTTTGGTTCTGCTATATTTATTGGCAATGTGTTGACAAAAATCATTGTTAGCCAGAGGGAAGCCGCAAAATTGTAAAATTGGCTTTGCTAATCTCCCCCTTGCGATTGGAATAAATGGTTGAGCGCATCTCATAATAAATTAATTCAAGTTTTCCATAAACCGTTGTGAGCAAGTTCTAAAGTCTCTAAAGCAACTGTGTTGCCGTCGGCTTTCAAATCAGGGCCAGCCCATTTAACTGGATAGGCATTAGAGAAATTCCAACGCCACTTTTCACTGCGGGTATTGTCCAAGAGAACGACAGAACCGTTTTGTCGCTGAACTTGCCCAGCAATGACATTTTGATGCCACGCCCAAAGCTCAAATGAGTCGGTGATACCGCGTTTGAGGACTAAATTCGGAAATTTTGTCCCCTTTGGTAGCCGATGTACAAAATTATTCACGCCACCTTCTTGATAGTCTTCTGTTTCTGTTTCTGCTTGCAAACCAGAGACTTCAGAAAAGCCTCCGACTACTAACCCCTGAATTTCAACCAAAAAGTTAAAGGCTGCATACGGGTTTCTTGTTTGTCCGACAACCATAATTTTTCCCTTGATTACAAACTTTATTGATTGTTTGCATTATTATTTAACTTACGATTTATCTTGGATATTTCCTCACACCAAATTTGGCGATCGCGATGTTCCATTTGCATGATGTCGTCATAAGACCACGGAAAATGATATGCAATAAAAGCTACCTCTTCATACAACTTGTCTAAGGGGTAGCCAACTATACTTCCCCCAGGTTGTTGTCCTCCACTTCATGCTCATATCCGCACTTCGGGCAGACTGTCTTAATATTTGCTGTGCCATCTTCGTTAATCCGACGGTAGAAGTCTTGCAGAAAAGCCATATCAGTCGCAAAAATCCCTTCAACAATTTTCGGATTGATTTGCTCCACCGAACCCAAACGGGTAATCACCCTAGATAAAAGGATGATAACTAAATAATTAGGGTTGCTCTGCACGCGGGGATCTTTCGTTGGTGCAATCTCGTCTAAGGCAGTTGCTAAACGCATCACCCCATCTCGGTGGAGATTGCCATCCGAGTCTACATAGCCACGAGGCAGAGAAAAAGCAAACTCTGTTTGTAGCATTAGCCTTTAGCTACTCCCTCGTGAGCAATTTCTAAAGTTTCAATTGCGACTTCGTTCGCTGTAGCATTGAAGCTAGCACCAGTCCATTTAGTGGGCCAAGCTTCCCGAAAATTCCAGCGCATCTTTTCTTCTCCGACATCATCTAAAAGAACAATCGACCCGTTTTTGCGCTCTACAGTGCCCTCTACAGCTTTAGTTCGCCATTGCCAGAGTTCTTGGTCATCAGTAATCCCATATTTTAGGGAAATATTTGAATACTTTACCAAACCAGTCAACTTGCGGACTGTGAGAAATTTCTCGTTACCTTCACGATATTCGATTGGATCTTGGGCAGAATCCAAACCGGAACATTCCCGAAAACCAGCACGAGTAATACCATCAATTTCAACTAAAAAGTTATATCCCTTCAATGGATCTTTGCGAACACCAGTTGCCATAATCAAACTTCCTTAATCTGTGATAGTGATGCCGTTAGCACTTTGGATAATCCGAACAATGATGAATTCACCCGGAACGGCTGGAGCTAAAGCAATCTCAATTGCCACGTTCCCTATATCTCTACTTTCCGGGGGGTTAGTTTCTTCGTCGCACTTGACGTAAAAAGCTTCCGCAGGTGAACGACCCTTCAGCATCCCCTGTTGAAATAAGTCATAGAAATAAGCGGTCAATTCCCGCTCGATATTTGCCCACAACTTGGTATCGTTGGGTTCAAATACCACGTCTGCCATATTCATCTCTAACCATCGCCTGACTGTCAGGAAGAGTCTACGCACGTTGACGTAGAGCCATTCCGGCTTTAAACTCAGTGTCCTCGCTCCCCAAACTCGAATGCCGCGTCCAGGAAATGCCCGCAGACAGTTGATATTTTCTGGATTCAGGTCATCCTGTTGGGTGTTGGTTAGGGTAATTTCTAGGTCGAGTACGCCCTCTAATATTTCGTTTGCAGGTGCCTTATGAACGCCAATGCGCTCATCACTACGGGCATACACACCAGCGATATGACCGCAAGGCGGAACAAAATAACCGCTCTCTTGGGGGCCGTCGGCGATGCGAATCCAAGGGTAGTATAAAGCACCGTGGTCTCCAGTTAATCTTTGCCGTTGTGCCTGAACTTGTTCGAGGTTCGCTCTCGGTAAGGAGTCCAAAATAGCAAAGCGATCGCCTAAACGACTGCAATGATTCAAAACGGCTGACTGCATAACCCGTACCCGATTACGGTCAATCTTTTCCGAAGGCTCAACCATAATATCCGGCGCACATACCAAATCAATGGTCTTGAGAGTTTCCAGGGCAGCTAGTCCCTCAGAGAGTGCATTTAAATCAGCGTCTTTGAGCCGCACCACATAACACAAGCTACCCCCATTTTGGAAGAATCCCCGCACGGCATAAGCCAAATAACTATTGGGCAAAGGTTTCCCAAATAACTGCTCGAACTCATACCAATACCTTAAAGGCTGAGGCTGATTAACGGCAATTGCAACATTTTCACAGAGTCCCAAAAACGCTGGTACACCTGTACCTAATCTAACCTTCGGCTCCGATAAAAAATATTCTTTATAGACACCTGGGGCTTTGTACATAGTTACCTTGTTATCCTATGTGGTGTTGCGATCGCGTAGCGTATCTTCTCTACGAGACGTTTAGCGAACGGCATCGCCTGAGTCATTAGCTTTTGATCCATCCCACTGACTAATACGGAAGATGACAAACTCGGCTGGTTTGACAACTGCCACACCAATCTCTGTCACAACCTGACCTAAATCTCTAACTTCCGGCGGATTAGTTTCTTCGTCACACTTGACATAAAACGCTTCTTGTGCAGTCTTGCCAAATAAAGCTCCATCACGCCAAACATTAGTCAGAAAAGCTGAAACATTGCGCCGGATTTTAGCCCACAGTTTAAAATCGTTAGGCTCAAAGACTGCCCACTGGGTACCTTCGTCAATGGATTCGCGCAGATAAAGAAACAAACGGCGAACGTTAATGTACTGCCACTCTGAGTCTTCTTTGCTCGCCAGAGTGCGGGCACCCCAAATTAGGATATTGTTGTTGCCGCTGAATTTGCGAATCACATTGATCCCATCTGGATTCAGCCCTGCTTGATCTGCCTTGGTGACATCAATCTCAACTCCTTCGGCACCACGAATTACCTCATTAGCTGGTGCTTTATGTATTCCGCGCTCGGTGTCAACACGGGAGTATACTCCAGCAATGTGACCACTAGGAGGGACATAAATATCCTTTTCAGTGATCGGGTCGAAAACCTTGATCCAGGGAAAATAGATAGCACCATAGCTACTATCTCTAGTTCCTCCTTGAATAGCCTCTTTAGTGAGATTGAAATTAGTAACTTCTTCATGCCGACCATCTAAAATTGCAAAGCGGTCTTGCAAATATGGGTCTTCGCAATGATCCAAAACAGCATTCTGGACTTCATCACTAACCGCACCAGGTACGATAACTATGGCAATTTCATCAATAGGCTTGAAGGTTTCTAAGGCTGCTCTGACATTTTCGGGATTGATTTCATCAGCGATGCGAGTTACCCAGCAACGGGTGCCACCATTGTTGAAAAAGCCGAATAGAGCATGAGCTAAGGTTGCATTACCCTCCTGAAAGTCGCCAAACCTTGTCTTGAACCTTTCCCAACTGGTAATCAATTGTGGCTGATTCACATGGGCTAGGGCGTAAGCTTCTGGTAGCTGAGTAGACGTTCCTGGCTTATTTGGCCTTGTGACATTATTATCCACATGACCGATAAACCCAGCAATACTCGTCCCGACACCAGCGATCGGCTTACTACCTGAGGATATCTCTTCAACATATACTCCCGGTGCTTGATATACGGGCATTGTCTCTAGTCCTCTGTTCTAAATTTTGCTCTAAATTAGGTTTAACATCGGGTGTTTACTTAGAGTAAGCATCATCCTTGTAAAACAAAGTTCAAAGGTGGTTGCAAATCTGTACTGGGATGACTGATTACTACTGATTGAGAAGTAGGTTGATAACCCTGTGCAGATACGATCACAATGCGCTTTATCTCTGATGATTCCAGCCCAATTAGTGAATATTGCCCTTTGTCATTACTAAATGTATTTTCTGTGTTGCCCTTTACCCGCACTTTTGCCATGAAAACAGGTTCACCATTCTGGTTGGATATATTACCCTTGAGGACAGTGATTGGCAGTTCCATGTCAGCAGCAGTCATGATGATTTTGCCCTCAATATTGGAGGGAACCGTAACGGTTATCATAGCTGTGCCGTAACGCCTAGCAGCATTTGGCAGTGATGCAGTCAAAGTATATTCCCCCTCAGGTAGATCCCAGAAATGGAAGTAACCATCAAAAGCAGTTCTAGTCAGGTAGGGGGAGTGATCGCCATGCTGCAAAGATTTCAGCCCAAGCCAGTGAGTGAAAGCATCAGGTGCTTTGGTAATCATAACCTCGACCTTGGCGATCGCTTTTTTGGTTTGGGCATTCGTTATCTGTCCAGCGATCGCTACTTGATGTCGAATTAGTTGCCACTGTACCATAGACTAAACCTCACTTGAACCATGCTTTAGGCGGAACTGAGCATCTGTTACCAGTGGTGTTTCCACAGACAAAGACGGCTCTACACCAATAGTCACGGTGTAATTGAGAGATGCTTTCGGCTTACCTCCCAGTGCCTGCCAGAATTCGCCTAAACTTTGCAAGCGACCAGGTTGTAAACTACTCGTTGGTAATGGTGGCTCTTGCCCTGCCAGACTGCCTTCGAGTACGCTTTCTGGCAGATTTGGATGCCGCAATAGCACCTTCATCACCTCACCCAGCAAACTATGTTCACTCAAAACATCACCTGACCAGGCAGTTACCAAATAAGAACAGTCCACCCTTACTAAAGGCGATTGTCTGCGAGCAACACCATTACTTTGTCGCTCTACTAACCACTCATTGCTGCGTAGTTCTAAGTTCTCCCGCACGTCATAGAGAAAGAAATCAACTGTTCTTTGATTCGGATGAAATTTATCATCTGGCGTATCGAAGACAACCGTTACTTCTTCGGAAAAAATACCTAACAATTCCGCCTCAAGAAGTTTTTTGAGGCTATTATCCAAATCTTTGATCATACCAGTTCATTTGTCATCCAAGAAGCTTTCGCGGGGATTCTTTCTGATTGCTCCGCTGTTTTTACAAACGATGAACTATCCTCGTAATTTTCTTCTTGTTGCTCAATATCCTGTGCCTCCCGAATAAAGTGCTCCCTACGGCTATCCTTAAACTTCTCATAGCTATCACGAGCCTTCTTTTCCCTTTCTGCAATTTCCAGCGAATTCTTATACCAATAGAAATATTTATACACCGCTAGACAATATTTCCGCAAATCTTCTGTCAACTCACTCTTTAACCATTCAGGCTCCTTTGTATTCAGTTGTTTGACCTCGTGCAAAATATCAGCGTATTCTAAGCTATAGGCATACAGCGCTTTATAATTTTCTTTGTCAAGCAAGGGTTCTGCCTTCTTGTATAAATCGTCAAGCTGCTTAAACCAATTGTTAACTATGTCCTTAAATTTTTTATTAATTTCAAAATTTTCTCCTGCCCTCTTTTTCAGTGCTAGCGCTTCCTCGCGGCGACAGTAGTTACCATTTTCTAATTCTTTCCAGGCAGATTTCCATTGGTTATTGAAATTGTCTTCCACTTCCTCATAGGATTGCTCTCTCAGTTCATTTATAGCTTTTCGGATTTCTGCACCAGGGTTATCATTGTCATTAGTCCAGTTATGGAGCTTTTTGTAGTTTTCTTCAACCTTCGGTAACTGTACTCTCAGAAAAGTTGAAAAGTACTCCTTTTGATAATCGTCAACAACCTTGGGAATTTCTTCTCTGTATCCTTTTTCGAGAATGTCAATATCTTTTTTTAACTCCTTGGTTGCTTCTGAATCTGGACTCTCTTTCTGTTCTTGCAGAAGCAATTTTTGCATTTGGTGAAGCAGACGAGCAATTGTCGGCTCTTTGTCGAGGTGCCTCACATGTTTAACTTCACAAGAGTCGTTGTCATAAATGACAGTAATCGTAGTCGCTTCGATTCTCATATAAAAACCTTCCTAGAGTAAATAGTACTTAAACATTAATTGAATCATTCAAGTTGCCACAATTTAACTATGCCATCGTCTGCTGCGGTTGCAAACATCTTGCCATCGGGATGCTACACTCCAGACATCCTTCTCCTTATCGTTATAAGTACAAGTGTTGGAAGCGTTAAAAACGCAACGACTTGTACTTGTAGGTCGGTTAGAAGAATTCTCCAAGTTCCATACATAAACAGTACCCTTTGCTCCAGTAGTAGCCAGCAGCTTGCCATCTCGGCTAAAACTAATGCTTTTGACCTCGCCTTGGTCTGTATTCCATATTTTAAACTTTGTTAATTCCTTGTCCTCGCGTTGCACATTCCATACACCGACAGTGCCGTTTGCTCCAGCAGCAGCTAATCGTTGACTGTTGGGGCTAAAGCGATTTTGCTATCCTTGAGCCAACATCACCTCATGCCGAGGGTAAGGTTCCGGGCGGTCCCAGAATTTCGTCGCCGATCTCGGTGGAAATGCGATCGAACACCTCCATGTCCGGTGCTTCTGTCTCATCCTCTGTACCAACTGCTGCGATTAGCCGAGCAAAACCACTTGGCGCAGCAACCACCAACCCGCGAGCTGGCTGATCGCTGAGTGCAGCGACTACGTGGGGTGTGCCAGCAGGAATCAGAAAGCTTTCACCGGCATTCAGCACAACCTTGTTTTCACCCGCCCAGACCGTGAACTCCCCTTCTAGGACGTAGAGTTGTTCGGAATAGCGCGTGTGGCGATGGGGGGGTGTTTGTGTGCCGGGAAGAAAGTAGCCTTCGATCAGATCGTACTGACCTCCTGTAGTGGTGTGATCGGCAATGATGTTGAGGCGAGTGCCAAAAAGCCAGAGAGATTGTGCCATTAGATTGCTCCTGTTGATTAATTGCTTGCGTAATCAGCTGTAATTTTAGTTGTGTGGTTAAAAACGAAGAAACTTAATGACTTGCAGTGATAATAGCTGCCATCAACTGCTCAATTTTCCAGCGATGCCTGCGGCGGGCTACGCCTACGCTATATCGAATTCCATTAATAAATAGTGCTGGGGCAGCCGTTACTCCACTGTTTAATCCACTTTGAATATCTTCATTGATGCGATCAATGTAGACTTTTTTGGATATATCTTGCAGAAATTGGGAAATATCAAGTCCTAGATTATTGGCATACTCCACCAGATAGCCGTTTCCCAACTCTTGTTGATGGCTGAACAGCATTTCATGCATTGGCCAAAATTGACCTTGGACAGCAGCCGCTTCAGCAGCTTCAGCCGCACGTTGAGCATGAGAATGAATCTGTACCTGTGGAAAATGACGGAAAATGAAACACAAATAATTCTCCCCCAAAGAAACACTAAGCTGTCGTCCAATGACTTTAATCAGCCTGTAAACGTCCGCACTTTGAGAACATTCATAGTCCCCATACATCACCAGCACTACTGTGGCATTCAGCACACCTTTTATGTGATCTTGTGTTGAAGGTCGGACGAATAACAAACTGCGAACGCGGTCAAAACTCACTGATACCTCCGACGGTTGTATGCTCGTCGCCAGTGCTGAATAGACAACCCTCTTTCTACTTTATTTGTGTAAAAGAAACTTATATCTTGCAACTAAATTGCTATCAATGTTTGCCTGAATTAAATATATGCAATTAACTCTAACTTGTCGTCCCCTATAAGTTGAAACTTTTGCTCAATAGAGTGATTGATAAAGCAGTCCATCTCAATATCTAAGGTTGGCTCCAACTAAAGTTGGAATCTAAATTTGAACTTTAGTACAACTTCCTTACAAATTGACAATCCCTCGTTTAACAGCAATAATCACGGCTTGAGTGCGATCGTTGACTCCCAACTTACTTAAAATTCGATTAACGTGAGATTTGACAGTGCTTTCACCGATACTCAAAGTAGTGCTAATTTCTAAATTACTCATTCCTTGCGCCATTAAACGGAGTACATCTAGCTCTCGCTCACTCAGTTCTGGATTGCTCATCCTCTGCACCAGTTTTGCCCCGACTGCTGGTGGAATATACTGCTGACCGCGATGAATTGTGCGAATGGCACTCAGAAGTTCGTTGGGTTTAGCATCTTTGAGCAAATATCCTTTAGCGCCTGCCTGTAATCCGCGATAAATATCTTCATCACCATCATAGGTTGTCAGCACAACAATTCGGGCAGCAATAAATTCAGCACAAATAGCAGTAATGGCTTCAACTCCTGCTATCTGGGGCATTCGTAAATCCATTAGCGTTACATCTGGTTGGTATTCACGAAAGAGAGCGATCGCCTGTTGTCCATTTTCTGCTTGAGCAATCACTGTCATCTCTGGATCGCGGTTAATGATGGTTGTCAATCCTTGCCTGACAATGGAATGATCGTCAACAATCAGAACCCGAATATTCGTTGATTGGCTCATAATTATGAAGAATTAGAAATTGAGCTACTACAGGTTACGTTTGTAACCAGTGCATTTCTAATAATATTCTCACTCTCGATTTACAATGACAACAATTTCTGTTCCTTGCCCAGGTTGGCTCTGAATATTCAGTTGCGCTCCAAGATGTTCTGCCCTCTCGCTCATTCCCAGCAATCCAAATCCGCCAACAGATGGGATCGTACCAACCCCAAAACCTCGTCCATCGTCTTTAACGCGTAGAATACATTGGGCATTGTCATATACCAACTCAACACGAATTTCCGCAGCATCAGCGTATTTTATGGCATTGGTTAATGCTTCCTGTCCAATTCGTAGTAAGTTATTTTCAACCTCAGATGGCAGGTAATAGGCTGTGCCTTTGATTTCGTAGATTAGAGCGGTATCGGCAGCAGCTCTCATTTGAGTCACAAGGCGATGAAGGGCACTATGTAAATTGCCATCCTCCAATAGCTGAGGACGAAGCGCTACCACCGATCGACGCGCCTCAGCAAGTCCGGTTCGTGCTAGTTCATCAATTATTTCCAGGTGTGCCTGTGTCGCTTCTATATCGTCCGCGAGCACTTGCGTTGCAGCTCCTACTTGAACAAGAATGCCTGTGAAGGACTGGGCTAGCGTATCGTGAATTTCTCGTGCCATGCGGTTGCGTTCTTCCAGAATTGAGGCGGCTTCGGCACGTTTGCGATCGCTAATGTCAATGACCAGACCATAGTATCCTTTCACTTGGGCATTGGGACTAAAATCGGGGATGAAGGTTGTACTAATATACTTTTTGCCAAATGGATAAAGAATCTCTGCTTCATAGGTTGTAATTTGACCTGCTTGCACTTGATTGATGTACGGTTCAGTAATTCGATAAGCCGTCTCACCTAAAAGTTCACGAACAGACTTACCTAGAATTTCATCTCGACTACAGACAAACCATACCTCATAAGTCTGGTTGATAAACCGATAGTGCCCATTTGCATCTACATAGCTGATCAAAGCAGGTAGAGCATCGGTGATCAACCGTAATTCCTGTTCTCGCTCGCCCAGTGCTGCTTCGCTTTCCTGTAAAGCCGCTGTTCGTTGGGCTACCTGTTGCTCTAATGTGCGGTTATAGTCGGCTAGCAGTCGCTCGGCTTGTCTGCGCTCCGTGATGTCTTGAACGGCTGTAATCGCATAAGCCACGTTGCCCTGCTCATCAAATACTGGAGTTCCCCATGCCTCAACTGGAATTGTTACGTTATTTCGGCGAATTTCTGAATCGTCGATCCTAGTATGTTCGCCGCTCAACGCCCGCATTACTGGCAATTTCTCAGTTGGATACTTTTGATCCGTTCCTGCTAAATAAATTTCATAAACCTCTGAGATTTGATCCAGTGTTACAGAAGGATCTATCCCTTTGCCCAATAGCTGAATTGCCCGTTGATTGAAGTAGTAAGGACGACCTACCGCATCCATGATTCCAATTCCTATTGGAATCGCTTCTATAAACTGAGCCATCTTACTTTCGCTTGCACGGAGCTTTGAATAAAGTTTGGCATTTTTAATCGCAATAGCTGCCTGGGATGATAACAAATTAAAAACCTGCGATCGCTCTGGTGTAAATGCTCCAGATGCTAATTTATTTTCTAGATACAACACGCCCACGAGCTTACCTTGATTGAGCAGAGGCAAACATAAAATTGATTGAGTTTGATTCTGTTGAATATATGGCTCATTAATAAAATTACCTTCACAAGTAGCATTATTTAAGATGACAGATTCATGAGTACGAATAACATAATTAATAATTGATTCAGGTAGATGATTTGCAGTTGGGATAGATTGCAGCACTTGTGTAGCATAGACATTCTCACCCTCATTAAGTTCAATAGACGCTTCAATCACCCATTGTCCTAAGTTTTCTAAAATCAGAGAACCTGTTTGTGCGCCAGCATTTTCGATTAAAATCTTCATCAAGGAACTGAGTAGCTTATCCAGTTCAATTTCACTCGAAATCGCAAGGGAAGCTTTCATCACCGCAGCTAAGTCGAAAGCAATGGGTGAGTGATTAGAGGGGGTGACAGAAGTTTTGTGGATTGGCGTGTGAGCCATGCCCGACGGCTGAGGAAAGAACTGTGGGTAGCGAGTTTCTAAATCTTTCACCTTCGCCGTTGCTCCCCAGCGATCGTAGCAGTAGTGTGCCTCTTTCATATAGGTTTGGGCAAACTTTCCCCTACCACGAGACAGGTAAAATTTGGCAGCTAATTCATAGGCTAAGGCTTCTTCTTGCAGATACTCATTGTCTCTGGCACCTTGAATTGCTTGTTCGTACAACTCTTCTGCCTCAAGCAACTGACCTAAAACTCGTGCTTTCTCTGCCTCGACTAAATAATATTTATGCAAATGGTTCATGGGTGCATAATGTGCCCATTGCTTCATCTTCTCCTGGCTAAGAGCGACTTTTTTGAGGATTTCCGCCCACACTTCAGCACTGCTTTCGAGATATGTTGCGAGCCTTGCTAGCGAATCATAGAAATAGTACAGTGGTATAAGGGGTAGTGCTGTAACGTAACTCAAATGACTTTCCGCTAGAGCTGAACTTTCAACGGCTTGAGCATACTTAGAAAATAGATAGTATAGGAACAGCTTGTTGAAATAGACGATAAAGATTGTGGTTCCATCATTTGCGACTTGGTGTCGTGGTAGTCTACTCTCTTCATTGTAGAATTCGCCAACTAGACGAGTTGGATTGATCGAACGTTCCATCAAGTTTGAGACAGTCTGCTGAAATATTTGAATCCAGTTGAGTGCTGTTTCATGCTTAATTTGACGGATTGCTTCACTGTATGTCCTCATCTCGCATTCAACATTCACAAGTTCCTTTCCGATCACAAAGGATTGAAAGCAGTAATTATAAGCGCTGTAGGCAGCAAACTCAAAATCCCCCGTTTCTAGTCCACCTTGGTAGGCTTCTAGTAATGGCTTCAAGAGTTCTCCATTATGTTCTTTCCAGTGGATGATGAAGTTATTTACGATGTTCAAAGTCCTAGCTTTAAGTGAATGGGAGTTCAACCGTGATAACATCCCTAAAGCAAGCTGTCCAAACTGGTAGCCAGACTCGATGTTTCCAACCAGCCCACAAAGAATTAACCCAAAATTGGCATACGCAAAAGGAGACACAAATGAATTGCCATACTGAATCGACAAATTGATCTGTTTAGACACCAGTAAAGGCATCAAATTAGGAGCAGCAATGTAGGCAGCACCCATTATTCTTGATAGGATTCTCATCGCCGCCAACCTGTTCGGCTCGCTCATCTCCGGCAAATGGATCAAGTCTGCGATCGATGTTTCCTGGAGGCAGGAGAAGATTATATCTAATTCGAGATGAATATCTGATGAGTTGGGCGTATCGGGAAACATAATACCCAATTGCTGCAAAACTTGCAATCCTGTATCAATTGCCTTCAATAACTGACCCTGCGCCATGTCAGTTTGAATTTTGACTTCATAAACTCTTACAATGTCGAGAATTGTTTTAGCTTCTTCTAGAACGATCGCCGCCCAATATTCCACCTGCTCAAACTCGCTACACAAGAACTCGACTTCTGTTGTTTCTACATATAGCTCTAAGGTCGGGTCATAGTTTGTTTGCCAGCTAGAGGCTGCCAGCCATGTTCTGCCTATGGCTAAATAATTTTGAGCCATGCTATGGGCGATCGCTGCTTTTGCTTTCTGTCCTGCCATCAAATTTAATCTAGCAATTTCATTGCGTTCTGGTTGATCTGCAACAAGCTCAATCCCATGATTAAGATGATCGACAATTTCAAACAGCCTGTCTGATATTCGCTCTGGCAAAGTTTTTCCTAGTAGATTGCGACCAATTTGGAGATGAACAACTTGTTTGTGCGACTCATCGATCAAAAAGTATGCTGCTTGCTGCACGCGATCGTGCAAGAACTTATACTCTTCAATCAACAAGTCCTCATCTAATTCAGATAGGGGTTGAATGAATTCACCTTGTATGGCTGCCAGTAAATCCAGGAAAACCGTTTTAGGTGATTTCTCACAAACAATCGATAGCGTCTCTAAATTAAATTCAGCCCCGACACAAGCGGCTAAACGGAGAATTTGCTGTGTGACATCTGGTAGTTTCTTTAGCTTAATCAGCATCAACTCCACGACGTTATCGGTGATATCTTGGGCTTGGATCTGAGCTATGTTCCACTGCCAACTTAAGTCTTCAGCATCAAAGGTCAATAAATTTTCGCTATGCAGCATTCTCAAAAATTCACTGACAAAGAAGGGATTACCCTCAGTTTTACGCAACACCAACTCAGCTAACGCATGAACGGTGTCTGCATTCCGATGTAGCGTCTCGGCAATTAACTGACTCAATGGCTCAAGCGTTAATGGTGTTAGGATAATTTCCTGAAGCATTGCCCCTTGTTTTCGCAGTCTCTCTAGCATTAATGCTAATGGATGCGTTGGATTTACTTCATTATCTCGATAGGCTCCAATCAAAAATAGTGATTTGGTTTGCTCATCCAGCAGCATCAACTCGATTAACTTCAGCGTTGCTGAGTCTACCCACTGCAAATCATCTAAGAAGATCGCAAGGGGATGTGACTCTGAACAAAACACCTGCACAAACTGCTGAAAAACTCGATGAAAGCGATTTTCAGCTTCAGTTGCTCCAACTTCTGGTACAGGTGGCTGCTTGCCGATAATTAATTCAACTTCCGGGATCACATCAATGATGATTTGTCCGTTGTTTCCCAAAGCTGTAAGTAAGAGCGATCGCCACTGTTGCACTTGCTCGTCTGGTTCACTGAGCAATTGCTGTACCAATTTTTGCAGAGCATCTGCGATCGCGCTGTAGGGAATATTGCGCTGAAATTGATCAAATTTACCAGAGATAAAATAGCCGCGCTTTTGGGTTATTGGTTTATAGATTTCCTGCACTAACGCAGATTTTCCAATGCCAGCATAGCCAGATACTAACATCATTTCGACTTGGAATTTTGGTTTGCCTCTTTGTTCCCTTTGTGAAGTTGTTTCTGAATTGTTTGGTAAAGCAGCAACGTGATTTTCTTCTGGACACGCTACGCGATCAAACGCCGCTAGTAACATTGCAACTTCCTTGTCCCGTCCATACAGTTTTTGGGGAATTTGAAACTGACTCGAAGCGTCTTGAAGCGCCAGTTGAATACTAGAGATTTGACCGATTTCTTTTAATTGGTCAGCACAGATTTCTAAATCTGCTTTAATGCCCCAGGCACTCTGATAGCGTTCTTCTGCATTTTTCGCCATCAGTTTCAGAATTATATCTGAAACTGGCTTGGGAATCGTTGTATTTATTTCATCAGGTGGAATAGGATGTTTGGCAATATGACAATGGACTAGCTCAAGTATATCTCTGGTGGGAAACGGCAGATGTCCGGTTAGCAGTTCGTAGAATGTCACACCAAGGGAGTAAAAATCTGTGCGGTAATCGAGTAAACGGTTCATCCGCCCGGTTTGCTCTGGAGATAGGTATGCGAGTGTCCCTTCTAAAACATGAGGACTTTTGAAAGTCGGATTCGTGCGGTTAAATTGGGTGGCAATTCCAAAGTCAATAATTTTGACAACGCCAGTATCCAGATTGAGGACTATGTTTCCAGGGTTGATATCTTTATGAATGACATTGGCTGCATGGATTCTGCCCAGAATGTCGCTTATAGCGATCGCAACACCGAGAAAAGTGGATAAGGGCATGGGGCAAAAGATATCTGGGCGCTTGTGCATCCATTGCTCTAGGGACTCTCCGCCAAAATCTTCTAAAAGAATCATCAGAGTGCGTTGATAATCCTGCTGGCTGTATGCCTTGATAACTCCTTCTAAATTTAGGGAGCGGGTAATTTTATATTCCTGTCTGTAGCGAGTCAGTTCTTGGGAAGAGGGATAATCAAGCTTTAGCATTTTGACGATGATGGCTACTCCATCGTCTCTGATGCCTCGATACACTAGAGAATTAGAACTTTCGTATATCTTGTCCTGGATGGCAATACCAGGTAGAGCAATCATAAAGTTTCTCCGAAGAGTCTGATCTGGCATACCTCAAACTATACAGCAATTATCATTCCGAAAATAATTACTTACTGGTTGGCAATACCTTCGCCAAAAAAAAGAGTATGAAGAGAGAAAGGGGAGCATCTCACTTTTTGAAATGGCTCAAACTGACAGTAATCTATTGAGGTAAGCAGAGCGATGAGCCAGGACTTGAGGAACATTTTCTCGTTTCCATTGTGCCCCAGAAATCTTTGTTCGACGGTCAATCTGTTTAACGGCAGATTCAACTGAACCAGAACCAATTGAACAAATTTGTTCAGCTTGATGATATTCGTAGTTAATAATGCGTAGGCGTAGCCTGCCGAAGGCATCGCGATGCTTATCAAGATAACCGCAAAAGTTTTGTACTTCTTTACTCTTACAATCAGCGAATAAAGCTTTGGTTGCCTCAACCTGACCTTTCCATAGTAGAGCTTGTGCTTGTTTCAAGCGTTTTTGTGAACCCCCAACTTTATGGAGGTTTTCTATCAAATGGAACCAATCAAGCACTTCTCGACGTTGTACATCAGGGGCTAGTTGGTCAACTATATTCCAAATACCATCATGTCCATCACCGATACAAGTAACTGTGCTAGCCAGTGATTGAGCGTTAACCCAATCAATCACAATCTGATTATTCCGAAATGAAGTTCCAAGCATTCCGAGATGATGTAAGCTAATCACTTTATAGCCAAGCCATGCACATATTTGACCTTTAGGAGTTCGTACACGAATGTTTCCACCATCAACACTTAATTTTTCAACTGTGTCTTCTTGCATTGGCAAGTCAAAGTTCTGACGATGTACTAATCTTTGTTGGCTGCTGTGGGAAACTTGCACGCCAGTAAAATACTTGATGTCTGATGCTGCATCTTCATAGCTAACATTCGCACTTACCCTTAAACAACAAGTTTCTAGGTATGGACTTAGTTGAGTACTTGGTGCGACTTCTAATTCAATGGCTTGTTTGCTCGTTATTGGTAACTCTCCAAGGATACTTTTGAGCTGTCGTTGGTATCCTGCGGTTGTTCCTGTAACCGTTTCGATAAAAAAACCCCTACTTCTGGCATAACGTGCTTTTGCATTTGGCTCCGCACTGCTTCTTCAATCCCTGCAAGATTTGTGAGCTTTTCTTTTGACGTATCTTCGTACAATATTTTAGCGTTGGCGTAGCCCGCCGTAGGCATCGCCTGAATGTGTTCTTGAAGAGCTTGCTTTTGTTCTGGGGTCATCGGTAAGTAAATACACTCGTCTTACTTATCCTGACTGATTTTCGCTTTCTTTGCAAAAAACTGGGATGCTCCCCCTTGAATTGTCATCTGAGAAGATAATCGACTACTACAAACTCCGTTTCCAAATCGAGTTCAATTTTCGTGATGCTAAACAGTTTTGGGGGCTGGAAGATTTTATGAACTTAAGGCAAACTGCCGTGACTAATGCTGCTAATTTAGCATTTTTTATGGTTAATTTATCTCATCATCAACTTTTAAATTTTCGCCTCCTTAATCCCGACTCTGGCATTCTCGATCTTAAAGCTTACTATCATGGGTTTCGATATGTTCGTGAAATGTTAAAAATGCTTCCTGAAATCCCTGAGCCTATTTTATTAACCCAGATTTTTGCCAAGCTTACTTCTTTAGGACGTATTCATCCCGTTTCTTGTGGCGTTGAACCCTCGTAAATTGGCAGAGGTATTGTTATAACTGCGTTTTTGCAAAAATATCAAAGTTTTGTCTCAAAACTTTGAACACTCTGGCTTTGGAATTTTCGGACAGGTCTATTTATTCACTATCGGTTGTAAATGCAACTGTTCTTCAAGTATTATATAGGCTGTTTCCAATGCACCTTCTACCCATCCCTGCTGAGTGGACCACGCCTCACCGCATATATACAACGATGCTTCAGGTAGGGGGCGCTGTATCCTTCGCATCACCTGTTTAGAATCAAACCCAATCTTCCAAAAATGCCAACCCCCACCGAAAGGGCCTTGTGTCCAGTCTCGAAATACGGCTGCATAAGGCGGAATAATGAAAGGATCTGTTCGCGGATTTTGTACGGGTAAGTCAGCCAGTCCATGCAGTTTGCGGAGTTGACGTTGCATTTCCTGAACCATCGCCTCTGGCGCAAGTGAATTATTTAAGTCGTCCCCAGTGGGAATAGCAACACCTGGTGGTTGCGCGTGCAGTGGAGGCTGATATTGGTTCGAGTCACGCGCAAGTCCAGCCCAGAAATTGACACTTGTTCCGTCGCAATAGCTAGACATCAGCACAGAGTTCGAGTTCCGCTCTGCTGGGTCAGCGGTGTGCCAGTAGTAGCATTGCCGCAACGGTAGATCAGTGACGGAGCGTCCTGCTGTGATTTGTCTAGCCGTTTGCCACCAGGGATGGCTATAGGCTGCGTATAGTCTGAGAGCTGGCTGTGCTAGCACTGCCTTGATATCGCTCTCAAACGTACTTGAATCGAAGATAAAGCTGTCGGGATGAAGCATCTCGATCGCTTTCTGAGGCAATGCCATAATGACATGCTGGGCTTCGTACACAACTTCCTTGCCCAAAATACGTCGACCGGAAATCTCTGAAGAACTTTGTCCTTGATCAAAGATTAGACGGATGGTCTCGCTGGACTCATTGCGATCAAGACGGTGCAGACGGTGTGACTTCAAAACCTTACCACCTGCTGCCTTGAATTCCTCGCTAAGAACACGGGGAAGCTCTTCATACCCTTTTTGCAAGCGATAATACTTGGCATCCGGAGCAAAATCCGCTAGCACAAACGGAATTGCCTCAGCAGCATTCCAGTTGCTGACAATACTTTCGTATCCTCCTACATCGCGGATTAGCTGGTATGCTTGATCGCTCAACTCATCCAGCAGCAGGTTCCAAAAGCCGATGTTGCGGTAATACTCTGGATGCTGGTGGAGACGGTCCTGATGGCGCAATGCCACCTTTGTCAGAAGTTCTGGCACCGATCGAATACGCTCGCCGCTTTCCAATCGATAGGGCGGATCGAACCCTGGTCGGTTCCAGTCGGATCCAGTGGAATGGTATCCGCGAAGATAGAAAAGGTTCTTACCATCGGGATCGGACATTGGCAGCTCTTCTTTATCAAGTCCAAAGTGTTTCACCAGCTTCGCTACGCGCTTATGACTTTCGAGAAAGCGCGCACCACCAAGCTCTACCGGAAGAGCGACACCAGGAAGAGATACTGAGAATAAACGCCCTCCGATGCGGTTGCTAGATTCAAACAGACCTACACGCAGCCTTTCGTCCGGGCGCTGCTTAGCGAGAGGTGCAAGAATCGGTCCGAGTTGCTCAATTGGAGTTCGCTGGAGTCGCCAGGCACAATAGGCACCTGACACACCTCCGCCCACAATAGCGACATCAAAGTCATGCATTTGTGTACCACCTCAAGTTGATTGTTAGCCAAAATTAAGTTCCGAAGGCTTTCTCTACATTGACTTGTTTAAGAATTGTTACGCCAGATAGGAGCCGACCGCCGAACGCTTGCGCGTCCCACTCCAGATATGTTTGCAGCATCAGGTATGATCGCCTTGCTAATCGGAGCTGCTGCGTACTTTTTATTCAAATCACTCGTCTTTTCACCGACATCTGAACTCCTATTTAGATAAATCCTGCAAAAATTGAGAAATATCAAGTCCTAAACGATTGGCATACTCCACTAGATAACCATTTTCCAACTCCTGTTGATAAATAAATAGCATTTCATGCATTTGCCAAAACTGCCCTTGAGCCGCTGCTGCTTGTGCGGCTTACGCTGCCCGTTGAGCATGTGGATGAATCTGTATCTGAGCAAAATTACGGAAGAGAAAACCTAAATTGTTTTCTCCAAATGAAACCTGCAATTGCTGTTGAGCAACTTTAATCAATCGATAGACGTTGGCACTTTGAAAACATTCATAATCTCCATACATGACGAATACTACAGTAGCATTCAGTACACCTTGGATATGATCCTGGGTTGAAGGCGGAACGAATAGAGAACGATTATCATGGTCGTAAGTCATCTTTCGGTTTGTATTAAGCAAACTTAAGCCTCACAAACCAACTGCATCAACATCGCTATGGATTTAATATAGAGAATCTACCCTCTCTTGTCGTCCACTCTGGGTTGATATTTTTGTACAATCAAATGATGGATGAACCTGTCCATCTCGCAGTGGAAAGTTGTCTCCAACTTTAGTTGGAGACAAAAGTAAATCTAAAAACAATACACTGAAGGGGTGACAAAGCAGGACAAACGCATCTAAATGTAGCACATGTGTACTAATGAGAGATTTTGGCAGCAATGTAAGCGTGAAACTGACTTTTCACGGGATGTGGAAAACGATTACCAGCCATCAAGTTAACCAAAAAATTAAATGGACTACGATGACGAGAGTGTTCTATTTGACATATATTTTTCGTAACCGTTCACAGGATTTGAAACGCTACCGTGAAAAATAGGTACATACAGATGGTAGATTAAGAGGCATGGATGAAAACTGCCTCATTTACGGGATTGAAATTTCCGACTCCGATTGGGAAGGAACTCCAGCCAGCGTCAGACAGGTGGTGGAGAAGATGGGGCAGCATATAAAACAATCAGACAAAGAATTGGCTGACTTAAACCAAGTAATAAATGCTGCTTAATTTCCATATCTCATATCCGGTTATTTACCTCTATTTAGTGCGATGAAGTCTCTGGAATTGTAATCGTTCATGGGGTTAATTAGTTGCTGAAATCGGGCAAAATATAATGAGTGAAGAAGCTACAGCGATTAAACACACAAGCTCATCGATGAAAATTAAGACGAAATCATCTCGGAAGACACGTAATGTATAGGAAGCATTTATGACTTAATCAGCAGTAGGAACTTTGGGAAGTAAGGATGGGGTTGGTTGACTAGAGCGGACAGCACTGATGGCTGAAGTCATAAACTCCAAAACATTCCGACGCTGAGATTTAAGGGTAGTCACAACAGTCAACATTCTTTGCACAAAAGTACTACCAGCTTGGGATTGAGAACCAAAACTAGTCCGTCGCCAGATTACAGCCGGACGAATAGCACGTTCAGCAGCATTATTTGTGGGTTCCGCGCCTTCAACCTGGACAAATAACCATAAAGCGGGTTCAACCTTTAACAGTTGGCGACAAGTGCGAACAGTTTTTGCCAGTGGCGTTTTCTCTTGAGAGCCAATCTCATAATCTGTCGCCTGTTGTAAAGTAGATTTGAGGGAGTGACGAATTGGTTCAACTGCCTTTTTGAAATCACATCGAGTTAAAGTTCCATCTCTGACTTGATACCAAAGCTCAAATAACTTTTCTTGTTGTTTCAGAAGTGCTGTGCCAATTTCTGTTGATGCCCCTGTGCGCTCGGATATTTTGATAAACTCACGTGTAAGGTGCGCCCAACACAGTTGTCGCTGCTCAATGCTGACCCAATTGTATGCTCCGTAACGATCTGAGTTTAAAATTCCATTAAAGGTTTCACCTAACAAATCTTGCGCCGCAGATGTACATCGGGTGAGTGTAATTTGAAAGAATGTGACTAATGGTGTCACTGCCACCCACAACCAGGCTTGACTTTTTTTGGCGTTACATCCATCCATATTTCCTTGAGAGAAGCTTGTTTCATCCGCTCCTACGACCGCAGCATTCTGAACGTAGGTTTTCGCTTCTGCTACCGCCAACTCTAGGGCCGTACTCGCCTCCATTCTCAGTTTATTGATTGTTCCCAAGCTGAGTCTGATGTCAAATATTTCCTCCATTGCTGTTTTCACCATTCTCTGACTATGGCGATACAGTCCACTTAATACCGCAACAAGAGCTACTACTCTTGTTCCATAATGATTTGGCTCTACATCTGCTGGCAATTTTGCTCTTGTACTTTTACCACA
>NZ_JBALDZ010000153.1:0-3630 GCF_036917155.1 Nostoc sp. | reverse complement strand
AATAAATTTAGGGGCTTTAAACCCTGTATTCGGGGCTAATTTTTTTCTGTTCCCTGTTAAGAGTTCCCTGTTCCCGCCCCGAAGGGGCTTGGTAATTTTATGTATAATCAATGCCCAGTAAAGAATTCAGGGTTTTCTCAGGGGTTATATGCGCCTGCTCCAGCTTTTTGTCAGGGTTTCATCACCAAAAAAGTTGGTAAATAGTATATTTAGCTGATATTATTTCATCACTAAATACATTTCACTCGCTGTTTGTGTAATTCTACTTGGAAATAATAAACGGCTAATTACAATTGCTAAAAGCATTAGCAATTGTAATTAGCTATTTGTTTCCAAGAATTTATTATGCGTAGGACTTACGCTAAACCCCTCTCTAACTCCCATTCATCCATATCCTCTGCCATCTCTGTGGCCGGTTTTCACATGCCTGTGCGTCAGTCAGGTATGGCAACAATCAGACTTTTAGGTAATATTTTCCACAAACCATAACTTTCATGAACAGAAGAAGACTTATTGCTTGGATTGCTACAGCAGTTACCAGCATGATGCTGGTAATAGGCTTTCAGTTTGTCAATTTATCGCCAGCCAGCTCCACAACCACACTTAATGTATACGCTGCTGTCAGCTTAACAAACGCGCTGAATGCCATTAAAACTCAATACCAAAGTGCTAACCCAAGCGTCAACGTTGTTTACACATTTAATGCTTCTGGTACCTTACTAAGTCAAATACAAGGAGGAGCGCCAGCAGATATTTTCATTTCTGCTGCTACCGATCAAATAGATGTATTGCAGAATTCAACCCCTAGTAAATTGGTTGCAGGTAGCCGTAAGAACATTGTCAGAAATCGTCTAGTTTTGATTGCTCCTACGACACCTCCTGTTAGTGCTGGTAGTGCTGCTCTCACTAGCTTCAATGGTTTGACCAATGCCAACATTAGTGGTGTTGCCATAGGTGACTATACAGGTAGTCCTCCAGTTGTGCCAGCTGGAAATTATACCAAACAAGTTCTCACTAGCCGAGGTATTTTCACTACTCTTACCCCCAAATTATACCTTGCTAGCAATGTGCGTAACGTTTTAACAGCCGTTGAAAACAAAGCTTCTGTCACTATTGGAGGTGTAAATAAAACTATCGATGCAGGTGCCGTTTACAAAACTGATGCTGCCATTTCTAACAAGGTAAGAGTCGTAGAAACTGCCCTAACAACAGAGAGCGATCCGATTGTCTATCCACTGGGTATACTCACCAGAACTACAGTTTTAACGACAGCGCAGAGTTTTTCTACCTACTTAACTGGTACTACTGCCCAGAATATCTTCAGAAATAATTATGGGTTTCTTGCGCCTTAATTACCCAAAGTAAATCAATTAAGTAGTCGTTGTCGTGAATTTTGAACTATTTGGAGTCATGTCTTGTGAAGTTCACTAAAAAACTCTCAATTATTGTTTGCAGTTTAACCACTGCCTTCCTTTCTACTGCTGTAATTACCAATACTTATAAGTCGGCAGCACAAGCGGAAGGACAAGAACTGATTATCAACGGGGGATTTGAAACCGATCCTCTCGCAGATCCTAACGATCCTAACATTGTAAATTCAAATGTTACAGCATGGGTTAAATCTGGTGAGCCGATAGATATATCAGGTATTACAATTAGCAACTTTCCTCACACTGGTAATCAAGGTTTATCGCTTGGTTCATTTTCAGGAATTAGCTACATATCACAGACGATCCCTACAATTCCTGGTCAACACTACCAACTTACTTACTATTTTGCATCCATAGAGGAAGCACCTAACCTGAAGAATAAATTTAAGGTTTTCATAGCTGGAAAGAAGGTTTCTGTGAAAAAGGATACTCCTTACCAACCCTACACGCAATACACCTTAGATTTTAAAGCGAAAGCAACATCCACGGAGATCAAGTTTGGTTCTAAAGCCAAGTATGGGTTTTTATATTTGGATGATGTGAGTGTGAAAGCTACACCTGAACATCAAGGAGCAAACTATGGGGATGAAGTAATCGATGATGGAGATGATTAAACCTGATGTAGAAGTCTTTAAGAAGTAAAAAATAAAAAGTAAAAAGTAAAAAGATAATCCCCATAAATTTAGGGGATTTAATAAGGACGTATTATTTCTCTCTACGAGACGCCAAAGGCGAACGCGCTGCACATCTCGTAGACGGGTAGCGGCTTCTCGGAGAGTAATAAATATTTTTATTTCATTCCATAAATAAATTTAGTTTCTTGTTAGCATTTTTCTTTCTTTTGCCTTTTTACTTTTTACTTTTGCCTTGTTCGGTCAAGTTTAATTCGTAGTAAGAACTTTAGTCCTTTATTTTATAAGACCTAAAGTGCTTACTACAAACCCTCAAGCTAGCTTGACCAATTGATAAAGTAATAGATGTAACTATCAACTTGTTTGAATTGTCAGAATTTGAAATTATTTGGAGTTAAGTTTCATGAAATTAACTAAAAAACTCTCAATTATTGCTTTTAGTGTTACTACTACCTTAGCTAGCACTACTGTGATTACCAATACTTATAATACAGCAGCACAAGCAGTAGAACTTGTTAGAAATGGCAGTTTTGAACTAGATCCCCTCGTAGATCCTAACAATCCTAATGCTCCAAATCCTAATATTACAGACTGGATTAAATCTGGCGACCCAATAGATACATCAGGGATTAGAATTAACAATTTTCCTCAGCATGATAGTGGGAATCAAGGTTTATCGATTGGTTCATTTGTAAATCCTGCTTACATATCCCAGAATTTGGCTACAACTATTGGTAGTAACTATAATCTCAGTTTCTTTTTAGGAACAGACGAAGATGGTAGTCAAGTTGATAATATATTTCAGGCTTTTGTTGATGGAAATCAAGTTTTTGATAAAATAAATACTACAAATGTTGCTGGAAGCCCTTTCACACAATATGACTTGAATTTTTTGGCGACAACATCATCTACAGAGTTAAAGTTGGGTGGTAGAGCTAGCTATGGTTTTTTATACTTGGATAATGTGAGTGTAAAACCTCTGACTGTACCCGAACCATCGACTATTGGAGGAATAGTATTAACTGCTGGGTTATTAGGAGGATGGTTGAAGAAAAAGAAGGCAATTAGCTAGAAAGAATAGCCATTTTTTGTCACTCTCGGAAAATAACAGAATGCAAATCCCTCAAACTACCATGCGGTAACTATGAGGGATTTTGTCATATTCTGTTAAGGGTTATTCAGTGAATTCCATTAAAAGGGAACAGGGAACGGGCAACAGGCAACCATCGGTGAGAGGTTAAGATAATATTACTTTTGTCAATTAGAAATTATGCTTAAAATTTGGAAAGAGCCGAGGTATGAAGTTAACTGTTGTACTGAAATTATGGGTTAAGAATAAATGATGCGTATCAAGATGACGCGTAGGCAAAGCCCAACCTAGGCATCGCCCAATCAAAAATTCTGTTTCTAACCCCGATTTCAGCAATATTTTAAGTACTATTGCTTATTGACAAATTGTATCTGACCTTAACCTCTGGAGTTTGGACTAAAAGCTCAGGCTCAGAAAAAAGTACTTAGAGAATCAGAGATAAACAAATAGACAATACTACTGAACTGAAGACTAAAGA
>NZ_JBALDZ010000152.1:0-25539 GCF_036917155.1 Nostoc sp. | reverse complement strand
GGCGATGGCGAGGCAACTTTACTATCACTAATTTTTTACCGATGGTAGGTGTAATATCAGCTTACCTGCTTTGTATACCAATTAGATAGCTAGGGTAGCCCCCATAAATAGAATTTAGGGGCTTTCCCGGCACGGATAACTTGGTAAAATTTCCCATTTTTCCCTATTCACGCAACAACGCCAAGAGTCAAGGTTTCTGAGCTATGGTGCAGGCATGGTCAAGCAATTCCTCCCCATGGGCGAAGTCGCCTTGCAGTGTATCCGCCGTATCTGTCAGCAAGATGAAGCCATCGCTTCCATCCTCGAATACCACCCCCAGCACCACGAGAGTCTGGCGTTTCATGTCATGTACTATGGATTGTTGTACATCTTGTGCCAGCAGCACGAATGGATTCACGCCTTGCAAACTTGCGGAATCGACGCGCCTGGCCCGATAGGGATGCCCATCCAGATGGAAAGGCAGATTCGCCCAGTGCGACCCAATGGCGCTTAAGTGGGCGCGTAGTTGCGCCCGCACGTCGGGGGCTATGCAATCGATATGGATGTGCAACTGGTTCTGGCTGCGTCCAAAGGCGGAATTGACCGCCATGCCTATCGCATCCCTCGCCAGCGTTCGTCCCAAGCGCTGCGATATGAGAGCGCGCGAGTCCCAGGCGAACTTCCAGTAATTTGGGGTATCCCTCGCCAGCAGGCTAGCGCTTTCAATGCCGGAAATCCGGGCAGTTGGTAGAAGCAGATATTGCGTCTTTCCTACCCGGTCTTTCAACAGGGCATAGCCCTGTTTCAAATCAACCAAGGTGCAAGGCGTGGGATTGCCTTGCTTTTCTTGGTTGGGGACGCAAGCCTCATGGACGATGCGCCACAAGGCATCGCTCTTGCTAGTATGATCGGCGGCAATCAAACCTGTCACCGCACCTACCAGTACTAGCGCGGTGACAGCCCTGCGCCAGAGACGGGACTTGGGCAAACCTCTTGTAGAAAATAGGCGCATTACTTACTATGTGGCATTGACAGTATACAAATTCTTAAAAGTTTACCAATTACTACTTGAATTTGTCAAAATCAGCCTGAATAATTCGTAGGAGGCAAACAAGCGATGTCCCCGCCACTTAGTTCCTTTGAGTTGTCAAAAGAATTGATAACTCTTCCCAAACTAATGAGTACTCGCTGATAGAGGCGTTACCGTGCCAGAAAAGGAAAAATGTACGCGCTTGGCTTTCATGAGCCAATGCTGGGCATCGCTGTTGCGAAGTCGCAGTTTTTAATAACTTTGAGCCACCTATTACACGTTAGGGCTAATTCGTGGAATACAATCGCTCCCTACTTACCAAACCTGATAGTCCAGCAGTCTGATTGCAAATCAGCTGGAAGTTCTGCGGGAAACTCATCACTCAGTTGCTAGTTCGTAAACAATCTTGGTCAAGGAAGCACCAGGGTCAAAACTGACTATCAAGTTTGACATTGACTATGGTTTACCTAAAAGCTTTCCTTTAAGTTAAGTGCAAATAGAAATCATGCCAATCTACCCACTGACCATTTTTATCAGGCGAAAAATTAGCCCATTGGTTAAATCCCCTCCGCCCCTCTGCCCCTCTGCCCCTCTGCATTTCAAACTTGTGAGAAATGCGGGTTTATCCTGATTACTGAATCGGTGTTCTAGAAGAGGTGGTGATGATACCACTAAAAGTTGGCAAGCATTTGTTCGATTTCTGTATCCATTAACTCATTAACTTCAGCTAAAATTTGTTCTAGAGCATCACTTTCTACTTGTTCAAGTTTGTGAGTCTGTACCAATTCGCTTATTTCAGCGATTGTCGAGCATTCAAATAAACTACGCAACGGTAACTCTATCAAGAAGGCTTCGTTGACCTGATTTACAAGTTGCATAGCTAAGAGCGAATTGCCTCCCAATTCAAAGAAATTATCGTGGATACCGACTTGTTTTAAGTTTAGAACTTCTGCCCAGATAGAAGCTAGTAACTCCTCGATAGGGTTGCGGGGTGAAACCATATTCACTTCAATATTGTTGATTAACACACCCAAGCTATTTAGGGCAAGAGGATCGATTTTACCGTTAGGGGTAAGGGGTATGGTTTCTACTTGGAAGAAAGTAGAGGGTAACATGTACTCAGGCAATTTTTGCTTGAGGAAGCGATGCAGTTTGCTACTATCTACATTTTGCTCTTGATGAAAAACAATGTATGCTTGCAATCGCTGATTATCTAGTTGGTCATCGCTGGCTATAACTACACACTCTCTGACTTGTGGATGTTGACTCAGCGCTGCTTCGATTTCTCCTAATTCAATACGGAAACCGCGAATCTTCACTTGGTTATCAATTCGACCGATAAATTCAATAGTACCATCGCTTCTGTAGCGGGCTAAATCTCCTGTTTTGTACAAGCGGGCTGTCGGTTCATCACTAAAGGAGTTGAAAATAAACTTTTCGACTGTTAATTCTGGACGGTTAAGATAACCTCGTGCCAAACCATTACCACCAATATGCAATTCACCTGCAACACCGATAGGCACTGGTTGCAAATGATGGTCGAGAATATAAATTTGAGTATTAGCTATGGGATGACCAATAAACAGTGAAGAAGCTGTTTGATGTTCTAAACTCACTTGGGAATCATAGACTGTAGCTGTAATTGTAGCTTCAGTAGGGCCGTAAGCGTTTCGCCAACTAACGTTGCTACCTACTTGCTGTTGCCAAGTAATAAACCGCTCTAATGGGACTCTTTCGCTACCAAGAACCAATAAACGTACATTCTCTGCCCAGCTGATATGGGGCATTTGGGAAACCCACTCTTGCCAGTATACTACTGGCAGGTTTAGGACAGTCAATTCTTGTTTTTTGACAAATTGCACAAAATCTGCGACTGCAAACATTTTCTTTGGTCGTAGTACCAAAGTTGCTCCACTCAACCAAGTAGGAAATATTTCCTCGGCAACTACATCAAAGCTAAAGCTTGCAAATTGTAGGACGCGATCGCTCGCTTTGAGTTCATAATTTTTAGCTATGGCGTAGTTATGGTTTACTAAGGCTTGGTGCGGAATTAGTACCCCTTTCGATTTGCCAGTAGAACCGGAAGTATAAATCACATAGGCTAAATTTGTCGGCTCAACAACACTAACAGGATTCGTGATTGATTGACGAGAAATCACTTGCCAATCCGTATCCAATGCTACTAGTTTTGCAGAGTGTGGAGGCAGTTGACTCTCTAATTCAGCACTTGTCAGTAGCACTGAGGCTTGAGAATCACCTAGCATATGAGCCAAGCGTTCTTGAGGATAAGCCGGGTCTAGGGGTACGTAAGCACCACCAGCTTTGAGAACACCCAGCATCGCTACTAACATTTCTACAGAATGTTCAACGCAAATGCCCACGAGGACTTCTGGTTTTACACCTAAACTTTGTAGAAAATGCGCTAATTGGTTAGCACGCTGATTTAGCTCTCGGTAGGTCAGTTTTTCTTCAGCAAATTCTACTGCTACAGCATTCGGAGTTAATTGTGCTTGTTGTTCAAATATTTGATGAATACATTTATCTTGGGGATAGTCGGTTTGAGTGTTATTCCACTCAACCAGTATTTGATGGCGTTCGGTTGCTGTTAATAAGGATAATTGCGAGAGCGATGTTTGGGGGCTGGCAATAATCGCCATCAATAACGTTTGGTAATGTCCAAGTATGCGGTCAATAGTGGCAGCATCAAACAAGTCTGCATTATAATCACATTCCAACAGTAACTCGTTTTCAATCTCAGTCACATTCAAGCCTAGATCGTAGTCAGCAAAACTTATAGATTGAGGTAACAAGCTACTTGACAAATTATACATTTGGGGAATGTCTACGGGGCGCTCCAGGTTAAAGGTGGCGTTCACCAAAGGAGACATGCTGCTACTAGCCTTTACTCCCAGTTTGTCAATTAATTTAGCGAAAGGATAATCTTGATGCTCATAGGCATCCAACAACAAACTTTTGCAAGTTTTGAGATGTTCGACGAATGTCGCATCGCCCACAATTTGACCGCGTATCGGTAGCATATGGCTGCAATAACCAACTAGTCGCTCACTACCTTCAAGAGAGCGTCCAGCAGCAACAATACCAATGGTAATGTCGTCTTGGTTGGTTAAGCGATAGAGTAAGACAGCATATGCAGACAGCAGCGTCATAAATAGGGTACAACCGTTTTGCTTGCTGAATTGTTTGATTGCACCACTTAAGCTACTGTCAAGCTGTAACTGTTGTCTGCCACCTTGATAAGTTTTGATTAGTGGGCGAGGACGGTCAGTGGGCAGGTCTAAAACTGGAACTGGGCTGGCAAACTTCTGTAACCAATAAGATTCATGAGCTTTCATCTCGTCTGTTTCACAGTATTGACGATGCCAGTCGAGATATGAACTATATTGCATCGGTGGTTCTAGCTGGCAAACATCACCCTGACAAGTTGCTGAATACAATGCAATCATTTCTTGCAAGAGAACGCTGATTGACCAGCCATCAGTAATAATGTGATGGGCGCTAACAACTAATATATGCAATTGGTCTTTTAATTTCAGAATCCGAACGCGGAATAAAGGCCCGTTGGTGAGGTCAAAAGATTCGCGGCTTTCATTTTGCAACCACTGGGCTAGTTGAAAGTTGCCATCTTCTACATTTGAAAAGTCAATTACAGGAACGTCTATTTGCAGTGATGGTAATATTTCTTGAAAATCGCCTTGACTGCTGATAGTTGTACGTAGAGCCTCATTACGTTGTATCACTTGCTGCACTACTTGACGCATGGCTGCTAGATGAAGTGTACCCTGTAATTGAATATTGAGGGAAATGTTGTAAGCTAAAGACCCATTGTCACCAATTTGAGCTAAAAACCAAAGCTGCTTTTGGGCATCACTCAGGGGAATTTTGAATGCTGGTTTTACTTCTAATTCATTTTTAATTTGGGTTTCCAAAGCTACAGAACTTCTCAATTTATCTGATGTGTTATATGTCTGCTTTTGGACTATCGATAATTTTACCTTTTTAGGAAAAAAACCTGCTGTGTGCAATTCTTGTACACTATGTTGGACTGATTTAATTACATAATTTACATCTTCATCTGTATGTGCAGTAGATAGAAAACAGGTGCGTCCTTCCCAAATATAAACGCCTTTTGCAATTAAAGAGTAATACAGCAAATCCATTTCTAAAGGCTGATATAGATAGCTAGAATTTCCCGATAAATTAAAGCGAAAAAGCGAGCTAAAATGCACTATCTGGACAGGGATATTTTCTTGTTCAAAGTAAGTATTGAGTGTTGCGGCTAACTGTGATGTGCGTTGATTCAATCGCTCTTGGAGGGTAGCTCCTTCAGCTTTGAGGTGTAGGAGTGTGGCTCGTGTTGCTGCCATCGTCAAAGGATGTTTGGAGAAAGTACCAGCAAAAAATGTCGTTTCCACTTCTGGATAAGATTCATCTCCATAGTTCCACATACCACCGTCAATTTTGTCCATATAAGCTGCTTTTCCAGCTATCACCCCGATTGGCATTCCCCCACCAATTAACTTGCCATAAGTGACAATATCTGCATCAACACCAGACCATGCTTGCGCTCCACGGGGATGAACACGGAAACCTGTGATTACTTCATCGAAAATCAAGGTGATATCTAGTTGTTGTGTTACCTCTCGTAACTGTTGCAGAAATTCTTTAGGTTGTAAATCGGGTTTGCGGCTTTGTACCGGCTCAACTAAAACTGCTGCTAATTCATGAGCATTGGCTTTGATAATATCAAGCGATTCAGAAGCCCCATAAGTCAGAAGCAAAACATCATCAACCATATTTTGCAGCACCCCTGGAACCATTGGGTGTGCTGGTAATTTTCCATCCTCAGATGTTTGTGGTATGGCTAAGGTGCCATCAAAATGACCGTGATAAGCGCCTTTAAAAATAGCAATTTTGGCACGACCTGTAGCTGCACGGGCTATACGCATCGCTGTCATCGTTGCTTCTGTACCTGAATTACAGAAAGTGACTCGTTCCATTCCTGTCATTTCGCAGATTAAAGTTGCTACCTCACCAGCAAGTTTAGATTGGGGGCCGATTTGCGTGCCTTGCTTGAGTTGATTTTCTAGAGCTTCTGTAATAAAGGGAACATCATGACCAAAAAGATGTACGCCAAAACCCATAGAAATATCTATATACTCATTGCCATCAATATCCCAAATTTTTGAACCTTGAGAACGATCGCCAACAATAGGATAGAGGATTTCTTTAGTTTCGGGACGAAATCCTACAGAAGCCCTTCTGTCGGCGAGGACAGGGCGATAGGTTTGCGATCGCTGTTTGGATTTTGCTGTACGTTTAGTATAACGGGCGATCAGAGAATCTAGATATCGTTGTTGTTGTGGGGTGAGGATTTTGGCTGAGGATTGTTCAACTCGCCAGAAAGAAGAGGGTAAATCTTGTTTTGCGGTTGATTTGTGTAATTCTACTGGGTTATGGGCAAATTTCGCTTCTTTATGTTGTGGGCTAGAGGAAGAATTTAAATTTGTTGATAAGCTTGGATTACGCAAGATTTCCAACTGTTGAGACATCAATTCAAACTGCTGCCGAAGAACGATTTCTACTAATGTTTCAGATGTCGTTTCTGACGCTTGAGAGGGTGATATTTCGGGTTGTTCTTGAATTTGAAATTTGATAGGTTCTTGTTGTATACTCTCATCAATATAGTTTGCTAACGCATTCAGGTTTGTTAGTTCTTCAAATAACTGACGAATGGCAATTTTAATCCCAAAAGTATTTTCAATTTGACGAATGGCATCAATTAGCACTATTGAATCAGCACCCATTTCTAAAAAAGGAGCATGAACATCAACATCTTCTGGATCGGATTTGAGTAAATTGGCAATAATTGTACGTAGTTCTGTTAATATTTTTTGGCATTTATGGGGTTGGCTGGTAACTTGAAAATAAGAATTATCAGTGTTAAGAGTATATGTGTTCATGATTTTTCATCAATTGCTTGGTTAGAATTTAATCTGATTAGTTTTTCCAGGGACTATATATAAAAGGAAGAAGGAATAAATGTGTACCTAGCTTCGCAAAAATAAAATGAGTCCCATATATCGCCTATGTTTTCATAGGGGTAAGTCAATTAATTTATGCAATCACTAACTTACCGTTCTTTTTTTCGCTAAATTTGGTTATAAATCAATACGGTTTAGTTTTAGGAGACGCGATTAATCAGCCAGCGCCCTTCGGGTGACGCTCCTGCGTCGCTAACGCAGTCGTCTGCGAAGGAGCCAGTGCGGTCCTTGGCACTGGCGTTGGAAACTATCCCGTGCGGAGGGTTGTGGGCTTATCTTGACCGAAAAGGGTGTGGGGTGTGGGGTGTAGGGTGTAGGAAAAGAAGGTTATCCCACACCCAACGGGTACAAGCCCCTATTTTTAAATATGGTAAAAGAAAAAGATGTATTTTGAGACACGTATGTGCAAGAAATACAGCGTCCCTTTTGAAACCCCTGATTTTAATTATGGGGTTCCCTACACCCTACACCCTATCCCCTACACCCTGTTCATCGTATTCCATTCTGGAATGGCAAGAATTTGTCTGTGGACAAATTATGACTACGCAAAACTTCTAATTGCTGAGACATAATCTGTAGTTGTTGTTTGAGCATTTTTTCTACTAATGCTTGAGATGGTATTCTTCTACCATCACCATTAACTGAAGCAACAGGTTTAGAACCATTGCTATTGAGATTTACTTCTGTACTGTCAACCGAATTTTGCGATTGAACCCAGTAACGTTTTCTTTGAAACGCATAAGTAGGAACTGGAAGTACCTGATGCGAATAATCGCTTTCAAATCCCGTCCAGTCAATATCTACTCCTCGCAGATACAATACTGATACACTTTCCAATAATGTTTGCCAATTATCTCGCTTTGCAGTCAAAGAAGGCAACCAAACCGAATCTTCGCTTTGCTGACAACGTTTACCCAGACTACAAAGAACTGGTTTAGCACTAATTTCTATGAATAATTCGTAACCTTCTGCCAATAAAGTATTCAACCCTGCCATAAATCTTACAGCTTGGCGCGTATGGCATCGCCAGTATTTGGCATCAGGTACTTGTCCTGCTGGTAGAAAATTCCCGGTGACATTGGAAACTAAAGGAATCAGTGGTGCTTGAAATTTGACTTGGCTTGTTACTTGTTCAAAAGCATCAAGCATTTCATCCATTAAAGGAGAATGGAAAGCATGAGATACATTCAAGCGTCGAGTCTCAATTCCTTGGGCTGTGAATTGGGCGATCGCTGCCTCAACTTTGGCGATCGCACCAGAGATGGTGATATTATTAGGAGCATTAACCGCAGATATCGTAAGTTCTGATCTGTAAGATTCAATCACAGCTTGCACTTGCGCTTCATTGGCAAACACCGCAGCCATCGCACCCATTGACTTGATTTCTTGCATCAAGCGCGATCGTTCGGTAACTAGCTTCAGTCCTGCTTCCAAACTAAATACTCCAGCAATGCAAGCAGCCACATATTCACCGAAACTGTGACCAATTACCGCTGTTGGTTCCACACCCCAAGACTTCCATAATTGCGCCAAAGCGTACTCTACAGCAAATATAGCTGGTTGGGTATAGGCAGTTTCATCGATGCAGCTACTTTCATCAGAATACAAAACCGACACCAGAGGTTTATCTAAATGTAACCGCAAAATTTCATCGCATTGGTCGATGCAAGCACGGAAGGTCGGTTGAGTTTCGTAAAGTTGGCGACCCATATTTAGATATTGGGAACCCTGACCTGTGAATAAAAAGGCGATTTTGGGATGCTTTTTGCCGCTAATTTTACCGCTTTCTAACTGAGATGTTTTTTTACCAGCCGTGTAAGCACCAAGTTCCGTTTGTAATTGGATGTTAGATTGAGCGATCGCAACTAAGCGATGATCGAAATGGGAACGTCCGGTATTAGCCGTAAAACAAATATCTGCTAATGACGCATCAGGGTTATTACCAAGATAATTTTCATAATCTCGTGCTAAATCGCGCAAAGCATTTTCACTTTTAGCAGAGAGTGTGAAAAGATGCATCTGCCGTTCATCGCGGCCTGTTTGTTTTTGAAGAGGTGCTTCTTCTAAAATTACATGGGCATTAGTACCACCAAAACCAAAAGAAGATACACCAGCCAAGCGCCGTTTATGTCCTCGATGCCAAGGTACACATGCAGTGGGGATGGATAACATTCCAGCCAAAGAAATGTGGGGGTTAACTTGTTTGAGGTGCAGATGGGGTGGAATTTCCTCGTGATGTAGCGATAGTACAGTTTTAATTAAACCAGCGATTCCCGCTGCTGCTTCTAAATGTCCAATGTTGGTTTTGACCGAACCAATCACACAGGGATTTTCCGGTGATCGCCCTGGCGTCAGTACAGCTTTTAGGGAATTGATTTCGATAGGATCGCCTAAAAAGGTTCCAGTACCGTGGGCTTCAATGTAGCCGATTTCATCAGGTGACACACCTGCATTTTGCATCGCTTGCCGAATCACTGCTTGTTGGGCTGGGCCGTTGGGTGCTGTCAGTCCGTTGCTGCGTCCGTCTTGATTAATTGCCGAACCTTTAATCACTGCCAGGATATTATCACCATCCCGGCGAGCATCGCTAAGACGCTTGAGAACTACTACACCACAACCTTCTCCCCGGACATAACCATCAGCATTAGCATCAAAAGTTTTACAACGACCATCACTAGCCATCATCCCGGCTTGGGAAAATGTAATCGTCAATTGTGGGGTGAGAATTAAGTTTACACCAGCAGCTAAGGCCAGTTCGCATTCTCCCTGACGCAGACTTTGACAAGCTTGGTGAACTGCAACTAAGGATGAAGAACAAGCTGTATCTACTGCCAAACTCGGCCCGCGCAAATCTAACAAATAGGAAATACGGTTAGCGGCGATGCTAAAAGCGTTACCTGTACCCGTGTAAGCATCTAATCCAGTAATTTGTTTGGATTGCAACTGAGAGTAATCAAAATTACTAATCCCGACAAAGACACCTGTATTGGTTCCTGCTAATTTATCTGGTGGATAAGCTGCATTTTCCAGCGCTTCCCAGCTAACTTCTAGTAATAATCTCTGTTGCGGGTCGAGAGATTCTGCTTCGCGTGGGGAGATGCCAAAAAATTGCGCGTCAAATTGGTCTACTTGCTCTAAAAAGCCACCCCAACGAGTATTCATTTTGCCTGGTGTTGCACGGTTTGGATCATAGAAAGTATCGATATTCCATCGGTGTTTAGGTACTTCACTAATGGCATCAACACCATTACGGAGTAATTGCCAAAAGGCTTTTGGGTTATTAGCACCAGGGTAACGGCAACCAATACCAACGATCGCGATCGCATTATTTTCTGTTTGCGGCTGCGCTATTATCTTCGTTTGTGGCACTCCATCACCTAAATATTGTGCCAAAGCAGCGATAGAAGGGTAATCATATAACAGCGTCGGTGAAAGTTCCCGTCCTAACCATTCTTGTAATTCTCCAGAAATTCTCACGGCTGCCAAGGAACCCAGACCGTATTGTGCCAGCGGTTCGTCAATATTAATTTCCTGGGGAGATTGCAATTGTTCGGTAACTTTTGCGACTAACCAAGTTGTGATCGCTTCGGTGTTTACAGTTTGTTCTAATTGTGGTGCAATTGCTTCTTGCGTCTTGTTGGGAGCATCAGCACTCCACTGGGCAACTACATCAAGAGTACCAGCTTCTAACTCAGCTCGGCAGCTACTGCGTCGCACTTTGCCGGAAGAAGTTTTGGGTAAACTGTTGGTTTTAATTAAGACAATGGCATGAGTTGGCAAGTCATGGTGTTCGGCTACGGCTTTCCGAATTGCTGTTATGACTTCATCAGCATTGAGTTTGCGGAGATGAGAGCGTTCAACTTCTTGGACTATGACCAACTTTTCTGAGTTATTGATTTCAACTGCAAAGGCTGCACCACTAGCAGGACGTAATGCTGGATGACAATTTTCAATTGTAAATTCAATATCTTGGGGATAATGGTTGCGACCCATGATAATAATTAAATCTTTGAGACGACCAGTGATAAACAACTCGCCATCCTGTAAACAGCCTAAATCTCCAGTCCGCAAAAAAGGGCCAGTTGTATTGTCTGCAAGGTACGCATGAAAAGTATTTTTTGTTTGTTCGGGATTATTCCAGTAACCTTGAGCAACGCTAGGCCCTGATACCCAAACTTCTCCCACCTGTCCATCTGCACAAGGCATAAATGATTCGGGATTTACAACCAATACTTTTTGGTCTGGGCTACTTTTACCGCAACCAACAATCGCTTTACCGCCAGCTTCAGCAGTAGTATCTATGACTTGGTTTTGTGACAAAGCTGTGATTTGAATATGACGAACAATTGGAACTTCAGATGTTAAACCGCCAGATACAATTAAAGTCGTTTCCGCCATCCCATAACAAGGATAGAAAGCTGAGTGCCGGAAACCGCAAGGAGCAAAAGTTTCGGCAAAACGTTCCAGTGTTTGGGCGCGTATCGGTTCAGCACCTGTAAACGCAACTTTCCAACTACTCAAATCAAGACTTGCTAGTTGTTGGGGGGTAATTTGGCGACAGGCGAGGTCATAAGCAAAATCTGGGCCTCCACTCGTAGTTGCTTTGTAATTAGAAATCGCCTGCAACCAACGGAAAGGCTTTTGCAGAAAAGCAACCGGTGCCATCAGCGTTACTGGAAAACCACCATATATCGGTTGCAAAACCCCGCCAATTAATCCCATATCGTGGTATGGTGGCAGCCAAATTACACCTTGGCTTTGGGGTGTGTGTTGATAAAAGTTATAGATTAGTTGGGAATTATGCAATAAATTACCGTGGGTAATCATTACTCCTTTCGGTGTGCCAGTAGAACCCGAAGTGTATTGCAGAAAAGCCAAAGTATCACTATTGACATTTGGATGCTGCCAATTTCCAACTATACCGATGTTAATACTATCAGTTGCGATCCAGGGTATCACTGCCAATGTAATATTTTCAGCTAATTGAGGCGAGATGCTTGTCAATATAGATTCTGTAGTCAATGCTACTACCGCTTCAGCATCAGATACAATCGCCTGTAGCCTAGACATTTTTTGATTGCGTCGGGGTGGATAAGCTGGAACTACGACAAAACCAGCATATAAACAACCAAAAAAGGCGGCGATAAATTCTAGTCCAGGTGGATACAGTAACAAAGCCCGCGAACCTGGTACTCCCTGTTTCAGAAGTTGAGTAGCGATCGCGCGTGCTTTTCGATCTAATTCTTGATAAGTTAAGTTAACGCTTTCTGTTTCTCCATCAACAAGAAAAGTATAAGCTGTTTGCTTAGGTTGATTATGCGCTCTATAGGTTAAAAGGTCTATTAAAGTAGAAAAGTTAACATTATTTTTATTGGCAAAATTGTTGAGGCTAGTAATCATTTGCTTTTTCCTTATAAGAAATCCAGTAATGGACGGAGTTTGTAATTAATAGTGAAGTTAAGAGACTTTAAACTGTGCCTGTTGAACAGACATTTGTATGTTTTCTAACAAAGCATCTACATCTGCCTGTAGTTGCTGCAAATCTTGTTGAGGGTTTACTGTCCAAGTATGTATTGCATCCAAACTTGCATTCAGAAAAATTTTCTGACAGGTTTGACGGTCAATCTTGCCATCAGAGTCTTTTGGGAGACTAATTGCCTTTAGAAGTACTACAGCATATATTTGCAATCCATGTTCTTCCAACACAGCAGAACGGATAGCTTGAATTACTTCATCCACGTTAAGAATACGTGAATAGATTCTCTTTACTTCCTGAATAACTACTAACCGTTCTTGATAGTTAACTTCGACAGGAAATGCCACTCCTGCATTTTGTCTTAAGGAAGGATGGCTTTGATTTACGGTTTTTTCAATAGCTTGAGTGGAATAATTAGCACCTCTAATACTAATTATGTTCCTGACAGAATTTTTATTTGAGTTTAGGTTACTTTCATCAACAAGATTTTGTACTTTTTCTTGCTGCTCGTTAACCAATACTAAAAAGCTCATTTTTCTACTCTAATGTGTAACTAAGATGAGTGGAGTGAATTCATTCGAGAATTTAGGAGAGTTGCTTACAATGTATATTACGGTTCTAATCTATAAAATTATGCAATTGAAAAGCAATTTTTAGAAAAGATAGCCGTAAATAGCAAACATTAAGAAATATATAAAGCCCTAAATAATTTGTCGAACGCCTCTGCCATCCCCTTTCATATAGCTTCTTAGAAGGAAAAGATTAGAAAAGAAAATATTAAGTAATTTATAAACGATTTATAAGCGGTATAGTTAACTTATAAATATTGATGTGGCGAAAAACCGTAGATTTAAAGCGCCTTTGGGAGCTGCAATTGCCTACAAAAGTTATTCTGATATACAGTTGATGACAGCTACTTATTCAGTAGTTTGTAAAATATACATTTTTGATTCAATTATCTTATACATGTGCTTTTGAAACTGTTCTGCCATTAATTGTTCAGGAATTTCTGCTGCTAATATTTCAATAATTTGTTTGGTAGAACAATCTGAAACACTTACTAGTACGTTATTAATAATTAGCTGTGCAATTGGCCCAACAAAGTTAGTATATTCTTTCTTGATAAGTTCAAAAAGCTGTACATTACTAGTTACCGAATAATTCTCCAGAAATTTATGTATGTTAAGTTGAATATAAATTTTGTTATTACACTCATTATTTTCTGCTACTTCTTTAGTAGTTATTTTCGTTAAAAAATTATTAATTTTTGTGAGTATCGTCGAATTTTTAATCAAGGCATGAGTAGAAGACTCAGAATTAACACTCGATTTTTGCTTTATATACTCTGATAAATCTAAGTTGAGATAAATAGGTTTTTGCAGACTAATATTTTCATTTATATTATTAGATTGTCTCAGGTTTCGTTCTAAATTTTGTAAAATTAATAATTCTTCTAATGCCTTATTAGTTTCTTTTTTTTCTCTACGATTCTTAATAGCCTCTATTGGAGATGTGATTTTGAAGTCAAAACGAGGTAAAACAGATGAACTACTGTCTATATTATTCAAGACAAGGAGAATTTCTTTAGCTGACTGAAAGCGGGCATTTGGTTCTTCTACTAACATTTTCTCGATAATTTTGGCAAAATCATCGCTTATATTGACTTGAGAACGCCATTGCCAATTTAGTGATTCATCTAAGAGAGCATGTGGCATTTTTCCAGTTAAAAGAATCACTGTACAAACACCAAGTGCATAGATATCACTAGAAGGATAGGAATATCCTAAACGTAACTGCTCAGGTGGAGAATAACCAAACTTTCCAACTACTGAAATACGAATTGAGTTATAAAAGTTTAGAGAATCAGCAGATAGAATCTGCGTGTAATTTTCTTTAACTGTCCCAAAATCAATCAACACAGGTTTAGATTGATTATGAGGTAGCATGATATTCTCTAGTGAAATATCTCTGTGAATTATTTTACGTTCGTGGAGATAGTCTAAAACTGGCAATACATCTGTCAGCCATGTTCTCACTTCTATTTCAGAAAAAGGCTGACCTGTCTGCACCAGGCGTTCTGAGAAAATTTCAGAATAAGTTTTGCCGTTAATATATTCCTGAACGATAAAGATTCGTTGGTTATCTGTAAACCAAGCTAAAAATTTGGGGACTTGAGGATGCTGAATCTGGTATAAAACTTTTGCTTCACGCTCGAATAAATCCTGGGATTTCTGTATGTTTTCTGCTTTTGACGCTGTTGGTACAAACTCTTTCAAAACACAAGGTTCATCAAATCGCTGATTGTCTAATGCTAGGTAAGTTCGTCCAAATCCTCCCTTACCAAGAAATTTCTGAATCTGATAACGGTTATTTATTAAAGTTCCTGACTCAATTTTTGTAATCATTTCTAATACCTGATTAATTTGGAGCAAACATGATTTTTTTATTTAATAGTGTTGCATCCTCAAGAATTATGCAGAAAACAGACAGTTAGCGAATAAAAATATTTGAAACGAGATGGCGTCAGCCACGATGTTTCAATGTGTCTTTGTACAAATCCCCTGATTTTAATTATGGGGATTTCCCTGTTGCCTGTTGCCCGTTCCCTGTTCCCTTTTAACCTTTTCCCCCGCCCCTTATCCCCAGAGGGGACCCTACCTTCCCCTTTACCCCGACTTTTGCAAGAAGTCTATTGTCATAGATAATTTAGCTTTACTTTAGTTAGATGTAAATAGAGACCTTACGGTTAACGTCTCTATAAATCAAGTTTTATTTGACCTTATGATTTTTTGAATTTTTGTCTACAATTTATTAGGTAGCGCGTACATCATTTTTTAACTGACCATCTTCCATGTGAATGATGCGGTCAGCCATATCAAGGATGCGATTATCATGAGTAATTAAAAGAATGGAACAACCTTGATATCTGGCGCATTCTTTTAAAGTTTCAACGACTGTATGAGTACTGTTTTTATCTAGCGATGCTGTTGGTTCGTCAGCAAGAATTAATTTAGGTTGAGAAACTAGCGCTCGTGCAAATGCAACACGTTGTTTTTGTCCTTCTGAAAGTTGCTCGGGATAATAATTAATGCGGTGATTTAAACCTACTATTTCCAACATTACTTCTGCTCGGCGACACATTTCTTTACGAGACATATTCCGAGCCAATTCCATAGTCATTTGTACATTTTGACTAGCTGTTAGAAAAGGTACTAAATTATGTTTTTGGAAAATATATCCAATTTGGCGGCGTAGTTGTAATAGCTTTTGATTGTTAGCTCGATATATTTCCCTTCCCAAGACTTTTACACTACCTTCTTGCACACTCCGTAAACCAGCCATTAGACTTAATAAAGTTGTTTTACCTGAGCCAGAAGGTCCAGTCAAAATTACAATTTCACCAGATTGAATTGACAAACTAACATCAAATAAAACCTGTTTTCGTAACGAGCCTTTGCCAAAGTAGTGATTGAGATGCTGAACAGAAATGATAGAACCTTGTGACATAGTAATTACCTCAAAATTAGAAGATAGGTAAATTTTTTGTGTAAGTATTCAGAAAATTACCCAAAAAGTTCGGCAGGGTCAGCAGAGCGAAGTTTATTCATTGCTAACATTCCAGCAATAGAACACATAATAATTGTGAGCAGCATCACCATTACACCCCTAGTAATAGTCATAATCATTGGTAAACGGGTAGCATCTTGAACAAAGTTATAGAGATACATGCAAACAGCAAATCCAGGGATATATCCAATTAATGACATTAAAATTGCTTGTTGTAAAACTACCTTTACCAAGTAGGAATTTGCATATCCAATAGCTTTAAATGTTGCATAGATAAATAAGCTATCAGAAATTTGTGTGTATAGAATTTGATAAACAATAATGCCACCAAATACACAGCCGATCACAGTACCCATATTAAAAATAAATCCAATGGGTGTAGATTGTGCTAAAACGTCTTTCTCTAGTTTGATATAGTCTTCTAGAGTCATTAATTTCACGTCTTGAGGTAAGTCTTTTGAGATTTTTTTGATTAGACTTTGAGGGTCAACACCAGGTTTAACCTGAATAACTCCCATCTGAACTTTTTCTAATGGGTGGTTTAAAATCTCCGAGTAATTTAAATCACTGGTGATGATTACACCATCAGCTGTCATTACCCCACCTCCTAGAGAAAATAATCCTCTCACTTGTATTTGGCGATTAGATACTTCTGTTGTTACTTCTCCATGCTTTTCTAACTCTGCAACGATTGGGCCAAATTCAGGTCGAGAAAGTCTATCAAATAGTATAGTGTTAGCTACCTTTATTGCTTCTGTCTGTTGATTTACTTCTGGTAAGTTAAAAACAGGTCGATCGGGTGTAAAACCAGCAATAGCGATTGGTCTATTGACAAAAGTTTCAGGATTTTTGAAATTTGTGACGGAAAAATAGAAAGGATTGACTGATGCGATGCCATCGACTGCTGAGATGTTATACAGATAGCGCCGCGGAAACTCTTTCATGTCAAAAAAACGTTCAGTATCGCGATGTAGCAGTACTAAATCTGCTTGTATTTTTTTATGGAAGACAACAGCATCTTCAAAAAGACCGTCTCGAAAACCCAATTGAATAAACATCAGCATTACAGCAAAAGTAACGCCAGTGATTGTTACTAGTAGTCGTGGTTTCCGATGAATTAATTGTAACCAAGCGACAGGTGTTGTAGCGCTCATATTCTAGTATTTATCTATTTAGCTATTGGTATTAGTTTCTAATTTGACATTGACTTGCAGATTAATAAACTTAGCAGCTTCATCAGCATCAATGGGATTTAAGCGAACTTTTACTTCTGCAACTCTTGAATCTATATTGATTGCTGGGTCATTGTTTACAACATTTCTCTTACCTATTTGAGCACCTATCGTCTCGACGGTTCCAGAAAATTTTCTAGGTAATGCAATACTCGACATCAAAGCTTTTTGACCTACTTTAATTTTGCTAATGTCAGTTTCGTAAATTTCTGCAACTACATACATAGTTTGTGTTTGAGCTAGATCGACTATTCCCTTTTCACTAATAGTTTCTCCTGGAAAAGTATTAACTTTTAAAATCTTTCCATCCATAGGGGCTTTCACGTAAGCTAAATCTAAGTTAGCTTTGGCTTCTAGAACAGCTGCTTTTGCTCTTTCCAACTCGCTTTGAGCAACCTGCACATCTACAGGACGAACTTCTTTTGACTCTTCCAAGCTAGCTTTAGCTTGTTTAATCTGATTGGGAAACGACGATAAAGTCTGGTTGAGAGAACTTTTAGCTTCTGTGAGTTGTGCTTGCAAAGTTTCTACTGCTAAAACTTTAGTATCTTTAGTAACCGCAGATATGGCTCCTTGGTCGTATAAAGATTGAAAGCGTGCATATTCCGTCTGGGCATTTCTCAATTGCGCTTGCAAGCCAGCAATCTTAGCTTTTTGAATGTTATTATTTCCTTGAAACTGGGCTTCTAAATCTGCAATGCGTGCCTGTTGAGCAGCAATTTCTCCTTGTTTTGTAGTCCCCGCTTTCGCTTGCATCAGTTGCGCTTGGGCAACTCGAACATCTACTTGTGCTTTATCTAAACTTGTTTGCAGTTGACTGACGTTATCAAGAACAGCAATTAATTGTCCGCGACGAACATTATCGCCTTCTTTTACTACAACCCGATCTAACCTAGCAGTTTGCAAAGCTGATGGCCCAGATGGGTTAATGATTTTATCCTTTGTTTGAATACGTCCCAAAGCTGCAACTGTCGGATTTACAGGTTGTTGAACTGGAACTACTGGGGCAATATTACTCTGCTTCGTAGATTGCAAATTAAAATTTGAGCTAGTAGAAAAAATATAAACTGGCATACCAACAGCCACTAGTCCTACAGGAACTATTAAGGCTAGTGTCCACTTTTTAGATTTTGTATCAAAGTTTATTGGTTTGCGAAAAATATCCATTGGAGGTCAACCTCATTTAATATTCGTGCAATTTTAGATGTTGGGATTGATAATTCGTAAATATTCTTCAATTCCGAATCATCTCGCTTCTGTATCTTGATAGGGGGTAAGCAAATTATTTTATGCATTTGCTTAGGGACTGATACCAATTTCCGAAAAGAATGCAACAGTCGCTACTAGCTAAACTCCTGCCTCCTGCCTATTCTTTGGAAGCACAATTAGCAACTTGGGTTAATAGCATCGGGCACAATCTTTTCTACCAGTCTCAGCGATTTATACTGATAAGCAATAATTGTTACCAATACAGTTAGTATTCCCATGACAATAAACATCAAACCAATACCACGCCCTTGACCAACACCAATAATTTTTCCTATACTTCCTGCTAAAAGTCCGTTCGGAGTCATTAATGGCTCAAAGATTTTATCTGCCATTGGCCCTGCAACTGTGTAAGCAAAAGGCTGTGATGCGTTAGCGATCGCTCCGATTGTTGCAAAAACTCGACCTTGGAGACTGGAGGGTACTTTCTTTTGAAAAATAGCTTGGGCTGAACTGTTAATAATTGGTAGACCAAAGAAAAATAGAAAAGCTATCAGTGCTAAGACTAAAACAGATCGATAAAACCCTGCACCTGTAATGCAGATTCCACCCAGCAGCATAAAGCTAAATATACTGAGAATTAAATGCTGCGGCGTTTTCAAAGTACTGACAAGAACGCTACTTACCAGCATTCCCACACCACCAGCGGTCATAATTGTACCTAAGTCTGTAGCTGAAGCAAAAGACAAGACTAGAGGTGTAATTAGCATCTGCACAATTCCGACAAGGAAATTGTTAACGGCAAAGAAAAGTAGCAGTGCAAACAGTCCTCTTCTTTTAACTAAATATACCAAGCCGTAGGATGCTTCCTTAAACCAAGGAGTTTTTTCGGCGCGATGTCTATCAATGTACTGTTTGGGAAACGGAACTAGTAACAGAGTACTTAGAGCAAAAATAAAGGTGGCAAAATCAATAAAGATAATGCCATCAATTTCGAGAAAGAGCAGCAGTACACCTCCTAGCATTGGTGCAACCAACCGACCAGCTGCTTCCCCGATTTGCAGCATACCGTTGGCGCGTGCCAGTTTTTGTGGCGGGACAAGGAGAGTGGTAGCAGCAGTATAAGCTGGCCATTGAAAGGCGCTGAAGCAGGAACTAATGGCAGCGCCCACGTATATATGCCAAATAGCTAAATCACCTGCGGCTAACAAAATCGCAATTACCCCTGTAGCGATGCCCGATCCTAAGTCACTAAATACCATCATCCAACGGCGGGGAAATTGGTCTACCAGCGTTCCTGCTATAGGGGAAATCAGAATCATGGGCAAGCTGGTAAATAGTGAAATGAGGGCGAACTGTGTTACCGAACCAGTTCGCTGGTATACCCATACACCCAAGGCAAAGTTAGTTAACTGAGAGCCGATGAGGGAAATCATCTGTCCAAACCAGATGAGGGTAAAAATTTGCATTCCTGTATTTTTTGGATGTTGGGTCATTTCAATACTCCTTATTTACCTACATTTGCTTGCTCAATGCAGATTCCCAGCTGTTCTGCAACAGTTAGAATATGAGGTTGAGCCATCATCGTAATATGGTCGCCTGGAACAACGTGAATATCGATGTTTTGAGCGGAAAACTGTCCCCATCCCCAAGCGGGATCTTCGCGTAAATCAGTTAAAAGTGCAGCATCCTCCGCATTCACTTCGCTAGCTCGCAACAGAGTCAGGCGATTGGGATAAGCTTCTTGTGGTAAATATTTGATACTAGCTTGCAGATTTGCCTCGAAAACTTGCACCAAACCACGCACTTGCTTTGTATCAGTACCAGCAGGCAGTAAATCAACGGTGATTAATCGCTCTTTGAGATATTCCAATTGTTCGTCGAGTTCTAGCGGCTGGAGCATCTCATAGGATATATCTAGGTTTTTGCCTGCCCAGCGTTCGATGAGACGAGCAGTTTCGGTCAGTCTAGTTGCATCATTGACATCAATATATAAGGGTTTGTTGCTAGCAACCGGGGCCGGAGCGTCTAAAATCGCAACCAGAGCAACCTCATTTCCTGATTTGATTAACTGTTGAGCCATTTCATAGGCAACAATACCTCCAAAGGAGTGACCTCCAAGAAAATATGGCCCTTCAGGCTGAACGGTTTTTATCGCCTGGATATAATAAGCTGCCATATCCTCAACACAAGTCAATGGTTCTGATTCCCCATTTAAACCAGGTGCTTGCAACCCATAAAATGTTTGGTTTTCCCCTAAATAACGAGCCAAATTATGTAGGTAGAGGACATTGCCGCCACCCCCAGGTAAGCAGAAAAAAGGATACTTGGAATTACCTTTTTGAATTTCTACCAAGGCAGACCAAGATAATATTTCTGTTTCTAGGCGAAGAATATTAGCCAGTTTTTCAATTCTAGGATTTTGGAAAAGTGTCGCTAAAGACAAGTTTTTACCAAACTCTTGGTTAAGATGAGCCATTAAGCGTACAGCTAACAGCGAGTGACCGCCCAGATCGAAGAAATTATCCTTTACTCCCACAGGATGGACGTTGAGTAGATTTTCCCAAATATTAGCTAATTTCTGTTCTAAATCATCTTGTGGTGCTAAAAATTCGGTTTTGAGTGTACTGAGACGAGATGTATCGGGTTGCGGTAAAGCTTGCCGATCTACCTTGCCATGAGCGGTTAGAGGTATTACCTCTAACATCAAAAAGGCAGAAGGTATCATGTATTCGGGTAACTTTTCCTGTAAAAATTGGCGCAGTTCGCTACTTGTTGGGGCTTGCTCTTGAGGAACAATATAACCTACTAAACGTTTGTCTCCAGGTTGGTCTTCCCTGGCAATAACCGTAACAGAATTTACTAAGGGGTGTTGAGCCAGTAAAGACTCAATTTCTTCTAGTTCAATGCGGAAGCCGCGAATTTTAACTTGATGGTCAATGCGTCCGAGGTACTCTATATTACCATCAGGTAAATATCGCGCTAAATCCCCTGTTTTATATAGGCGAGAATTAGGTTCATCGCTAAAAGGATTGGGAATAAATCGCTGTTGTGTTAATTCTGGGCGATTGAGATAACCCCTAGCTACTCCTGCACCACCAATGTATAGTTCGCCGGGAACACCAATTGGTACAAGTTTTTGATTTTCATCAAGCAAGTAAAGTTGAGTATTCGCAATAGGACGACCTATTAAAATTGCACCTGATAAAGAAGTTTGTTCGCTAACTTCATAAACACAACAACCAACAACAGTTTCGGTTGGGCCGTATTCGTTAATTATTCTGGTATTTGGAGCATTATCGCGCCAAAATTTCAAGCTTTTACCCAATAATGCTTCGCCACCGATGATTAATGCTCTCGTTTTCGTTACACCTTCGTGGTTAGGTAACATCTGATTGAGCATTTCTAGGTGAGCTGGAGTAATTTTAACCAAGCTATAGTTTTTATCAGACTGCAAAAGTGCTGACAATGCTTCAATTTCTTCCTTCTCAGGCAATAGTACTACCCTTTGTCCGACCAATAACGGTGAGAATAAGCTGGTAATCGTTGCGTCAAACCCTATGGAAGATTGTACTGGAGCGCCGTAACCTTGGGCGATCGCATACGCATTTGTACACCAACTCAGGTAATTAACTAAACCTCTATGAGGAATCATGGTTCCTTTAGGTTTTCCTGTAGAACCAGAGGTATAAATTATATAAGCCAGATTTTCCGGTGTGACTTCGCTTACAGGATTTTCAATGCTGAGTGTGGCATTATTTTCTGGCAAATCTCGATCAAGACAAATTAAACGGGTGTTATGTTCAACAAACTTATCTACAAGTCTTTGTTGAGTTAACAGTATAGGAATTTGAGCATCTTCTAACATAAATCCCAATCGTTCTTGGGGATATGTGGGATCGAATGGTATATATGCACCACCTGCTTTGAGAATACCAAGGATACCAATCAACATATCTAAGGAACGTTCCACACAAATTCCTACCAATACTTCTGGTTTTACTCCCAACTTTTGTAGTTGATGCGCTAGCTGGTTGGACTTGGCGTTTAATTGTGCATAAGTGAGATGCTCGTTATTAAATTCAATGGCGATGTTCTTGGGTGTGCGTTCTACTTGTTCTGCAAATAGTTGATGGATGCATTTATCTTGTGGAAATTCTATTTTTGTATTGTTAAAATCAATCAATAATTTTTGGTGATCGCTTTCACCGAGCGTATTTAAATCAATGATTGCCGCTTCTGGATTATGAGTGACACTTTCTATTAATGTCAGATATTGTCCGGCAATAATTTTGATACTATCCTCTGAAAATAAACTGGAATCGTAATCAAAATTTACAAACAAACTATGCTGACTGTAGCCACTGGAGAGCTTAATTTGATATTTCTCTACGTTGGCGGATTTTTTAGATTCCGAAAAGGTAATATCAGCATTTATATAGCTCTGTGATTGTTTTGTAAAATCAAAACAGAAAGGGAAAAATGCACGATAAGTAAATTTCTCATTTGCAGCGATCAAATGCTCCCAATCAAAATACTCTTGCCATTGTTTGGCAAAACGAAAAGACTCAGAAACTCTTTCCATAAGTTCTGAGAATTTTAAAGTATCCTTTAAGTGCGAATGAATAGGCAAATATTTAGTTAAAAGTCCTAAAACTTCTTTTAATTCGTCATATTCGCGTCCATCGCCAGCAGTCCCAATCACAATATCAGATTGACCGCTTAACCGCCAAAGCAGTACTTGCCAACAAGCTAATAAAATTGCTTCAATTGAAGTATGATAATTTTCTGGCAATATTGCCAGTTTTTCTACCGTATCTCGATTAATCTCCAAAAAGAGCGATTGAGGTGCAAATACAATTTCTCCAGATGATTGATTGACATTTTTCCTTTCAAAAGGAATTCGCAAATTTAACACAGAAGAAATATCTTGTTGATGCCAATAATTTCTTGCTGTCTCTGTCTCCTCAGACTCTAATAATTCATTTAGCCATTCAGAGACATCTGCATATTGCATCACTTCATCTGACAGTTCTTCGCTGTGTAAACAAGCTGTATAAGAACGACCGATTTCACATATAAGATTATTGAGTGTTGTTATATCTGCATATAAAGCAGGCAAGCTGATAAACAGTATATGCTTGTCTGGAGCTAATTTACTTAAGATAAAATGTAAACTTGCGGCTTGTTCAAAATCAAAAACTCGGAGGCTTTCATCTTGGAAAAGCGCATCAATTTTGGCTTGTTGTACTTGAGAAGTTAAACTACTCCAGTCGTATTCTCCAAGTGAAATTGTGCTGTGATCGCTAATTGATTGGAAGGGGATATTCATACCTGGTAAGGTATGAAAAACAGTGCGAAATATTTCGTGGCGATCGCTGATATTTGCTAAAGCTAATTTCAGAATATCGGGGTTAAGATTACCTCCGATATTTATCGCAATTTGGGAACAGTAAGCTTGATAATTATCCTTTTGTTGCAACCATAAATGCTTTTGCTGAGGAGAAATGCGAATCAGATTGGTCATTTCAGCGTGCATAAAATTGAAATCCTTTGCAATTAATCAATACTGGCGATACAAATTATGTAAATTGAACGAAGTCACACCTGCATCAATGTTTTAATAGGGGTAGTCAAATCAATTTATGCTGTAAGTTGCCAGATTTTAAACAAAAACTCCCAAATACTTACCTACTAAGCATTTGGGAGGATAACATTAAAAAACCTCTGGTATCTTTGCTTTGAAAAAAAAAGCAAAAGAAAACTGCTTTAACAAGGTTCTGCCATCGCAACTACAATCTTTCTTTTGCCGACGAATGGCATCCGTCCATGTGCTGCCAACATATTGTCCAGCATTAACACATCTCCTTTCTCCCAAGGATAAATAACTGCTTCTTGGCGATATATTTCCCGGATTTCATCTAAAACAGAGACTTCGATAGGAGAACCATCACCATAATAGGCATTGCGAGGAAATTCATCTTCTTTGAGTAATGCAGACAATGATTCGCGTACTTCTGCTTTCAAGCTGGAAATATGGAATAAATGAGCTTGGTTAAACCACACGATTTCACCTGTTTTAGGATGTTTGGCAACAGCTTGACAAACTTGGCTTGTTCTGAGGGTATTGTTACCTGTCCATTCAAAAGAGATACCCAACTTGCGGCAATGACTTTCTACCTCAGATTTATTTGTGGTTTGAAAAACTTCTTGCCAAGGCAAATCTAAATCGCCATAATTTCGCACATACATGACTTTCTTTTCGATAAACCGTTCTTTGATGGACGGGTTGAGGCGTTCAAAGATTTTACGGCTATCAGCGATTGGTGTTTCTCCGCCAATTTCAGATGCTTTAACGCAGAAAAACCATATCTTCATGGGATAAATGGGAGAGTAAGCATTTTCGTTATGTAGTGGAATTGCTTCATCTGCGGGATATTCAGTTGAAGTGTAGATTTTATCGCTTACTTCTGTGCGTGGCGTTGAACGATAGGTGTAATCTAAGAGTTCTCCGGTGGAAGCTACCTTTACAAACCTTTGGAAATCTTCGACTGTATTGACATGGAAATTTCGGAAAAGTATGCCACCATTTTTAAGTAAATTAGTTTCAATAAAATCACGGTTTTGCTGCGTCCAATTAATTAAATTGATACCATCTACAGCACGGAAAATGACTAACGGTAGAGGATTAGCTGAGTTGAGCGGTTCTATGTTGACTAATTTTTCAACTACTTTGCGTTTGCCGATTTGTAGTTTTTTGATGGTGTTTGTTGTTAGTTCTAGGTTGTTCATTTTTATTCATCTTAGTTAATAATTTTTTTCTCTCACGCAAAGGCGCTAAGACGCAAAGGATAAAAGTTCAAAATCAAACAATACTTGCAAAATTCATTTCTTACCAAGCCCCTTCGGGGCGGGAACTCTTAACAGGGAACTCTTAACAGGGAACAGAAAAAAAATTAGCCCCGAATACAGGGTTTAAAGCCCCTA
>NZ_JBALDZ010000151.1:0-10870 GCF_036917155.1 Nostoc sp. | reverse complement strand
CGTCCTTCAAAGCTCAGGAAATGTCCTTTCTAGTTGCCGGGAGTCACTGAGAAGCCCCCGCCGTCCACGAAGTGGCGGCGCGGGGAGTATGTCACAATCTGGATATTCGTTGGCTCAGATGCGAGTAAGTAGCGGATAAAATCTTCTGGATACTGCTCAACCAGATATTTCAGGGTGTTGTCGTATGTCACTCGTGATAAGTAGCTAGGCGTAAATCAAGTAAAAGGGACTGGGGACTGGGGATTAGGGATTAGATGCCAAACCTTTAAAATTATAGTGGAGGCTTTTACCCACCACCAAATTTTAAAAAACTTTTTCCCAGTCCCCAGTACCCAGTACCGGAGCGGCGAGAAGTTAAAGTTTGTAGTATTGAAGTGTAAGTATTGTTTGTTGTTAGCGCTACTCTACGAAAAATTGCTGCTCGCTTATAGCGCTAACATTTAAATTTGGTGTTTTTTCAAAACTACAGTGTCAAAGATTGAGGATTTGTCTCAATCAGTTTTGCTAAATCTTGCAAGAACGCCGCAGCATGGGCACCATAAATAATCCGGTGGTCAGAAGTAATATTAACTTGCATTTGTTGCCGCACGCCAAATAAACCGTCGGGTGTTGCTACCACTTGCGGACGGGATGCCCCGATCGCTAAAATTGAACCTTGTCCAGGCGGTAAAATCGCATCAAATTTGTCTACGCCAAACATCCCCAAATTAGACAGGGTAAAAGTACCACTGTTATATTCTTGGGGCTGTAGTTGTTTTGCCCTGGCACGTTCTACCAAAGACTTCCAAGTACGCGATAGAGAATATATATCCACTGCGTCGGCATTTTGCAGCACAGGTGTAATTAATCCGCCATCATCCATCGCTACTGCTACGGAAATGTTGATATCAGAATGATAAACAATACCTTGGTCTGAGTAACTGGCATTTAACAATGGGTGTTTTTGCAATGTCACTGCTACAGCTTTCGCTAGTAGCGCTGTCATTGTCACGCCTTTGGATTTAATTTGTTTATAAAGTTTGTCTAATCCATCGGTGGTAATTGTATAACCGACACGGAAGACGGGCACGGATATGGTAGCTACCATGTTCCGCACTACGGCATTTTGGAAGGTAGTTAGAGGTACAATTTGACCAGGAACAGCCGCTACTACTGGTGTAGGCGCTGGTGTCCGAGGTGCTGGGGGTGCAACTGGGGCGCTGGTTGGTATGGGTGCTACTGGGGTAACTGGGGCTGGTTGTTTGCCTTTATTGGACAATGCTTCTACATCTTCGGCGACAATGCGTCCGTGGGGGCCACTGCCTTGGAGTGTAGTTAAATCAACTTTGAGTTCTTTGGCTAACTTCCGGGCGCGGGGTGAGGCTACAAGCCTTCCTTCTTTGTGGTTAGACCCGTTTTGAGACGCTAAGGCAGGTGTGGCGGCTGAGGCTGTGGCGGAGACTGGTTCTGGGGAAGAGGTTGTAGTAGCAGCCGCACCGCCGGAATTGGCAAGAGATTTGGCCTGTTCAATTTCAGCTTCCGTTTCGGCGATGAAGGCGATCGCAGATCCTACGGGGGCAGTTTCACCAGCTTCAACTATGATATGGGCAAGAAATCCCTCATAAAAGGTTTCTACATCCATATCCGCCTTATCTGACTCTACAACCACCACTGTTTCGCCTTTTTCCACTTTGTCCCCTGGCGATTTCACCCAGGAGACGATTTTGCCTTCCGTCATGGTGGAACTCAGCGCCGGCATAAATACTTCGTGAATGCTCATAGGGTGGTTTGGAAATCAATGGTTTATGGACTTTAACAGTTTTTATCAGATCGAATTGTATCTTGGTGGGAGGGTTTTAGACTGTTTATATTTTAGGTTGGGCATTGGGGAATAGGGAGTGGGGAACTAATGACTAATCGATTGATCCTTGACTTTAGGAACATAAATCTAACTTAGATGTCTATGGGACTCGTATTTAATTTTTTAGGACTTACGCAAAAATACATCCTGTAGGGGCAATTCATGAATTGCCCCTACCTAAAAATCAGGGTTTTAGCTATTGTTTGCGTAAGTCCTATTTTTGAAAAAACTCAGTACACATCTGTTCCTTATTCCCTACTCCCCACTCCCTTGCTATTTATATTCCTCATAACTACTGCTTAAGATACAAGAGCTTCTCACAGTTAGAGGATATGGGATACAGTTCAATCTAGAATTCAAAATTGGTAATAAACCTATTTGAAATTCCTGTTTACTTTTATGTCGGCAAAGTTGAAATTCTTTTTGATTGTAATACTGAGTGTCTTTGCGACTGCTAGCGCTGGAGTTTATATTATCCAGCACCAGCCATCTGCACTGATTGTTGAAACTACTGATGGGCAAACCCCGCAGGTGGCAGCAATACATCAGTCTCAAGAGGTTGTGGCATACTCAGAGCGTTCCGATTATAAAACTATACCTTTAGAAAGGCTTAACTCATCTCTCCAAGGGAGCGATCCTGCTACTCTCGCCCTGAATGCCTTTGAGGACATAGGAGTGGGAGGAACGCGAAAGGTAGAGGTAGCTTATCCGCAACGAAATCAGGCGTTAGTGACGATTACGCAAATCAAGGGGGGTAATGATTCAGTTGGTATGGTTAAATATCGAGTTGAGATGAGTACTTTTGGGCGATCGCTTTTTATTAGCTCACCTCCAGTCTGGCAAATTGTTTGGGCTGGAGTGAGGAATTAGTTAGGAGTTAGGAGTGAGAAGTTAGGAGTTAGGAATTCCAACTCATAACTCATAACTCATAACTCATAACTCTCTAAATGTCGCCGCGAATTTCTTCTACCACGCCATCGCGCAGAACGATTTCGACCTGCATTTTGCTAATCAGGTTATCACCGGTTTCTACCCGAAAAAAGCCTTCCATTTGGAATTGGTTGACTTCCTGATCTTGTTGGAGAAACTGCACTTGCTGGAGATTTTGCAGCAATTGATTTTTTTGCTCTAAAAATTCACTTTTCTTTTGATTGACTTGGAGTTGGATATTGTCAATTTGTTGGAGAGTTTGGGGCCCAGGTGGTTGTAGACTCTGTTTTTGAATTGCTGCGATCGCTCTTTGTCCTTCAACATCTAGCTGTTGCAATTGCTGATCGAGTTGATTGATTTGCGTTTGCAGCTGCTGTTGTACTTCCTCTTTCCAGAGGGGAGTCACAATGACTTTGACGTTAACGACGCGTTTCAGAAGCAAATTAGATTTGGAGACATCCATATTTCACGTTCACTCTTTACAGTTAGCAGGTGGAATCATCAGGCAAAGATGCCGTCAATAATATCGCGATAGCGTTCCGTGACGATGTGTCGTCGAACTTTCAGTGTTTGTGTCATCAAACCATTTTCGATCGAAAATGGTTCCAGAATGAGTTTAAACGTTCCGATGCGGTCATCCGGTCGATAACCTGGACGATTTTGTACTTCCCGATTTAATTCTTGCCGAAATAAATCCTGGATCATTCTACTCTCCAAGTCAATTTTTTGACTATCTGAGGAAGTTACGCGATCGCTCGACGTATCCAGTATCAAATTCTGACTTGCTGCCCATTTTTCCAAGGCTTCGACATTGGGGACAATTAAGGCTCCCAGGCTGCGCTGATCTTGGCCGACGAGCATAATTTGATCGATGTATGGCGATCGCAAACAGGCATCTTCAATCGGCTGTGGCTCGATGTTTTCCCCGTTAGTCAATACAATCGTATCCTTCGCTCTGCCAGTCAGCACCAAATCGTCTTGTGGTGTCAGCCAACCCAAATCACCGCTATCAAACCAACCTTCGACATCAATTGCTTTGGCTGTCGCTTCGGGATTTTGGTAATAGCCTTGCATAATCTGCGGCCCCCTCAACAATACCAAGCCTCTCTTTCCTACTGGTAAAGGCGCTTTTGTTTCAGGATCTACAATCTTAGCTTCTGTAGCGGGGAGTGGTAGTCCTGATGCACCAATCAAATTTCGCCAAGGACGGCGCACATGGGTAACAGGAGAAGTTTCTGTCAAACCATAGCCTTGCAAAATCTGCACACCAATAATTTCAAAAAAGTTGTCGATATGTCTCGGAAGCGCACCACCGCCGCTAATCATCTGCTTAACTTGTCCTCCTGTGGCTTCTCGCACCTTGGCATAAACCAGTCGTTCACCCAAGGCGTGGAGAGGCAAGAAAACAGATGCTTGGATCTTAGCTGCTAATCGTTCGATGGCGGAAGCATGAAGATTATTTAAATCCAATCCCTGAGCAGTTCGCTGCGCTTTGATATATTTATCGCTAATGCCCAATAAAAAGTTAACTAGGCGTTGCTTATTTGCTGGTTGTTCGCGGAACTGCTTTTGCACTCCCTCATAAATCGATTCCCACAGCCGAGGTACACCCACCATGTAATTGGGTTTAAATTTTTTCAAATCTCCTTTCACAGAGCGCAAATTAGTATAAACTTGCGTGCAACCTTGAGATAGTAGGTAATATTCAACAGTTCGTTCGTAGCTGTGCCACGAAGGTAAGATACTGAGAACGATATCGCCAGTATTTGGTTGCAATACTGTCCCAAAAGTTATCACTTGATGCATCAAATTTTTATAAGACAGCATTACACCCTTGGGTTTACCCGTAGTGCCAGAGGTATAAATTAGGGTTGCTAGAGCGTCACGATTTTGCTTGACTGGCACAAAATGATGATTTATCCCAATTTCAATCAACTGTGTAAAATTGAGTACTTTTAGGGTTTCGTCTGTTGGTGATGCTTCATCAGAAAGTAAGATTACCACTTGAATTGGTAAATCTTTGAGACGGTCTTGTAGTTTTTTAAGTGTTTTTAAATCCTCAACGACGATCGCTGTACTGCCGCTATTCGCGATGATAAACAGCAGTTCTTCTTTATCCGCTTGGGAGCTACGCACGGCATCAACGGCTCCAGAGGTCATGATGCCTTGATCGGCAATGAACCAGCGAGGACTGTTGTCAGCAATTAGGGAAATGCGATCGCCTACCTTGACTCCCAACGCCTGTAACCCAGAAGCAAATAGTTGTATTTGCTCTGCTAGCTGAGTATAAGTAATCACTACTTCTGGTTTACTGTGAGGGCTGCGGAGAGCGACAACATCACCAAATTTTTGAGCGGCTAAAGGCCAAACTTCTGGCAACGATTCCACATTTGTGTAATCTACCAACCGCTTTAATGACTGTCGTTCTCCCTCACTGATGTTAGATAAAAAAGAAGAGACGGTTTGGGTTTTTGACATAACACCTTACCTAAAGATTTTAAACTGATCGTTTTTACAGCTTATTTTGTTATTTCGCTACAATCACCGTCCTTATTATCCACATTCCCTTCTGTGTATGATAATTCCAGGAATTCCACGTTTATATTTACAAAAATTTATGTTAAAGTTAGTTTACATAGAGTGCAAGCAATGATTGTGTTTGCATCTAAGAACAGCGATGTCTACGACGGGCTACGCCTACGCCTACGTTTCACAGGAGATGACTACCTATGAATTTGATAGACACTATATTGCTAACGTTGCTAAATATCGCTGCCTGCATAGCGTTGCCTAAGCTTTTAGCTATATTTCTGGCTGCTAAAACCAAACTTACTGAAGCGTTGCCGAATGGTTCAAAATTACAAGCAGCCAAAATTGAACTTACTAGTTTTCCTTATTGTACAGCTTACCAATTGACAAATAGCCAATACTGTAAATTCAGTCCTGATTTTTGTGCCAAGTGTTCTCCGAATTGATGGACTCTTTGCAAGTAAAAATTCCTCAGTACTTCCAGCTACCAGCTATTCAAGTAACTAGATCCCTGATTTCTTCAAGAAGTCGGGGATATTTTTATACATGTGGTTTGCGTAACGTTATAGCATTTCCCATTCAGATGGGGTACAACGTTATATCGCAAGGTGTAGGGAACATGCCCATAGGTGTCTACTTTTGCTGGAAATAGCTTATCTGTTGGCTGACATGCCCGCCCGGAAATAAATTTCTTTGGCTTTTAGCTTAAGTCTACTGAAGTAGACTGGAGATTTTTGGCGATATTTAGTCATCTTCAGATGACTTTCGCTATGAGACGGGAATTTCAATTCCCGGCGGACAAGCGGTTTCGCGTTAAGTTGACACCAATGGGCATGTTCCCTACGGGTGTACCTCACGCAAACGAAAACCGCTATACCACGAGAAAATTTAATTAAATTTATATAATGTAACATAGTTTAATTTATTTTTGCCTACTTACTTAAATTCAAGTAATTTTCTAGCTGAGTCAGTATAATTACTAATTGAAATCAAGCTATTGATATAACTAATATAACAGTTGACATAACAATTGTTATGTCTGTAGCATGACAGTCAAGCAGCTTGTAATGCCCAAGCAGCAAGAAGTGAGTCAGTTTATTCAGAAACTTCACAAACTTCTAGTAGGCTGTCAAGTCAACTATGCTGGGTAAATAAGTTTGTAGTCAGGACTTAAGTACTTGCGTTAAGCACTTAAGTGTTTGCTACATATTGGGCTTTCGTTAGCTTCATGGACTACTAGTGGTTCATGTCATTAATTGCGATCGGTTAGGGCGAGCAGATCCCCGACTTTTTGAAGAAGTCGGGGATCTCGCACCCCAGCAAAATTAATGATACATACTACTAGTAGTTTGTCAATCAACGAATGATCGGTGGAGAGAGTTTTGCCAGAAGTTTCATGAAATGGGAGAAAAAAGTCAGAAATTGTTGGAGAAATATTTAACGAGTTAACCATTAAATGAGAATAAGATTACAAAAATTTCTGCCAACTCATTTGATGATCAACACATTAAACTATTAGTTCAAAATAAACAGGTTTCATTCATGATGAATCGGAAACAAATTACAGAATTTTCTCTCCAAGATGGGACGAAGTTTTTAGTTGAAGTTGATGAGCCAGAAAATAGCAATGCTGTGAGACGTGTTGCTAGACCAGACACAGGGCAAATGGTAGTTGAAGCTAAAAAGAAATTTGACGAGGTATTAGATCAAATCCAACCTGTCGCTTCAGCAATTATCACTAAGCTGAGTCAGCTTAATACACCTGCTAATGAGGTAGAGGTTAAGTTTGGGATTAAGTTAAATGCTGCTGCGGGTGCAATTTTTACTTCTGTAAGTGGTGCTGACTTTTCACGGGATGTGGAAAAGGTCATTTTGATGCTTTCCCAAGCCCTGATTTCTCCGTTAGCTATTTTCATTAACTCAGAGTTATTGAGAATTAGCCTGTGGAAAAACCTACGCTTTTTGGGGGCTTGAGGACTTCCCGTGAAAAGTCAGGTAAGTGGTGAAGCTAACTACGAAATTACCTTGAAATGGAAGCAAGACAAGGCATAGCATGGTAGTAAGTACAGATAATTATATTCAAACTTTTAGGTCAGCGATCGCCCGGATTTTTCATCCTGATGGTGCGGTAGTTGGTGTAGGTTTTTTAGTCTCTGGGCGAACTCAAAATTACATCTTGACATGCGCTCATGTTGTTACCTCTGCTCTATCTTTACCAGAAGATATAGTTAAAGCTCCTAGTAATGATATTTATTTGGATTTTCCCCTAATTGCATCAGGGCAACAACTAAAAGCTAAAGTTGTTTTTTGGCAACCCGTTGTCAGCAATGCATCAACCTCCGAACCTGAAGATATTGCTGGGTTGCAAATAGAAGGGCAATTACCTAAAGAAGCCCAACCCATTCAGCTAATAAGAGCTAGCAATATCTGGGAACATCCTTTCCGCATATTCGGTTTTCCTAACGGACACAATGATGGCGTTTGGGCCACAGGGGTGTTACGAGACGGACAAGGAAAGGGATGGGTGCAGTTGGAAGATAGTAAGGTAACTGGCTACAGAGTAGAACCAGGCTTTAGTGGTGCGCCGATATGGGATGAAACCCTTGTGGGAGTAGTTGGTATGGCAGTAGCAGCGGAGAAAAGGCGAGAAGACATCAAGACTGCTTTTATGATTCCTGCGGATGTATTGATTGCAACATGGGATGAAATAGGCTTGTCGATTTCGTCAAATGCACATACCCAGACTATTAAGAGCAGAGTGCAACAACTCAAAATCAAAACTTTGCAACAACGCTTTGACGTTCTCAGTAGTGATTATGAGGCAGCTTACAATCAACTCAACTATACACTGAGTTCGAGCGATCGCAATATCATCCAACGCCAAATCAACAGCATACTACAAGAACTTGAGCAAGTAGAAAACGAACTTAATGCCATCAGCCATTAATTTAATACCTAAATCCAATGAACAATTCTTCAGATTTAAAAAAGAAACATCTAGAGCAGTTAATAACGAATTTACAAACTGAGATTGAAAGTCTCAACGACCAAATATTGTGGACGAATAATTCTGTAGATAAAAGTCAATTTAAAAGGCAATATGAGCATAAACTTGATGAAATGCAAAAAGCTGAATCCGAGTTAAACCAGCTAAATCGAGAATTCCTAGAGCAAATTGATCCTGATAAGATCCCATTCACTAATCGCGATGCTGCAATTAGTGAGATTACGGCAATTAATTCTCCTCCTTATCGTTTAGTGACGGCACCTGAAGGTTACGGAAAAACAGAATTTCTCAAACAGATACAGAAGCGTTTTCAAGAATTACAATGGTGTTGTGCTTATGCTTCTATGTCTAGTTATGAAAGTATTGAGAACCTAGAAAACCGATTAGCAAGTTCTTTGAATCTGAGAATCCCAGAAGGGCATGAATTAATTTGGGGAGAACGTTTCGCCTTACTATTGCATAGAAATTGGGCTAAATGGCAATCCCAGGGAAAAAAAGGTATTGTGCTGCTAATCGATCTTGATGGAAGCGCCCCAAAAAACCAACGTTTAAACGAACTTTTTAATGAACTTGAGGAATTTAAATATAGAATTCAAAAATGTTTGAAAGAATTACAGTTCTTTAAAGAGAATTCCGGGAGAATTCGAGTTATTATTGCAGCTCGCTGTCTGATTGATCTCCCCTTAGCTCGGACTTTTGCTAGACTAATACTCTCTCCTTTTAATTGGGAAGTGATTCAGGATACAGCAACAAAATATCTCAAGCCCATCGAGATGACTTCTGAAAGTCTTGCTCTACTATCAGGACACTTACTATATTTAACTGGCGGGCATCCAGGAGGAATTGCTGAAGCACTAAAAGTTTATCGAGGTGGTGGTTACACAGTTAATTTGTTTTTAAACAGTTATGGCAACCAATTATGGGAAAATAACCTCAAAAAATGTAGAGACCAGATTAGAGAAAGCTTGACAAAAGAAAATAGTCATCTATATGAATGCATTGAAAAGTTGAGTATATTTCCCAGAATAAATGGTCATTGGTTATTAAAACAAGCCGTTAAAAGATTTCAGCTACCTTTCAGTGATGATAGTTATAAATTAAATGTTGAACTTACAAAGACATCTATTTTTAGTCGTGACAAAACGATTATCAAAGATGGCATGACACGGCGGGTACTAGTTATTGGTCTTCTCAGAGAAACCTCGCCTGAGAGCTTTAAAGAGCTTTGTAGCGAAGCAGCTAAAATCTGCCAGGAGTATATTGATGAACTGAAATCAAAGAATAATTCTGCTGACGCGGGTCTTGCGGGTACTTGGTCTATGCAGTATTTTTTTCAAATTCTTCAGCAACATGCTGGATTTATCAATCGTGGTGCTGATAGTCTAGCTTATCGACAAGAACTCCGCAAAACTTTCTTTGATCAAACTGTTGAAGAAACTCTGGGAATATTCCGCAATACAGATCGAGAGCAATTTCATGAATTTATTTATACGCTGAAATCTGAAGTAGAAAACGACTGGGAATTTCAGTTTTTTGTCAATTACTATCTGCACAATGACGAATATAATGATACACCCTATAGATATTTAATTCAGAAGCTGGATGAAGCCATTCAAAATAATTAACTAGGGAATAGATGTCTACTGAGTTTTTGCAAAAATCAAATAGGAGTCTATTATGTCTGAACTAGATAAATTAGAGTTTGTTGGTCGTGAAGAACATCTAAATAGAATCATTTCCCATGTTCAGGAGCCTAATCTACACGTCGTTTTGGTGGAGGGTAGAGGGGGAATTGGCAAAACTTGGTTGCTTCGTGCATTACAATCCCGCCTAAACCAAGTTGAGATTGGGACAAGTGAAATTATTGATTGCGATATGCCTGTCTTTAAGGATGCAGAAGATTTATGCACTCAAATCGCCAAACAATTATACGATTATACATATAAAGAATGGTTGCTCCAGTTACGACAACTGCGAGAAGATGAAAACCGCCTTAGTCGAATTGCATACGAACAGGAACGCAGGCAACTTGAAAAGTTCTTGGTCGATGAAATTAATCGAAAATCCAGCCAACAGAGACTAGTATTTATAATTGATACGGTTGAGAAATTAGGACAAGAAGAGGTAAGAGAGGAAATTTGGAAGTATATTAGCGATTTATGCCATCAACTAGATAATGCCGTATTTATTTTTGCAGGTCGCCCTAGTATTGCCCGTCAAATTCTAGAAAAGTCATTCAAAGAAGAAGAATTAACTTATTTGGAATTAAATGAATTTACTCATGAGGATGTGCAAACATATATTCTTTCCAAGGAGGAGCAGCTTCATTTTACTCTTGGACAAGAATTGGCTAAAAAGATCATCATTCTTTCTGGTGGTAGCCCCATCATGATTGAATTTGGAGTAGAGTATGCTTATCGGGAAGTCATACCAGATTGGTTAGAGAGTGAAGATATAGAAACTATTCCAGATATAGGACTCCTATTTGATTTTTGAAAAAGAGTACGAGATAATACGGTTGAGTGTAAAAGTGTAAAAGCAGACTATGATAAACCAGCATCTAC
>NZ_JBALDZ010000150.1:0-79252 GCF_036917155.1 Nostoc sp. | reverse complement strand
TATGGTTTTTAAAGACGTGACGGCGAATAAATTCGCCTGCCCCTTGCCCCCACGGATGAATCCGGGGGCTTCCACGGGGCGAGGTGTTTGGTGAGATGAGCGATCGCACGTTTGGGCACAAAAAAGCAGCCTGTAGAAGATTCTTTGCAGCGCAAATGTGCAACTGATCGCTTTTTGGGTTTGGGAAGGAGTGCGTAGACGCAAAGCAGCTTGTCTCTGACATCGCGCTCAAATATCAATGTCGATTAAAATTAGTATTAGTTCAGAAAAACTAACTATAATCACTTTGAGATGGATCCCAATAGCCAAGATGAACCTATTCAGCCTCAAAAAGTAGATCCCTATGAAGAAATTTTATTTAGCGGATACACAGATGCTGAGATTGCTGAAATGAAGACACTCATAGAAAATTGGGATCAAGCCACCTATCCAACTTTAGCTAATAGCATTGTCAACCATGCTGACAGACATGATTTTACCAACAATTATTTAAAGTATTTAAGAAAAGCAAATAATTTCAACAAAAAAGGCGCTCGAAAGACAACACTTAGCGATGGTGCAGATAGATGGAATAAAGGAAATGAATTTATAATTGAAAGAAATGGCAAGATTGTTTCATACGGTAAAAACTAGCACATTGTATGCAAAACCTCAGAGCATCAAATATCCCTAAAAATTCCCAGACTGCCAAGAACTACATTGGTAAAGTGTTGAAGCATTTGTTAAGTAATTATAAAAATACCCGCGAAGAAAGACGGCAAATAGGTCTGTGGGAAGAATCAAAAGATTTCAGCATATTAGGGGAAATAGAAATTTTCACAACTGATATTGAGGGATGTGCGTCTCAAGTAATTGCTAATGATGACTTAGAAAATTATCAAGAGATAATTAAAAAATTAACAAAAACGAATATATTTGATATTTCTTATTTTGCCGATTGGTATTTTTCAGAGGAAAGCCAATTTCCACAGGTAAAACTTTATATAGAAAAACTTAACTATCTGCGGTTATTAATTATTGAGTATATAAGCTTACATTATTAGTATCTGTTGTACCGCATTTTAGGTACTTCGACCATCGCATTTTGGTATTTTGAAATGGGAAGGTGATTAGGGAAATTGGCACAGGCGATCGCTCATTGGGTTTTTTGGGTGAATGCGATCGCTGGACTGTAGGTTGGGTTAAAGCACGAAACCCAATATTTGCATGAGTTACGCTATCGCTAACTACAACTACAAATAAATTGCCATATAGTGCGATCGCTCATCGTTTGAGTTGAAGTGCGTAGTTTATCCCTGCCATTGCCCTGAGTGCGATCGCTACTCTATGAACTACCCCGCCCATCTAAGAAGATGGACGAGGTTTCTGACGCTTCATTTCGGACAGTTGCTTAAACCCACCGCAATGGGTAGAAGTAGAGCGATCCGATCCACGTTTGATGAGGTCGGTTCCCGTCCCCATTGCCCAATTGAGCATCACCATCGCCGCAGCTACGTCGCGGTCACAAGTAAATCCACATGGGCAAACCTGAGTAGTTGGGTGGCATAGAATCTGCCCGTCCCTAACCCCGCCTATGATTACATGGACGAGGAATGCGGGACGGAATGTGGGTTCAAAGTAGATATAGCTGACAAAAGCGATCGCTTACAATTAGAGTTACTCCTACTCCGACAAAAATCCATGCAAATCGTTCTGCCACCTGAAGTAGAAGCCCTAGTTCAACGCCAACTCACTAGCGGTAAGTATCAGAACGCGATCGCAGTTATTCTTGCAGGCATCAAACTTCTGGAACAACAAGAAGACATCTATCAAGGACGGCTGCAAGACCTGCAAGAAGAAGCGCGTATTGGGTGGGAAGCGTCCGAGCGGGGCGAAGTTGTTGATGGCTCGGCTGCAATGGCTCAAATTCGTGCCAATGTGCGATCGCGCTACGGTGTTTCAGACGAAGCATGACCCGACAATTTCGCCTTACCAAACCCGCAATTCAAGACATTGAGCAGATAGCGGATTACATTGCTAGACAATCTGGCTTGGCTCAGTCTGAGGGTTTTCTGAGTAAGCTGGACGCGAAATTTGCCAAAATTGCTCAGTTCCCTGGTCTCGGACGAGGGCGCGATGAAATTTTACCTGGTATCCGTAGCCTCTCAATAGACAATTACCTCATCCTCTATATGCCCATAGGGCAAGATGTGGAGATTTTTCGTGTTGTCAGTGGCTATCGAGATATCAAAGCCCTATTCCACGACTCTGATTCTTGATTGGACTTATGAATATTAATTCTCTCCTTTGATTAACAAGCCTCGCGATCATCTCCACCCAACTCACTGAGGTAGAAATTGGCGGCTGGGTTTTATTGTAAATTTACACTTTCCCAAATCGCCGCTCCCGTTGCTGGTAGGCACACAAAGCGCGGTGAAATTCGGCACGGTCAAAATCGGGCCAGAGAGCATCAGTAATATAAATTTCTCCATAAGCCATTTGCCAGAGAAGGAAATTTGAGAGGCGCATTTCTCCACTGGTGCGAATTAATAAATCTGGGTCAGTAACTCCGGCTGTGTACAAGTGGCTCTCAAACACCTGCTCATTAATTTCATCAGGTTGTAGCATACCTTGCTGCACTTGTTTGGCGATCGCCTGACAAGCTTGTAAAATCTCTTGTCGTCCACCATAATTAGTTGCTACTGAAAACCGGATACCGCGATTATCCTTAGTTTCTTCCATAGAACGGGATATTTCTTGTTGGAGCGATCGCGGCAGGTCTTGCAAATTTCCGACAAACTTAATTTGAACATTCTCTTCGACCATTTCCCGCAGTTCTTGCCGCAAAACTCTTTGAAACAGAGTCATCAAAAAATCCACTTCTTCCTGCGGTCTTTTCCAGTTCTCTGTTGAAAAAGCATAAGCTGTCAACGCCTGAATTCCCCAATCCTGACAACAGCGAAGTAAATCTTTGAGAGCATCTACCCCTCGCTTATGACCCATAATTCGGGGTAGACCCTGACGTTTCGCCCATCGACCATTGCCATCCATAATTACCGCAACGTGCTGCGGCAATAGTTCTCGTTTTAAGTCAGTAGGTAAATCTTGCAGTTTAGTTTGTTGTGCTGTCATTTTTTATCTCGAGAAGCGGTCGTTCGCGTAGCGCGTCGAAGACGTGGTAATCCGAGTAAACGTGAAACCAGTGCTAGTGTCTTTCCACCTATCCGACGAACAAAACTCAACAGACCAGGAGCAACAGCTTCCCTATCTACGGTTGGAGACAAAAGAGCCTCTAATGACTCTTTCAGCTTCCTAATCGTCAGCGGTCTATTTAGGGTTCCCCTTTCCGCTAAGGAAATAGAACCCGTTTCTTCAGATACGACGACACAAATGCAATTTTCGACCCGCTCAGTAATTCCCATTGCCGCCCGGTGGCGTGTTCCCAACTGGCGCGAGGCTGTGCGTCCCGAAAGTGGTAAAATTATACCCGATGACACAATGCGTGATCCACGGATCAGTGTCGCACCATCGTGTAACAAAGTTTTCGGCTGGAAAATTGTCTGGATCAATTCTTTAGAAACCTCCGCATTTAGCTTTACTCCTGGCACAGAAAAATCTCGCTCATCAATTGGCCCTGTGGTTTCCACAATTAGTAAAGCTCCAATGCGGTTTTTTGACAATTCTTTAACAGCCTCAACAATTTCATCAATTACACTATCAGATTTGGGGATTGCCAGACGGTCGGGTTGAAGTAGCTGACGAAACTCGCCACGCCCCAATTGCTCCAAAAACCGCCGAAATTCCGACTGTAAAGCAACTGCCATCGCTACAGCACAACCAATCACTAACTTTTCCAGTACAAAACTGAGCAGAGGTAGTCCGAATCTGCCACTTAGTGCTGAGGCTAGCATTAAAAAAATGAATCCCCTCACCATCCACAGTGTTCGGCGCTCACTAATGATAACTAGTATCATATACGTCAGCACCAGCACTAACACAATATCCAGAGTCCCAAGTAGCAAGGACTGTGACCACCCCAGGTTTGCCAGCCATTGCTTCCACCAATCTCTCATGACATCTGGATTACACTTTTGCCTCTAATTACAATTAGGAGTTAGGAGTTAGGAGTTAGGAGTTATGAGTTATGAGTTATGAAAAAAACTTTAATTGACAACTCATAACTTAAAGTTCACAACTCCTAACTTCTAACTCTTAACTCCTAACTCTTGATTTTTTAGTCTTTCTGGTAGGCGATCTTGTCGAATTAAATCTTCATAAGTTTCACGTTGCAAAATTAAATTTGCTTCGCTATTCGCTACTACGACTGCTGCCGATCGGGGCAAGCGGTTGTAGTTAGATGCCATACTGTAATTGTACGCACCAGTTCCCATAACTACGAGAATATCCCCTGATTCAGTCTTTGGGAGTAGTGCGTTTTTAATCAGAATATCTCCTGATTCGCAATGTTTACCAGCAATTGTGACTGTTTCAGTTAAAGGAAAAGACATTTTATTGGCAACAACTGCCCGATAAACTGATTGGTAAGTAATCGGGCGGGGATTGTCAGACATTCCTCCATCAATTGCCACGTAAGTACGAATTTCTGGGATGGCTTTGGATGAACCGATGGTGTAAGCAGTAACACAAGCTGTAGCAATTAGCGATCGCCCCGGTTCACTCAGTAATTTCGGCAAAGGCAGATTTTCGGCTGCACAAGCTTCTTGGATTACTTGACAAATCGCCTTTACCCACTCTTCAATGCTGGGGGGATCGTCTGATTCTGTATATTTAATCCCTAAACCGCCACCAACATTTAACTCTGTAATATTTAAACCAAACTTCGCAGCATCTCGCAGCCACTGCACCATGACTGCGGCCAAATCTTGATGTGGTTGGCGCTCAAAAATTTGGGAACCAATATGAGCGTGTACTCCTACGCAATTCAGGGCAGATTGTTGACTGACAAAGGTAAAAACTTCATCTAAATCGTTGGGATCAAAGCCAAATTTGCTATCTAAGTGTCCCGTGCGAATGTATTCATGCGTGTGACACTCAATACCGGGAGTTAGCCGTAGCATGATGCGAATAGGCAGAGGGGATGAGGAGGATGAGGGGGATGAGGAGGAATTTACTTCCCTTGCTCCCCCTCCTCCCTCATCTCCCCCATCTCCCCCATCTCCCCCTGCTCCCCTGCTCCCCTGCTCCCCTGCTATTTCCACAAGGGTACGCAACTCATACCAGTTATCCGCCACAATGGTGACACCAGATGCGATCGCTAAAATTAATTCTTCACGAGATTTATTATTGCCGTGGAGGTAGATTTTATTGGGACTAACACCCGCTTGCAGGGCTGTGTAAAGTTCGCCCCCAGAGACGACATCGATTCCCAGTCCTTCAGATGCGGTGATCGCACAAACGGCTAAACAATTCCAAGCTTTTGAGGCGTACAATACTTGAGATTCGCCCTTATAGTATTGCTTGAAAGCATCTCGGTATTGCTGACAAGCCGAACGCAGGGTTTCTTCATCTAAAATATATAAAGGTGAACCAAACTGCTTAACTAGGGTTGTGACATCACACCCACCAATTTCCAGGAGGTCATGATGATGAACTCTGGCAGTCAAGGGTAAAAGTTCTTGATTAGGCGATGGATTTGTGCTGGTGTCGTGCCTTTGAGGTAAATATTGACTTCCAGAATGTTGAACCCCAGTGGGGTGAGTCGATACCATAACTATAAAAGTTTTCCTTGTTCAAATTACGGGCTTTGAGTTCGTCTCCCGATTCTCAGTTTACAAGCTAAACGGTAAGCCTAGAGCTTCAGTCACTTCAGTGCCTAGATTAAGCGATTCGTGCGACTTTAGTCGCAGTCAACATTAGCATTAGCCTCAAAGTAGCGCTTTCTAATTAGTTCTTCTAAGTACTCGCTTTTACTTGTTGCTTCAAAAGTACTAGCTAGTCTTTCAATCATTTGCCACGCATCATCTGTCAACCAAATGGTACGACTCTTTTTTGGACTGTCATAAAAAACGGGGATATTTCTTAATCGTTTTTTGCCTTTTCCTGTTACCATCTTAGAACCGAGTGCTATACTAAAGATATAGCACAGGCTGAAAAACTGCTAGTACGTGACAATACAAATCTAGGGTGTCCCTACACGATTGGCTTGTTGTAGTAATGCTAGAGGCAGGAAAAACCTCTATAAAAACCGATGATACCCAGCAGGTATCGACAATCCCAGAAAAGAAAAACCTTAATTAAAAAAGATACGGCGGGGCACGCTGGAATCTGGAGAAAAGAGAGAACCAGGATTTTAAGACACTCTCAATCAAGTAACCGAAAGCTTGGGGACAAATGCCCACTGGGTTTTTGATGAATTGACTGGGCATCTCGTGCGTTAGTACGAATGTTTGGTTAAGTACTGCCAGTCTACTAGTCGGCGATTAGTGGGTGGGACATCAAAATTTAAGGCTGTTTGGAAGAACCTAGAATTTCAGTGTCTTTAGACCTGAGAGTGTCAAAAAGGCTTTGTAACGTTATTCAATTAATGTGATCTCATTAGACTTAGAAATTAAATTACTGACTCCAGAGCATCTCAGTGCATTGTTAAAACTGGATCAAGCTTGTTTTGGCGGTCTATGGACAATGGAAGGCTACCAAAGAGAGTTGGACAGTCCCAATAGTGATTTGCTGGGTTTGTTTTCCCCTGTCTCTAATTCGAGACTATTGGGAATGGGTTGCTTTTGGTCAATTTTAGACGAAGCCCACATTACAATTTTGGCGGTTCATCCCGAATATCACCGTCAAGGAATGGGACAGGCTTTATTATATTCACTTATCAAGACAGCTTGCGATCGCAAAATGGAACGAGCTACCCTCGAAGTGCGAGCTTCCAACTTGGGGGCTATATCTTTATATCAAAAATTTGGCTTCAAAACAGCAGGGCGGCGGCGGCGTTACTACCAAGATAACGATGAAGATGCCCTAATCCTTTGGCTCCCAGATTTACAACACCCCAAATTTAAAGCAACTTTAGACCACTGGTATTCCATTGTCAGCGATCGCCTGAATAAATCCTCTTGGCACTTGCTTTTTAAGTAGTTGGCCATTATTAATTTTGAATTATTGGGGCTTGCGATCGGCCTCAGCAAAAAAATGCAACTTTACTAAGCTATTTTAGATTTGAATTTATTATCAAAAACTATTTATCTATAAGAATATAACATGTAAATTGTTTTTGCTTGATATTAAGAAATATATACGTTATATATAAATGTTTGGGATTAAATCAAGAAACCCTTAATCTAAGCAGTCAGCTATTTGTAATAAATCCCAAAAAAGCTGGTGAACTAAAGCTCCTCAGTACACTAGCCAGATAAGAGTAGTCAATAGTTAACAATTAGCCCATCAACTAAAGTCATAGCTTCAGGATGTCTATAATCTGTTATACAGGCATCTAAAAGCTTTGCCTGTGCTAAAATCAGCATACCGGCACGACCGCAGATGATGGGATAAAGCCATGTTTGAGCGCTTCACAGAAAAAGCCATTAAGGTAATCATGCTGGCCCAAGAAGAGGCCCGCCGTTTAGGTCACAACTTTGTCGGAACCGAGCAGATCCTCCTGGGTCTAATTGGCGAAGGCACTGGTGTGGCTGCGAAGGTGCTGAAATCAATGGGCGTCAATCTCAAAGATGCTCGAATTGAAGTTGAAAAAATTATAGGACGGGGATCGGGCTTTGTTGCCGTGGAAATTCCGTTTACACCACGGGCAAAGCGAGTTTTAGAACTCTCCTTGGAAGAAGCACGCCAACTGGGGCATAACTACATTGGCACCGAGCATCTGCTGTTGGGCCTAATCCGCGAAGGGGAAGGCGTCGCAGCCAGGGTGCTAGAAAACCTCGGTGTGGATCTATCTAAGGTCAGAACCCAAGTCATCCGGATGTTGGGAGAAACTGCCGAAGTTTCACCAGGTGGTTCATCTGGGCGCACAAAAACCCCGACTCTGGATGAATTTGGCTCAAACCTGACCCAGATGGCAATCGATAATAAGCTCGATCCAGTGGTGGGACGCGCCAAGGAAATTGAGCGAGTGATTCAAATTTTGGGTCGCCGAACAAAAAATAACCCCGTGCTAATTGGGGAACCAGGGGTTGGCAAAACGGCAATCGCAGAAGGTTTAGCTTCACGCATTGCCACCAAAGATGTCCCTGACATCCTCGAAGATAAACGCGTCGTCACGCTGGATATTGGTTTGCTCGTAGCAGGAACCAAGTACCGGGGTGAATTTGAAGAACGCTTGAAAAAAATCATGGATGAAATCCGCTCGGCGGGTAATGTCATTCTCGTGATTGATGAGGTACACACCTTAATTGGTGCGGGTGCAGCCGAAGGTGCCATTGACGCAGCGAATATCCTCAAGCCAGCTTTGGCCAGAGGTGAGTTGCAGTGCATCGGTGCTACAACCTTAGATGAATACCGGAAGCACATCGAGCGAGATGCAGCACTAGAGCGGCGTTTCCAACCAGTGATGGTTGGCGAACCGACAGTTGATGAAACAATTGAAATTTTGTATGGTCTGCGCGAACGCTACGAGCAACACCATAAACTGAAAATCTCCGACGAAGCATTGGTGGCGGCGGCGAAGTTATCAGACCGTTACATTAGCGATCGCTTCCTCCCAGATAAAGCCATCGACTTAGTTGATGAAGCTGGTTCTAGGGTGCGCTTGATTAACTCCCAACTGCCACCCGCAGCCAAAGAGTTAGATAAAGAACTGCGTCAGATATTAAAAGAAAAAGATGACGCGGTGCGCTCCCAAGACTTTGACAAAGCTGGAGAATTGCGCGATCGCGAAATGGAAATCAAAGCCGAAATCCGCGCGATCGCTCAAAGCAAGACCAATGCAACTGGCACAGAAGGTGAAGAACCTGTAGTTACAGAAGAAGACATTGCCCATATTGTCGCTTCCTGGACTGGAGTACCGGTGAACAAACTCACCGAATCTGAATCTGAAAAGCTGCTGCACATGGAAGACACCTTGCACCAGCGTTTAATTGGTCAAGATGAAGCTGTGAAAGCAGTTTCACGGGCAATTCGCCGCGCTCGTGTCGGTTTGAAAAATCCCAACCGACCCATAGCTAGCTTTGTCTTCTCTGGGCCGACTGGTGTAGGTAAAACCGAGTTGGCGAAGTCCTTAGCTGCTTACTTCTTCGGTTCCGAAGAAGCGATGATCCGCTTAGATATGTCCGAATACATGGAGCGTCACACCGTCAGCAAGCTGATTGGTTCCCCTCCAGGTTATGTTGGCTATAACGAAGGTGGTCAGTTGACCGAAGCCGTGCGGCGGCGTCCTTACACCGTGGTGTTGTTCGACGAAATCGAAAAAGCCCACCCCGATGTCTTCAATATGCTGCTGCAAATTTTGGAAGATGGTCGGTTAACTGATGCCAAAGGTCGCACGGTGGACTTCAAGAACACCTTGCTGATTTTAACTTCCAATATTGGTTCTAAGGTAATTGAAAAAGGCGGTAGCGGTATCGGCTTTGAATTCTCCGAAGATGCCAGCGAGTCAACTTACAACCGGATTCGCTCTTTGGTCAACGAAGAACTCAAGCAGTACTTCCGTCCAGAGTTCCTCAACCGACTCGATGAAATTATCGTCTTCCGTCAGTTGAACAAGCCGGAAGTGACCCAAATCGCCGAAATTATGCTCAAGGAAGTATTTGGTCGTCTGACGGAAAAGGGTATCACCTTAGAAGTCACAGACCGCTTCAAGGATCGTTTAATCCAAGAAGGTTACAGTCCCAGCTACGGCGCAAGGCCATTACGTCGGGCAATTATGCGCCTGTTAGAAGATAGCCTAGCAGAAGAAATTCTGTCTGGTCGTATCAAAGATGGCGATACAGCCCTTGTTGATGTGGATGAAAATGGCATTGTCCAAGTTAGTTCTCAACAGCGTCGGGAATTATTGCCCCAAGGTGTTGAGTAAGATTTAGGGTTTGGGATTTAAATCTCAAATAGAAAATTAGAAAACGGTAGAGTATTTATTGCTCTACCGTTTTTTTGTTTGGAGGGTACAATTGACGGTCACATTTCATTTCACTCTTTTTCGTAGTTATTCTCTTACTGTGCTGTTTAAATGACTCAATCAGGAATTTTGCGGAGGTTGAGAGTTAATCAACAGAAAGTAGTATACTTTTCTGGGTTCGCCTAAACCTATCTAAAAGTTTCGTTTAAAAACAAAGAATTTTGGGGTTGCTCTAATGCTTAGTCCTGTGGTAACAGTCAGTATCTTTCAAAAACAACCCGATCCTAAAGCATTTTCAGCAGGCCAAGTCATCTTTGAAGAAGGACAGTCTGGTGATGAAATGTATGGCATTCTCGAAGGAGAGGTAGATATATTAGTCAATGGCAAGATTGTAGAAACCATTGAAACGGGCGAAATTTTTGGTGCCGGGGTACTTGTAGGAGTAAAAAATAGAACTTACTCAGCTATTGCCAAGGTGGATAGCAAGCTAGGTTTCCTCGATCGGGAAGGGTTTCTCTTTGCCGTTCAGGAAACACCTATGTTTGCCCTACAGGTGATGAAAAGTTACTCAGAACGTCTGAGTCGCTTGCAGCGTACCATCTAAAGCATCTCAGAAGGCAGGGGCAGGAGGTGCTGACAAGTGTATGTTTCCCACTGGGAAGCGTCTAGTAGAGAGCGGTTTGCAGGACATCAAACCTCTGATTTGGTCAGATAATGCGGTGTTCTGCCAAGTGACTTCTCTGGCTTCTGCCTTTTTTGCAGGACTTACGCAAAATCATGAAAAAACGAACCGCATTCGCGTTAGCGTCTCCCCGAATCCCAAAGGGAGAGGCTAACGCCAAGGGACAAGGACGCAAAGGACACGAAGGAATAGGAGTTTCAGAGAGTTTTTGCGTAAGTCCTATTTTTGGTGAAAAATGCGGAATTTACCTGAGGTAGCAATGGCACGTAAACGGTTGATTATTGAAATGGGGATGGGAATAGATCAACATGGACAAGAACCAACAGTAGCAGCATCTAGGGCAGTACGTAATGCGATCGCTCACAATGCTTTACCTGGTGTTTGGGAAGTTGCAGGTTTAAGTCATCCCAATGAAATGATTATAGAAGTTCAGGTAGCAGTGCCATACCCTGAACAAGTTAGGGAAGAAGAGGTACTCGCTGTTCTACCATTTGGTCGAAAAACTCTTATCGTAGAATCTGGAGGGATGGTAGTTCAAGGGCGGGCTATTCCCGAACTTAATGATAAAAATGACGAAATGTTGATTGCGATCGCAGCTGTTACAGTTCTGATCGAAAATGATTAACTGAGGCTCTGCGCTAAACTAAAAAATATTGGGATAGAAATCTCTGGCAGTAAGTTCAATACACCAATAATCTTTACCACTGCGGCGATCATGTCTCAAGAGTATAACGAATCACTCCAACTTCAGGAAATCACCAAACTCAAACCAAAACACTTTGCTGATTTAGTCAGATCGGCACAATTGGTTTTCGACCCCACAGCTGGAGTTTCGGGAAGAAATATCACAGTTGACTGGGAACAATTCGGAATTCCCCATGATGTGGCGGATAATCTCAAATTACTTGGTCAGCAGTACCAATATGCCTCTCCTCACATCCCTGTTGAAGTCATTTGGAGTAAATTAACTCCAGAAACTCGTATTTGGTTTGTTGAAAATAAAGATCGGTTGTGGCAGCTTGAAGAAGCTTTCCCAGCCCTTGACGAAGATTAAACGGCTGAACCATTGAAAGGAATACCAATTATTTGTAGGGGTACGACGGCTTGTTGTGCCCCTATAATTTATAAAAATTATTGTTTGAATGGAACACGCGATAAATTTAGACCTAGTAGACTGTGGCATTGTTAATTCGACAGACTACTAGTTACAGCAGTTTTCTTTTGCATAAAGTACAAAGTTACGGGTTTGGAGTCAGGAGGTAGAAACTCTTTATATCTAATGCGTGAGTCTTGCATTTTGTACCTAACTTAAAAAGCAAACTGCTGTATCTTGTGCGATCGCATTAGTTTGAGTACATCAGTTAAATTAATAAGAAAGCTTGTATAGATGAATCAAAGCCCAAGTGTTACTCCCAACCTGGAAGAACATACTCATAAAAATCCGATTGTTACCAAACAGCAGTTATTTGCAAAGCAACTAATTGTCATTGTCTTGGAAATGCTTCTGGCATTACCTCTGGGTTTACTCCTCGCCAAGTTCCAAATTGGCAGGATTGCCTGGATATTCGGCGGGATTGCCGCTGGTACACTGGTTCTTCAAGGGTATCGAATTCTTTATCAATATTCCCCCCAACCTAACCGCACTGCTAGAAAAGTCGGAATGGCACTTGTCGGCTTAACTGTTGGCGCTTCTAATACCCACGCTAATCTAGCTAGTGTTGCTTCTAGTATTCCCATTTTTATTTTTCTTACCTTGTTTCTGCTGCTGAGTGGTAGCTGTATTGGTTACATTTACTCCCGCATCAGCAAAACCAACCTATTGACAGCAATGCTGGCTACAGTTCCAGGTGGTGTGGGAATTATGGCAGCGATCGCCGCCGATTACAATAAAAATGTTAGCTTGGTTGCCCTAGTTCAGGCGATTCGCGTCACCTCTGTAGTTGTTCTAATTCCCTTCATCGCTAGGACATCAGCGGGTAGTTACTATCCTCAAACACTCTCAATCAACAGTACTTGGCTCAATGTCGATCCATCTCAACTAGAACTACTCTTGTTAGTACTGGTAATCACTGGATTAGTAGTTTATCCAGCGATATTGTTTAAAATTCCTGCTGGTGATTTCTTTGGTGCATTGTTGATTGGTATCGGTTTTAATCCTTTGCTACATTCGCTGCCTTTTGTGGGTGATATTAGCTTTAGTCCGCCGCCCTTAATTAACTTATTGGGTCAAATGCTCTTGGGAATTACCATTGGTGAATATTGGGGAGACAAACCCAACTTTAGAAAGCAGACTGTTGGCTATGCCTTGATATCTGTAGGCATGACCTTCGTAGCCGGAGCGATCGCTGCTATACTTGCGATGCAATTAACCTCTTGGGATTGGTTAACCTGTCTGCTAGTCACAGCACCAGGAGGATCGGCAGAAATGATTCTGGTTTCTCTAGCATTGAATCATAATGTTGAAATTGTGACAACGGGTCATTTAGTGCGACTGATTGCGATTAATAGTTCCCTACCACTTTGGGTGTTTTTGTTTCGCCGTCTGGATGAGCAATTTTCTGAACCAGTTTAATTGATTTGGGCATTGGGCATGGGGTTCTGTGGGGCAGGGCGAAAATAAGAGCAGAATTACTAAGGAATAAGAATTAAATAATATATAACAATTTATGTCCCTGGTTTACCTCACCCTCAATCCCTCTTCTTATAAAGCAATACGCTTGGGTTAAGGGCTACTGACAACAATTTTGGGTTTTCGAGACGCGATAAATCGCCGTCTCTACAAGTGTTTTGTTGCTCATTCTGAACTGTATTGTCTTATAAAGGAGAGAGAAGCTAGAGACAGGATGGAGTTTTGCATTTTATTTAATCCACGTTCCTTAGTGCCATTCGGCTATGGGGCATTGGTCATTGGCATTGTCCCTACTCAATTATTTCCCCACCTCCCCAACTTCTAAAGATGCAACTTGAATGCTGATAGCTTATTCTTTTGTTATCTAAATACAAAGGATGCTTTAGATGGTTGCCCAAATCCAAGAACTTGAAGCCCAGCACTGGGTTAAAACTCGTTCTTCCCTCGACCCTAGCGAATCTACTTTCCTGATTTGGAAAGGTAAAATTTACGCTTTTATCCCCGGTGAGAAAAGACAACTCCTGTTTAAAATCCTGGGATTGAGTGTTAGCCGATGTATCCCCACAGCAGAAGGTAGCTGGGATTTTACTTCTAGGGAACTAACTTATTACCTCAATCCAAAAACAGATGAAATCTTACCCAAATGGGAGAATCCTTGGACAGGCGAGACAGTTCCGGTGATTCACGTTGCCAATAATCCCGTGCAGGGAAGGTTTGAGGGAAATTTCCCCGCACAAGTAGATGGTGACAGCACAACCTTCGTTTTTGATATATTTCCCCATTACCCTAATCCCTTAGCAGGCGATCCCAAATTTGCCGAATACAGCCCAAATCCAATTTATCAGGCAGCGGAATTGTTTAAATTAACAGTGCCAACCACAGATTTATTCAATCCAGCACTTTCCTCTGTTTCTGAACTCAAACTGAGTTGGGATAGAATTGGTCAATGGCTTCCTTGGATGAAAATGGGTGATCGCCCCGGTCAACTTATCTACAGTGCTGTTGGTAGCAAAGTCAATGGTTTAATAGAACTGCCCCCAGTGCTGCAAGACGAAATTAATAACCGTATTCCTCTATATAAAAAAGCCCCAAAAGCATTGATAGATGGCGAAGATATGACTTCCTGGTTATACTTCCAAAAGCACTTTCAAGCATACTTGGCTGGTGAAATCTTCCCACTTCCCCAAGCAGAAGAGTTGTAAACTAGCTGGAAAACAACATCTAAAGTCGGTTGCTAAGAATAAAATCGACCTTCACTGTTGCGTCAGCTTCCCGCAGGGTACAAGATTTCAGTGACTCCAAATTAGGAGGAGTTCAATTCGGAGCGAAACAACGTGACTTTTTATTGCGATAATTCCCAAGGGGGACGCGCTCCTCACTGGTTAGTCAAAGGGGGATAGATGACACTCAAGCGATTGGTTTTATTTTTTGTACTGACGCCGATAGCAGTTCTGTTGGCAGTTTCGGCTTTATTTGGTAGTTGGCAAGAACCTCAGTTTCAAAGTCGCCTGGAACTATACCAAACCAATATTGCTCTACAAGCTCAAGCTTGGCAATCAGAAGATAGCAACAATGACAATCTCCAGTCGATTCGGGAAGCAATACTTGGTGAGCAACCCCTGGAAAATGCTACAAAGCAGTATCAGGAGGCGCGTCAATCAGTTCAAGCTAATTTAGACAAAGTTAACAATAAACTTGCACAATTACGCTCTCAAGCTGAAATCACTCCCACACCTCCGAAACCTCTACCAGACCTTCCTCCCCCGACTAAAACCTCTAGACAGGGAAAACAACCGTTACAGCAATCCCTCAAGCAATTACAAAAATTACTCGCTGAATTAGACTTGCGCTTGGGAATTTTACAAGCACAGCAAGGACAGACGGATACAGCTCTCAAAACTTGGAGCGAATTACAACAACGCTCAAATATCAATCCAGAATTTGGACAAACCGCTGCTGTATTAAGTGGACTGTGGAGCAATCCTCCTCGTCTCCTCCCAAATGCTCAAGAACCAATTCAAAGGAATTTAGAAGGTTGGTTTCGCTCTAATGCTTTGGTTAAGCTATATCAACTCCAGCAACGACAAGACGCTTTATCAACTGTAAAAGCTGCACAACAAGAATCATCGGCTCAAGCGATGGTGAAATTGGCGGTTATTGGCACTATTCCCACCTTGGCAGCTTTAATTGGTTTAATACTGCTGATTTTATTATTTGCTCAACGCTTGTTGAAAGGAAAAGCCTCGTTATTAGCTCAAAATGCTGATATCTCTTGGTCAACGCCTTGGGATGGTGAAACGGTTTTGCAGGTTTTTATCATCGGCTTTTTCTTCATGGGGCAAATTTTTGTACCCTTGGTAATATCGGTGCTACCTATCCCACGTCCCATTGTGGATGTGCGACTTCAGGCGTTTTCTGTCTTGGTTAGTTACCTATTGGTGGCATTAGGTGCGCTGTTAGTGCTGTATTTCTCTCTCAAGCGCTTTTTTCCATTACCAGAATTCTGGTTTCGCTTCCGTTTTCAAGATAATTGGTTTTGGTGGGGACTGGGAGGCTATTGCACGGCTTTACCTATAGTTGTGGTGGTATCTTTGATTAATCAACAGCTATGGCAAGGACAAGGTGGTAGTAATCCTCTGTTGCAACTAGCCCTAGAAAGCCAAGATGGTGTAGCACTTGGCATATTTTTCTCCACAGCCGCGATCGCAGCCCCATTTTTTGAAGAAATTCTGTTTCGCGGTTTTTTGTTACCCTCTCTGACTCGTTACTTACCCGTATGGGGATCGATTCTGCTCAGTAGTTTGTTATTTGCGATCGCTCACCTCAGCTTGTCAGAAATTCTTCCCCTCACCGCATTGGGGATTGTCTTGGGAGTAGTTTACACGCGATCGCGTAACCTCCTCGCCCCGATGCTCCTCCATAGCCTCTGGAATAGTGGTACACTATTAAGCTTATTTGTTTTAGGTAGTAATTAATACTAATATAGTACTGTTGATCAAAACCAAAATATTTGCTTTTATCTCCATAAGTAGAGACAATTAACTACTTACAATTGGTTCAAGCATAAATAGTGGCTGAAAACCAAATTGAGATCGTGGCAAAAGCAAATCAAAGAATGCTGTTAACATAGGCAACAAACTATCTAGTACAAGAAGGCAAAAGTAAAAAGAAAGAATGCTTATTTTGTAAGCTTTCTGGCTATTTTAAATGGGTGGTTTATTTACGCCATGTTGTACTAGTTAAGCATTTATTCTCATTCGGATGATTTTAGCCATTTTCGAGATGTTAATTGTCTTCCCGAACCATTTTTAGCTGTCATAAATTGGATTGCAATTCCGTTTTGCGCTCATCGAAGTGGAGATCGGCAACTAAAAAGGGGTTAGAAAGAAGTGGAAGATGCATCTTGTGCTTCTAGGCTCCTACTAGCCACACAGTTGGTCTGTTGGTGCGATGGCGTTTCATACCCGCTAGCGATTGCCAAAAAAATCCGGAAATAATACTGATGGACTTGTAAAAAGTTGTGTATGTAGCAGCTTTTGCTGATTATTGAGGTTCATTGTTCTCAAGATAAATGTCTTACCTAAAAATCTGCAAAACTGCTGCACCAGAGTTGCGATCGTCAAATCCATCAAAAGTGATGAAGGAGCGCCAGATTTTCAGGCTATGCCACAAGACTTAGCGTTCCCTCTGGAATAGAAGCACGCTGATTTTGGTTATTCGTCTTGAGGCTGACTCATACTGAAAAAATTAAAAATCTATTTATTTAAGTAAGTAAACGTATTTGCTTTCATTACAATAAAGACTTTATTTTTATACTCACTTATCAAGGAGCAACACTTATATGGCAAATCTCAACCCCAGTCACCCCACCAAGCAACTTCTATCTGGTTACTGTGGCATTATCCTGGGAGCATTTGGGGTTCATAAGTTTATTCTAGGATACGCTGTGGAAGGCTTGATCATGTTGGTAATTTCTGTAGTTGGGGGTTCTTTCACCTACGGCATTGCCTTGTTAGTTATGCAGCTTGTAGGTTTAGTTGAAGGCATGATCTACTTGAACCAGTCCCCTGAAAAATTCGTAAATACCTACTTTGTGAAAAAGCAGGGCTGGTTTTAGCTTAAACAAAAATTCATCCCACACTCACCCAAAGGGGAGTGTGTGGAGTACGTCACTAGTTTTCCAGCAAATTTGATCCGTGTAAATTGGTAAAAAATCTAATAAAAAAGCCATATACCAAGACACTTTCAACCCTGTTTCCTATTTCCTATTCCCTATTCCCTGCTGTATATACAGCACTTATTTATACTGATATGCTGACTCTTAAACCTAAACATCTTACCTCGGTGATGTTCCTTGTGTTGGGCTTAGGATATTTCAGTGCTATGTCTAATTTGGAAGTCAACTATTTTTTAAAAAGCCTAATTGCGCTGATGCCAATACAGGTTGGAGCTATTATTTACATAACTTATCTACGCTGGAGCCGTCGTTAACCCTCAGCGAAGTACGATAAATTAATAATTTTAATATGGTTGACGTTCAGTCGTAGTCCGATATTTCGCCTACGCTCAAATTAGAGACGCTTTTAGTCAGGCGTTGAATTTCTGTAGCGAATCTAAACACTTGCCATGCAACTTGTCCCAAAAACTAAGCTAGCCCCAGAACTTGAACCAATTCTAGAGAAAATTATTCTCGATGTTGGGGGCATGAAGTGTGCTGGGTGTGTGAATGCAGTAGAGCGACAGCTAACCCAACATCCAGGAGTTAAGAGTGCCTGTGTAAACCTGGCCACAGAGGTAGCAGTTATAGAGTCAGAAGTTGGTGCAGTAGATGCAGATGCACTGGCACAGCGATTAACAGGCGTTGGATTCCCGACTCAACCCCGAAAAGCTAGTGGCACAGTAGCAGGTGAGATATCTACCCTACCAGACCCAGCAGAACGCCAACGCCGCGAAATGCGATCTTCGGTAAGACAGTTAGCGATCGCTGCGGTGTTGCTATTATTGTCGGGAAGTGGACATTTTGGTAATCTTGGTAGCTCAATGCTACCAGTGCTAAATAACATCTGGTTTCACTGTGGACTGGCGACAGTGGCGCTATTAATTCCCGGTCGCTCGATTTTAGTAGATGGCTGGCTGGGGTGGCGGCGAAATGCACCCAACATGAACACCCTAGTGGGATTAGGAACACTCACAGCCTACATTGCTAGTTTAGTAGCACTACTCTTTCCCAAAATGGGTTGGGAGTGCTTCTTTGACGAACCAGTAATGATGTTGGGCTTTATTCTCTTAGGAAGGACATTAGAGCAACAAGCTAGAGGTCGCGCCGCCGCCGCATTTAGGAAATTGCTAGCACTCCAGCCACTCTTAGCGCGATTGATTGCCAATCCAGATAAAGTTGGAGTGGGTTCTTCTAGTATAGAAATTCCTGCGGAACAGGTGCGTGTCGGTGAATGGTTACAAGTGCTGCCAGGTGATAAAATCCCCGTTGATGGTGAAGTGGTTGTTGGTCAAACAACAGTCGATGAGTCAATGCTGACTGGGGAAGCCGTGCCAGTAATTAAGCAACCAGGGGATATGGTGACAGGGGGGACACTAAACCAATCAGGAGCGATCGCTATTCAGGCAACCCGTATTGGAAGTGATACAACTCTAGCTCAAATTGTCGCCCTAGTAGAAGCCGCCCAAACTCGGAAAGCCCCAGTACAAAAATTAGCAGATACAGTAGCAGGTTATTTCACCTACGGGGTGCTAACAGCATCTTTATTAACATTTGTCTTTTGGTACTTTTTCGGCACTCACATCTGGACTGATATCACCATGTCTGGTGGTATGAAAATGATGAGCCACACTACAGATGAAGCTCCCCACTCCCCTTTATTAATTAGTTTAAAACTAGCGATCGCAGTGATGGTAGTCGCCTGTCCCTGTGCTTTAGGACTTGCTACACCAACAGCCATTCTTGTCGGCACTGCTATGGGTGCAGAACGGGGTCTGTTAATCAAAGGTGGCGACGTTTTAGAAAAAGTACACCAACTAGACACGGTAGTTTTTGATAAAACAGGCACTCTAACCACAGGTAATCCTATCGTCACAGATTGTCTGTTAATTGAGGGATTGGGGACTGGGGGCTGGGGACTGGGCACTGAAAATTCCCAATCCCTAATCCAACTAGCAGCAGCCGTAGAAAGCGGTACTCACCACCCTCTAGCAAAAGCGATTCAGCAAGAAGCACAGCGACAACAGTTATCTATTCCAAAAGCTGTGAACTTTCATACGGAACCGGGATTAGGGGTATCTGCTGTGGTGGATAACACAGTTGTGCTATTGGGTAACTGGGACTGGTTGAGTTGGCACGGCATTCCCATTAGTGAAACTGCACAACAGGTAGCACAGGATTTGGCAACAAATGGTAAAACAGTCGTTTGTGTAGCAATTGGGGGAGCTTTAGCCGGATTAATTGGTGTTTCTGATACCCTCAGACCAGATGCCCAATCCACCGTAGATAAATTGCGTCAGATGGGCTTACGGGTAATGTTGCTCAGTGGCGATCGCCCAGAAGCCGCTAGTGCCATAGCTAAACAACTAGGATTAGACAGCGCTGATGTCATCGCAGGTGTTCCCCCAGCCAAAAAAGCGGCTGCAATACAGTCTCTTCAGAAGGGGGGACTGGGGGCTAGGGACTGGGGACTAGGAAAAATTCTTCCCAATTCCCAATCCCCAATTCCCAATCCCCAATCCGTTGTAGCAATGGTGGGAGATGGAATCAATGATGCTCCAGCTTTATCTCAAGCAGATGTAGGAATTGCTTTACATTCTGGGACAGATGTGGCGATGGAAACTGCTGAAATTATTTTAATGCGCGATCGCTTAAACGATGTCGTCGAATCTATTCAGCTGAGTCGTGCCACCTTCAACAAAATCCGCCAAAATTTATTTTGGGCTTTTGCATATAATACAGTTGGCATTCCTTTAGCAGCAGGTGTTTTATTCCCTAGTCTGGGTTTTGTCCTGAACCCATCTGGTGCTGCTGCACTAATGGCTTTTAGCTCTGTGAGCGTCGTCACCAACTCAATATTATTACGGCGATTAGCTCATCACCCTTAGAATACTCCTTTACACGTAAAATTTCCCAGCACCAATCTTGGTAATTCCCATATAAGGAACTTCCAAATAAAAAATATCCAATTAACTCTTGTGGGGTGGGCATCTCGCCTGCCCAGTCCATAAGGCGGGCAAGATCCTCAATTTCTCACAAGCGAGAAATTGAGGGGTGTGGGGAGTGTGGGGAGAATGAGGAGGAATTGAGAATGGGCGCTTTATATCGAGCGCTTTGTACAACGCAGCACCTCCCACACCTCCCACACCTCCCACACTTCCCCACCCTATTAGTGAGAAATTCGGGAAGATGCCCACCCCACAATATTGGATAATTTATTTCTTGGAGTTCCCTAAAGTTAAACTGAGTCGGTACTCAAGTTTTATCGGCTCACAAACCTTTTTTAGACACTTACCAAAGCTATCATAGCTACTGGAGTAGAACGGATATGTTCTACTCTTTCAAGGTATCATGCAATTTTAAAGCTTATTTAGATCAGCACCACAGATTTATGGTGCGCGAAAATGACAGGATACGATACTAAACAAATCTTGATTAATCATAGTTTCACCGATTTGTCAATGGCAGCAGAAACCAATGAAAACCATCTACTGATTATTGAAGACGATCAAGGTCGCAAAGAATTTTCTCTAGAGCACCCCGTCTACTCTATCGGTAGAGATCGCGAATGTAATATCCGTTTGATGTCGCAGTTTGTCTCCCGCCGCCATGCCACATTAGTGAGATTGCCACGAGAGCATAATAGTCATAGCTACTATTACCGGATTGTAGATGGCGATGTCAAAGGTAAGCCTAGTTCTAACGGTTTGATGATTAATGGACGCAAGATACCAGCCCACGATCTCAGAAATGAAGACGAGATCGTTTTTGGCCCTCAAGTACGTGCCATTTATTACCTTTTAAGAAATACTCAGCGTTTGGGACAAACGGATTCGAGTGAATACGACATTACACTAATAAACCCCGGTATGGCCGAGGATTTAGAGGATATAGGAGAGTGAATTATAACTACCAATCACTAACAATCACAGTCTGACATTCCCACAACTTTAAGTAGTGGAAGTGTCAATTAAATCACCAAAGCTATCCTGCAAGACTTTCAATCAAATGCCAATGGCGGCTACTTTCAATAGCCTGCTTGATAAATTCAAACATTTGTCGGCAGTAATTATCTAGTTGAAGTGGTAGTTCTTCGTTTTTAATCACAATACTCATCCGGGTTTCTGTTTCAGTAGATTTTGATTTGTCAATCAGTACTTCTACTGTTACCAATTTAGGAAAAGGAACATTGCCAGGAACTTGACGAGCGATAATGTAATCGCCCGTGTGGTATTGAATATCCAACTGACAGTCCTGTAGAAGTTCTACAAGTAACGGCAACAGATGGTCACTAGGAACAGAAACAACAAATGAACAGGTATAGCGAGCCATAATAGCCCCACGCCTTGCAACACTCCGTCCATCCTATAATACCGAAGCATCTAAACAGATAGTCATTAACAAAGCAAAGTTTTTGAGATCAGGCATGACCAACATCTGTTCTATGGATAGGGAAAGTGCCGTAAGCTGAAAGCTTGATCAAAAACTTTACAATAAAGGTTTGGCTGAGATAGAAAATGAAAGTCGCAATTACTGGAGCAACAGGATTTGTTGGTAATCTTTTGGTACAACGACTCCACGCTAAAGGTCATAAGATCGTAGTATTAACTCGGAACACCGCCTTTGCTCAAAAGGTTTTTCCATCTGAGGCTTTTCCCAATATAGAAATTGTTGCCTATACACCAAATGCATCTGGTTCTTGGCAAAGTGTCATCGCTAGTTGTGATGGTGTAGTTAATTTGGCAGGAGAACCCATTGGTGAAGGACGTTGGACACTTGAACGCAAACAAGAAATCCTCAATAGTCGAAAGTTAGGCACACAAAAAATAGTTGAAGCAATAGCTAACGCTAACCCCAAACCAACAGTCTTAATTAACGCTTCGGCTATTGGTTACTACGGCACCAGTGAAACAGCCACCTTTGATGAAACCAGTCTATCTGGTAACGATTTTCTAGCCCAAGTCAGCCAAGCCTGGGAAGCAGAGGCAACAAAGGTAAAAGATAGTGGTGTACGGCTAGTAATTCTGCGTTTTGGGATTGTTTTGGGCAATGGTGGTGCTTTAGGTAAGATGATTCCGCCTTTCAAACTCTTCGCGGGTGGGCCTATTGGCAGCGGGCGTCAGTGGTTCTCATGGATTCATGTAGACGACTTAGTTAACCTGATTTTGCAAGCTTTAAGTAAATCGGAAATAGAAGGTATATACAATGCCACTGCCCCTAACCCAGTTCGGATGGCAGATTTAAGCCAAACTTTGGGACAAGTTATGAATCGCCCTTCTTGGTTGCCTGTTCCTGCTTTTGCGATCGAAGCTCTTTTAGGAGACGGAGCTATAGTAGTTTTAGAAGGTCAGCAAGTCATCCCAAAACGCACTGTAGAAACTGGCTTTGAGTACAAATATCCTAATTTGCAATCAGCATTAACACAAATTCTTAATTAAAAGGACTGGGGAATGGGGACTGGGGAATGGGGAATGGGGACTGGGGAATGGGGACTGGGGACTGGGGACTGGGGACTGGGGAATGGGGACTGGGGACTGGGGATTGGGCAAGACAGGCAGAGGCGCAGAGGAGAGAAATTTTACCCTTGCTAATCTGCTTCTTTTTCATTACCCAGTCCCCAGTACCTAATTCCCAGTCCCCAGTCTATTGACTAGAAAGAAATTTTTTGGAAAACCAACTGATAATACCGCTGAGAATGGCACCGCCCATGAGGATGCCGATCGCTGGGTTAAATAAGGGTTGCCACAGTTGATGCCACAAATCCAAGCCCAGGTTTACTCCTACGGCATCACCGATCGCAGCGATCGCTAACCAGCCAAAGCCAAACAAAACCAAAAAAACATCTGCGACTAAAGCCATGTTTAGCCAATTTAACAATTTATCTTTCATGATTCGAGTTGAGAGTGGGGCATTGGGCATTGGGCATTGGGCATTGGGCATTGGGAAGAGACAACTTAGAGACTTACTTGAATAAATTCTCCCTAGTCCCTAGTCCCCAATCCCTAGTACCCAATCATCATTCTTCAAACAACCAATTTTTGACTTTTTTCAAACTCTGCCAATCTGGTTTTCTACTTAAACCGTCTTCAATACTATTTTTTATTTCATCACTCCATTCTTCATTGACAAAAATCAACTGTTGTGCTATGTCAATGTGTTCCCGTAAACCTTTTTGACCTGTTTCTAGCATTGCTAGGGCGAGATTTATTCTGGCTTGGGGATCTTGTGGATTTAACTTGACTGCTTTCTGTCCAGCTTTGTAAGCCAGGTTGGGTTTGTTATCAAGTAAATACAACCACGTTAAACAAACCCAAGCAGCACTAGTTTTAGGAGCGCGATCGCACACTTCTTTAAACACAGGGATTAAAGATTCTACCGATTCTCCAGCTTTATAGCGTTCTAAACCTGTATCAAACAGGGATTCAACTGTATTAGTCATTGGTCATTGGTCATTAGTCATTGGTCATTGGTCATTGGTCATTGGTGAGCCAGTGCGATCTTCTCACATTGGGAGAGGCTAGCGCCTTTCCTTCTCTACGAGAGGCTGCGCCAACGGAACGCGGAGCGTCTCGTAGAGAAGGGGGTTTCCCCCATGAGCAACTGGTTGGTGTTAGCGCAGCGTTAGCGAGGCACGAGCGTCACCAGAAGGGTCATTAGTCATTGGTCATTGGGCAACTGCAAATGATAAACGATAAATGACAAGGGACAAATGACAACTGACAATATTACACCCCAAATGACTTGCCGCAACCACAAGTTTGGTTAGCATTGGGGTTAGTGAATTGAAAACCACCGCCAATCATGGCATCGCTATAATCGAGCATTAAGCCGTAGAGATATAAAAGACTCTTGCGATCGCTGACAATTTTGAAGCCATCATAGTCAAAAACTTCATCCTGAGGGGTGATCTTGCTAGTGTCTTCAAAGTCCATCATGTAAGACATCCCAGAACAGCCACCCTGACGCACTCCTACCCGTAAGCAGAAGTCTGTGCCTTGCTTGTCCCGGAGGGATTTTACCTGGTGCAATGCGGCTTCGCTCAACAGAATTCCGCGTTGTTGAGCCTGAATTGCTTGTGTCATCTGCTTTTTAAACTCCTTAAATTAGTCTAAGCGTTACCCGATATCGGCTTGTTAATGCCTCTGGGTTGCTCTTGAGTGTTTTTGTATTCATTCTAGCGGCTTAGAAGTTGCTAGATGCCAAATTGTAAACACTCTGTTAAAAGCAGCCAAAGATTTTTATTCTAGAATTGAGAGACTCAGTATATTTATACGAGAAGGCAGGAGGCAGGAGGAAAGAATAATGAAAACTTTAGTTATCGGTATAAAATCCAGTTTAAAAAGAAGAATTGTATCGAGGCATTTAACCCGTGCTGAGTAAAAATCCCAGTCCCTAAGTAAGTCGGCGTAAATAATTATCGTTGCGATAAGGCAGGGGGCAGGGGGCAGGGAGCAGGGAGCAGGGGAAGAAAGGGTTTGAGCCTTATTTACTTTTATTTACACAGTTTGGTTTTATTGTGCCGACTTACTTAGAACATTTTCATACAAGGCTTTAGAAACTCGTTTCATCGGGACTACCTTCTGCCTCCTGCCTCCTAAGCCTTGCGGCAGCCTGAGAAGCAACCACCCTTCAGGTGCAGCCATAAAAATTTAATCCGAGACTAACTATTTCCCAAAGTTTACTTCCAAATTGCTTCTTTTGATCTCTATGACAAGTTTTAATCGCTCTACCAGTCGTCGGTTGAAGAAATTAACTCAAATTCCTTCTGTATGGGAGGGCGATCGCCGTCCGTTGTCATCACCAAACCAGTTCTCAGACTCAGAGGCAAAGGGAGAATGCATTCTTTGGGTAGATTACTCCCAAGGTGTTGTTCGAGGCATGGACATAGTAGCCTCAGATATTGGTCCAGAAGCAATAGTTCGCACCTTAATGCAAGCTATGGAGCATCCCCAGAGTCCGGCAAGACCTGCTAGACCTCAAAGAATTGTAGTCAAAGACCGCGAGATCCAATTTTACCTGCGGGGAGTGTTACAAGATTTGGATATTGCCATTGACTACGCACCAGAACTTCCTTTAATTGACGAACTATTTCGTGGATTTGCTGATATTCTCGATAGTCAAACTCCCGACTTACCCCCACAGTATGCACAAATATTACGAGAAAAAGCATTTGCAATTTGGCAAGTAGCACCTTGGGAATTTTTGGAAGAACAGCAAATTTTGTCAATTGAGATTAATAAGTGGGATGTTGGTACACTCTATGCCTCAGTTATGGGAATGCTGGGAATGGAATATGGGATTTTGTTTTATCGTTCAGAGGAGTCTTTAAAACAATTTCGCGCCGCAGTTTTAACAGATCAAGAATCCACAGAGCATTTAGAAGAAGCGTTCCTCAAGCAAGATTGCTTGTTTCTCACTTTTGAGAGTGCTGATGAAACCGATGAAGATGAGGATGAAGAAGATGATTTGGCGGATCTGCCATTATCAGAAATTGACCCCACCTTCGGTAATATCCACCCCTTAGAAGGACTACGGTCTGTTTTGTATGACGAAGAAGCATTGGTAATCTTAGTTGCGATCGAAAGCCTGAGCCGCTTTATTCGCGATCACCGTCGCCAGCTTCATGAAGATATCTTCCCTACTCTGGTCCGTCGCTATCGCATTTCTCTGCCGCAATCGGAAGAATCAACTAAATCTGTGCCTGTGACAGTCTCTACCATGCCGCAGTTAGCAGCAGAATTAGAGGAAATGGCCGGTTTTGATATCGACGATCAGGAGATTGACAACCCTGACTTCCAATCATTACAAGATGATTTGATACCAGAAGATTCCTTCCTCAGCTTAGGTGTGGTGTCCTGGGAAATCTTGGAGTCCCTGCGAAAGGGAGTCAGCTACCATCAGGCTGGTGAAATCAAACAAGTGGGTGATGGTTTGCCAGTAATTTTAATTCAAACTTCCCGACCCAAGGCGAAAACTGTAATTGAGAGAATTGAAGCAACAGGTGGACTGAGAGCAATTTGCTTTAATCCGGGTGCTGACCCCTTCGATGGCGATCGCTACGACCTGGGTTTATTGCAAACTCAAAATGGTGAATTGTTCCTATTCGGTGAATTTTTAGACGAAGATCCGACTCATGTCGAAGCCCGAAAAAAATGGAATCAGCGGTGTAAAAATACTAAGGGCTACTGTGGCTTAATCATTGCTAAAGGACTAACGGGAGCCTCCCGTGGCAATCCTCAGTTACGAGATATGATGGCTTTGTTTGAAGCGCGATCGCTTTCACCCAAAGATTTAGGTATTGGCACTCTCCAACTGATGCCCCAACTGAAATTTGAATAGTTGCACGAATTTCCATAATTCACGCCTGATGTGAATTAAAAATGTTCCTTGTCCCATAGGCATTTTGAGGGTCGGTCAAGACATCGAATATCTTACCAGAAAATCCTCTCCCAAGGGGAGACGCTTTAGCGCATGGGTATTCGTCATCCATCGAGAATTTATTTTTTACAAAGTAAAAAATAAATTCCAGATGTAATCCTCACTTCGTGACGCTGTTCGCGAACATCCCCCGCTCACAATCCCTATCTTAGGAGTACCTTGAAAATGGGGACTTCCGCGAAGCATTAAATCAATGTGAGTTCGATAAACCTCTCCTTGCTTTGAACTTTAGTTCAAGTTTTTCTCCGAGTCGGAGAGGGACGGTTTTGCTTAGTAAAACTAGGGAGAGGTCTTTTTGACGGCTAATTATATGGACATTATATGACTCGTCAAACTCATGTCCTTTTAAGAGGTGCAAAAAATTCTTAAAATCCCCCGATCAATTGGGGGATTTAGGAGGATCTTCAATGGTTGTGGTTTTGTACAAAGATGTGTGATGTGTACACCGTAGTTATACCAATTTGAAAAATGATTGCGACAGATGGTTTCACAAAAACCAGACACAGAAAGCGATTCCCAATCCGAAATCTAAAATCTAAAATTCAAAATGGTATTACTAAGGGATGGGTGGGTTATCTGTCGGAAACATTTTTTGAATTGGTATAGCTTTACCTTAATTTCATGAAGTACCTGTATTTTCATAATTTTTCATTCATCTCATTGAAATATTTTCAGTATAAATAGCTACAAAGTACTAAAAACTATCTGCAAAGCTTGCTTTAATCAAACCTAGCTGATGCACTTAGATATCTAAATCTTTTTTTAGCAAGTTTTTGAGTTGAGCATCTTCTAATATATCAATATCATTAAGCAAAAGTTAAAATGTATATCTTTTTCTTTGTAATTTTTTTATAAAGCATGAAAAGTAGCTTATTGAATGTCTAAATGAAGATTATTTAAAGTACGTAAATAATGGCTATAATGAACAAACCACCGGAGGATATTGAAATATACAATTATTTTTATAGGTATACTTACCAAATAGTAAATAGTTGTAAATCAATTTTTCTGGCAATAGTTTATCTCTTAGCTTAAATCTGATAAGAAGATTTGCTGTTGAATTTTTAGTGCCATGATTGACTAAAAATTATTCACATAACCTATAGATAGATGAATAGGAAAAATGCAAAACAGTTGTTGGATTGAAAGCAAATTATAAGCTGTTGCGCCTTTAATTTGCACTAATATTTTTCCAATATGATTGTGGGGTGGGCAACATGAGCGCCCTCATAATGCAAGTTGTATACGTAACAGCTTATCGCTAGAGGGAAGATAAAAAATACGCAAAATTTAATCGTATATTTACGAGAACTTTAGTGTAAAAGCATGAAATAAAACTAAAATATTATTATCGACAACAGTCAATTAACATCACATCTACCTGGGTTAATTCATCTGTGTGAAATTACAGATAATGCTGTCAAAATTTACCAAAATAATTGGCTATTTACACCCAGTAGACTGAGTTTCGTTCCCTTTTTTATAGCTACTACATTGGCACTGAAAAGCAATCAGCTTGATCGAGGTAAGCCAAAATTTATAGCCGTTCAAGTAGCTCTAAATTCTTGCTTACAGTAATGGGTGCAGATGGGAGTTTGTTCTGGAGCGATCGCTTATTTGCCTACTTTATAAGTGACTATTCACCTTCTACACAAGCCACTCCAAGCCGCCTGTAAGGCAGCATTTCAGCACGATTGTGATTCTGAAGTTTTATTTTCTAGTGTTCTAGCGGATGTTCTCTCCAAACAGGTTTGGCGAACTTAGTTAAGAGAGAAGGTCAAGTGCTTTCGATGAAGAATAACTTTGTAAATCTTCATTGAGTCAATAGTAGGTGTCTCAAATTGATTTATCAAATTTCATTGTCAGTCTTTACTCATGCTGTTAGTAGGGTTATTACCTTCAAAAGCAACTATGTGCTAATTATGCTGTCACAATAGTAACAAATAAAGTATCGCTTTTTGATTTTTTTAGAAAATTATGAATCCTTTGACAAAACGAACATTTTTAATATTAATGGTATTACTTGTTTCCTGAGACAAACTCTGATAACCTTATCGGTTCCCTCTTTAATTTAGACTCTTTCGACCATCTAAATATACAGCAAATAGCATGATAATGACAAATAAAAAATGGGCCGTTAAACGCATAACAGTTAATCTCGCAACACAGGAAGCGGAAAAACTAGAAAAATATTGTCAGCAAACAGGTAGACCTGCAACTGACGTGATTCGTGAACTGATTAGAAGTTTACCTGTTTCTGACGACAGCAAAGATGGAAATAAGTAAGAAGTTACTTTCATGACTTATCCAGAAAACTGCTTTGCCACCAAAAAAATATCTATGATACTTTTGAGAGTCCGCTGCTATGGACAAGAGTTTGTCTAGATGATACAGACGCGTTTTTCTCGCGTCTGGTCATTTGCTGGGACTAAAAGAAGTAATCAAAGAGGTTTTAGTATCGATATTGCCATGCCTTAATATGCTGGTAGAGTTGATATTAAGTAGCAAATTCCGACACCAACCCAGTTACAATCTGTAAAGAAACTGAAAAGGAACGACGGAATGCGTGTTGCAATCGTAGGTGCGGGACTGGCTGGACTAGCAACCGCAGTAGATCTAGCTGATGCTGGTTGTAAAGTCGAGATTTTTGAGTCTCGTCCGTTTGTGGGTGGTAAAGTTGGCAGTTGGGTTGATGGAGATGGCAACCATCTAGAAATGGGGCTGCATGTATTTTTCGGGTGCTACTACCAACTATTTGACTTAATGAAGAAAGTGGGGGTGTTAGAAAACTTACGCCTCAAGGAACATACCCACACTTTCATTAACAAAGGGGGCCAGACTGGTGCTTTAGATTTTCGCTTTCTTACAGGTGCGCCTTTCAATGGTTTAAAGGCATTTTTCACTACTTCTCAACTATCGTTGCAAGATAAATTGCAAAATGCGATCGCTTTGGGTACTAGTCCGATAGTGCGCGGATTGGTAGACTTTAACGGGGCGATGAAAACCATCCGCAATTTGGATAAAGTTAGCTTTGCTGATTGGTTCCGCAGTCATGGTGGCAGTAATGGCAGCATCAAGCGTCTGTGGAATCCCATTGCCTACGCATTGGGGTTTATTGATTGCGAAAATATGTCTGCCCGTTGTATGTTAACGATATTCCAGTTATTTGCAGTCAGAACTGAAGCTTCAGTTTTACGAATGCTGGAAGGTTCTCCTTATGAATATTTACACAAGCCCATTCTGGAATATCTGGAAGTTAGAGGCACTAAAGTTTACACGCGTCGGCAGGTACGGGAAATTCAGTTTAGAGAGTTAAATGAACAAACCCGCGTCACTGGTATAGCAGTTGCTCAAGGTGATACCGTAGAAACAATCACTGCTGATGCTTACGTTTTTGCCTGTGATGTTCCAGGAATTCAACGCATCTTACCCCAGGAGTGGCGTAAGTGGTCAGAATTTGACAATATTTACAAACTTGATGCAGTACCAGTGGCGACAGTGCAGTTACGCTTCGATGGTTGGGTAACGGAACTGAAGGATAAAGAGCAACGTAAACAACTAAATCATGCGGCTGGAATTGATAATTTACTTTACACAGCCGATGCTGACTTTTCTTGTTTTGCTGATTTGGCGTTGACTAGCCCTGCTGATTATTATCGCCCAGGACAGGGATCTTTGTTACAGCTAGTGCTGACACCGGGAGATCCGTTTATTGGACAAAGTAATGAAGCGATCGCACAGCATATCCTCAAACAAGTCCATGAACTGTTTCCCTCATCGCGGGAGCTAAATATGACTTGGTACAGCGTGGTAAAACTCGCTCAGTCTCTCTACCGAGAAGCGCCAGGAATGGATGCGTACCGTCCCAACCAAAAAACACCAGTAGATAACTTCTTCCTGGCTGGCAGTTATACTCAGCAAGATTACATCGACAGTATGGAAGGTGCTACTATTTCTGGACGGCGTGCGGCAAAAGTAATTTTAGAGAGTTTGAAGAAATAACGAACTGCGATCGCGCAGCGTCTCGTAGAGAAGGAAGAAGAGAAATGTCAGACTGGTTAGAGCATACTGTGCAGGTAGAAGTAGAGGCTCCCATAGATTTAGTATGGAGCCTCTGGTCTGATTTAGAGCAAATGCCCCAGTGGATGAAGTGGATTGATTCGGTGAAAATTCCGCCGGATAATCCAGATATATCTCTTTGGAAATTAAAGACTGGCAGTCTAGAATTTAATTGGCAATCCCGAATTCTCAAAGTTGTTCCCAACCAAATTATCCAATGGGAATCTGTTGATGGTTTGCCGAATCAGGGAGCAATTCGCTTTTACGATCGCCACGGTACTAGCGTTGTCAAAATGACCATTTCCTACGCCATCCCCGGCATTATTGGCAAAATTATGGATAACTTATTTTTGGGACGGATAGTTGAATCGACAATTCAAGCTGATTTGGAAAGGTTTAAAGAATATGCGCTAAATGTTAAATCTAGTTAAGCACAGATGGACTTTGTTAATAGTAAGTTTCCTTATATTTTTGTGATAAAGCTGTGAGAACTTAAGATCCAAAACTATGCAGCTTTATAAACTGTTGGTTCTGGAAGTGAATCACCCATAGCTTCGTAAGCGATGATAAGAGACTCTAAGGCTTCAATTCCATTTGCCACCGCTAACTCGTAAGTATCACCATGAGTGCGCCAGTGTTGTCCTGGAAAATCAGGGAATCCTACTAAATAGCAATCATCTTCATCAGACCATTGAATAAGCATTTGGTACTTCGGCTTACTCATCTTCTTTCTTCTCCTCTAATTTTTTAATTGCCTGTTTTACTTCCTTTTCTTGGTAGCGTTTAGCATCTGCTCCATCTTTGCCTGAAAGCGTAATTTTTCCATCATACAAAGGATGCACCCAGTTAGTGTGACTGCCTTTTCCTGGGAATTCTGTAAAACCTGATTGGCAAAGCATTTGCTTCAGTTACCGGATTTTCTTTGGCATTAATTTTGTTAAAATATGCGATCGCCACAGTCAGAAAAAATGGGTCAAACAATTGTAGATTGCCGATTGTAGATTTGAGATTGACTACACCCACTCTTGGATGCAGCTTGAGGATTTGAGATTGACGATTTGAGATTTATTCCGCCCACAATATGCTGGGCTTGTACCAAAAACAATCTGCAATCTGCAATCTGCAATCTCCAATCTCCAATCTTCTCGGTCAAAGTATCTTGCGGCCTATTCAGAAAATCTAATTATTGATTAGATTTTTTTTAGGCATTGATTTGCTTGTACTCAGATAATATCCGGGGCGAAATAGTTGCCTGAATTTCTTCACCCATTTTTTCTTCAGCTAGTCTAAGCTCATAATTCTTTTGTAAATTCATCCACAACTGGGCACCAGTACCAAACCATTGGCCTAATCGTAATGCTGTGTCAGCAGTAATTGCCCGTTCACCATTAATTATTTCAGTAATACGATTTGTCGGGACATGAAGGATACGTGCTAACTCACTTGCACTCATCTGCAATTCATGAAGCTCATCAGCAAGAATTTTTCCAGGATGGATAGGCGGCCGTGCCATGTTGTTATTCTTTAAGAATGATAGTCTGTGATTTCAATGTTGAAAGGTTTAGATTCTTCGTCTGGCTAATTGAAACAAATTCGCCATTGCTTATTTATCCGAATGCTGTATTGACCTTTTCGATCACCCTCTAAAGACTCAAAATGGTTGCTCGGTAGTTTCATCAGAGATTCTTTGTTAGTAGCGGCATCTAATATATCAAGTCGTTTGTATGCTTGGTCTGTAAAAGCCTGAAACTCTTTTACCCTCTCACCTAAAGCAAACCGCTCCGTCCTTTTATCTTTAAACTTTGGATATTTTTCTGACGGAGACATACATTAGAAATGATAGATATTATGCGTTACGTAACTCATAAGTTCTTATATTCACAATAACACAATATAATACCCGCGTAGCATACCAATCCTTATTCAATAACAGGGGCGACATTACCAAGTTGGGTCACTAAACAAATTAATCGTCAATTCCTCGCGTGGCGGTACTGCGGTGATACAAGCGCGAATAATCTCTCCATCTTCTAATTCCACAGTGCAAGCGTGACAAGACCCCATTAGACAACCGGTGGGAATAAATACCCCAGCCCGGTCTGCTACATCTAAGAGGGCTTCGCCTACTTCAGCATCTACTGTGACATCATCTGGTAAAAAGCGGATATGAACAATCATTGGTCATTGGTCATTGGTCATTGGTCATTGGTCATTAGTCATTGGTCATTGGTCATTGGTCATTGGTCATTAGTCATTTACTAATGACACTTTGATCGAAAAAATATGCACTTTAGTTTAAGACAAAAATGGAGTTAAGTCTAAATGGCTTTCTACTTCAGTGGCTAGGGAATCCAAAATTTGCTCTCGCTGTTCTCGGTAGTTAGCAACACCTGTGGGTAAAGATTTTAACCCGCGCTGTTGACGGAGACGATTTAACCAAGCCCGTCGCCAAGGGCCATTGTCAAAAAGCCCGTGGAGGTAACTTCCCCACACCGATTGACAACTATCCACTAATCCTAAATTAATATCGTCAAATAGGGCGTGGTAGGATTGAGGATCTATCCCTTGCTGTTCGATGCGCGATCGCCCTTGGTGAATTTCAAAGCCATTAACTGGCAAGCCCTGTTGTGGATAATTTGAGCTAACTTGGCGCTGGCGGGCGATTTTTTGTCCGGTAATTACAGTTCTGATTGGTAAAAGGTTTAACCCTTGAAATCTGCCTGCTTGTCCTTCTATCCCTTCTGGATCGGCGATGATTTGACCAAGCATTTGATAGCCACCGCAGATACCTAAAACCGTTCCACCGGAAGCTGCGTAGTGTTGGATAGCTTCTGCCATACCGCTTTTTTGCAGCAGTAGCAAATCAGAAATTGTGGTTTTTGTACCTGGGATAATCACGGCATCAGGATGTCCCAAATCTTGCTTAGGGCTAAGATATTTTACTGAAACTGTACTTTCTGATTCTAGTGGGTCAAAGTCAGTGAAGTTGGCAATTCTTGGTAAGCGGATGACGGCAATGTTGAGGTCAGTTTGGGCTTTATTCGACGACGATTGACGTTCTAGCAAGTCAAGAGAATCCTCTGCTGGAAACATTTCTTGTAAGTAAGGTATAACACCGACAACGGGGATACCTGTACGTTCTTCTAACCATTTTATCCCCGGATCTAGGAGCGATCGCTGTCCTCGGAACTTGTTAATGACTATACCCTTAATTAAGGCGCGTTCATCTGGTTCTAATAACTCTAAAGTGCCAACAATATGGGCAAAAGCACCACCCCGGTCAATATCAACTACTAACATCGTTGGCGCATTTAAATGTTTTGCCACCCGCATATTAGTTAAGTCGCGGTGCTTGAGGTTGATCTCCGCTGGACTACCGGCACCTTCACAAACCACCAAGTCAAACTCTGTTCCTAAATGCTGTAGCGATTCTTCAATTGTCCGCCATCCCAGTTCAAAATATTGCTCGTAGTAATCTGAAGCACTCACTTTGCCTACAGACCTACCTTTAATAATTACTTGAGAAGTCATATCCCCTTGGGGTTTCAATAAAATTGGGTTCATTTCTACCCAAGGCACGACTCCCGCCGCCCAAGCTTGCACTGCTTGGGCATAGCCAATTTCTCCACCACTGGCAGTCACATAAGCATTTAAAGCCATATTTTGACCTTTGAAGGGAGCCACTCGCCAACCACGCCGCGACAGAATGCGACAAATAGCTGTAGTTAAAAGTGATTTCCCTGCATGAGATGTTGTCCCCACCACCATAATTGATTTCATAGTCGCTATCACTTAGTTTTTCAAGATACAGGGTTAATTTTTAGGAGCGAATAGTTATGTAACAATCGTCCATCATTTAAAAAGCAGGGGAGCAGGGGAGATGAGGGAGATTAGGGAGATGAGGGAGAAATAACTAATGCCCCGCACCCAATACTTCTCTACAAGAAGCTACGCCAAGGCAAAGTTCAGTACAAGTGCCCAATGCCCAATGCCCAATGCCATTAGATGATTATGGTAAAGACTTCATGAATAGATGTGATGTTTCCGTATATATTGTTCCCTTTGATTCCCTAATCCTAACTCTTGGGGTTTTGATTCTAAAAAGGTATCCGTAACCAACGAATCACAGTATCATAGAAACGATCGCGCCATGAAGGAGTACGCCAATTTTTTCCTTGATATTGTTCCACTAACTGGCGTCCCAAAGGAGTGAGGCGAAAACTATCTGTAATTCCCTGTCCATCGACTTCTCGCCGCAATACACCCACTTGAATTAGCCAGCCCAAGGCGTTATCACAGGCTAATTCTGATAAAGGGCGCTTGGTATAGCCCTGCTTGCGTCCATTTTCTAGTGCGATCGCAGTTAATGACACACTCTGGTGTCCCATCACTTCAAATAAAGATACATTAAAGGGTGAACACACTAGCGATCGCTCGGCTCTTTCTACTGTACTTTGAGGATAGACAAAAATATTTGGGTTTTGGGAATCAACAACAGGCATTGTGTATGGGTATAAATTTTTCTTCTTAAAAAGATTAATTGAAGAATATCTTTTTTATTGCAGTAAACACCTCATTAAACCAAAATTAGTTACCTAAAGTATAGTTATGCTATTTCTTAGTAATTATTTTAATCATTATAAATTAATGTAAAATTTCAAGTGCATCAACAATCTGAAACAGGAAAGGTTAATTATGCCTCTAGCAGTTGGTACGGATGCACCTGCATTTACCGCCAAAGATACAAACGGCAACACAGTCTCGTTATCTGATTTTGCCGGAAAGACAGTGGTTTTGTATTTTTACCCCAAAGATGACACGCCAGGTTGCACCAAACAAGCCTGTAGTTTTCGGGATGCCCAACCTCAATATCAAGGCAAAGATATTGTAGTCTTGGGAGTCAGTGCAGATGATGAAGTCTCGCATCAGGCATTCACCCAAAAATATAATTTGAATTTTCCCCTACTGGCAGACAGCGAAAAATCCCTCATCAAAGCTTTCGATGTGGATGGCGGTGGTTATGCCAAGCGTGTCACCTACGTAATTGACCCCAACGGCAAAATTACCCATGTTGACGCTAGTGTAAATACTACCACCCATGCTAGTGATGTTTTAACTGCACTTGGCCTGTAGTTTTTTACCTGATAATTAAGGATTTTTTAAATATTCTCAACCCCAAGCCTCTACAGGCTTGGGGTTCTTTATTTGAATTCAGTTACCTGATGGCGGTGTAACCGATGGCGGCGTAGTTGATGGTAGTATAATCGTCTGCGAACTGGGGGTTGCTTGCCGTTGTTGACCTTGAATTAATTTTTGTTGCCTTGCTTTAAAGGCTGCTGCTGCTGAGTTTAGTTCTTCGTTCTGTTGGTCAGAATTCCAGTTGAGAGTACCAAAATTTGCCCGATGAATCAGGTCAAGCATGTTGAAATTATCTGAGTTGGAACGGGAGAAAGGATTGGTATTTTGGTCTGTGTTACTAGTACTGGGAAAAGCATCCTCTGGGCTGCTGGTTTGAGCGGAACTGGGTTGAGCCATCAGCAAGGAAGCAAAGCTAATCCCTGCTGCCGTAGCTACAAACAGTCTAGTAATTTGTAAAAATGGTTTTTTCATGGGGTTTCTACCCTAAGATTTATCTATTTTATCTCTTTAAGCAAGAGTCCGACGCAGTTGGGGTTGAATACTTAGTAAAGCGACTATGGCAAAGCCAAACAACACCAGCAACGCTCCCCCAAAGGTAACATTGCCCCAAGGAGCCTGCATCACTACACTACCTAATTCCCAATTACTGTGGAAATAGAGATAGCGAATTGGCTCGATGGCATAGCTAAGAGGATTCAGGGTAGCGATAACCTGCAACCACTGAGGCATGAAAGATAGAGGTGCTAAAGCAGTACTCGCAAACAATAATGGTAGGTTAGTGACAAAAATCACTGCAATCAATTCAATGTGTCCGGGTAGAGCAAACGCTAAACCGAGGGAGATAGCTGTTACTCCCAAAGCTAAGAGCAAGACAATAAGAGCGATCGCACTTAAACCCGCGATATCTGGTAGTCCAGCCCCCAAGAATGCTGCTGCTGCAACAATTACGGCTGCTTGCAACAAACTTTGGCTGATGATGAAGATTGCTGAGGCAAAGACAATAGAAAACCGCGATGCTAATGGTGCTACCAGCAAACGATTCAAAAAGCCGAACTCACGGTCAAACATTACCGGTAAACCAGCATTTAGCGCCCCAGCAAAGGCTGTAAACACAATGATGCCAGCAGCCAAAAATTGACCGTAATTTGTTGTGTTGCCAAATATACCTTTGGGAGCATTTTGGAACAATGCACCAAATAGTACTAACCACATTACTGGTTGAATAATTCCAGCAATTAAAGATGAGGGACGGCGTTGCAACTGAATAAACAAGCGACGAGTTAAAGCCAACGTCTCTTGTACCAATTCACCGAAAAAGTTAGGTGCAGTATTAGCATCTGCTTGCGGCGATGCTAGTGGCTGCCAATTGATATCAGATTTAGGAGTAACGCTCATAGGAATTTTGGATTAATTGGGCATTGGGCATTGGGAATTGGGCATTGGGCATTGGGAATTGGGCATTGGGAAGTATTTCCCATAAGTGTCTACTTTTGCCAAAAATAGCTTAACTGTTGGCTTCATCGCCCGCCAGGGAATAAATTCCTTTGGCTTTTAGCTTAAGTCTACTGAAGTATACTGAAGATTTTTGGCGATATTTAGTCATCTTCAGATGACTTTAGCTATGAGGCGGGAATTTCAATTCCCGACGGACGAGCGGTTTCGCGTTAAGTTGACACCAATGAGTATTTCCATGCCCCATACCCTATGCCCAATGCCCCATTCCCTATCTCATATTCTGCTTTTTCTCAGCTTTGGGATCGCGGGTAGCAACAGCTGCGAGTTCTGCATCTAACAATGTGCGTCCTGTGGCAGCAAGGTAAACGTCATCGAGGCTGGGGCGAGATTGGGCGATGCCAAATATGGGCAAGCCAGAGGTTGTTAGCGCTTGCTGTATGTTAATCAGAACATCGTTTTGAGGTGTCACCACTAAGTTAAGGGAATTACCTTGAGCGCTGTTAATGATCACTTCTTGGACAAAGGGCAAAGGTTTCAGGAGGTTTTTGGCTTTTTCAGCTTCCTCAATGGGGGAAAACTCGCGGATTCGCAAGGTGATGCGATCGCCCCCTACTTGATCTTTCAATTGCGAAGGTGTACCACTGGCAATTACAACGCCGCGATCTATAATTGCCACGCGATCAGCTAGGGCGTCAATTTCTTCTAAATAATGGCTGGTAATTACTACCGTCGTGCCAGAGGCGCGTAATTTTCTCAAGAAATCCCATACCACAAAACGAGTTTCTATGTCAAGCCCCACAGTTGGCTCATCCAACACCAAAACATCCGGTGCATGGAGCAACCCAGCAGCCAAGTCTAGGCGCTTGCGTAAACCGCCAGAGTAGGTTCCTGTCTTTTTATTGGCGTATTCTTGCAAACCGAGTAAATCTAATACCGTCTCAATACGCTGTTTGGCTACTGCTTTTGGGAGGTGATAAAGTGCTGCTTGCAATTGCAGCAGTTCTTTTCCAGTCAGCACCTTATCTATAGCGACTTCCTGAGCTACATAGCCTAGTCGTTGTCTTGCCACTCTCGGATTATCTAACACAGAGATGCCAGATACTTCGATTTTGCCAGCATCCGGTGTGGTCAACGTACACAAGGCACGCAAGGTAGTAGTTTTCCCAGCACCGTTGGGGCCAAGTAAACCAAAGATTTCTCCTGGTTCTACCTGAAAGGAAACATCTTGGACGGCAACCACTGTGCCGTAGCACTTTTGCAAATTTTGAATGAAAACGGCGGGAGCCATGACAGCTGATCCCCAACTATACAAATCTCAATAAAGTCTATCCTTATTGTAGAAGGTAGAGAGTAAGGAAATAACGCATGAGCGAAAATCTATAAATAAATTCGCGTCATGCGCTATGCTGCCAAAAATTTCTAGCTATTTTAAGCAAGTTATTGGATTGCGTTTGTAGCGAAACAAACCAAATGCTACAGCAATTAATCCTAAACCTGGAAGATTTGTCGGCTCTGGAACCTGAGTACGAGTGGGAGGCGTAGGCGGAGTGTAGTACTTAGTTGGGACATCTGGCAGATCGCCATTAAACAGATAGTTGTGAGATTCGCCATTTCCTGTTAAGGAAGCTACTACTACATTGCCGTTAACTTGACCGTTATTGAAATTGAAATTAGCTAAAGGCGCAAGAATACTACCTAGTATGCTAATCCCACTGGCAGTTATGTTTGTCGCTTCATAGAAGTTGTAAATCACCTTTTGTTGATCTGTGCCAAGGATATTGAACCCAAAGTTTTGCAGCGACACATCCTTACCGCTGATATTGATAACAATAGTTGAATTTGCATCCCCCTTAATTTCAAAATAGTTTGTCTTGGAGACATCTGAGCCGGCAACATTAAAAACATTGAAAGCAGTACCACTACCACTAAGGTTAATAGCACCCCAAGATTGAACAGTTGTTTTACCAGTAGGGGTTAAGGTTGCCAAATATTGAGATAGTCCTCGTAGTTGTTTCCCTGCTTCATTGAAGTCGATGGAATTACCCTTGGTGAAAGTTCCCTGTGGAAACCCCTCATTGCTAGACACATTAGCACTGCCTCCGTAGACTGCATTACCGTGGTAGACTTGACCGTTGCTTAGAGTTAAGTTTTGTCCAGCTACTACTACGTTCCCGCTATTGCCAGAAAGTTTGCTTCCAAGTCCGCCGACGAAATTCACATTACCGCCAGCAGCAAGTTTTCCTTCAATATCTGTATATTTTTGAGTGATATCTCCCAGAACAAATACATTGTAATCAGAGGCAGCGCCTAACTCAACTGCATTCGCTCTTGCTGAGAAACCCAGCGCCAGAGTGACTACAATCGGAGTTGCTACTAATCTCCAAACATAATAGATTTTCGATTTCATCTTTTATTTGAGTAATCATCAATATGATCCTATGGGTATAAGTCAAAGATGGCATTAGTTTGTTGTTATTTTCATTGAAGTTTTATAGCTGTATAATTACTGTGTATTTTTACTTATTCCTCTATTTAACCGCATATCTACTGTTGACTATATAATTAAATCTTTATCAAAAATAATTCATAAATTAAGAGTGAGTATGTTATTTCACAACTTTCAAAGTTCTGAGGCTAATATCATTGCAACCGCTAATAAATCCCCCCATAGCCTGGATTTGTTGTAGATATTCCAGGACAGATTTGGTGATGACTTCTCCCGGCATTAACACAGGAATTCCTGGGGGATAGGGACAGATGATTTCGGCGCAGATGCGTTTATTAGTTTGTGACAAAGGTAATGTTTCACTAACTGCAAAAAAAGCTTCACGGGGAGAAAGTTTTAAAGCAGAACTCGGTGTTTTATCCAGATTTTGCCAAACTTGGTTTTTAACTGTTGAATCAGTTCGGCGATATTCTTTTGTGAGGGTAGTAAAACTTTGGACTAATTGCTCAATATCGGCTAGGATATTGCCCAAACTAATGATAAAGGTGAGATGTTGCAGTGAGGCAAATTCAGCAGTAACGCCTAATTTTTCATCCAGAATTTCATCTGCCTCAAATCCAGTTAAGCCTAAAGCGGAAACTGTGACAGTTAGTCGTGTTTTATCTAAACCCACAAACCCAGGAGATCCCCCCAACCGAGGCATTTCTAAGATTGATAATCCAGGAATTTGACTGATTATCGTTCTAGCTTCGTCAGCAAGTTGCAAAGTGCGAGACATCAGCATTTTTCCGTGGAGTGCCATTTGCTGACGCGCTGCATCTAAGGAAGCTAAAAGTAAATAACTAGGACTGGTAGACTGTACAAGTTGCAAAGCTTTACTGATGCGATCGCCATCTATCCTATTAGCTTGAACGTGCAGCATTGATGCCTGTGTCATTGCACCAAGTACCTTGTGGATGGATTGCACAGTTAAATCTGCACCTACTGCTAAAGCTGGAGTTGGTAATTCGGGATGAAAGGCAAAGTGTGCGCCGTGTGCCTCATCTACAAGTAGAGGGATATTATATTGATGTGTGATGTTGGCGATCGCACTCAAATCTCCACAAACGCCGTAGTATGTTGGGTAAACTGTCAACACTGCTTTTGCATCTGGATGCTGTTGGAGTGCAGATTGTACAGCATTGGGCGTGATGCTATGGGCAATATCTAAAACTGGGTCGTATTCAGGATTAAGAAAAATTGGTATAGCACCAGAGAGAATTAAACCAGCGATCGCCGAAGAATGCACATTTCGAGGCAGAATAATTTTATCGCCTGTTCCACAGGTAGCAAGAATTGCCGCTTCAATCCCACAAGTAGAACCATTGACAAGGAACCATGTTTGCGAAGCACCAAACGCCTCAGCCGCTAGTTGTTGGGCTTTTTGAATAACACCTTGGGGTGCAAAGAGATTATCTAAATCTGCTAATTCGGTTAAATCAGCGCGAAAGACATCTTTGCCAAGTAAGTCAGCTAAGGGTTGAGAGATGCCTTTGCCTTGTTTATGTCCTGGGGTGTAAAAGGGAGTATGGGGACGGGCTGCATTGGCTTTTAAGGCGTCTAATACAGGTATTTGGTTTTGATTGAGCATTTTTGGAGAAACGAACCGTGAATGATAAAATTTGAAGTCTGTTAGGTCATATTCATAGACGTGAAAAAAGTTAAACTTTTGGATACTATTGATACACTCAAGGCTATTTCCACTGAGAGATTACAACTAGTAGAAGAAGATTATACTTCTATCGAAAGCTTACCCAGTGGGCAAGTTGGAACAATTGTAGAAGTGTATGAGCAAGAAGAAGAATATCATTATCTAGTCGAGTTTGCTGATACCCAAGGCTGTGAATATGCAATGGCTACTTTGAGAGCAGATGAAATCTTAGTTTTAGAGGTTGTTTGAAAAGTCTAATTTATTACTCACCGGGCGAATAGAATTCGCGGCTACACAAACAAAACCCACCTCCGTGGGTTAAAAACCCTTGATTTTTTCTTAGTGGACAACTCTTAGAGACGCACTCGCGAACGTTTGTGTAGTAGATAGACATCTCCGAAAAAGAATGTAGAGACGTAGCAGTGCTACGTCTCTACGAGGGTTCTGGGTAACGCATCTTTAATTTCTGGAGATGTCTAGTAGCGAATTTTATTCGCCTAATACTTTTCAAACATCCTCTTACATTATGATTTGGCAATTGCCTAAATTTTTCCCGAATTACGAACTACGAATTATTCACATGAGGCCTTATCATCAAATCCCAATTTTCGAGTGTGGTGAACCGCTAATCAAGATTCCTTTAGAATTATTTGCGGTGGAATCTCCCCATCCTTATGAAAAATTAGGTGCGCCTTATGGCGATCGCTCCCCCTATTATCTCCGTCAAAGCGTTATTGAAAATTTGCTCCAAGCGCAAAATTATCTTAATATTCTGCATCCTAACTGGCATATCCAAATTTTTGATGCCTATCGCCCGATCGCAGTTCAGCAGTTTATGGTAGATTACAGCTTCGCCCAAGCAGTGCAGGATAGGGGACTGACTGAGGTGGAGTTGTTACCAAACCAACGTCAAGAAATTTGGCAGGCGGTTTATGAAATTTGGGCTGTACCGAGTTTGGATGAAAAAACTCCGCCTCCTCACAGTACAGGTGCGGCGGTGGATGTGACGCTGGTAGATGATGCTGGGCAAATAATAAATATGGGTTCGCCAATTGATGAAATGTCAGAGCGATCGCATCCCGATTATTATGCCAATAGCGATGACTCAGAGGCACAAAAGTATCATGCTTACCGTCAGTTATTGCGAGATGTAATGTTAAAAGCCGGCTTTCAACGCAATCCTAGAGAATGGTGGCATTTTTCTGTCGGCGATCAAATGTGGGCTTGGCTGAATAATCAATCCAATCCAGGCAATCCTGTCGCAGCACGTTATGGACGACTACTTATGCATCTTGAGGATTTAACTCTCTTAACTCGTCAGTAGTGTAAGTACCAATGGGAGTCCAAACTAGATAGGGAAGGAGTAACAGCGCCGCCATTAGAGAAATCGGTAAAACGCAGATTGCCAGGACAACGGCTAAAATCAAACCCATTAATCCAAGAATTTCCCCAATTTTGAGACTGCGAAATCTCAACATTAGAGGTATGTAGGCAACGGTGATAATTTCCACCACGAGATACAAAGCCATTAATAGCCAAGTCATTAGGCTTCCGGGATTTTTTTGCCAGACAATAGTAGCTGAAGCTGTACCACCAATAAAAATCACAGTCCAGATAAACGGAATTAACGGCTCAAAAATTAGCCAGCGAGGGCGACTTAAATGTGCAAACCATTTAACATCACGCGGCGTAATCAAGAAACTCCCAAGAGCAATGAAGAAGGTTACAGCCCCAATTATTATCCAAGATGGAATCATAATGCACTCAAGTTTTGTGTATTTTGTCAAGTCATACACTGCAAGTTTGACAATTTAGGCTATATGTTTAATCATTCTCTGGGGCGATTCTTAGGCATCTTCAGGATTGAGACTGATCATCTGCCAAGTGGTATAAGTACCAATAGGACTCCAGAGTAAATAAGGAACTAGTAATAGTGCTGCCCAACCAGAAAAACCTAAGACTGCAAGTATCAATAAAGCACTGATGATCAAACCTGTGCCACCGAGAATTGTGCCCACTTTCAGACTGCGAAGCTTAAACATGATAGGCGTATAGGCAATCGTGACAATTTCTAATAGCAGATATAAAGCCATAATTAACCAGGTTGAAGTGCTTCCTGGGTCTTTTTCCCAGACAATATAAGCTGACCAAGCACCACAAATAAATATTACAGTCCAGATAATGGGAATCGCGCCCTCAAAGGTTAGCCATCTTGGTCTTTGTAAACGCTTGAACCATTGGCGATCGCTAGGCGTAATCACGTTCGCGGCTAAAGCAACTAAGAAAGCCACACCCCCAATCACCATCCAAGATTTAATCATGCCCGTTAGTCCTTTACAAGCGCTATCTATCGCTTAATATCACTCTTTATAGTGTGATTTTGTCAATTTAGTTGCTAATTACTCATCATCCCTGAGTTTGAAACCTTGATATCGTTTGGCAGGATTTTAAATTATGGGCATTGGGTATGGGGTAGAAGGTAGAAAGGTTAGGCGATCACTACTAGTTTGGAGGCGATCGCACCGCGATTACAGTGAAGTTTATACCATACTAAGTACAGCTTTGCATAAGTTCGTAACTTTTTTAAACGCAGAGGAACACAGAGGTAAACGCATAGGCGCAACTCTTGGAGACGCTACGCGTAGCAAGATCCCCGTAGGGGTACGCCTTCCCGCAGGGTAGGTACGCAGAGTTTTGCTAAAGTTAATTCGCTATGAATTAATAAAATATAGTTGCGTCAAAAGACAACCCGTCAAACTTTACCCAAAAATTCCTTACCAACGACTAAGGCTCAATCTCAACTAAAAGCTAGTTGACTCCTAAACTTCTACCTTAAAGACAAATTAGCTTATTACTTATGATAGTTACCATAATTCACTTGGATGAGTGAAAGTAATAAGAATGACGAGCGAGAGTAAATATACTTAGTAGCTGAGGTTCAAAGCATGGACTCAACAGGTAAAGTTCAAATTGTGGACTCGTCCTGGTACGTTCCACTACCGCTGAAAGAGTATGCAATGAGCCGAGTAACTGTCTACTTTTATAGCGACAGATGGGTTCCAATTAAATATTGTTCTTTGGAAAAGGCGATTTTGCTTCACCAAAAGGCAAATTTAGAAGGCAAGGAAATTTTACTATTTCCAGATCATCTAGACCCTAATCAATTCTCAAACTCTTTTAACGAAAATGCGTTGAGGTAGACTATTTTTCCAAATTCTTGGCGACAAATTAATCGAATTAATCGGTCATAGAGGCATACATCTATTATATGTATGCCTCTACTTGTAAAGTTTAATTTATATATAATCAAACCAACCCAGAACGCAATGCAACGACTGCTGCTTGCACGCGATCGTCTACTGCTAATTTATTCATAATCCCTCGGACATGAGTTTTAATGGTGTTGGGACTGAGATAGAGTTTTTCGGCAATCTCTGGGTTACTCAACCCATCTACCATGAGTTTCAACACTTCTAATTCGCGTCCAGATAAATTAGCTGTGTTGGTAGTGGGTGAAGGTGGTTTGAGATTATCAATTACTCGCCGCGCAATTTGGGGATCGAGATAGGCTGCACCATCAACGGCGGCGGCGATCGCACTTAACAATCTTTCTACACTTGCACCTTTGATACAATAGGCATCTGCACCGCTAGATAGTGCCGCAATAATTTCTGTCTCCGTTTGATGAGATGTCAGCATCACTACATGAGTTGCTGGCAGCGCCGCCTTAATTTGCTGTGTCGCCGCAATGCCATCCAATCGCGGCAATCCAATATCCATAACCACCAAATCGGGTTTCAGTTGCAGTGCAGCTTGAACTCCCAAATAACCATCTTCAGCTTGTCCAACAATCTCTAACTGAGGATGAGCCATTAACGATTGCTCTAATCCTAATTGCATCATTGGATCATCTTCAACAATTAACACACGCAATGGCGGAGCATTGGCAGGTAAATTTAAGGGATAGGGAGTATCTAAAGACATTTTTATTAGGAGTTAGGAGTTAGGAGTTAGGAGTTAGGAGTTAGGAGTTAGGAGTTAGGAGTTAGGAGTTAGGAGTTTGGAGTTTGGAGTTTGGAGTTTGGATTTGCTTTCAAGGTTAGGTATTTAGGTTTCCAATAAGTAATTGAGAAGTTTCTCAATTATTCAACTGGCATTTAGGGGTTTCAGGCAATCATATTGGTTCTCAAACTAAAGAAATTGGTCTAATTTGAAAAACCTACTAATTATAAACAAAGCAGGGAGTCAGGAGTTATTCATAGCTCTTTAATTTCTAACTCCTAACTCCTAACTTTTTTATTCTTCCACACGATAACCTAACTCTGCTAAACTGAGCCGCGACTGTCGCCATTTTGGCTGAACTTTCACAAATAATTCTAGGTAAACTTTACCAGCAATTAACTTTTGAATTTGTTCGCGAGCTTCACTGCCAATTGCTTTGAGCATCGCTCCGCCTTTGCCAATGAGTATGCCTTTTTGGGAATCGCGCTCGACGTTGATGGTAGCAAGTACACGGGTAATGCTGGGAGTTTCTTCTACTAGGTCAATGGCGATCGCTACTGAATGGGGTACTTCTTCACGAGTCAATAATAAAATTTGTTCTCGGATCAATTCACCCATAATAAAGCGTTCTGGTTGGTCAGTTACCAAGTCTGGCGGGTAATATAATGGCCCAAGTTCTAAATGTTCAATTAATAATTCTTGAAGTTGCGGTAATCCTGCACTAGTCTTGGCAGAAAATTTCACGATTTCCCATTCGTGAGATTGGGCCATCTGAGCGTAACTATCATCTAGATACTGAGAATCGTCCGGTTGTTGGTCGGTTTTGTTCACACCCAGAATCACCGGTGTTTTGCTGCGACTGAGCAATTCGGCAATATAGCGATCGCCTGCTCCACAAGCCACCGCTCCATCTACTACAAATAGCACGACATCTACTGATTCAATAGCAATTTTGGCATTTTGCACCAATACTTCACCCAATTGATGATGAGGCTTATGAATTCCTGGTGTATCTACAAATATTAACTGCGCCTCTGGTGTCGTTAATATACCGCGCAACCGGTTACGTGTAGTTTGCGCTACTGGTGAGGTAATGGCAATTTTTTGTCCTACTAATTGATTCATTAGAGTAGATTTACCGACATTTGGACGACCAACAATGCCGATAAAACCTGATTTGAATTCAGGAGGAGCTTGAGGGATTGTTACTTCTCCTGAAAAAGAGAAAGTGTAATTATCAATACTAGTCACCTTTGGCTCCACCCTCATATTTTATAGCTGGGATAACTTGGTTTTTTCTTAGACACAAAACAAGCATAAAATTACCCTCGCACTTTTAGGGATTTTTTTTGCCGAGGTTTAATCTACTACTGGCTCTACACTTATATTTTACAGCTGAGATAACTTGGTTTTGTTTTTAGACGCAAAACAAGCATAAGATTACTTTGGCATTTAGCAGGAAGGACTTTTACTTGACATTTCACACACATTTATCTTTTTTTGTCAAGATAATTTTAGGTGTCTAAAGCAATTGTCCTTTCCGTCCTGCTCAAATTAAATCTTCCATCGCTTGTTGTAAATCATTCGTCACATCAGCAACAGCTTGTCTAGCAGCCAAACGATTTTCTTGATATTTCGGGTAACGTTCCGAAATAGATATAGGTTCACCTATAGTTATTTTTACTTTTTGCTTACCCAATTGTGGACGCTGCACAGCTTTATTCCCTTTGATTTTAGCAATCATTTGCCATAAAATTAAAGTCGTCTCAGCAAATCTTTCTACTGTTGGATTTTCGCGAATATAATTACCAGAAACAGCTACAAAACTTTCTACTAAACGCATGTGCCACATCCGTGCATTCGCTTCTTCAGCAACGCGATCGCCTAAAGCTCTTTCGACAGCAGACACTCCTTTGACATCCTTAAATTCTTCTCTAAATATATAATTCCAACCTGCTTGTTCTACTCGCCGACAGCGGTCACTTAAATTACCTTTTGACTGCAAATCGAAATATTGTTCTGATATTAACAATGCTGCATTTAACAAAGCTTGTAAACGAACTGCTAACGCTTCATTTCTATCGGGAATTTGCCCATTGATAATCTTGGGATCTGGCAGTTTTTGATGATAAAACCGGGTGTAAAATTCTTCCATGAGCAAAAGTAAATGTTCTGCCAAAGTCAACAACCGGGGATAAAGCGATTCTACGGAAGCCTGTTCTGGTGGATTTACAGGTAAACCACTAGCTGCTTCCAATTCACTTAAAAGATTAGCGATCGCATCCCAAGGGGCATCAACGTAACTATATTTAATGCCAACTGGTACAATCAGAACTTGTTGATCGTGTCCAGCTTTGTGCAAATCTTCAGCACACCAGAAGCCTAATTGGGCGATACCAGGTTCTAGAGGGCTAATATTCTCTGATAAACCATTGGTAGCACCTTCTGGGGCAGCTGCCATCGGGAATTTACCATTGGCGAACAACTCACGCGCCGAACGTAACCCCGTCCAGTCAGCTTTTCCCCGCTGAATCGGAGTACCACCTAAATGAGAAGCAATCCAGCCAACGTGGGAACCTGCCCAGAGAGGAATGCCGCGATCGTAGATAAAATGAGCGTGAATCGGATGTTGTAGTGTTGTACCTTGCGATCGCGCTGTCTTTGGTACGAGTTGAGACAGCAAGTAACCTAAACAAAGTGGATCGTCTGTTTTCGGATGGCGAAATGCCAACATAAAACGGATCTTACCCTCCTGAAACTGGCGATAGAGATCCACCAGAACTTCTACGTTATCTGCTTCAATTTGGGTAATAGATGTTTGCCAGTTTATCCAACTGGGTAGCAATAGATTGACGACTCGTAGCAATAAAGGGTTAAACGCCGGAGGAATAAATTCTAAGGGTGCCTGTGCTTGATAAATTACATCTGCCAAGGTAGTTTCTCCTAAAGATGCCGTGATTTCTTTTAAGCTATCTTAGCTGCTGTAAGATACCCTGACGATTGAAGTCGCAGCCACACAGACAAAACGTGCCTCAGCAGGTTCTTCTAATCAAGCACACCTACGCAGACTTATAGAGTATTTTCTGCTGCGATGTAAAATATGGGCAGTTGAAGGAGGCAGGAGGAGCAATTCACTTATAGGATTCGACCCCGGATGAATTGAAGCCACTGAATAAGAATTCAGTGGGGGTCTTAAACCCAAGAAAAGTTTGGTCGCGGTACTTGAGAGATAGCGACGCGCAAAGCGAGTCTTCTCCCAAGGGCGAACGAGCGTCGGGCAGTTTTCCTCCTGCCTTCCTCGATAATGGAGATTTAGCAGCACTTGCAAATCTTAATAACAGGATAGACTCAAGCTAAATCCTGGTAATACATTTTCACCCGATAGCCGATCGCACACCACGCAAGTTCAAAAGCTAGGATACCTTCTTAGTCAGCGCAGGCAGACTTTGAGTTTGTGTAGCCGCGATTTCTAATCGCCAGGTGGTTTATAAACAAATTAGAGATTCTGGAAAGGGAGTAAACGATGCGACTTTCACAAATGTTATTTGTTACACTGCGGGATGATCCGGCTGATGCTGAGATTCCCAGCCATAAATTATTACTCCGTGCAGGCTACATTCGTCGCATCGGTAGCGGTATTTATGCTTATTTGCCTTTAATGTGGCGGGTACTGCAAAAAGTTTCCCAGATTGTGCGGGAAGAAATGAACGCGACAGGCGCACAAGAATGTCTCTTACCGCAATTACAACCTGCTGATTTATGGAAGGAATCGGGACGCTGGGACACTTATACCAAAGCTGAGGGGATTATGTTTTCCCTGATCGATCGCCGCGAGCAACAATTAGGATTAGGCCCAACTCATGAAGAAGTAATCACAGCGATCGCTCGTGATATGATTCGCTCGTATCGTCAGCTACCACTGCATCTCTACCAAATTCAAACCAAATTCCGCGATGAAATTCGTCCCCGCTTTGGTTTAATGCGCGGACGAGAATTTATTATGAAGGACGGCTACTCTTTCCATCCCGATGAAGCCAGCCTCAAAGAAACTTACCAGGATATGTATAAAGCCTACAGCAATATCCTACGGCGTTCTGGTTTAGCTTTTCGGGCAGTAGAGGCTGATTCTGGTGCAATTGGTGGTTCTGGTTCCACAGAATTTATGATTTTGGCGGAAGCTGGCGAAGACGAAGTTCTCTACACTGAGGATGGTAAATACGCCGCTAACGTAGAAAAGGCTGTTTCTTTACCAATTGACGCCGAAACCTCACGGTTTACAACCTACGAAAAACGCGATACACCTGGAACAGAAACCATTGAAAAAGTCTGTCAATTCCTCAACTCTTCTCCCACTCAATTAGTTAAAAATGTCCTTTATCAAACAGTTTATGATAATGGTTTAACAGTGTTAGTTCTGGTGAGCATCCGAGGCGATCAGGAAGTTAATGAAGTCAAATTGCAAAATGAATTGACCAAACTAGCTCCTGAGTATGGTGCTAAAACTATTATTAGTTTGAATGTACCAAATGTAGAAGCGCAGCAAGCATGGACAGCCAAATCTCTACCTTTAGGCTACATTGCGCCAGACATCGCAGATGAGTATATTACCGCCAAGAAACAGATCCATCCCAAGTTTTTGCGCTTGGTAGACCAAACAGCCGTTGATTTAAAAAACTTTGTTACAGGTGCGAATGAAACTGGTTATCACGTAGTTGGTGCTAACTGGGGTGAGCAATTTCCACTACCAAACGGTGTAGTAGATATACGAAAGGCGAGACCAGGCGATCGCGCCCTCCACAACCCCGAACAAACCCTTGCAAGCGCCCGCGGAATCGAAGCCGGTCACATCTTCCAATTAGGCACTAAATATTCCCAAGCGATGGGTGCAACTTATACCAATGAACAAGGTGAAGAAAAGCCGCTATTTATGGGTTGTTTCGGTGTCGGTGTATCACGACTAGCACAAGCTGCCGTAGAGCAATCTTACGATAAAGATGGGATTATTTGGCCAGTTGCGATCGCACCCTACCATGTGATCGTCACAATTCCCAACATTAAGGATGCTCAACAAATCGAAATCGCCCAAAAACTCTACACAGAACTCAATCAAGCAGGAATTGAAACTCTACTAGACGACCGCGACGAACGGGCGGGAGTGAAATTTAAAGATGCGGACTTGATTGGCATACCTTATAGAATTGTAACCGGACGTGCGATCACTAATGGCAAAGTTGAAGTTGTAGAAAGAGCCACCCGTAAATCTCAAGAAATTGTCATTGATGAAGTTACAACTACACTTCATAAGTGGATTACCGAAGCAATAGAGGGTAAAGATTAAACGCAAAGGTACGCAAAGGGAAGCGCAGAGGTTTGCAGAGGGACTTTTGTAATACTCAGCGTTCCTCTGCGTTCCTCTGCGTTGTAAATTTAATCATCTCAAGAAAGAATGAGATTTACATAATTTGGCAGGTGACGGATTAGAAATAAAAATTCTAAAATTGAATCAGGGACTTACAGTATTAATGTATTTAAAGGCATCAAGCCTCCTCGCAGTTGTGAGAAACTCTTCAGTTACAAGTATCGTCGTTAACCAGGCTGCTCCTCACATAAATACCATATCAGCCCTCAGTTAGGAAGGTTTTAAACATGAAAGACCAACAAGGATCTAATCGGATTTCTTCAGGCGTAATTGCAGCTGTGTCAGCAGTGGTTGTAGCGGTGGGTGGCGGTGTGGCTTGGTTTACCTCACACTCCAGCAATACTCCCACACCATCAAACGTCTCTGGGCAAATAGCTCAACCAGCACAGCCATCAATTAAGCAGCCAGGTAATGAGCAAACGCCTAACGTTTATTGGCTAAGACCAAAGGACAAAAATGTTGCTTTGGTTCCCCAGCCTGTTAAAGTAGCTTCTGTACTACCCAACCAGGCTTTAGAAGCAGCTTTCCAAAGTTTGTTAGCAGGCCCAACAGAAGGGACAGATTCAACAACCATCCCTAAAGGAACCAAGCTATTGGGGCTGAAGTCGAAAAAGGATGAGGTTCACGTTAATTTATCTGAAGATTTTACCAGCGGCGGTGGTAGCACCTCAATGATGGGCCGCGTGGGACAAGTTGTTTACACTGCAACAACTTTAAATCCCAAAGCCAAGGTGTACATTGACGTGAACGGCAAACCATTGGATGTTTTAGGCGGTGAGGGTGTAGAGATACAACAACCGCTAACTCGTGAACAGTTTCAAAAAGATTATCCCCTTTAAAAAAGTTAGGAGTAGAGACGCGATTAATCGCGTCTATGCAGGAGTGAGGAGTTTTAACTCATAACTCATAACTCATAACTCATAACTCTCTTAAACTTACCGTTTACTATTTAATACACGAAAATTATGGGCTTGCTGCTCTAACCTTGTAGCGAGGCGATCGCAAACCCGATTACACAACTCAAAAATCATTTGATCTTCCACTCGGTAATAGGCGCAAGTTCCTTCACTGCGGCGGCTAAGGATACCTGCTTGCCACATTACCTTCAGGTGTTTTGACACATTTGCCTGAGAAGTCTGTGTTGCCTCTACCAACTCTTGCACGCATTTTTCTTCATCCCGTAATAAGTGTAGCAGCCGTAGGCGCATTGGCTCACTTAACAGGCTGAAGTATTCAGCTACTTGTTGCACCACTTCTGGTGGTAAAGGCAACGTTTGTTTCATCAGGGTTAACCCGCAAGGAAAGAAAATTTTAACAATGACTCACATCATATATACATTAATACTTAATCAGGGTTAATTCGCATCAAAGGTTGACCATATTCTACAGCGTCGCCATTATGTAGGAGAATTTCCATCACCTGCCCAGAGACTTCGGCTTCTATTTCATTCATCAGCTTCATGGCTTCAATGATACAGACTGTTTGACCCTTGCGGACGCGATCGCCCACTTCCACAAATGCCGCTTCCCCAGGCGCAGGAGCGCGATAAAACGTTCCTACCATTGGGGAAGGCACTTCTACTAATCTCTGGTCAATGATTGAGGGAGGACTTACTGACAACTGCAATTGTGTGCTAGTACCAGTATTCTCAAACACGCGAGATGAGGATACCTCCGTTACCTGACTTGTGTTCACCTGGTTTCCCCCAGATGAACCTGATGTCAAGCCTGAACCTACCACACCGCCTAAAGTCCCTTGACCTACCGACAACATCTGATTGCTGATGCTCACAGCCTTACGGACTGTTAGCTCAAAATCATCGCTTTTGAGCGTGACTTCTGCAATATCTGTTTGTGCGATAGTTGCCAGAAGTTGGCGGATTTCATTAAAGTCCAATGGCACAGTTTTTATTACCTCGACCTATCCGTAAATTAGCATTTTAAGTGTGGCAGGGGATTAATCCCTATGTAGGGATTTAAATCGGGACTTGCATCTCCGTAGAGATGAAAGTTATTCCCTGCTGATATATTTATCTTCCTGGGTATCAACTTTGATGCGTTCTCCTTGGGAAATAAACAAAGGAACCATCACAACTGCACCAGTTTCCAGAGTTGCTGGTTTTGAGCCACCTGTGGCGGTGTCACCTTTTAAACCTGGATCTGTCTGGACAATTTCCAGAACCACAGACTTAGGCAATTCTACTCCTAGCACCTGTTCGCCCCACCGAATAACTTCGGCTTCCATACCTTCCTTGAGGTACTTGACGCGATCGCCAATTTGTTCGCGAGTCAATCTGCCTTCTTCATAAGTTTCCATATCCATAAAGACAAACTCATCGCCTTCTTTATAGGTATGCTGCATCGTGCTTTTTTCTAGAGTGGCTTGCGGCACTGTTTCCCCGGCGCGGAACGTTTTTTCCATCACGCTCCCACTCTGGACATTTTTTAGCTTAGTTCGTACAAAGGCGGAACCTTTGCCTGGCTTGACGTGTAGGAATTCAAGCACTCGCCATACAGACCCATCCAATACAATTGAAACACCGGGTCGAAAGTCGTTACTGGAGATCATGAAACTTTCAAATTTTGGAAGACAATCGGCATTTATTGTACCCTTCTAGGGTCGTCATTGGGCATTTGTCATTAGTTAGTTGTCATTTGTCATTAGTTATTTATCCTCTGCCCTAGACCTCTGCTCCACTCATCACCTAACGTGGGAAGATTATTGATGGGTTACGTCCAGTCAACAATTCACTGCTGCATTTGAGTTATCCCATGCTTAACTTATTAAAATCCTGGCTGAAGAACAGCCTAATGGCAATACTGCTGATAACAATATTTTTAGGCATAACTACAGCTGGGTGGACTCCCTCCAGTAGCGCCGCACTGCCAGCCGGCAATGCAATTACCGACGGAAAGGCTTTGTTGCGGTATGCACTCCCGATAGATAACAAACCTGTGCGGCAACTACAGGGCAGTTTAGAGGACATCTCTGCCCAACTGCGAGCGAATCGGCGTTGGGGTGCTATTTCCAAAGACATCAGCCAAGCATCCCGCATTCTCGATAAACCTTCCCAAATCTTAACAAGCGTTCCCTCAGAACGCCAACCCCAAGCCGAAGCTTGGATTACCGAGTTGAAATCTGGGGTGGGTAAATTACAAGAATTGGCGAACAGCAAAGATAAAGAACAAATATTGCAAGAGAGAAGCAAACTTTTGAATCTCGTGACTCAGCTAGAAGAATCAATGGTGAAACAATTCCCCTTTGAAGTGCCTGCTGAATATAGTAACCTGCCGCAGCTTAAAGGTCATGCCACTGTAGAAATTAAAACCAACAAAGGCGATTTGGCCCTTGTCGTGGATGGTTACAGCGCTCCTGTGACTGCTGGTAATTTTGTAGATTTGGTACAGAGGGGTTTTTATAATGGCTTAGAATTTACCCGTTCTGAAGAATCTTACTTTCTCCAAACTGGAGATCCAGCAGGTAAAGATGTGGGTTTCATTGACCCAAAAACGGGCAAATATCGCGCTATTCCCTTAGAAGTCTTAGTTCAAGGAGATAAAGCACCTACTTATGGTATTACTTTAGAAGAAGCTGGTCGTTACGTTGATATGCCAGTTCTACCTTTTTCTGCCTTTGGTGCAGTAGTGATGGCTCGTCCTGAAAGTGAGGTAAATGGTGGTTCATCACAATTCTTCTTCTTTTTGTTTGAACCAGAACTCACCCCCGCCGGACGCAACCTGTTAGATGGTCGCTATGCCGTTTTTGGCTATCTCACCGAAGGTAAAGAAGTTTTGGATAAACTGAAAGCTGGTGACAAAATCGAATCAGCAAAAGTGGTTCAGGGCATAGAAAATCTGCTTGAGCCGCAAGCTGCATAAGAGAGGGCAGGGGAAGCAGGGGGAGATAAGGGGGATGAGGGAGAATAATTACTAACTCCTAACTATTAACTTCTAACTCCCCTGATTCAGATTTCCGGCTGTGAATATCTGATCAACTGCGATCGCTAATTCGGGAAAAGTCCGCGATACAATTTGCTGGTCGCCAGTAAACACCGTCTCTTCGTAAAATCCTTCTTCCAACCACAACACAGAAATCTTTTCTTTTAGTGGGTCTACAATCCAATATTCTGGCACTTCAACCGCCGCATATTCAGACCGCTTATAACGATAGTCCCGATTGATAGAATCTGGACTGACTACCTCTACAATTAATAATGGTGGTGATTCAAAGACTGCTGATACATTGATCAATTCTCTTGCTTGCTGATGCGTCACCACAGACAAGTCAGTTAACCTAGACTTATTTTTCCCCGTCCTCGTCCCAGTTTCCCGAAAAGTTAACCAAGGTAAACTCAAGCGCTGAATTTCCGCTATGAGTGCGGTATCTAAAAAAGCGACAATCAAAAAATGTTGAATTGTAGGGGGATTCATTAATTCCAGCCTGCCATCTACTAGCTCATAGTGAAAACCACTGCCATCATCATAAGTTAAGTACTCTTCAAATGTGAGCTTTGTTACTGGTGTAGAGACCATTCCAACATCCCCCTAGACGATACCTTTATCGTAACTTGGGGGAGTGGGGAGTAGGGAGATGAGGGGAGAATGACAAATGACAAATGACCAATGACAAAAGTTAAAGATATTGGCGAACAAAGTCTTCTAGAAAAATTACAGCGTTTTTGTCCCGCAGAAATTACCGGGGATGATGCCGCAGTACTTGAAACTGCACCAGGGAAATCTTTGGTAGTGACTACAGATGTACTGGTTGATGGCGTACATTTTAGCAACCTCACCACTTCCCCAGAAGATGCTGGTTGGCGAGCTGCTGCTGCCAATTTATCAGATTTAGCCGCAATGGGCGCTTCTCCATTGGGAATCACTGTCGGGTTGGGACTACCTGGTGAACTTAGGGTAAGTTGGGTAGAACGCTTGTACGAGGGAATGACAGAATGCCTGCAAAAATACAATACCCCAATTGTTGGGGGTGATGTGGTGCGATCACCTGTTACTACTCTGGCAATTACCGCTTTTGGTCAAGTTAATCCTAATCAAATTATCCGCCGTTCTGCTGCTGTTGTGGGAGATGCGATCGTTGTTACAGGCTTTCATGGAGCCTCCCACGCTGGCTTACAACTACTCTTACATCCCGAATTAGGGCAGAATCTCAAAGATGGAGAACGCGCGGCTCTAATCCATGCACACCAACGCCCACAGCCACGATTAGATGTCTTACCAATCCTCTGGAAAACCTTAACTCCTAACTCCCAACTCCTAACTCCTAACTCCCAACTTCCCATTGCTGGTATGGATAGCAGTGATGGTTTGGCAGATGCGATCATCCAAATTTGCCGTGCTAGCAGCGTTGGCGCTGTCTTAGAACGCAGACAAATTCCCATACCAAAAATTTTTAACCATTGGTTGCCACCAGAGCAAGCGCTACAATATGCTCTATACGGTGGCGAAGACTTTGAATTAGTGCTGTGCTTACCACAAGAGTTAGCGTCAGCCTTAGTGCAACATCTTGGTGAAGGTGCTGCGATCGTGGGCAAGATTATAGCTGGTTCAACAGTACTATTGTACGACGAACAAAAAAAATTCCCCGACCAAGTTCTGAGTCTTAGCCAGGGATTTCAACACTTCAAGAGTTAAAAGTTATGAGTTAGAAGTTATGAGTTATGAGTTTTAATTCCTCACTTTCGACTCCTAATTCCTAACTCCTCACTACTTCAAGAGTTAAAAGTTATGAGTTAGAAGTTATGAGTTTTAATTCCTCACTTTTCACTTTCGACTCCTAATTCCTAACTCCTTACTCCTCACTCCTCACTCCTAACTCCTAACTTATTAATTAAACCCACTTCTCGGCTACTAATTCTGCCAAATCCAAAACTCGTTGGCTGTAACCCCACTCGTTGTCATACCATGCCATAACTTTTACTAAGTCATTACCCAAGACCAAAGTCAAACTAGCATCGACAATCGAAGAAGCATCATGACCTTGATAATCAGACGATACCAGTTCTAGATCGCTGTAGGCCAAAATACCTTTAAGTGGACCTTCGGCAGCATCTTTGAGAGCTTGGTTAACTTCTTCAGTAATAGTACGCTTCTCAACCTGCACTACGAAATCTACCATTGAAACGTTCGGGGTTGGTACGCGTAAGGCAACGCCATTTAGCTTGCCTTTCAGGTCTGGGATAACTAGCGCCACTGCTTTCGCTGCACCAGTGGAGGTGGGTACAATGTTTATCGCTGCTGCCCTCGCCCGTCGCAAATCGCGGTGAGAAGCGTCTAGCAAGCGCTGATCGCCTGTATAGCTGTGGGTGGTGGTCATCGTACCTTTGATAATGCCGAATTTATCGTTCAACACCTTGGCGATTGGTGCCAAGCAGTTGGTAGTACAGCTAGCGTTACTGATAATGTTGTGTATGTTGTGGTCATAGTCGTGATGATTAACACCAACCACAAAAGTGCCATCCTCGTTTTTACCAGGAGCGGTAATCAGAACTTTCTTGGCTCCAGCATTCACATGCTTGAGCGCTCCTTCCTTGCTAGTAAACACCCCAGTTGCTTCGATAATTAGGTCAATTCCCCAATCTCTCCAGGGCAAGTTTTCGGGGTTGCGATCGGATACGCACTTAATGGTCTTGCCGTTAACGATGATAGAGTTATCGTCGGCACCAATCTCAGCACCTTTGATCTTCCCTAGCATTGAGTCATACTTGAGCAGGTGAGCATTAGTTCTGGGGTCTGATGTGTCATTAATCGCGACAAGATCGATTTGACTATTCTCTCTACCCACCCAACAACGCGCAAAGTTACGTCCAATCCGCCCGAAACCGTTGATTGCAACTCTAATCACAGTACCTTGCCCTCTGTATTTATGCTTATATGTTGATATCGTTGACCCCAATCATATCGCAAAGGGGGGGGGCACTTATAACCATAAAGTGTTAGATCAATAAAAAAACACATAATTTATTCAGATTTTTGAGAGTAGAGATTGTTGTTAGTGATATATGATCTGACCGATTCCGGTACTAAATAACGAATTGACTGGCGTTCGCCCTTGGGGTTGACGAAGTTATCGCGGCAAAATTTGCGAATTAGACTTGACGAAACTCCTACTAAAGGTATATTCAAGAGTTGCCAGTGAATGGTAGAGGACTGCTCTCTGAGTTGTTGCTCTACTTGCTTGCAGATTAATTTGCTTTGAGTTATAGTCTCACCACCTAGCAGTCGGGGTGCGATTAACCAATCACACATTTGTGCTAGTTCGTGTCCACGGTGCCAACGGGGTAAGGTTTGGAAAGTATCCAAGCCCACAATCCAGTACCACTGAGTATTTGGGTAACAAGCAGATAAGTCAATCAGGGTGTTAATGGCATAAGAAGTCCCAGAGCGATTTGTCTCCACTAGTGAGACAGTAAACGCTGGGTTATCTTTTATGGCTAATTGCAGCATTTGCACACGATGCTCAAACAAAGCTGCTTCTTTGTGAGGAGGATTTAGGGATGGCACCCAAATTACCTTTTCAAGGCATACTTGATGCAAAGCTGTTTCGGCTACAAGTAGGTGTCCCCAATGAATTGGATCAAATGTGCCACCAAAAATTGCTAGTTGCTGCATCCAGTTATGCCTGGGTTTTATGCAATTGGAAAATAGTTTCATTACCAATGTACTATTTTACTCAATTCACGCCTAGACTGGATGCAATTTCAAATCAGTTTCACTAAACAATGTATTATGTAGCCAATTACAGTAAGGCAGCCAAATTTATGTATTTGACATTACAAGAATTTCTTTCCCGATGCAGCCAAAATTTTCAGAATAATCTTAAGAACAGTTCAAAAATAGCAAAAACCTCCAACCAAGGTAAAATCATTCTGAACAAAGAAAACCAGAGCAGAAACATCATTTGGACATCAAACATGAACATGATACAGGAGTAGTTACGGTAAAAATCAAATTCCTGTTATGATACGCGTGTCATTTGTGATTATGGTGTGGTGTGGTGTAAGAGGAGCAATAAATGACTAATTCTGTGGATTTTAGTGGTAGACCATTTCATTTCATTGGCATCGGTGGCATAGGTATGTCTGCTCTGGCATACGTTCTCACAAAGCGTCAATTTCCAGTATCAGGTTCGGATCTTCGTCCAAACCATATTACGCACAAGTTAGAATCTATCGGCGCTCATATTTTTGGTAAACAAGAGGCAAGCAATCTTGAATTCTTTCGACCTCAAGTATTGGCTAATCCAGTAGTATTAAATTCACAAGAACAATTACCTGCTGATACTAACTCGAAATTGCCTCAAGTCATTTGTTCAACAGCAATTAACACTAATAATTTAGAATACAAAGCAGCGCTGGAATTAGGTTGTCCAATTTTACATCGTTCAGATGTACTAGCATCTCTAATTGCCGAGTACTACAGCATTGCAGTGGCAGGAACACACGGCAAAACCACAACCAGTAGCATGATTGGCTATATGCTTTTGGAAGCAGGCCTAGACCCAACAATTTTAGTAGGTGGCGAAGTTAATGCATGGTCTGGTAATGCTCGACTGGGACAAAGCCAATATTTGGTAGCCGAGGCAGATGAATCAGATGGTTCCCTGGTAAAACACGCTCCGGAAATTGGCATCATTACCAATATTGAACTCGATCATCCTGACCACTACGATACATTAGAAGAAGTCATTGACATCTTCCAGACATTTGCTAAGAGTTGTAAAACGTTGATAGGTAGCATTGACTGTGCTACAGTGCGCGATCGCTTACAACCCACAATTACCTACAGCTTACACTCAGATACCAACGCTGATTACACCGTCACCAATATTGATTATCGGGCTGATGGCACTACGGCTTTAGTTTGGGAAAGAGGCAAAGCTTTGGGCGTGTTGACATTGCGGCTGCTCAGTCGGCATAATCTCAGCAATGCCCTAGCCGCTGTGGCTGTTGGTCGCGCCTTGGGTTTAGAATTTGGAGCAATTGCCAAAGGTATCGCCACCTTTGAAGGAGCAAGACGACGCTTTGAGTTCCGAGGTGAAGTCAATGGCATTACCTTCATCGATGACTATGCCCATCATCCGAGCGAGATTCGCGTTACTCTCGCCGCAGCCCGTTTACAGGCAAGACCAGGGCAAAGAGTGGTTGCTATCTTCCAACCTCATCGCTATAGCCGTACACTGACGTTTTTAGAAGAATTTGCCGATTCCTTTGCACATGCTGATTTGGTTGTGTTGACTGATATTTACAGTGCTGGTGAACCAAATTTAGGGCAAATTAGTGGTGAAAGTCTAGCCGCAGAGATTGCTAAACAGCATTCGCAGGTAGTTTATCAACCAACTTTACCCGCAGTGTGTGAGTACTTGCTACAAACACTACGCCCAGGAGACTTGGCGTTGTTTTTGGGGGCTGGAAACTTGAACCAGGTGATTCCTGAAGTAATTACAACACTTTGTGAGCCTGCTAAAGCCACATCCTAAAGTGGAGACTTTGCAAAATTTTATTTCTGAGCAAAGCGCCCCTCTAGTAACGGTTTTATAAGTTAACTCCATTACCGTATCTTTGCGGTAAATAAATGTAAAAATTTTACCAAAAAAAAGTAAAGATGACTATTTCCCAGGCCGCTGGAAACGTCTGCACAGTTTCTTCTTTGAATACAAAGAAACAGCAAACAGCTAATTCGGTGGAGAGTGAAGTAATTTACTTACCCAATACTGATTGTGCAATCAAGTCTCAGGCTTCTTTGTCAGCGTTCACTTCCTATAGAGTTGGGGGAGAAGCACAATTGTACGTTTCTCCCCGAAATGTAGAAGCACTGCAAGCAAGTCTTAAATACGCAAAAGAACGTGATTTAAAAGTGACAACGCTGGGAGCAGGTTCTAACTTGCTGGTGAGCGATGGTGGTATATCAGGCTTAGTCATTGCGACTCGTCATCTCCGCTTCAGTCACTTTGACCTAGAGACAGGTCAATTAACCGTTGCTGCTGGAGAATCAATTCCTAGTTTGGCATGGGCAGCAGCGGAATTGGGTTGGCAGGGTTTAGAGTGGGCTGTAGGTATCCCTGGAACAGCAGGGGGTGCAGTAGTGATGAATGCAGGGGCACATAATAGCTGTATCGCAGATATGTTAGTTAGTGCCCAGGTACTTTCACCCGATGGGACGCTAGAAACTCTTACCCCCGATCAATTAGGTTATAGCTACCGGACTTCATTATTGCAAGGTGGCGATCGCATCGTCACCCAAGCCACCTTACAACTTGCCCCAGGTGCAGACCCAGCAGCAGTTGTGGCAATCACCAAACAACACAAAAAGCATCGGTTAAGCACCCAACCATACAACTTTCCCAGTTGTGGTAGTGTGTTCCGCAATCCCAAACCTTATAGCGCTGGCTGGTTAATTGAACAAACTGGTTTGAAAGGCTACCAAATTGGCGGAGCGCAAGTAGCATTACTCCATGCTAATTTCATCGTTAACCGTGGTGGAGCAAAAGCTAGCGATATCTTCTGTCTCATTCGCCACATACAACATCAAGTACAAGAACGTTGGTCTATTAATTTAGAGCCAGAAGTCAAAATGCTCGGAGAGTTTCAAGGTGCTTGTGGATAGGGAGTGGGGAATGGGGAGTGGGGAGTGGGGAATGGTAAAGATAATGCTGTAAGGAAGAACAATTGATAACCAATTCCCAATGCCCAATTCCCAATTCCCATTCATTCTATGAAGCATTAATTATTGGTAAAAAAAGAGTCAAATTACTTACCGCATCTATAATTGAATTTGATTTGTTATTCAACGCACACGCGTACAAATAATTATGACAGGAAAAGGACAGGGATTTGGCTTCGGCTTAGGAAAAATGAAAGAATTGGCTGAAGCTTTTAAGAAAGCGCAGCAAGTTCAAGAAGGTGCAAAGCGACTCCAAGAAGAATTGGAGCAAATGGAGATTCAAGGAGAATCTGGCGGTGGACTGGTAAAGGTGATTGTCAGTGGGAACCAAGAACCCAAGCGGGTGGAAATTTCTCCAGAAGCTTTAGCAGAAGGTGCAGAAGTACTTTCCGATCTTGTAGCAGTGGCAATGAAAGAAGCCTACAACAAGTCCACAGCAACCATGCGGGAACGTATGGAAGAATTAACCAGTGGGTTGGAGTTACCTGGATTTTAGTTATTGGTCATTAGTCATTGGTCATTAGTCATTGGACAAAGGACAAATGACTATTGACAAAGGACAAATAATATCTATGCCTTACAAGTTACTGTTTGTCTGCTTAGGTAACATCTGCCGATCGCCATCGGCAGAAAATATCATGAATCATCTCATTGAGCAGGCTGGCTTGAGTGATCGCATCCTTTGTGACTCTGCTGGGACATCTAGTTATCACATTGGTAGCCCACCTGACAGACGTATGAGTGCTGCGGCTGCTAAAAGGTTGGGGATTAAACTGCGTGGTCGGGCACGCCAGTTTCAAAAATCAGACTTTCAAGACTTTGATTTGATTTTAGCGATGGATCAAGAAAATTATAAGAACATCCTCACTCTTGATCGCACTCAGGAATATCAGCATAAAGTGCGTTTGATGTGCGAGTTTTGCTCTCGACACACTCTAAAGGAAGTTCCAGATCCCTATTACGGCGGTGAAGAGGGATTTAATCAGGTTATTGATTTATTGATCGATGCTTGTGAAGGTCTGCTGACAAAAGTTAAAAGTGAGGAGTTAGGAGTGAGGAGTGAGGAGTGAGGAGTGAGGAGTGAGGAGTGAGGAGTGAGGAGTTATGAGTGAGGAGTTATGAGTGAGGAGTTATGAGTGAGGAGTTAGGAGTTAGGAGTTATGAGTGAGGAGTTAGGAGTTAGGAGTTAGGAGTTAGGAGTTAGGAGTGAGGAGTTATGAGTTAGGAGTTATGAGTTAGGAGTTTTAATTCCTCACTTATAACTCCTCACTCATAACTTTTAATCCACCAGACCATGCTTCATCGCAAAACGCACTAATTCTGCTCGGTTGCTGGTTGAGGTTTTTCTCAATAAACTGCTAACGTATTTTTCTACAGTTCGAGGACTCAGGTGTAGTTGAAGACCCATTTCGGCATTAGAAAGACCATGAGTTAATAACTCTAAGACTTCCTGTTCTCTATGAGTTAGGGATGAGTGCAGATGGGATTTCTGAATTTGAGTGGACAGAGAATTATGGACATCCCCCGCTTTTGTCGAGACGGAAATACCCAAACTCTCTTTATGAGAAAAACGATACTCTGATTGGATAATTTGCGATCGCTCCAAAAGATTGCGGATTGCTGCTGCTAACTCTTCGAGTTCAAAAGGCTTGGGTAAATATAAATCACACCCTGACTGGTAGCCCAGAATTCTTTCTTGGGTCTTAGTGCGTGCCGTTAATAAAATTACAGGCAATAAACGAAACACTGGTTGCTGACGCACCCGACGCACCAGTTCATAGCCATTCATCCGTGGCATAACGATATCCGTGACAATCAAATCAGGATGATACTCATCCACCATAAACAAAGCCTCTTGACCGTCATTAGCCGTGATCACCGAGTAGCCAGACAGTTCAAGATAGTCGCTAACAGACAGACGAGTGCCCAAATCATCATCCACTACAAGGATCGTCAAGGGCATGGATAATACACCCCTAGCATTTTTTTACTCAGAAATTTACTTCTACGTGTTCCATCAGTGAACACAAACAATAATAGTGTTCTTATGTTTCATACTATGACAGGATTATCAGCTAATTACTGCCTTTAGGGCTGATTTATAAAGAAAATCTTAAATCCTTAGGAAAGTTAATGAAGTCTAACTCACCTTTGACTACCCGTGCTTGGGAGGCACAAAGACCTTTGTAATTTGTAACAACTCATCAATAAGACAGAGTAAACGCTTACCATAGTGTAAATTGATATTAACTTTATCAATAATTTCCTAAAAGCTAAGTAAGTATAAATATTTTTTGTTTTTTATCTCCACTCGCGTCGCTACCTGCCACTCGTACAGAATACCCAACTGAATTCTGACCGGAGCTAACGGAAACGTCTCCGGCTCCGCTCCTGAATTCTGTTTCGATAACTTAAATTTGCCAGAAAACTCTTAATTGTGAACTTAAAAAAGCTAGATTAGTGATATATGGTTCAGCATTCATAGCAGTTCTAAGATACACCCTATAATTCACAAGCCAATCCAAATAATTTTTTAGGTACATTTAAAGCACACAAAATTATCAATGAGCGACAAGAACGAAGGTTACAAAGTTATTTGCGACAACCGTCAAGCCCGTTATTTGTATGAAATTCTAGAAACTTACGAGGCTGGAATTGAATTGACAGGAACAGAGGTGAAGTCAATTCGTGCAGGGAAAGTCAATCTCCAAGATGGCTATGCTTTGCTTCGCAATGGCGAAGCATGGTTGATCAATGTGCATATCTCGCCTTACAACGCTAGTGGACAATATTTCAATCATGAACCACGGCGTACACGCAAGCTATTATTGCATCGTCAAGAACTCCGTAAGCTAATTGGCAAAGTCGAACAGCAGGGTTTAACTTTAATCCCTTTGAAAATGTATCTCAAACGAGGTTGGCTAAAAGTGAGTATAGCCCTTGGCAAAGGTAAAAAGCTCCACGATAAGCGAGAAGACCTGAAACGACGCCAAGACCAGCGTGACATTCAACGGGCAATGAAAAGCTATTGAAGAAGAATTCAGGAGTCAGAATTATTTTGTCAGTTGTCATAAAAAACAACTGACAACCTACTGATGTTAATTTACTGCTGGTTCTGAGTTAGATGAATTTGTCTGGTTTTGAGCTAAGGGTGTCCAGTAGCTAGCAATTAAGGCAACGATCAGCCACCAGAGGGTATTAACTTCAGGACGATACCAGACAGTATCTACAGTGCCGTGAGCTAGCATACCCAACAAAATAGCGATCGCTCCAATTAACCAAAATCCCTCGACACTTTTCACTTGTCGCAATCGTCGCACTTGCAAAAGTGCCGTATTAAATGTGACAATTATGAGCCAGAGAAAACAGGCTAAACCAACAAAGCCAGTTTCTACAGTCACTTCCAACAATATCGAATAGGCACTCAAAGCAGTGTAACGAGGGTGTTGGTAGAGCGGATAAACTTTATTAAAAGAGCCGTGACCAGGGCCAATGCCGAAAATCGGGCGATCGCGAATCATCTCAAAAACAGCATCCCACACATTTCGGCGAAAATTATTACTACTATCTTTACGGTCGGCAAAAATACTGAACACTCGCAGGCGCACTGGCTCTACAAATATCACTGCTAGCACTAATACCCCAATTAAACCTCCCAAGACAATCGGCAGTGACCAAGTACGCCAAAAACGCGGCATTTCCACGCTTTTCCAATAAACTAGTAATGCCATCACAGCTAAAAATGCTACCACTAGTCCAATCCAACCGCCACGACTAAAAGTCAGAATCAAGCAGGAAGTATTGACAATTAACATCGTTAATGCCAAAGCTTTTTTAAGCCAGCTTTGCCATGCAAAAATTGCCACAAAGCTAAATATTACTGCTGGTAAAAGGTATCCAGCTAATAAGTTGGGATTGCCTAAATAACTGTAGACTCTTGTCGTCTTAGACAGAGGAGATTCTGGATCAACCCAAGTCGCCAGTGCTGTGGCTCCAAAAAACCATTGTCGCAATCCATAGACACTGACAATTAACGATACATGCAGGTAAAGAATGATAATCCAAGACCGGAGGCGAGGCGACCTTAATACCCTGGCACAAAGGGCAAATAGTAGCAAATATAAGGTCAACGTGCCCAAGTCATTAAGTGCCGCCCTTTTTACTGGTGATAATGCTGTTGCAACTGCCGCAACTCCCCAGTAGAGCAATACCAGTAAGTGAATCGGAGTAACTGACGAGACATTTGTTGGTGTTACTTCATCAGATAGAGTCAACAACAACCAAAATCCGACACAAGCCACCAGCAACAAACCCACCAACGTACTCGAAGCAAAAGGTGCAAGAGCATATATTAAGCTGAGTAAAGCAGCTGCTGTCGCATCTCCCCACTGGAGCAAGATGCTGGTTTGCCGCCAAGAACTTAACAGTCCCACCAGAGAGCGGTGTACATAACTGGTAGCAAGATATTCTTTGAGCGGTAAAGATGATAAAGTAAATCGTTGCCAGACTAAATTCATAAAAAACATTGCGATCAATTAGCCTGCCGACGCAGAACTTGGAATTGATCATAATGCATACCCCTATAAAAAGGTAATGACGGAAATTGTACATCGTGTAATGGCGCTCTTATTCCTAGCCATTAATCACTACTTTTAATCTGGAACCACCTCAATTAATACGAAGTTAAGATAGTTCTTCATGTACTTAGTACAACTTTACGTAAAATCGTGGCGAATTGAGGGTTGAAATTTTAACGCCGATACGCTTCTCTACGAGACGCTACGCGTAGCTTGCTTCCCCGTAGGGGTACGCCTTCCCGCATCGTCGAGGCAAGGGCCAAGGCACGCAGAGAATTCGCTACAAATTAATGATTCTCTATAAAAAATACGTCTTTCCCAATCCTAAGTTCCCAGTCCCCATTACCCCTTATCCCCAGAGGGGGCCCCACCTTCCCCAATCCCCAATCCCCAAGATTAGACATCACTAATTGCTTGTGAAGGAGTCGCCAGTTGCAGTGGCAAAGAAAGCACATAACGATATCCTGATTCTGGCGAACCTTGAATCAAAATGTGTCCACTATGCAATTCTGCCAGTTGACAACTTAATAATAGACCCAAGCTTTCACGAGAAAGATTTCCATGTGATTTAGCTAAATTTATACCTGAACTAGTAGTAGAGAAATTTGAGTGGGAATCACTCGAGTTTTTGGAATTGTCCACCGCTACTGATGAAGTATCTAATTGCTCTTGTCCTTCTGCATGAGCATTGTAAGTTCCCGCCTCACCTGTCAGTTCCAGCAGCGACAAAGAATTGAGACGAAAATAGGGATCAACCTCAGTGATGCCATCTCCCAGCCAAGGATGGGAAACCCAAATAGTAATGTTGAGCGTATCTTCCTTGTAAGAAACATGAATGCGAACAATGCTACCTGTAGCCGAAAGTTGAATTACACTGAAAACCAGGTGATAGAGGATTTGCCGCACCTTGTCTTTATCTAAAGGCCAAATGCGATTGCGTCCCGGTTCTATAGACAGGCGAATATCTTGCTCGCGGCGATTAGCCACTTCTTCTAGGGTATTGATAGCTTGTTGGCATAGCATTTCAATATCCACAGGAGCTAGATTTAGCACAGTTGAGTTTTCATCCATAGCTCCTAGTTCGGTAATTTCGTTTACTAGAGAAAGTAAATACCGGCCACTGTGTTGGATGATTTCTAAATATTCTCTCTGCTTAGTTGTCAAAGGGCCATAAATCTCACGTCCTAAAACACTAGCCATACCGAGTACAGATGTTAAGGGCGTGCGTAACTCCTGAGTTAGCTGACCCAAAAGTTCTAGTTTCAGTTGCTTGGTAGAAATAGAGTCGCTATCTTTAGTGGATGCGGTGATTTTAATCTCAGTATTACGTTCGTCATTGAGTGAAAACATCGGAGCGCTTTTAGGAGCGCTTGATTCGAGTTTCCCTTGCAAGAGTCGGTTACGCTCAAATTCACTCATGCTCCAACGAGCGATGATTTGTAAAAACTCAATGTCTCGGTTTGTAAAATTGCGTGGGACTAAATCCATCACTGCCAATGCACCCAAACAATGTCCCTCAGCATCAATCAGTGGCGCTCCTAAGTAAGCACGAATACCATAATCTTGCACTAACTTGCTGCTAGCAAGTACTGGATCTGTAAGCTTATGTGTATCATTAATTACAAATATTTGTAAACTCTCTACTACCTGAGTGCAAAAGGATTCTCGGCGTGACAGTTGGCGGCTTTGTGCCAAATGATTCATTAGTCCCAGTCTAGATAAGCCCACCGACGACTTGAACCAGTGACGTTCTTGATCCACAAATCCCAATATGGAAATTGGTGCTTCCAAAAAGTGGGCAGCAGTCTGTGTGGCTTCTTCAAAAACTGGAATCGTTTCTGGTTGTCGCAAACCTAAATCTGACAAAGCTTTGAGGCGTTGTTGTTCTCTTGATTCATGAGAATCCCAACCATCCTTTAGGGCAAATAATTTGTTTTCAGGCTCTATCATTGCCACTGCTACCTTAATAATTTCTCGATTCTGTAATTGATATAAGCTCTATTTCTAGGTTATCAATTGCTATTTTTAAGCATTCCCTAATTTTGCCTCTGACAAACAAATTTAGGGCAAAAATTTTTTATCCCTTCCATTAAGCTGACGAAGTGTGTCCGCTAGTTGCTAGTTACTGGTGCTGAATGTTCTTTGTTGATCACTGGTGTAGTCTTTATTGCTTGAGATTTTGCAATCAGGCTGCGTTAGATTTGGATTCAGCTAGGGTAAGCTAATCCTAGAGACAGAATGCAAAGGCGGTGTCATTCTCGATCTATATAAGCGAAAACTTTTACTGGCATATTTTAAGTAAATTTACTTTAAATAACTAGCATATTAGTGTAATTATATATAGCCACTTTTACTGATAGCATCTAGCACCAAGAAATGATAATCCTAGTACAGTAGGACGTAAATAGACCAAGCATATTTCTATGGGGAAGCAAGCTACAAAATTAGTCAAAAGCTTAGTTGAAAAGCTTTTTGCATTTTGAGAGAAGTTGGATTAGCAGTTTTGGATAAGTCTGATGCCAACTTTGAGGGATCAAATGAATAGGGGATGATTTTGAATTACCCATAGTCATACTAGATAGTTGATCTAAGTCCCTATTCAATAGATTAAACCTATTACAATTTCACACTGAAAATTAAGCGGGCGGTTCTATTTTTGGCATACGAGGAAATATTTGTTGAGGACAACTGGTAATGAATAAAATGACTATTAGAGTTCCTTTTGTAGACTTGAAATTACAACATGAACCAATTCAAACGCAATTGCAAGATGCAATCCAATCTGTATTGGAACGGGGAGATTTTATCTTAGGGCAAGCACTCTCAGATTTTGAAGCAGCATTTGCGGTAGCGTCTGGAGCAGCTTACGGGGTTGGTGTTGCATCAGGAACAGATGCGATCGCTCTGGGATTACAAGCCTGTAATATTGGTGCTGGCGATGAAGTAATTTTACCAGCAAATACTTTTGTCGCAACCTTAATCGGAGTGCTACGCGCTGGTGCCAAGCCCATTTTGGTAGATTGCGATCACCAAACAGCTTTAATTGATTTAGAATCCGCAGCAAAGGCAATTACACCTCAGACTAAAGCAATTATCCCTGTGCATCTCTATGGGCAGATGGTATCACCAGATGATTTAATTAATTTTGCCGATACCTACAAACTACTAATTTTTGAAGATGCAGCCCAAGCACATCTCGCCCAAAGAGACGGATATCATGCAGGTTCAGTAGGAATAGCAGCAGCTTTTAGTTTCTATCCCAGCAAAAATTTGGGAGCATTTGGAGATGGAGGAATGCTGCTGACGCAAGATTTGGACGTAGCCCGGAAGATGGGGCGCTTGCGAAATTATGGTGCATCGCAAAAGTATTTTCATACTGAATCAGGTACAAATAGCCGCTTGGATACTTTGCAAGCAGCAATTTTGCACAAAAAATTACCATATTTGCCACAGTGGAATCGCGATCGCTTGACTATTGCCCAGCAGTATGATGAGGAACTAGCACCTTTAGCGACTGCTGGGATTATCCCTATAGAAAATCAAAGTGATACAGGACATGTGTATCATCTTTATGTGATTAAAGTTGATGATTTCTGCCCAATAGAACGCCTGCAACTCCAGGAAAAACTCACAGCAGCAGGGATTCAAACTGGCATTCACTATCCTATTCCTTGTCATCTCCAGCCAGCATTTAGCAATTTAGGCTATCAATCGGGAGATTTTCCCCAAGCAGAGAAGTTATCACAGCAAATATTATCATTACCGATGTATCCTGGTTTGAGCAGTAGCCAAGTTAAAGAAGTTGTAGCTGCGATCGCTAATGCAGTCTCAACGAGTTATAAGGCAGATAATCTATCTTCTGCTGATTGGTTAGGACTCGATAATCCCGCCCTAGAAGTCCCAATAAGTCAAAAAGCAGACAACATATCTCCTGCTGACCTTGACAGCGTGGTAGTTTGAAGTTGATTCAATGCAAAACAGGAAGTAGGGAATTGAGCATGGGGCACTGGGAAAGAGGAGGTAGGAGGCAGAAGTTCTTTAATTTTGAATTCTGTCTGCGACATGCTGCGCTAACGTAGAGAGCGTCATTTTGAATTGATTTCTCCCTCATCTCCCTCATCTCCCTCATCTCCCTCATCTTCCCCATTCCCCACCTGAAATACTGAAAGTTTTTGAATTACTTAAAATCATGGCACTCCGGCAACAGGTTAAAAACATAAACGCATCAGGCTTGTTAAATCTAGCTATTTTAGGCGTTTTGCTGCTGCTTTATGCTCCGATATTGCTACACTGGTTGGATGGTTGGCTGCACAAAAATATTAGTACAGAACACGAATATTTCAGCCACGGGATTATTGGTCTACCATTCGCGGCTTATCTGGGCTGGATGAATCGGAAAAAGTGGAGACGTTTGCCAGATACCATCCATCCTTTGGGCGCTGTTTTCTTGTTATTAGGAGCAGTTTTTTATTTTAGCGGTGTTACAGAGTGGGTTAACCTTTCCTTGCCCATTATATTAGTAGGATTATGCTTGTGGTTTAAGGGAATATCAGGTTTGCAATTGCAAGGATTCCCCCTGCTACTAGTATTTTTGGCAACCCCAACGGCATTACCCTATCTCATTGCTCCCTATACCTCGCCTCTCCAAAGCTTCATTGCTGGTACAGCAGGCTTTATACTGAATCAATTTGGTATGGAAGTGACTGTATATGAGATCAATCTCTATGTGGGAGGACGGATTGTAGAAGTTGCCCCCTATTGTGCGGGGCTGAAAATGTTATTTACTACTCTTTACGTCGGTTTGATGCTGCTTTATTGGACAGACGCTTTATCTTCGCGCCGCACAACTATATCGTTTTTATGTATTGCTGCGATCGTTAGTATTATTGCCAATATCATTCGTAATACTTTACTAACTTTCTTTCACGGCACAGGTCAAGAAGCAGCTTTTAAGTGGCTGCATGCGGGTTGGGGTGGTGATCTCTACTCTGCTTGTATGCTGGTGTCATTAGTGCCCTTACTGAATTGGATTAATAACTATTTCTCGACATCTCCAGAAACTCAGCAAGAAGCAGAAGGCTAAAACCTGGATTTCTCACAAGCGAGAAATTGAGGGGTGTGGGGAGTGTGGGGAGTGTGGGGAGAATGAGGAGGAATTGAGACACTGCGCTTCATATCGAGCGCTTTGTGCAACGCAGCACCTCCCACACCTCCCCACCCAAAAGCGTGAGAAATTCGGGTAAAAGCATTGGGTATGGGCATTGGGCATTGGGCATTGGTTATTAATTCTTCTCCCCCTGCCTCCTCTGCCCCTTCACTCCCCACTCCCCACTCCCTTAGTTTTTCATCACTTATACGTAAGTCCTAAATATTACTGAACTCACAATGTTCTTTTATAAAGTAAAATTTTGCCTAAGTATTGCAAATTTTACTGATGACTTCCTTCTCCAAGTTTTTCAAGGGAAACCAATTAAGTCAGGTAGCAGCACTCTTGTTATTGCTACTGCTGCTGGCCATAGCAGCGGTTCCCGGATACCTGACAGGACACTGGCAATGGAAACAGCCACCACCTGTTACTAACCTCAACGAATTAAAACAAATCCGCAAGACTGGGTTAACCCTTCCTGGTTGGCAAACCATTGAACAAGCAGAACAGCAAATTGGCGAACATAAATGGTCTTTGCAGGTAATTAAAAAAGAAAATTCTGAATCCCAGGCAATTCTACTTTTGTTACCGCAAAATGGGCCTATGGATCAACCAGAGGTAGAGTGGACAGACGTTAACGGCTGGGGAAGGTCACGCTGGGGAAAGTGGGATATAGCTCAATCTCGTTCTGCTAAATTTACTGTGAAACCGCCTGCAAAGTTGGCTTCTAATGTCAAAACTCAAGTAGAAGCTAGGTTCTTTCGTGCCTCAACACCACAACAAACCTTTGCTGTCTTGCAATGGTACGCCATGCCAGACGGCGGAAATTCATCACCTTTTCACTGGTTCTTGGCGGATCAATTGGCACAGTGGCATAAGCAACGCATTCCTTGGGTGGGTGTCAGTATTTTAATTCCAATGGAACCTTTGGGACAGGTAGAAACATCTTGGTCTTTAGCCCAGTCTATTGGGGAAATAGTGCAAGCCGCATTAATGACAGGCCCTTTATAAAGTCTGTTACACATACCTTTGTGCAGAGATTCATCAAAAGTATCTCGATGAAATTGTGTTCAGGCTGAAACTCACCTAAAAGATGTTAAGAAGATGAAGTTAGAAATAAAATTTAGTAAAATTTTTCTCTTTTCCTTGGTAAATACTTGCAGACAAAAGAGACATCTAAGACATTTTTAGAGTAAAATAACGACTCGGCGCGACTAATTTCTATATCAGTATTTTCTACAACGATGTTCATAGATCCCAGTTATTATATGCGTGGATTCAGCGCCCTGTGTTTTGTCAGCCTTCAAGTAGGAGTTTTCTTAACAACACCTATCCAACTTGTTGTTGCCCAGCCTTTTCCACCTCAAGGACAATCACCAGGGCAACCCCCCTCGCCTGTGCCGGGTACTGAGGTTATACCTCCAGGTGCAAATAACGAAATTTCCCCGCAACTCAGCCGCTACCTCTTGGGGCCAGGAGATGGGATTGGGGTTGTGCTTCAGCGTCCTCCTGGGCCATACCGCTTAGGCATAGGTGATGGAATTAGCGTTTCGGTTCAGCGCTTTCCAGATTTGAGCTTTCAAGCTTTAATCAACCCAGAGGGTAATATCGTAGTGCCGTTACTGGGAACAGTTTTCTTACAAGGTTTAACTTTGCAAGAAGCTCAAGAAAAAATTCGCTTGGGTTTAAATCGTTATGTGGTTGATCCAGTTATAGTTTTAGCCTTAGCAACACAGCGTCAAGACTTAAGTTTTCAAGCTGTAATTAGTCCAGAAGGCAACATTGTAGTGCCGCAAGTGGGAACAGTGTCATTACAAGGTTTAACTTTGGAAGAAGCTCAAGAAAAAATTCGCTTAGGTTTGAGTCGCTTTTTCCCAGATCCAATTGTAGTAGTATCTTTGGCAGGGATGCGACCAGTTCAAGTGACCATTAGCGGGGAAATATTTCGACCAGGAATTTATCCGATTAATTCACCAACACCCCGCGTTGCTGATGCTTTACTAATATCTGGTGGTTCAACCTTGAATGCAGACCTACGACAGGTGCAAATACGCCGTAAGTTAATAGATGGTTCTGTGATTTCACAAACTATTGATTTATATGCAGCACTGCAAAATGGCGGTTCAATCCCTAATTTACGCTTACAAGACGGAGATGCGATACTAGTACCCCGTCGTGAAGTTGGTAATGATGACGGTTATGACCGCAATTTGGTAGCACGTTCATCCTTGGCTGTACCACAGATTAGAATCCGGGTTTTAAACTACGCTGCGGGAGGCCTTTCCGTTCAAGCGTTGCCTAACGGTAGTACATTTGTAGATGCTTTGGGAGGAGTCAATCTTGACACTGCTAACCTCCGAGATATCGCTCTGGTTCGCTTTGATCCTGAACAAGGTAAAGCTGTTACCCAAAAACTTGATGCTAAAAAAGCTCTAGGTGGTGATGCATCTCAAAATGTAGCACTTCAAGATAATGATGTTATTGTTGTCGGTCGGAACCTCATTGGTAAAATTACTAATTTACTGACTACCATTACCCAACCTTTCTTCAACGTTCAATCCTTTCTGCAATTTTTTAAAAACTTCGGTGGCAATTGATCAAATTAGTGACTATAAAAGAAGGACACAAGCTGGATATAGTTGGGAGTGGAGGAAGCCATATCTCAAACTTATCTTTGAATTCATTAATAGAAAAATCTTAAAGATATCAATGGATATGTAGTAGGAAGTTGATAGCATTCTTGTATCAAAGCCATTATCTTTAGTTTGGTGCTTCCTAAATTTTTAATTTTGTACGCCCTTGGCGTTCCCGTAGGGTATTTTGAATTTTGAATTGGAGCGAAGCGACCATGACCCCACCAATTGTTAAGCGCTATCTTATTGCTTTTGATAAATACAAGTGGATTGGATTAGCTAGTTTTGCTTTAGTTGTCGCCGGGTCAACTGTGGTCGCTATGCAACCAGAGCCACCTGCTAGCTATATAGCATCTGCCGCACTTACCTATAGTGGACCACCAGTTTCTTTCTCTGCAACTGGTACTGAAATCCAACAGCAAGGAAAGGAGTTGAATCAGGAAGTTTTACTCTCAAACCAGCTAATTGCAGGAGTGGCAGAAAAAGTTGGTGTCAAACCGGCAAAGCTTGGTGCCAGTGTCGTCCTTTCTCTTCCTAAAAAAAACCCCAGGAGTGGAGAATTGGAATCTAGTATTTTGGAATTGAAATATGTAGATACTGATCCCAAACGAGGTATAGAGGTCTTGACAGAATTGATGAAAGCAATGATCAAGTTGAGCAGTGATATCAATACTGGGCGATTACAAGCAATTATTGAAAAAATTAACGATCGCACACCACCAACTAAACGGGAATTGCAAATTGCTGAGAAGAAGTTGGAACAGTACGATCGCATAGAGCGAACAGCAATATTAGCGGCAGAGAATGGCAGTTTGTTAAGCGCTATTACTGCCAGCCAAAATCTCCAACGGCAAATTCAATTAACTATTTCTGGGGTTGATGGTCAAGTTCGCAGTTTACAAGATAAGTTAGGCCTAACAGTCGGACAGGCTTATGTTTCTTCTGCTTTGAGTGCCGATCCAATTATTGGTAACTTGCGAGCGCAAATTTATCAAAGTGAGTCGCAAATTGCCGTACTCAGAAAAGATTTGCGACCGGAACACCCAACGATGGTTCAGTTGATGCGTCAGAAACAAGCTGCTGAGGAATTGCTGCAACAACGTGCAGCTGAGGTGTTAGGTGGTGGTGGGACAGCGGCTCCGCTTCAGGGTGACATTGCAGGTATTCGCACCCAAAGTAGCTTAGATCCTGCACGCCAGCAATTAGCAAACCAAATGGTGTCTTTGCAAACCCAACGGGAGACGCTCCAACAACAACTATCTCAAGAAATCCGCCAAGAAGCCCGACTACGGCGAGAGTATTCCCTGATACCTAATAAGCAATTGGAGCGATCGCGTTTAGAACAGGAGGTTGCACTCAAAAAAGCCATCTATGACCAAATGCAGGTGAAGCTAACGGATGCTAAAACTGCAGAGGCAGAAACTACTAGTAGTCTCAGCATTGCCAGACGCCCCACAGTTACTGCTGATGCCAAACCTCCAAAGAGTGTGCCTGTTACCCTTGCTGTGGGCGGTTTCTTAGGTGTGGTGATTGGTGGCGGGGTGATATTTTTGTTAGGAGCGTTGGAAGGGACTTTCAAAACCAGAGAGGATATCCGCCAGAGCCTCAAGCAACGGGAAGTGGTATTGTTGGGAGAATTGCCTTTAATGCCAGTTGATGATTTGGATAAGGAAGGGGTGCCTGTGGTACTTTCCGCCGATTCTCCTTATTTAGAATTTTATGAGAAATTCCGTAGTAATCTCCGCCGGATTGGTGGTAAAACCTTAAAGGTAGTGTTGATTACTAGCACCAGTAGCTCAGAGGGGAAAACGGCAAGTGCATATAACTTGGGTATAGCTTCTGCACGTGCTGGTAAAAGAACCTTAATTATCGAAACAGATTTGCGATCGCCTTCTCGTAGTGCATCCCTGAAAGTAATTCCTGACCCTGAGGCCGGTATTGAACCCCTGCGTTATTACGCTAATTTGAGTGAATGTATTCGTTTAGTTCCTGATGTAGAAAATTTATACATTCTTCCTAGCCCTGGCCCTGTGCGGCAATCTGCTGCTATTCTTGAATCAAGCGAAATGCGGCGGCTCATGGAAGATGTCCGTGAACGTTTTGATTTAGTTATTTTAGATACTAGCCCTCTCAGTATATCCAATGATCCTTTGTTAATCCAACCCTATAGCGATGGGATCATATTAGTGGCACGACCACACTATACACAAGAGAATATGCTAGGTGAAGCTATCGATCAATTGGTTGAATCTGAATTGGGATTATTGGGAGCAATCATCAATGGTGCTGATATCATTGTTTATGTACCTGAAGAAGTTGCAAAATCATCAACATTTACATCTGAGGTAGAAGAATCTGAAGAAGTTTCGGCGAGTGCCAACAAAAACTAATAGTTTGTGGAAATTTGAACGCAGAGAATACGCAGAGAATTGAGAAGTAGCAATTGTTTAGCTACAAATTTTCGGGAATGTTGTATTTAGTCGCGCCGAAACAAGCCAAATAGGGGAGCGAGAATTACCCCAAAAGCAAAACCACCAATGTGCGCCCAATAGGCAACTCCACCAGTTTCCACAGTCATGTTAGCGGCTGTTTGCAGGGTAGCAAGACCGGATATGACATTTTGCACAATAAAAAGTCCAATTATTATGAGTGCTGGCACTCTGATTGTGGTGATGAAAAACCCCAAAAATATTAAGGTTACAACTTTAGTGTGGGGAAAGCGGATAATGTACGCACCCAAAATCCCAGAAATTGCACCACTTGCCCCCAAGGAAGGAATCTCAGAATTCATGCCAATAAACCATTGGCACAAAGCAGCTAAAGCACCACACGCCAAATAAAAAATCAGATATTTGGCATGACCCAATCGATCTTCAATATTGTTGCCAAAAACCCAGAGAAACACCATATTTGAGATTAAGTGCCACCAACCGCCATGTAAGAATTGCGACGTAAATAATGTTATCCACTCTCCATTGAAATTGGTGGTTAGCTGTTGAGGCACTACCGCATACTGATTTAAAAACTGACTCAATTGTGCATTTGACAGGCTCACCTCGTGAATAAAAACTAAAATATTCATGCCAATTAACCCGTAGGTGAAATACGGGGTGATTCGCGTCGGATTTTCGTCGTAGAGGGGAAACACAGGTGTTTTTCCTAAATTATTGACTAACTGCAATATAGCTTGTCAGGCTAGTGGTTGCGAAAGATAGACAATTTCATCTGTTAAATCAATCAGTATAATTTAGGGCTACTACGATACTATGAAAATTACTTATACCAAGATTCTTCCTGGGATTTATCGCTAAATAAACCCAACAGTGGGCCGAGAATTGCCCCAAATATAAATCCGCCTGCATGGGCCCAGTAGGCAATACCACCGCTTTCCATACCGATGTTGGTACGTGTTTCAAGGCTGGCAAGTCCGTAGAAGGCTTGTTCAAGAAACCAGAATCCTAAAAAGAAATATGCGGGGACACGGAAAGTTGGGAAGAAAAATCCTAAAGGGACGACGCCGAGAACTTCGGCATTGGGAAAGCGGAGAATGTATGCACCCATGACACCTGCGATCGCACCACTTGCACCCAAAGAAGGAATGCTAGAATCTTGAGCAAAGAACCACTGTGTCAAAGATGCCAAAACACCGCAAGATAAATAAAACAGTAAATATTTGGCATGACCTAATTTATCTTCAACATTGTTACCAAAAATCCAGAGAAACAACATATTACCGGCTAAGTGCAAGAAACCACCATGCAAAAATTGGGAAGTAATCAAAGTTGCCCATTCTGGTACTGGTTGATGTACAGAGATACCAGCAAAGCTTAAAGTCAGTTCTCGTGGAACGACAGCCGCAAGGTGTAAAAATCCATTTAATGCTTGTGGGGGAAGACTTGCTTCATAAAGAAAAGCGAGGACATTGGCAGCAATCAGTCCATAAGTTACATAAGGCGTGATTTTTGTCGGATTATTATCGCTAATTGGAACCACGGGCGTTTTTTCCTGATTTTAAGATAGCAATTCTACAATACGGAATTTTGTAAGTAGTTTCTTCTACCTCGTGGATGGCTTTCGCTTTTAGACTTAAAAACCAAAAGCCAAAAATCCACCATCGACAGTAATACATTGTCCAGTGATGAAAGATGCCGCAGGCATACAAAGAAATGCCACTAAACCTGCAACTTCTTCTGGTTGACCAACCCTTCCCATAGGTGTTTGTGATAGAACTAATTTGAGAAAATCTTGGTTATCGAGTACAGACTCGGTTAGAGGCGTGCGAATAGCCCAAGGTGCTACAGTATTTACCCTAATATGATCTGAAGCCCATTCCACTGATAGCGATCGCGTCAGTTGATTTATAGCCGCTTTAGTCATACCATAAGGAGCGCCTGTACGGTTCGAGACTAAACCCGCCACAGAACTTATATTCACAATGCTGCTGTTTTCGCCATTTTGCAGCAGGGGGTAAAACAGACGGCACATCTCAAAAATTGATATCTGGTTTGTCTGGATGATAAACTCATATTCAGCAGCCGTATAGTCTAATACTTTTTTGCTAATATTGGTTCCCACATTATTAACCAGGATGTCTAATTTATCCCAGGTTTTGCTAACCTGCTCAAAAATGGCTTGTCGCCCATCAGGGGTTGCAACATCTGCCGTAATCCCATAAGCAGGTAATCCTGATTTTTGCCAGATAATTAGTTGTTGGTCAACATCTTGAGAATTCCGTGCCACAATTGTGACTTCTGCACCTAGAGATAAGAACTCATTGGCAACAGCTAGTCCAATACCTTTGGTAGCACCTGTAATCAGTGCTTTCTTTCCTGTCAGTGTCCAGCGTAGACGTAGCCCGCCGTAGGCATCGCTCATTTGTAATTTTGCGGATTTTTTATTTTCAAGCCATCAATAACGTGAACTACCTACACCGACCTGTACTCAGGCGGTGTAGGCTTCTGGTACATTCTTAATGTTGCCAGAACTTCCTTCGAGGTACTATTAGTAGTAGAGTCAGCCACTACCGGATTCCCCTTACGGC
>NZ_JBALDZ010000149.1:0-17905 GCF_036917155.1 Nostoc sp. | reverse complement strand
GTAGGCGAGGCAGTTTTCATTCATGCCTCTTAATCTACCATCTACGTGTACTTATTTTTTACAGTAGCAGGATAAATCCTGTGAACGTTTACGATATCTGGTTGTTTCACCTTTACTGTTTTCAGTGCCATCCGCCCACTGGTGACGCTGCGAACAGTGTAGCCGAATTGGATCAGAGAATCGCTTAATAATTGTAAATTTTCGGGAAGGTCGTCTACTAGGAGAATGTTACCTTTATTTTCTTTGTGAGAATCAAAATTCATTGCTGATTAGGGGTTTCGCTAAATCAATCAACGCATCAAATTTAAATTACCAAGTAAATTTTGTCAGTAATTGGATCAAAGAAGTAGGGGCAATTATGAATTGTCCCTACATTAATAGAGGTTTTACTAAATCAACTAATTGTTCAAATTCAAATTTACGGACAAGTTTTGTTAAAGATTGGATTAAAAAAGTTTCTGTTTGAGAAATTTCTCTAATTAATTTCATCACCTGGTTGGTATTTGCTTCTAAAGCAGCTTCATAGAATTGATGAATCCATTCTTGAGACATACAAGTTAGGTTATCAGACGTTAAATCATTTTTTTCTGTATATTCCAAATTTGCAGAATTATTTTCAGCAAATATATACTTTACACCAAGATGCTTGGTGAGTGCATCAAAAATTGTGTGTTCAGCAAAGGGTTTGCGCAGAAAGTCATCACAACCGGCTGAAAGCACGATCGCTTTTTCTTCCTCTAAAACGCTGGCTGTGAGCGCAATTATCGCGGTGGCATTACCTTTTGTAATCGATTTTATATACTTAGTGGCTTCGTAACCATCCATAACAGGCATCCGCATATCCATCCAAATTAAATGCGGTTCCCATTCATCCCAAATAGTTATTGCTTCTTTGCCATTACTTGCTTCTTTCATCTCAAAGCCTAATGGTTCTAAAAGTTTAATTAGTAATTGACGATTAATATATTTGTCATCTACTGTTAATAGTTTATATATAGGTTGCCCTGGTATAAGTCCCAGTACTTGTGGATATTTTTCTAAAGCAACACTGTTGGTTTCTTGACCTAATTTAGCTTGAATAGAAAATTTAAAAACTGTCCCTTTTCCTAATTGGCTTTCCGCCAAAATATTTCCCCCCATCAACCGTACAAACTTATGACTAATAGCTAAACCTAAACCTGTTCCTTCTTGAGATTCTTTTCCAGCTTGTCCTTGGGAAAAAGCATTAAATAGTTTGGGTAATTCTGCTGCGGCAATACCGACCCCTGTATCACGGACTTGAAAATCAAGATTTAAAATATCTGTGAATTTTTCACTGCTATTATTTACCGTTAAAGTAATTTCTCCTTCTTGAGTGAATTTGATGCTATTACTAATTAAATTAATTAATACCTGCCGGAGTTTTACGGCATCGGTGCAAATATAATGTGGAACATTTTCACTACATTGAAATGTTAAATTTAAGCCTTCATTAATTGCTTGTAGATACAGCATATCTTCTAAATCATAGAGCAAGCGGTAAAGATCAAAATCGCTGGGGTTGAGGGTTGTTTTACCTGCTTCTATTTTCGATAAATCAAGAATATTGTTAATTAATGTTAATAAATAATCTCCACTACGATAGATAATTCCGGCATTCTCATACTGTTCTGATGGTAAGTTTTTAGCGCGTAATATTAATTGAGAAAAATCCATAACTGCATTGAGGGGCGATCTCAATTCATGGCTCATGTTGGCAATAAATAAACTTTTAGCTTGATTTGCCACTTCGGCTTTTTCTTTAGCAATAGCTAACTCTGCTGTTCTCTCCTGTACCCGTTGTTCTAAAGTTTTAAAAGACGTTTGTAACTGAAGTGCCATGTTATTAAATGATTTTGCTAGTTGATCTATTTCGTCTTTTGAGTTACTTTTGGCGCGAATATCTAAATGACCTGCGGTAAACTGGGAAACTATATTGGTAAGGTGAATTATTGGTCTTGTTAGCAGTTGCCCAATAGCAAAAGCAATAATTGTCACTACCCCAGCAATAAATGCAAATAGAAACATTGTGTCACTAATTTGCTTTTCTACAGGTGCTAGGGCCACAGCAAGTGGCTGGGCAAACAACACAGACCAAGGTTTATATTGCAAACTAGCGATCGCAATCAGATTAACCTGATTACCTGCGGCTGACAAAGATGCAATTAAATACGACTGTTTATTATCCAATGCTTGCTTAAGTTTTGAGTCATTAGTTGCCAATTTTTTGACAGGAAAATTAGGCAAATGTCCTTCCTGTTGCAGTTTAATTAGAACATTGGCAGGCAGAGGCACAATTGACTTAAAAAGCAGTTCTGGTGCAGTGCTATGTGCCAGATAAATATTATTTTCATCTAAAAGAATAGCAAAGGATTTTGCCCCAGCCCGTTCAGTTTGCCGAGTTACTAACTGCTGAACAACAGTAGCATTGTATGAAACACGCAATACACCCAATATATCTCCCTTGGCGTTGCGAACCGGACTGCTAAAAAAGAGGGTAACAAGGTCAGGAATTCTCGGCGATCGCTTCATACTAGAAACAAAAGATAACCCAGTTACTAGCGGTTTTTTAAAATAATCTTGAACTGATTCATCTTTGCCAATGTTCGGTGTATATGTATCCAGTACATTTTTTCCGTTTAAGTCGAGTAAAGAGTATGAGATAACATTGAGCATATCTTTGCGACTGAGACGAATTAATGTTTCTGTCGCCAATTGCATTTCGGGGCTGTCATCTCGCTGTTTTGAAGTTAGGGTGAGGTAGCGTGCAAAACCTGGTAAAATCGCCTCTACGCGCACAGCATTGAGATTTCCATCAATAAAGGCATCTATTCTGTTAGCAGTTTCGTTAGCTGCGGCAGATAGGGCTTGTTTTGCGTTGTCAGTTAGTGCTTTTTCAGTTGTCTGTTTGTTGATAAATGCCAATAACAGCAACGGAATCAAAGCAACAACAAGAAATGAGGCGATCAGCTTTGTACGGATACCGCCCAAAAGGGAATTCTGCATGGCTTTAAGAGGCTATTTATTTATTTATTTATAAAGTAAATCTTAAGTAGTAGCGTGGCAAGCAAAAAAATTGTGCATTAGACTACAACTTTTTTGCAAGATTTTAGCACTAACCCAAGCGTATTACTTTATAAATAACCTCTAAACTAGGAGGGAGGGTTTAAGAAAGAAGAATTGAACAAACTTTTTAGCTCAGGAATGCGCGTCACGTTTCCAGAGCGAATAAAAAAGTCTGCATATATCTTGGCAGTTTTGTAAATGGAGTTAGGGTTACTAGATTGAAAGAATTTTTGATTTTCACCTAAATCAGTTAGGTTTACTCCCTCCAGAGAGATTGTATTTCTAGGAATTTTTAACGCTTTGCTGATGATAGCGTTTCCTTCCTGAATATTGGCTTTCCAGTAGGTCGCAGCTTGCAGCCATCCTCGGACAAATGCACGAATATCTTCGGGACGATCGCGGATTGTCTCACCGCGAAAGACAATCATATCTGAAATCAAGCCAGGGGTTTGTTTGCTAGTAAATAGGATATGTTCCCCTAATTTTATCGCTTCAGAGAGATAGGGTTCCCAAGTGTGTCCGGCTTGAATAGCATTATTTTTCAGGCGTTTAGGAATTTCTGAAGCCTCTAATTTAACCAAGTTTATATCATCGCTGGTTAAGTTGGCTGTTTTCAACATCTCAGTCACGAAAACTTCACTAAAACCGCCTAGATTTGCACCCAGCTTTTTCCCTTTCAAGTCAGCGACGGTTTTAATTTGTGATTGGGCAACTACCACATCTGCTCCTGTTGATTCATCGATAACAATCACACATTGTATATCTGGATTTGTGCCACTCAAGATGATAAAACTTCCCAAGGACGATGTCATACCATCATACTTACCCGCACTGAAATTTGCTTGTTCCAATTGGGCATATCGTTTATAAATTAGTTCTATATCTACGCCTTGGGCTTTGAAGAATCCTTTTTCTTGAGCAATGATGCCTGAATGCTCCCCAACAAAAGATGTAAATTCCACTTTCAAGGGAGGGAGTTTTACTTTGGTTGGTGCTGAAGTATTACAAGCAAATAGCAAACAGGCGGTAATCAGAAAAATCCTCAGATATCTAAGTATTTTCAACATATAATAGTTGATTTTTTAATCATCTCTGGTCAAAGATTCAGCTAAATAAACTAATTACTCAAATTCAAATTGTCTCGTAAGTTTTGTTAAAGATGGAATTAAAAAATTTTATTCTTTGGGGATTTTACTAATTAATTATATAACAAGATTTGTATTTGCTTCTAAAGCATCTGCATAAAATTGAAAAGTCGTCTCTTTACCTAATTCACTTTTAACAGTAATATCTCCTCACATTGACTATACAAATTTGCGACTAATTACTAAACCTAAGTTAGAGCTTTTAGCAAATATTGTGTCAATGTAAACGCATCTACACCCAATTCGGTACGCTCTTGAGCTGCTAAAACACCCGCTTGCGAATGCCACCAAGCGGCAGTTGCCACAATCTCTTCTATGGGAATCTGTTTAGTTGCGGCTTGCGCCAACAACCCACCCAGTAGCCCAGTTAACACGTCACCGCTACCACCACGGGCTAAGGCAGGTGTGCTTTCAGGAACAATCCAAACAGCACCTTGAGGATTTGCGATCGCAGTTCTTGCCCCTTTCAACAACACTACTGCCCCACTTTGCGTGGCAGCTTCCTGTACTGCTTTCACCCGATCATGTTTGGCATCGGTGACATCAGGAAACAATCGCTCAAATTCGCCAGTGTGGGGTGTGAGTATAGTTACTGCTTGGCGTTTTTTTAAGGTGGCGATCGCTCCCATTTGTGCCAAGATATTTAAACCATCGGCATCAAGAATCAGAGGGCGTTCGCTTTTGATCGCTTCTTGCACAATGGGCATAGCATCTCGTGTTAAACCGGGGCCACAAGCGATCGCATTAAAGGAACTTAAATCAGTGTTTTCTGGTAGTTGTAGGTGGGCAATCGCTCCGGTTTCCGTCTCTGGACAACCGACAATTAGCGCTTCTGGCAAATGTGACACCAAAAGAGATTTCAGCGATTCGGGTACGGCAATGGAAAGCATCCCTACACCACTCGCCCGCGCCCCCAAACCAGTTAAAATTGCTCCACCTGCATAGCGCCGCGAACCACAAATCAGCAGTAAATGTCCTTCCTTATATTTGTGAGTAACTGCTGGACGGGGTAAAGGTAAGGTAGCAAGTGCTGTTGCTGATGTAATACGTTTAATCCTGGGTGCATCTTGTAGAACAGCTTCTACATCAGCTAAAGGAATATCAAAATCGATTAACTCAACTTTACCGAGATATTCCAACGCCTGATCTTGGAAGAAAGCTAGTTTCCATAAACCTAAGCAAAATGTGTGAGTGGCGCGAATGGCAGTTCCTAAGACTTCGCCTGTGTCGGTGTGTAAACCCGAAGGTAAATCGATACTATAAATCGGTACAGATAATTGATTTAGCTGATTAATTGCAGAGGCGATAGGATCAGTCAGGTTTCTTTCTAAACCAAGCCCAAACAATCCATCAATTAACAAATCAGAATTTGGCAGTTGCTCAATTGTTTGATAAATTGGAATGCCTAAACTCTGGGCATATTGCAAGTGCTGCGAAGTTAATTCTTTGAGCTTAGAAAAAGGAGAATAAATCCAAACTTCATACCCACGAAAGTGTAATTCACGGGCTACTACTAAAGCATCGCCACCATTATGACCAGGGCCAACCAGAATTCCCACACGAGATCCCCTTAAAAAGAGGGTATTTGAAGGAATCTCTGGAATGCGACGGGCAATTAATCCCGCCACCTTTTCCATCAAAGCAACTACAGGCATTCCCACTGCAAAGATTCGCTTTTCAATATCGCGCATCTGTCCAGCAGTCACTACCACTTGCAAAATTTGTTCTTGCCTATCTTTCATCAGTGCTGAGTTATGAGTGCTGAGTGCTGAGTTTAATTTTACTCCCCAGTCCCCAATCCTCAATCCCCTCTTTCTTACTTCCCGTAGTAAACTCTGGCATTAGCGTATCCGATATTTCGCAGATACTTATTCCATTCTTCGGCTTGGAATCGATCGGGGAAAGGCCCTACTGCTACGTGTGGTCCTCGTGGTTGCGTCCTTTCGAGGACTCCGCCAGAGCGGCCTAAACCTTGACTAAATTGGGCTATATTCTGCCTAATTTGTGATGCGATCGCAGGTAACTGTTCTGGAGTGGTGGGAATGGCGACATAATATCTAGAGACTGACCTATTAGCATTGATATTACTGGGATCTCTTAGCAAGCCTCTATTGCCTGCATCTATTTCCTGTCCGTTAGCGAAGCTGATAATTCGGGCGTTATATATGCCTCGTGATTGTAGTTCACTTACCCGTTGTTGGGCGTTAGATACTCTGTTAAAAACTCCTGACTGAATTACACTCCGTCCTTGGTAATTGCGAATGTAAGCACTGGGTTCAATCTGACGTATTGCTTGTAGTGTCTGGAAATCACTACCATCAACGTAAACTAAGTAGCGCTCAAAGTTCTGGTTATATTGACTAAACTGTGCAGGTTGAGAGGGCTGAAAATTCTGCTGAGATTGATAGTCCTGTAATGGTTGAGGGGGCTGGAAATTCTGCCCAGACTGATTGTCCTGCAATGGTTGAGAGGGCTGAAAGTTCAGTTCAGATTGATTGTCCTCTACTGTTTGGACTGGTGGTAACTGCGGCGATGGCTGTTGACCAAAGGGAATTGGGGGTGAAGGTAAAGTTTCACCGGTTTGTTGAGCCAGTAGCACACTGTTATAGATTTTTGCTTGTGCTGGCGTAGATTCGGTAATCAGCACTAACCATCCTCCCACTAACAAAGAGAGAAGTCTGATAGTGGGCTTCCAACCCTCAGAACTTCCGCGCGGCATCTGAAATGGGATAAATTGACTGGGTATTCCTCTCGACATAATAGTTAGAAAGTAGTCAAAGTATTTTTAGGCAATTTCCATCAGGAACTAATTAGTTCACCGTTGTAGCAACTATATAGCGTTAACGTAAAATTAGTCATCTGCGTGGCAAAAAATACATCTGTAACTAATTTTTAGCTAAAGGTGATGATGGAGTGAACAGCGATGTCTACGATGGGCTACGCCTACGCTCATTTCCTGACTCTAAAACTGAAGTGCTTTGGTAGCAAGGCAATGAAACAGTGTGTGCTATAATTGGACAACCACGCAGCTTGTCGTGCTTTGTATGAAAAAAGTCGTCGTTGGTCTTTCTGGTGGCGTTGACAGTTCCACCGCCGCAGCTATCCTGCACCATCAGGGCTATGAAGTGATTGGTTTGACTCTTTGGCTAATGAAAGGCAAAGGTCAATGTTGCTCTGAAGGTATGATCGACGCGGCTGATCTCTGTGAACAACTGGGCGTTCCCCATCAGATTGTCGATATTCGGGATCTCTTTCAGACGCATATTGTCGATTACCTGGTAACTGGTTATAGTGCTGGGATCACTCCTTTGCCTTGCTCTCAGTGCAATAAAACGGTGAAGTTTGGGCCAATGGTGCAGTATGCTCGTGAAGAATTGGGGTGCGATCGCATTGCCACTGGTCATTATGCCCGAATTAGCTATGACGAAGCAACTGGACGTTACCAGTTATTAAGGGCTGTTGACCGCAACAAAGACCAGTCATACTTCCTCTATGATTTGTCTCAAGATTTACTTGCAGCAACCATATTTCCTTTGGGCGAACTAGAAAAAACTGATACGCGCCGCATTGCAACCGAATACGGATTGAAAACTGCTGATAAGCCAGAAAGTCAAGACTTATGCTTAGTGGAAAGTAATGGTTCCATGCGGGCATTTTTGGATAAATATTTAGCTCCCAAAACAGGCGATATTGTCGATACCACAGGCAAAGTTTTGGGACAGCATGATGGTGTCCATCACTACACCATTGGCCAGCGCAAAGGCTTGGGAATTGCGGCTGCCGAACCGTTGTATGTGATTGAATTAGATGCGGAAAATAATAAAGTAGTAGTAGGCGATCGCACTAAGGTAACTCAGCCAGAATGTACTGTAAATCGGGTAAACTGGGTTTCTATTGCCGAACCATCAACCCCGATTCATGCTGAAGTACAAATTCGCTATCGTTCAACGCCTACACCAGTGACGGTGATTCCGTTAGAAAACTCCCGTGTGCGTTTGGTATTTGATGAACCCCAAATCAGCATTACTCCTGGACAAGCGGCGGTGTGGTACGACGGGGACAAAGTGTTAGGTGGCGGAATTATCGAACAGTTTAGTTGAATGTCAGACAGTCCCAGACTGCAATCTCTGTCTGATGCCTGAATCCCCCGTTTTGAAAACGGGGGAGTGGCTCAAATAACATATAATCCCATCAGTGCGTAATATCATGTCCGGATAATTTGTTATTATTCCCACAGTCATTGCACCCCTCCCCGATGTCCCCGATGCCTTGGGGAAGGGAGACAAAGCGTAGCTTTGGCGGGGTGGGGTTCTTGGGGTTTAGTAATTAAAAGGGAACAGGGAACGGGCAACAGGCAACAGGGAAATCCCCATAATTAAAATCAGGGGATTTGTACAAGGACACATTGAAACATCGTGGCTGACGCCATCTCGTTTCAAATATTTTTATCTCTTTTCATAAATAAATTTAGGGGCTTTAAACCCTGTATTCGGGGCTAATTTTTTTTCTGTTCCCTGTTAAGAGTTCCCTGTTAAGAGTTCCCGCCCCGAAGGGGCTTGGTAATCAAGCGGACATGATATAAGTTGCCATTAGATTTTGCTCCATCCTGCCTCTGCATCCAACAGAATTGTAGCTAGATTGTGTCTTTTCTCTTGCGAAGTCAGAGTTATAGCTCCTGTGATTTTGATATATCTACAAAAATTTTTCTAATTTTCCGGAATTGATTACGCTCATGTAGTAGTCTCTATCAGACTACTGATTTATACTGAAACTCTATAACGAACTTTCGGGGAATATAACCCCATTTCGGATTAAAAGCCCAGTCTTCATGGCTGGGCTTTTGACAGGGAATTAAAAAAAATTGGGGTAACTCTGGAAAATCCCAGAATTACCCCGAATTTTAACAGTGATGAATTAAAAACAATTTTTAACTCATCACTTCTCATTAAATTAGGCAAAGGCGGCGGTTGTCACGTCGTTATTCGACAGAATTTCTTGCAACTCTTCAGCGTCTACAGTTTCTTTATCAACCAGCATTTCCGCTATCTGATCTAAAATGTGGCGGTTACGCACCAACACTTCTTTAGCGCGTGTATAAGCTACATCTACAAGTTTGCGGACTTCTTCATCAATAGCGGCGGCGGTTTCTTCAGAAAAATCGCGCTCTGACATGATATCTCGTCCGAGGAACATGTTACCTTGTTGACGACCAAGGGCAACAGGGCCTAAGCGATCGCTCATGCCAAATCGGGTGATCATCTGACGCGCAACACGGGCTACTTGTTGTAAATCATTAGAAGCACCAGTGGTAACTTCTTCTTCACCAAAGATTAATTCTTCAGCAATTCGACCACCCAAAGCTACGGCCATCTGATTTTCCAGATAAGCGCGGCTGTATAAACCAGTGTCCATCCGGTCTTCGCTGGGGGTAAACCAAGTTAAACCACCTGCGCGACCACGAGGAATGATGCTAATCTTCTGCACAGGATCGTAGTCTGGCATTAAAGCACCAACTAAGGCGTGACCAGCTTCGTGATATGCCACCAAGGTTTTGCGCTTTTCGCTCATTACTCGGTCTTTCTTCTCTGGCCCAGCTAATACGCGATCAATTGCATCGTTGATTTCATCCATCGAAATTTCAGTCAAATTCCGACGGGCTGCCAAAATTGCGGCTTCATTCAGCAGGTTGGATAAATCTGCGCCGGTAAATCCAGGAGTACGACGGGCAATTTTATCCAAGTCCACATCTTTCGCCAAGGTCTTACCACGGGCGTGTACCTTGAGAATTTCGCTACGTCCGGCATAGTCGGGACGGTCTACCACAACTTGACGGTCAAAGCGACCAGGACGCAACAAGGCTGCATCTAGGACATCTGGGCGGTTGGTAGCGGCAATAATGATGATGCCAGTGTTACCTTCAAAGCCATCCATTTCTGTGAGCAACTGGTTGAGGGTTTGTTCCCGCTCATCGTTACCACCACCTAAGCCTGCACCCCTTTGACGACCTACGGCGTCAATTTCATCGATGAAGACGATACAAGGAGCGTTGGTCTTAGCTTGTTCAAATAAATCGCGGACGCGGGATGCACCCACACCGACGAACATTTCCACAAATTCTGAACCGGAGATTGAGAAGAAGGGTACACCTGCTTCACCAGCTACCGCACGAGCTAGGAGGGTTTTACCAGTACCAGGAGGGCCGACTAACAACACACCTTTAGGAATTTTTGCACCAACAGCGGTAAAGCGATCGGCGTTTTTCAGGAAGTCTACAACTTCGTTTAATTCCAGCTTGGCTTGGTCAATACCAGCGACATCGCCAAATGTCACCTGAGTTTGTGGTTCCATTTGCACTCTGGCTTTGGATTTGCCAAAGTTCATCGCTTGGCTACCTGGGCCACTTTGAGCGCGACGTAGTAAGAAGAATAAGCCAACCAAAAGCAATACAGGAAAAAATAAGCTGCTCAGTGCCTTAAACCAAAATCCTTCGTCGGTTTGGGGCAAAACAGAAATATCAACGCCTTTAGAAGTCAGAGTATTAATCAAGTCTGGATCGTTGACTAAGGTAACAATCCGTTTCGCTGGGTCATATTTGGGTGTAACCAGTGCTGTAGAGCGGTCTGCACTCAAGCTGACTTTTTCTACTCTGCCTTGCTGAACTTCTTGAATAAAGCGACTGTATCGCCATGTTTCTCTGCTTTGGGGTTGTTTGTCAAAAAATGCTGTTCCCAGCGCAATGACGACAATAAACAGCAGCGCGTACAGCCCTGCATTTCTCCATCTTTTATTCACTAAGGTCTATCCTCCGGTATTTTTCGCGCGTTAGCTCTCAGTGGCCGCTTTGCGCGATCGCCTAGCGTCTCTGATCACAAAGGTGATTATTAAGAATTATGTTAACTTATCTTAAGATATAACAAATTTGGCGTGACTGTCATGCTGAAAAAAGCTCCCTTATTAGCTGAAAACTTTGATGGTAGGGATTATATTGTAGCGACCCTGAAGGCTGATGAACGGTATGAATGGGAATAATTTCTACCACACTATTAGTGTAGGCGATCGCTTCAAATCTCTGGACTAACTCGACGCTCCAAGTTTCTTCTCGTACTGGCTGCTGGTGGTTTTGCAACCAGTTTACAAGTTGCGATCGCACAATTCCCGGCAAAATCCCGGCCTTTATTGGCGGTGTGTACCAACTGCGATCGCACCATCCCCAAAGGTTGCCTGTGCTGGTTTCTAGCCAATTTCCTTGAGTATCGACTAATATTGCTTCTTGAGCATCTAAGCTAGTTTTTGCTAACCAAGCGCTCAAATAGTTGCCAGTTTTATGAGAGGGGAGAGAGCGATTAAATTCTGAACTAGCAACGGCACACACAATTCCGGTTTTTTGTTTTTCTGTCAAATTTTGTGGTAATAATCTACCAGTTATCCATTCCCGTCCATCGGGAAAGAGGGTAATTCTGAGAACGGGGAAGTGTACCAGAAGAATTTGGGCACCTTGACGCAGACGCTTCCAATCGGGTTGCTGCCACCCAAAAGTTCGTAGTGAGAACAGTAAGCGATCGCGGTGTGCTTGCCAATTAGTTAAATTACTATCTAGCGAGTTCTGATAAACTCGCAATGTTGTAAAAACAGTCGCCCCATAAAGTAAACCCGGATCGTTAATGTTTATTTCTAGGGCTTGAGAGTGAATTAATTTGCCGTTATACCAAAAAATATTATTTGTCACAACCAGATTATTTATCGCTAAAACTCCCAGGGTAAGCGCACAGCAATTCTCATTATGAGATGTCACAAAGTTATTTTTGTAAATCAGAGTGCCATCAAAACGAGTGATAGTGAACTCGCACCAGTTTACCAATAAGGCATCTTCACCATCCCGTAAGGGAATTTGATTCACTTGAAGAAGAATTCAGAAGTCAGAATTCTTCTTCAATTCGTTCCATAAATAAATTTAGTTGCTTGTTACCATTTTGATTTTTCTTTATGAGTGCCTTTTAACTTTTTACTTTTGCCTTGTTCGGTCATAGCCGGAGATTAAATGTTTTAGGAATAATGAACAGAAAGAATGATTTAAAAACTTATACTTCATTTCAAAGTATTAATTCTGAAATTTTGTCTAACTACTTATTTGACGCTGGGACGAGAATTTCTGACGAACCGTGATGCTAAACGGGCGAAATTGCAGTTAGAAGCAGGGGAAAATTCCATTTGGAAACCGGATTTTAACAAGGGGCAGATGTTGCCTGCTGTACTTTTACTCGAAAGCCTGAATCTATTGCAGTTTCTTACACCAGACGTTCAGTTGCGTGGGACTTGCCCCATCTCCCCCGAAATTTTTCACTTGCCGATTCGTGCAACAACGCCATTGGTGTCTGCATTATCACATTACTTAAACATTAACAAAACCTTAACTTTACTGAAAATTTAAAAACTCAGGCAGAAAACTTATTTACCTAAATTTGAAATTTTATAACTCTGAAAGCCTTATAAAAAGCGGGATTAACAATTATTGATAATCTGGATGATTGCTAAAACGGGGTAAAATAGTCCTGAATTTATTTTTGCTACATCTGAAGTGATTATAAAGATTTGGTAAAGCAAGATTCAGTCTACTTGCATTGCTTACGTTGTTATTGATTTAATCAAATTTGTGCTGACCAATAATCAGCAAAATTACGTAAAACCCACTCCAAGCATTTATTACCCGCGCATATTTGTAATCAATATCTGTGAATAGACTTCGTTTCTATCTCTTCAATGCTCTCAATGGGTTGATTCTTGGAGTCTTTGATAAATGCTAGGCGAGAGCCATTGCCAAAAGAAGTAACCCTTGAATTCAGAATTTTTGCAGATTTTTGAAATTACAAGCCATTTTTCCAATTTAGTTACACACAATGAAGAAAACGCTTTTTGGGGTGTTGACAACGGCGATTGTTAGCAACACCCTGCTTCCTGGTGTCCAAGCAATCAGTCTCGGAAATACAACTGCCCGCTTTAGTCATGTTCTGATTATTTCGATTGATGGATTACACAACTCCGATCTATCAGTTGCTAATCTGCAATCTTCTTTGAAAAATATCAAGCGCTTGCAGAGAGAAGGTGTGACATACACCAATGCTTTCACTTCTGCACCATCAGATTCATATCCTGGGGAGCTAAACTATATCACTGGTGCTAACCCCGGCACGACTGGTGTATTTTATGATCTTTCCTACAGTCGCGCTTTGTATGCCCCAGGCACCACTGCTGCCCAAATCGCCGCCGGAACCGCCAAACCAGGAACAGTAGTAGAATTTGATGAAACCGTTGATGCATCTTGGAATAATGGTAAGGGTGGTACCTTAGATGGCGGTCAGGGATTTGATAAAACCCAATTGCCTGTTGATCACAATGGCAACCCTGTTTACCCCAACCAGTACCTAAAGGTAAACACCATTTTTGACATAGCTAGCGCGGCAGGACTGCGTACTGCTTGGTCTGACAAGCATCCCGCAGCTTACACTATCCTCGCTGGAAATAGACAAGACCCAACGAAGTTTAATTTGGCAACGGGTCAGGTTGGCAGCATTAGCGATTACTCTTCACTAGAAATTAACGCGGCAGTGGCGATTGATCCAACTAAGCCAGGACTTCTCCCAAGCACCCTTGGAGCTTTAGTCGATCAATCAACAGGTACTCCTTACTCCAACACCAACTCTAAAATCACATCCACTTTCTTTAACGACGCGACAAAGGGTAATCCGGCTCTGTTTAAGGCTCCACCTACTGGTTTTAGCGCCAACCAGTTCACAAGTGTAGCAACAACCTCAACCTACGACGATATCAAGATTAAGCAGATATTAAACGAGATTGATGGATTGAACGATTCCGGCACTATAAAAGTAGGCACTCCGGCAATTTTTGGCTTGAATTTCCAAGCTGTGAGCGTAGGCGAGAAAGAGACTGCCTCTCAATTTAATGGTGGCGGGATTGACTCTAATGGAAATGCCCGTCCTGACCTCGTAAGTGCAGTAGCCCATACTGATGCCAGCATTGGTCTGATTTTGGATGAACTGAAAAAGAAAGGATTAGACAGTTCAACTTTGGTGATTTTGACTGCCAAGCACGGGCAAAATCCCGTCAAAGATCCAACTGTTGGTTTGAGCAGTACATTTGATAGTGTTACTGGTGTTGCTGGTGGCGATGGAAACCTGACTGCTGTTGCGGCTCTCTTAGTCAGAAACGGCATCCAGATTGCTTCTGAGCGAGGTCAGGATACTTCATCGCTGATCTTCTTGAAAAATCAATCCGATGTCCGAAAAGCAGTAGCCCTGCTGAATGCTAAAAATTACTCATTTGATAATACCATTGATCCAAATACTGGGGTAGCGTTTTCAACTGAAGATGCTGCTGCTCAGGGGAAGGTATTGTATGGTCAGAGGATCATCAATGCCGGATTGGGAGATCCAAGGACAAACGATGCCTTCGGCAACGTCAGAGACGAACGCACTCCTGATATTATTGTTCCACTCAAAACTGGCTACTTTTTTGGTAACGCTACCAAGAAGCGTGCAGAGCATGGTGGATTTACTGATGCTGACACCCACGTAGCCCTGATTGTAGGTAGCACTGGATTTTCCCATAATCTGCAAGGTAAAACTATCAGTCGAAAGGTTTCTACCACCCAAATTGCTCCAACTACATTAGAGGTTCTAGGTTTAAATCCTCAACGACTGCAAGGTGTTCAGATTGATAGAACCCAGACATTACCACTGGACTGTAGGGACTTACAAATCGAAAAATACCCCATAGGTCAAGAGCACAGGGAGTACGAGGAATAAAAAACCACTAAATGAAGAAATTGATGTGGTATTTAACACATCAATTTCTAGTAATTCCTGCGCTTAGAGCAAATCGGTGTCCCGCAAAGATCACAAAACTTGTATCTCCTCAATACTTCGGGATAAGCAATTATTCTGGTTGCCACGATCTACCGAAGGGGTGAAGAGAAGATTTGTCGCGGATACATTGTTGCAAAAAAGGATGATTCGAGTCTCAGAAAATCTGTTTACACAACATATACAAATATCATGATACCAATTCAATACTTACAGCCTCCAGCAATTACATCTGACTACTCCTCGCCCATAGTCAAAATAGCTGATGATTGGAACAAGGATGATAAATGTTTTAATGCAGATCGCTTTAATGCAGATCACCTCATTATCTCTGGCAGTACTTATGCGGGTACAGCTAGTACCGTAACTGTCGGTCAGACACTTCCGGGTGGGGGTATAGCGATCGCAAACGGCACTTATCCAGACGTTTTCAACAATGATACAGTTGACAGCAGCTTTGGCATCACTTCGCCAATTTTCCTCCAAGAGATTACTACTTGTGGCGCAGATATCCGTACAATATACGTTGATCCTAGTGTCATTACTACCAGTTTTCCGTCCAAGTCGGAATTAGCCTTAAATCTGACACCCGACGGCAAAGGGCTGACTTTCATGGGTTATATCAGCGCAATCAATCAACTCGACGTGTCAAACTCTAATACGCCAGGAATTATCGAACCGGGCAACCCTGTGACAACAACTCCCACCTATAGGGCAGTAGCGCAAATTAACTTTGATGATCCACACTTTATCTCTCACGGTTTTCTCACCCCCAAGGTAACTACAACCAACGCATATCCGGGCAACAATGGTCGTGCTGGGATACTAGGTTCAAACGGCTTGTACTATACTGTGGGTAATGCTGGTAATGGCAACGGATCGTCATTAGTCACAGCTGCGGCGGGTGTGCAGATTGTCATTCCTGGTCAGAACGCCACTCCATCAACTCCAGGCACCAATCACGTAGGATCGTTCAGCATTACTCAATATGGCTATACAACAGCGGACAAGACTGCCAAAGACAACAATTTCCGAGGCGAGACTATTTTCAATAACACCTTGTATGTAACGAAAGGTAGTGGTAGCAACGGAATTAATACTGTATACCAGGTCGGTAACGCAGGTAGCTTACCAACCCTCGCTAATGCAGCTAATGCACCAATTACCATCCTGCCTGGCTTCCCCACGAACCTCGCTAAGACCGGCAAGAACGTGAATGGAACTGTCCAACCCATCTACTATCCCTTTGGTATTTGGTTTGCCAACGCAACCACGCTGTATGTTGCCGATGAGGGCGATGGTGTTGCTGCTGATGCCGCAACCAGCACTACCGCAGGTCTTCAAAAGTGGAGTTTGGTAAACGGCACCTGGCAATTGGACTACGTTTTGCAAAAAGGCTTGAATCTTGGTCAGCAATACCCCGTAGCTGGTTTACCTGCTGCTGACAATCCCGCAACAGACGGTCTTCGCAATCTTACGGGTCAAGTCAGTCCTGATGGCACCGTAACATTGTATGCAGTCACTTCAACCATTAGCGGTAGCGGCGATCAAGGAGCAGATCCAAACCAAGTGGTTGCCATCACTGATAGACTTTCCTACACAACAGCCGTGCAGTCTGCATCTGAGCAGTTCCGCCGTATCCGTACCCCCATCTCCGGTCAAGTGCTACGAGGTATATCTTTTGCCCCAACTAACAAGGAGAAAGAGGGGTCTGGGGAGGACTTTAAACGAGAATATTAACCTAATAGTTCACCAACCCAAAATTGCACTTGTGGATACTGGCAGAGGTGAAAGTACTTAATAAGTCTCTCCTCTGCTCCCCTGCACAAGTGCTGACCACCATGCAAAGTTTGCTTGGCAGACTGCTAACCTTGAGCATGGAAAAATTGCGAATTGTTCCCCTGACCGAACAAGGCAAAAGTAAAAAGTAAAAAGGCACTCATAAAGAAAAAAAATGGTAACAAGCAACTAAATTTATTTATGGAATGAAATAAAAGCATTTATAACGATAGCGCCGGCGGCAAGCGAGTCTTCTCCCTTGGCGTTAGCCTCTCCCTTTGGGAGAAGGGGAGACGCTAAAAGCGAACGAGCGTCGTGGCGCAGCGCTTGCACAAGTAAAAAGTTAAAAGAAACAAAGAAGTTTATCAATATTTTTACTTTTTACTTGGTTCTTTTTACTTTTTGATACGTCCTTATTAAATCCCCTAAATTTATTTATGGGGATTATCTTTTTAATTTTTAAAATTGTTTTGGTCAATCTCCTAAAACCAGAATCACAAAAGTACCAGGGATAATACTTGGTCGAGATCGCACCTGCCCTGCGACGGGGGTAGACTTTACTTGAAATTTGGCTGTGTCCAAATATAACTTATGGGTCTTCAAATCTAACGCCATTGTCCGCGCTCCTGGCTGGGTTACAACGTTATTTACAATACTAAATTTATCGGCAGAGTCTTCATGTACCACTGTCAGTGAACCTTCACCGTTTGAACTGAAAGCTAATCTAGTCCCTGGGTCATAAGCAATCGCATCCGTCCTTTTGCCAATTGGCAGTGTAGCTTTAATACTTCCTGTATTTGCATCCACTACACTCATCAGTTGGTTTCCGCAACCGATGAACAAGCGTTGATGCTGTCTATCTATTGCGATCCCAGTTGGTTCTGAGCAAGGTTTGAGCGCCCAATGTCCCTTAATTCGGAGATTACTAGCAGCTTGTCGGAGAACCCCATTTAGTGAGACAGTTAAGATACCAATGCATCTCAATTCATGCCAAGAACTTTCAAAACGGTTGACTACGAA
>NZ_JBALDZ010000148.1:0-10036 GCF_036917155.1 Nostoc sp. | reverse complement strand
TCAGTTTGAAAAATAACTGGTGTAATTTATGATGCGTAGTTTTTATTTCGCGAGTCACACTCGCGAACTTCTTCTTTTTGTCCAAAGTCCAAAATCTTAAGAACAGGTTTAATTGAGCGCTGTTGTTCTTGCCTCAGAATTTGAATTTCTCTCTCAATTGAATTTTTTCCTTGCCTAAAAAAGTCTTGAGAATTATATGGAACCAAGTCACGGGATAAATGTTGAGCTTGTCCTGGCGTCAAACTAGGAATAGCTGGTTCAGCATTGGCAGAAGTTTGTATAGCTAGCAAAAAAGCTGTTGAAACTACCAAGGGTTTTATTTTTATACATCCGGTGAATATTAAGTTTAACATAATTGATACATTTGTTGCGTGAATCCTGCTTCAAACCATCTTGTATTGGTCTGACTATAAGCAAAGTACACTTATTGGGTTGCTAATTACCTCCCACAAATGGGTGAATTAATCAATCAAACTATTAGTACAGCTTCGTTTTAGCTAAAAAATTGTACTAGATGCAAAAAATCTACTATTGAGCATCTAATGGTATTTTTGCCTTTTGAAACACCTGCTCAACAGTAAATTCCAGTCCCTCAAATAAAGAATCTGTGAGTAAGTCTTCTCCCATATAAGTTTGTGGTGCTGCATCTGGATAAAAAACAGTAATGCTTCTGGCTTTACTATCTAATACCCACACCCGCAGCACTTTAGCATCTAAATAGTCTTTGGCTTTAGCCGCTATTTGTCCAAAGGTTTGTCCCGGTGAAATAATTTCAATTACCAAATCAGGAGGAACAGGACAAGCTTCGTTTTCATCCCAGTTAGCAGGTAAACGTTCATAAGAAATGTACAAGATATCTGGAATTGGCATCCAATCTCGTCCCCGACGGGTTAATGCAACAGCCCATTCCGGGCAAACTTCTCCTTTCCCCTCACACGATTGCTCAATCAAATTGAGAAGGACACGGGTAAGTTTTGCGTGAAAAAATTTTGGTGACATTTTAGGAATTGCTTGACCATCAATGAGTTCGCAGGTGATATCTCCCTCGCCTGATGGAAGATTTAAGAACTCTTGCAAGGTCAATTGATTCTTGGCTTGGAGTATCATGGCTCAATAATTCGTAATTCGTAAATAGCAACTAATGTTTTATTCTGACTCCTGAATTCTTCTTTGGTCACATTTCCCGCAAAACTTGCCGAATAATATCCGATGGCACTTCATCGGTAATTGTTACTACACCAATCTCTGTTGGTAAAATAAACCGCACTTTCCCGGCTTTGACTTTCTTATCCAATTGCAACGCCTCAATAATTGCCTCAATATCTACCCCAGCTGGTAACTGAGTTGGTAAACCCGCTTTTTGAATTAAAGCATTTTGACGTTCTGTGTCTTCCTTTTGCCACATTCCCAATTCCACAGCAATTTGACCAGCTGCTACCATACCAATAGCCACCGCTTCACCATGATTTACTAAACGATAACCAGTCAAACTTTCCACTGCATGACCGATGGTATGTCCATAGTTGAGAATCGCCCGTAATCCCCCTTCTTTCTCATCTTTGCTAACAACATCAGCTTTAGCTTGACAAGAGCGCGTTAATATGTTGGTTATTAGCTCAGGTTTGACATAGCGGAGTTGGTCGAGGCGTTTACTTGCTTCCAACTGGGCAAACAATTCGGCATCCCAAATCACACCGTATTTAATAACTTCTGCCATTCCTGCCCGAAACTCGCGCATAGGTAGAGTTTTTAACACATCTGCGTCAATCAGAACTAGGCGCGGTTGATGGAATGCCCCAATCAAGTTTTTGCCGTGGGGATGATTCACGCCAGTTTTGCCACCAATTGCCGAATCTACCATTGCCAACAAAGAGGTAGGAACTTGGACAACATTAATACCACGTAGCCAAGTTGCAGCTGCAAAGCCAGTCATATCCCCAATTACACCTCCGCCCAAAGCCACCATCGTAGAAGAACGTTCTAGGCGGTTTCCTAAGGCGATATCGTAGAGTTTTTGGATGGAATTGAGAGTTTTGTAGCGTTCCCCAGGTGGTAGGGTGCAGCTAGCAACTTCAAATCCAGCAGATTTTAGGGATGCGATCGCTCTTTCGCCAAAATGTTTAAAAATCGTCGGATTAGAAACCAGCAATACCTTCTTGCCTAGCTTGAGACTAGCCATCTGTTGACCGAGTTGATCTAAACTCGAAGGTGCGTTAGCGTAGCTCAACGTTCGCGTAGCGTCTCGAAGAGAAGTTATCGCAATCTCATAAGACTGCTCTGGTAGATTTACATTAATTACAGAAGTCATTGCCCAACCCCAAACAAGCGCCCGTGGGCTGTATTGTATCGCAATCTGGGGATTGGGGATTGGGGATTGGGGATTGGGGACAAGGATACTAACCTATGCCCAATAGACATCTCCAGAAATTAAATATGCGTTATCCAGAGTCCTTGTAGAGACGTAGCAGTGCTACGTCTCTACATTCATTTTCACCAGATGTCTAATGCCCAACAACTAATGATTCAATAGATTTAGGAAGTATTGTGGAGAAAAATAAATGTTTGCAATTGTAGCTTACATCGTCTTCTTGGGTTTATTCTTTGGCTTATCTGTCGGTCTGTTGTTCGGTCTGCGGACTGCCAAAATAATTTAACCAAGAATCTTTCTTGTGGGGTGGGCATCTTGCCTGCCCTCAGTTTACCGAACAAGGCAAAAGTAAAAAGTGAAAAAGCAGGGGAGCAGGGGAGCAGAGGAGCAGGGGAGCTATCGCCCACAAGGGGCGAGGCTTTGAACCTTATCTTTTTCGTAAAAAGGCAAAAGAAAGAAAAATGGTCACAGAGCAACTAAATTTATTTATGGAATCAAATAAAAACCTCTACGAGACGCATTGTTAGGTCGGCCAAGCTTGAAGGCGAGTAATAGACACTCCGGAACTCTTTACTGAAGATTGGGCAAGAAATTTCTTGATTGTTTTGCTTAGGATCTGAATCCCCAATCCCCAATCCCCAATCCCCAATCCCCAATCCCCAGTCCCCAATCCCAGTCCCCAGCCCCTAAATTTAATGTCCATAACTCATCTGATGTACATTTGGAAAGGGCGATGTCTGATGACAAGCCTGGAGAAGAGAGTAAGTCTCTGGCTCCGCATTGGGTGTCTACGCTTATAATTTTTCATGACAATAACCCTGCTGAACAATCGCTATCAAATTATCCAGGTAATCGGCGCTGGTGGGTTTGGCGAAACCTTTCTAGCAGAAGATGTCCACATGCCTTCTCGCCGTCGCTGTGTGATCAAGCAACTAAAACCGGTCACTAATAATGACCCGCAAACATATCAACTTATTCAACAGCGGTTTGAAAGGGAAGCCGCAACCTTGGAGTATTTGGGTGAAAGTAGTTACCAAATTCCTAAACTCTATGCCTACTTTTCTGAGAACGGGCAATTTTACCTCGTCCAAGAATGGATTCATGGCCAAACCCTGACAAAAATTGTCGAAGCCAAAGGATTTGAGAGTGAAACTGCTGTTCGGCAAATCCTCTTGAGTCTGCTTTCAGTTTTAAATTATGTTCACAGTAAAGGCATTATTCATCGGGATATCAAGCCAGATAACATTATTCTCCGTTCTGTTGATAGCGAGCCAGTTTTGATTGATTTTGGGGCAGTTAAAGAAACAATCCGTTCTGTAGTGAATCCTTCCGGATACCCCACGCGATCGCTCGTCATTGGTACACCCGGATATATGCCTAGCGAACAAGCCGTTGGCCGCCCAGTTTACGCCACTGATATCTACAGCTTAGGTTTAACAGCGATTTATCTGCTGACTGGCAAACACCCGCAAGCACTACTAACCGATTTGAAAACTGGGGAAATACTTTGGCAGCAGCACGCACCTCATCTTTCTTCTCAATTGGCAACGGTACTCAATCAGGCAATTAGGCCTCATGCTGGCGATCGCTACAGCACTGCCAGTAAAATGCTATATGCCCTGCAATCTGCTAGCAATATACCTCCTGAGTTAGCTGCAAATACTTCCACAGTCAGTTTTTCTCCCACTGCGACATCGACTCGACAAACTCAGCCATTATATTCTCCGCAAAACAATTCTGCGTTAGCGAAGCTCACCGTTGGTGTAGCCTCTCGTAGAGAAGGTATAGCAGGATCTTCCGCTCCTGGAAACTGGCAAAAATCTGCTGTAATTGTTGGTAGTTTGCTGGTAGGCGGCTTGATTGGTGCAGTCGTCATACCTAGCATCATTCGTCAGGAACAACCAGAAACAACCATTGCCACCAGTCCCACCCCTTCGCCGGAATCTTTTCCGAATCCTATATCTAGCGAACCGCCCATTTCTTCCCAAACTTCCCCACTTTCAGTTCCAGTTGTACCGATCTCACCACGACAACAGCCAGTAATTCCTGATCCTTTGCCAACTTCTAATCCTCCGGTTGTATCTATACCACAGCCAAAAAGGAAGCCTATAACTTCAGATACTCCAACACCAGTAGCAGTATCTACACCACAGCCAGAACCAAAGAATGAGGCGAGTGCAGTTTCCACACCAGAAGCACCTTCAGCAGCACCAAATAACGATCAGCCGCCCAGTAAAGTAGCTAGCGTTCCGGCATTTCCTACAGGTACACCAAGAAGCGCCGTAGAGGCTACCCTTGGCAAACCAAATCAAGATTTAAGAGGCGCATGGGGCAAGACTCGTGCTGTCGTTTACAAACTAGTGCCAAACAAAATTGACCTTGGCTACTTATTTGATCGTAATTCTAAATCGCTGCGCCAAACTGAGGTATCTTTTGCTCAATCGGTAGACCCACAGGTAATGCAAGATACCTTGAATGGAATGTTAGGTGGACAAGCCACTGAAGAAATTAAGCAGGGACTTAAACAGGTACAACAGCGCCAATCTGATAATTTTAGTTTTAAGAATGGCTCAGTTAAAGGTCAGATTATCCGCCAACAATGTGATTTTATTTACATCAGCATTTGGGATGTAGATTTACATGATTTTGTCAGTCCATCTACAGCCAAACAGTGTTAATTTTCTGAAAAACATTGTTCTCAAAAGCTAAACTTTTGTATCCAATAAGACAGATTCAGTATTCAAGATAGTGCTTACAAAACTGCCTTAATTGGGCTATAATCAGGACAATTTCAGTCTTACCAAGCACAAAAACTAAATTTTTAGAATTAGCCCGTTTGTTTTCTAGGTTTTACAACTAAACCCATAAAAATCTGTCTTCCCAATGCCCCATGCCCAATGCTCATTTTCAATTCTTAATCTTCATAAAGTTATAAATACCATTATTAAGTTTTTAATAATACTTGTCTCAGCTTCTACATTCATGTCGTAAATTGCGAATGGAATTGTGTAATCTAAAAAGAGCAAAGCTAAATTATTCAATTGAGGTCTGATGACTCCTACAATTATGCGTCAGCTTTGGTCAGTGGTTGAAACCGCCCAAGCCAAGCTCCTCTTACAACTTGATGATGCTAGCTTGGTGCAGTGGTTAGTGAAACAAACCGAAACGCAAGTTTTGTTAGATTCTCACGAAACTGATTATCTATCCCACTACATTCAATCTCGGCTAGCTCTCATACGCGATATTGCCCATGAACGCCAGTGTTCATAATCGCAAAATCATCATGAATTGATAGTCAATTGGCTTTTTGAGGAAAATAACCTTCTACTAAGCAGTCAGAGCCTACTACACGCCAACGAACACGTTCTAGAGATAACGCCTCTGTCATGGTAGTAAAACCTAAATCGCCCACTGGTGTGGGAGCAATGTTACCACCAATGATTTTTGGGGCAATAAATGCCAGAACTTTTTGCACTGCTCCTTGAGCGATCGCACTAGCCGCTAAGGTACCACCACACTCCCACAGCACGCTACAAAAACCTCGTTCATATAAGTATGCCATTGCCTTATCTGGTGTCAGTGATGTTAATTCCACCACCTCCACACCCTGTTTGAGCAACAGTTCTTGAAAATCGGGGTTAGCACCTTTCTGTGTCAACACCAAAGTTGGAGCATCCGTAGTTTGCCACAGATGGGCACTTTCCGGTAAGTTAAGATGGCGACTCATCACCACCCGCAGGGGATTATGTGCCCCCACCTGATGGCTGGTTAAGTAAGGATTATCCTGTCGGACTGTATTACCGCCGACAATTATGGCATCACAACCCGCCCGCAGTTGATGTACTTCATTGCGGGCCTCTTGGCTTGTCACCCAAGCACTATGACCAGAGGTAGTAGCAATTTTGCCATCTAAAGTCATGGCATATTTTAAAATTCCTAAAGGTCGCTTGTAGAGGATGCGATGCACAAAAGCTTCATTTAGCTGACGACAAGCTTCTTCTTCTACTCCTACCAAGACTTCTATCCCCGCCGCCCGCAAACGGGCGATACCACCTCCAGCTACTAATGGATTGGGATCAACCATACCCACTACTACTTTTGCTACCCCTGCTTGGATCAATCCTTCCGAACAAGGGGGAGTACGTCCGTAGTGATTGCAAGGTTCAAGGCTGACATAGATTGTTGCACCACGGGCGGCGCCAACGCCTGCGGCTTTTAAGGCAAACACTTCTGCATGAGGCTCACCTGCACGAGGATGAAACCCTTCGCCGACAATTTTGCCATCCTTGACAATCACTGCTCCCACTAGCGGATTTGGCGAAGTCCGCCCTAAAGCGCGACGAGCAAGTTCCAAACACCGCAACATCATGCGAGAGTCAAAGTCAGTTCCTACTTTTTGCTTCGGTGGTGAATTCGAGCCAACTGCTGACTCCACTATTCGTATATTTTCCTGAGTGTAATTTGGTAAGGATGCATCTGTTTGAGCGATCACTGGGGAATTATCCATAATTTTAGGCAATACTGTAAATATTCTGCACGCGATCGCGCCGCCTCTCCACAGGAGAATCGCGCTTTGATCCTGATAATTAAACAGTAATATCCAGGCGCTATTATTGCCTGTCTTAACTTGCATCAGCTTGTAATATTCACATTACAATTCAGCGTAACTGAAACTTTAGCAGATTTGAACTGGGGATTGGGGACTCTTAACCCGCATTTCTCACAAGCTTGAAATGCAGAGGGGCAGAGGGGAACTTGTACAAATCTCTCCCCTGCTCCTCTGCTCCCCTGCTCAAGAGCACAAGGTTTTGAGAGATGTGGTGAGAAATCCGGGTTAAGATAATGTGAATTCGACGAGTCATATAGTTTTCTCTCTCAAGAAGGATGATTGAAACTTATATACCTCTCTGAGGGTAAATAGAATCCAAGTGAAGCTAGGAGTAATATATATGAGAAAATTGAAACTTGCTTGAATCAAAGCAAATATTATATGTTGAGTATAATTTGGGGCATTGTTGTTGTACTGATTGCTTTTTGGGCATTAGGACTGGCACTTCATATTGCTGGAAATTTAATTCATGCAGTGTTGCTTTTAGCCATTGCCCTTGCTATCTATAATTTTTTTAAAACGCGTGATGTGTAAATATAGTACTTATTGTCCTGGTGAGGTACGTTTTCAAAGTTACTAACCTTGGTAAAAAAGATTTAAGTGTACCTAAGTTGTATATAGTGAGTGCGATCGCTCCACTCATACCAAAAGCGATCGCTGCTAATATTGCCGCTAACGGTGAGAAGCCATGTCTACAAACTGCGACGCATCTAACCTTTTTGCGTTGCAAAATATTAAGCTAGAGAAATACACATCTCCCAAATCCAGTAGCAAGACTGTGAGTCTCAAGATTAGATGTTCCAGTCTTGTTAACATTCAAATGCGGTAAGCTTAAATGCAGCGATTAGACACCAAATTGGCTCTCGATATCCTTTGGCGGCAAGGGTTGGGGCTCCTTCTGGGAATTATTATCTGGTGTGTGGCTGATCCCGCACTGGCAGTAGACTGGACTCATCCACTGTCATTTAGTAATGCAGAGTTATCAAGACGTGATTTTTCTGGACAGAGTTTGCAGGCTGCGGAGTTTTCTAACGCCAATATGGAACTGGCTAACTTTGCAAACGCTGACTTGCGGGGAGCAGTCATGAGCGCTTCGGTAATGACAAAAGCAAATCTCCACGGAGCAGATTTAACGAATGCAATGGTCGATCAGGTAAACTTGACTAAGGCAGATTTGAGCGATGCAGTTTTCAAAGAAGCTCTTTTGCTCCGCGCTATCTTTAATGATGTAAATATAGACGGTGCAGATTTTACAGATGCAATTTTGGATAGAGCGCAAATCAAAGAACTGTGCGGTAAAGCCAGTGGTGTGAATTCCAAAACAGGCGTGCAAACTCGTGATTCTCTAGGATGTCAATGAAACGTGTTGGTGTAATTGGTGGCGGACAACTTGCCTGGATGATGGCGGATGCAGCACAGAAGCTAGGTGTAGAATTAGTAGTACAAACTCCAAGCGTTCACGACCCGGCCGTGTCAATTGCTGAGGAAATCGTTTTTGCTCCGGTAGATGACGCTAGTGCTACAGAGATATTAGCTAAAAAATGCGATGTCATCACCTTTGAAAACGAATTTGTTAACCTGCAAGCTTTATCTTTTTTAGCACAGCAAGGCGTTTGTTTCCGCCCCAGATTAGAAGCTTTAGCCCCTCTTTTAGATAAATATCATCAGCGTTGCTATTTACGCGATTTGGGCTTACCAGTTCCTCAATTTTTTGCCCTTGACGAGGTGGAAAATATCAAATCAAAAATAGAATATCTAGGTTTTCCAGTAGTTCTCAAATCTCGCCGTCACGGTTATGATGGCCAAGGTACTTTCATAATTCAGGATTTTGTGACTTTAGAGCAAAAGCTAAGTGATGAAAGCACAACAAAAACTTTAAATCAATCACTTTTCTTGTTAGAAGAATTTGTCCCTTTTGAACGGGAACTAGCAATAATTGTAGCTCGTTCTGTAGAGGGAGAAATTGTCACTTATCCAGTAGTGGAAACTCAACAAGAACAACAAGTGTGTCGGCGGGTGATTGCGCCAGCCGAGATTACTCCCAATCAAGTAGCAGAAATAGAAGCGATCGCACATACTCTATTAAATAGCCTAGAAGTAGTGGGAATTTTTGGAATTGAGCTATTTATCCGTGTTGATGGCAAAATCCTGGTAAATGAAATTGCCCCCCGTACCCACAATTCTGGGCATTTTTCTCTTGACGCCTGCGAAACTTCTCAGTTTGAGCAGCATCTCAGAGCCGTTTGTGGTTTACCTTTGGGAAATCCAGCTTTGCAGTGCGCTGGCGCTGTGATGGTGAACCTACTAGGGTATGAAAATTCTCGCGGCGACTACCAAAGCCAGCGTCAACAAATAACAGAAATTCCCCACGCGCACCTTCACTGGTATGGGAAAACAGAATCACGTCCTGGGCGAAAGTTGGGACATGTTACTGTTTTGCTGGATAATCAAAATCAAGAATCGGCGACGGCATACGCCAACAATATCGCCCACACCATAGAATCTATCTGGTATCCCAGGTAAACGAATCAGAAAGTTTCGATGTTGAACACACAACATCTTTTTGAAAGCTATAATGAATAAGTTGCACTACGACGTTGGTGACTGCCATCAAGTTTTTTGATCTATGCCTTTAAAGACAAGGGAGTCAACTGTTCTCGTGGCAGTATACCGGGCATGTACCCGGAAACTTTAAACGAGGAATTTAGGTTCCCACCTGGTTAACCCAGGTCATAAACTTAGGTAAAACGGCGTCGCGGTGAACTTAAAATTATTAGCTCCCAAAGTCAGTTAGAACTTGGGAGCTTTAATTATTTCAATCAGTTTCAAATTTCGATTTATCCCATTGTGCGCCAGAGATTTTTAATTGCCAATCTATCTGTTTGATAGTAGACTCGACGGCACCAGAACCAATAGAACAAATACCAATATCAATGAAGGAGTCACTTTGGTATCTGTACCATTTTAAAAAGTAAAAAGTAAAAAGATAATCCCCATAAATAAATTTAGGGGAAATAATCACGGACGTATTATTTCTCTCTACGAGACGCAATCATGCG
>NZ_JBALDZ010000147.1:0-59631 GCF_036917155.1 Nostoc sp. | reverse complement strand
TACTATCAATACTATTAGGATTTCAAACAGTTGGTATTTTTTATCATACTGTTTATATTAATCACCCAATGATTTATGTATTTATACATTAAAAATATGTATTTATTATTACTAAGCTTTGTGTTACAAAATGAAGTGCGGAATGTGGGTTTAAAAAAAGGATTTTAGCCTTAACTGAACCGTATTGCCCCATAAATAGAATTTAGGGGCTTGCACGCCGCGACTTATTTGGTCAAATTCATTTTGATGGTTAGAGAGACGCGATAAATCGCCGTCTCTACAGGAAACTTATCCGTCAATTATTTATTGACAGACTACTAATCCCCAGTCCCCAGTCCCCAGTCCCCAGTCCCCAATCCCCAGTCCCCAATCCCCAGTCCCCTTTACGATAATCGAGGATCGAGAGCATCTCTGAGAGCATCACCTATATAGTTGATACTTAGCACAGTAAGAAATATTGCTGTGCCAGGGAAAATAACCATGTGGGGAGCAAATTCTAAAAGTTTTGTGCTTCATAGAGCATTTGTCCCCAAGTTGGGACATCAGGGGGAAAACCTAGACCAAAAAAGCTCAGAGTTGATTCCGTAACGATCGCAGTACTTACTGAAAGAGTAGCAGCAACTAGTACTGGACTAATCACGTTGGGCAAAATATGAATCCAAATTAATCGACTAGGGGAAGCACCAAGGGCGCGTGCTGCTGTGACAAATTCTAACTCCCGCACTGTCAAAAAACTGGCTCGGACTAATCTGGCTACAGACATCCAGTTGAGTCCGCCAATCACCAGTACTATTAATACAAATATACCTAGTTCTGGGCCAGCGATCGCTTTAATCGCATCCCGAAACAAAAATATTACCAGTAATAATAATGGTAGCCGTGGTAAAGCTAAACACAAATCTGTCAAACGCATCAAAGCAATATCCAGCCAGCCACCATAGAAACCAGAGAGTGCGCCGATGAGTGTACCGAGAGTTATGGCTACTGACATCGAAAAAATTCCCACTGCGATCGATATTCGTCCGCCATACAACACTCTTGCTAATATATCTTGACCTAAATCATTAGTACCAAATGGATGCGCCCAACTGGGAGAAAGAGTAGATTTAGCAAAGTCAATTTTGTTGATGGGAATATTATAAATAAATGGTCCAAACAAAACACTTAACACTATAATTAGCAAAACTACAATACCAAACATCGCCTGACGATTACGGCGAAACTTGCGCCATGCTTCTTGTGTAACTGAGCAAACATAGGTTTATTATTCAGTTTAGTAGATCAGAAACTTGCAATATAGCATCACGGATACAAAAAAGTTTATCTTTAAAAATAACGGTAGATGAGTGAGATTTAGACATAATTCGTAATTCTTAAGTATCAATTCTGCAATAATGCGGTGTATTAGCATTTACCATGCTGAGTGCTGAGTGCTGAGTAAAGAAGATTGAATACTTAGTACTTTTGCACTATGGTAAAAGCCCCGCCCGAAGTCAAGCGGAATCAACAATTCGTTTGGAGGTTGATACCCCGCCTCTTGTGGCGCGGTCTTTCATCTCAGCACTCAGCACTCTTCATGTTAACTTCACATCAGGAACAAATTTCAACTGCCATAGGTCTTAATTTTAAACATTTTATCAAATTGCTAGCATTAGTTTTATGTTAAGCTGAGTATAATAGACAAATAACTAGTAGCATATATTACAAATAATCATCTAACCTACGAAGCAAGTAAAAGATTTGTAATACTAGTATTATCTCTGACTAAAGTAAAAACTTTAACGTAACTAAGATGGGTTGCCCCAGATGAAATCCCCACCTTCTTCAAATTCTTGGAATGGTCGCTTAGTAGGTGATAACCAGCGCTACCGTTTAGACAGACGGTTAGGCGGGGGTGGCATGGGAGAAGTCTTCCTGGCAACGGATACCCGTGTCGGTCAGCAGGTAGCTTTGAAGTTGCTCAAAGATACGCTGGTGGCATCACAAGAAATGAGAAAGCGTTTTGAGCGTGAAGTGGCAGTTTGTGCTGCTTTGCAAAGCGATCACATCGTCAAAATTAGTGACTGTGGTGTAACTCCAGAAGGTTTTCCATTTTATGTGATGGAATATTTGCGGGGGCAAACGCTCAGACAATTACTGCTACGCGAAAAGCGGCTATCTGTTGAGCGGACGGTGAAGATTATGGCGCAAGTTTGTAAGGGTCTACAGCTTGCCCATCAAGGAGTAACTCTGCAACGGGAAGGCGGCAAAACTACTGAGCATATTCAGGTAGTTCACCGCGACTTAAAGCCAGATAATATATTTCTGACGCCTACAGATTTGGGAGAGTGGGTCAAGGTTTTAGATTTTGGTGTTGCCAAAATTCGTAGTGAATCTTCAGAAAATTCCAATATTACAAATATAACTAGTACATTTATCGGTACGTTTCGTTACGCACCTCCTGAACAAATCCAAAGCGATCAAAACCTGGATGCCAGGGGCGATATTTACAGCTTAGGGATTATCCTCTATGAAATGCTGAGTGCAGCTGACCCATTTGGAATCAGCATTAAGGGTAGTCATATCAGTGAGGCTTCTTGGGTATTAGCTCATGCTTATGAGCCACCAAAACCACTGCGATCGCAACCAGGATGTGAGCATTTACCCGTACAATTGGAAGCCGTGGTGATGAAATGCCTCCACAAAAACCCAGCTAACCGATTTGCAACTGTAGAAGAACTCAGTCAAGCTTTGCAATCTGCCGCCAAATTTGTTACAGACAATACTAGTGTACCCGGACAGATTACTGGGCGATCGCAATCTTCCAACAATCAAGGTTCAAATCACGAAACTATTCCCAGACAATCGAACGACGACACCATTCTGCGTCCTCCATCTGCGTACAATCAAGGTTCAAATCACGAAACTATTCCCAGACAATCGAACGACGACACCATTCTGCGTCCTCTACCTGCGTACAATCAGGGTTCAAATCACGAAACTGTTCCCAGACAGTTTAACCCGATTGAGCAAAACCAATCTGAAGAAACTGTTCCTCCTCTTCAGGCTGGATACAACCAAGGTTCAAATCACGAAACTGTTCCCAGACCGTTTAACCCAGTTGAGCAAAATCAACAGAGTCCTGTGAATAATCCAAACACCAGTAAACCAGACGTAACGTTATATCAACCACGACAAGCATCTAATCAAGACAGACCGCAAGTGCCACCAGATAAAACGTTATATCAACCACGACAAGCATCTAATCAAGACAGACCGCAAGTACCACCAGATAAAACGTTGTATCAACCACGAACAACATCTAATCAAGACAGACCGCAAGTGCCACCAGATAAGACGTTGTTTCAACCACGACCATCATCTAATCAAGGCAGACCACAAATACCACCAGATAAGACGTTGTTTCAACCACGACCATCATCTAATCAAGGCAGACCACAAGTACCGCCAGATGTGACGTTGTATCAACCGCGACCTGCATCTCATCAAGGCAAACCACAAGTGCGAACGGATGACACTATTTACCAACCAAGGCTAAATGAGCAGCTAGCTGCGAGGATTACTCCCAATTTCTGGCGAATTCTGGGAGTGATCTTGGCCATTGGACTGACTTTAGCATTAGTAACCTATATGTATACTCAATCGCAATCTCGTAAAGAGCCAAGCAACCAGCAAGGTTTACCTAATAATGGTCGGATTTAGAAATCAAACCGCAGAGGACGCAGAGAAGCCATTGCGCCCTTGCGGTTCCCCGACTTCCCTGCGGGGATCTTGCTACGCGTAGCGTCTCCGACAGGAGAAGCAACTGGCGCGACACGGAGGAATGAGAGTTTCAGAGAGTTTTTGTGTAAGTTCTATTTACCTTGGAACTGGTACTTGATTAATTACCGAGGCAATTACGGCATCAATTTGTAAACCATCCAGCATTGCTTCTGGTTTCAAAATGAGGCGATGACGTAGTAGTGGTGATGCAACTGCTTTAATATCATCTGGGGTGACAAAATCCCTTCCAGCTAACCATGCTAGGGCTTGAGACGTCTGCAACCAAGCACAGGCGGCGCGAGGTGATGCGCCTAAAGTTAAATCAGGATATTGACGCGATGTTCTCACCAACGCCAACAAATAATCAACGATCGCTTCTGATACTTTAACTTCTTTGACTGCTTGTCGTGCTTGTAAAATGTCAGCGATTGTTGCAATTGGTTTTAAACGGCTAATATCCAAACGCCTTGCTGCAAAACCCGCCTGACGATTGAGTAACATTTGTTTCTCAGCAGCTTGGTCGGGGTAATCTACCACCAGCTTAAATAAAAATCTGTCCAACTGCGCTTCTGGTAAGGGATAAGTACCCTCAAATTCCAGGGGATTTTGGGTTGCAATCACCCAAAATAAATCTGGTAAGGGCAAACTTTCACCATCCAGCGTTACCTGCATCTCTTCCATTGCTTCTAGTAGCGCCGCTTGTGTCTTGGGAGGAGTACGGTTGATTTCGTCTGCTAGCAGCACTTCAGTAAATATTGGCCCTTTTTTCAAAGTGAAATTGCGGCTATTCAAATCAAAAATATTTGTACCAGTAATATCTGAAGGTAAAACATCTGGTGTTAATTGAATCCGGCGAAACTCACCTTGAATTAACTGCGCCAACACTTTTACTAGGAGAGTTTTACCAGTTCCCGGTACTCCTTCTAAAATTACGTGTCCACCTGCTAGCAGTGCTACTAAAAGTTGTTGTATTAGGCTAGATTGTCCGACAATTACTTGATTAAGACTTTGACCAAGGCGAATTAAGATCGGATGGGTTTCGCTCATATTTTTTATTGAAAAAGGGACTGGGGATTAGGGACTGGGGACTGGGAAAATTGTTCGGGGATTCAGACCACTACCCAAGTTTTGTTCGCGCATCGTCTCGTAGAGAAGAAAACTCTTCCTAGTCCCCCCAGTCCCCAGTCCCGGAGCGCCAGGATTAAGAAACTTCGGCGCAGCAAGTCTCTTAATCCTGGCGCGACATGTTGATAAATAACTCACGCAAAGATATTATGCATAATTCCAAAAATTAATTACGAATTAATCTAATGGTTCGCCATTTCCCCAACCAGCTTAACAGGTCTTGTTCACTGATGGGTTGTTTGCGAAATTGTAGCTTTAAAACTGCATCTAGTTCTGCTGCACTTACACCTGTTTTTTCTATCCAAAAATTGATCAAGGCTTCACGTTCTAAAAGTATTTGTCCTAATCCCAAGGCTTTTTGGAGTTGTAGTTGTTCTTGTTTACCCACCATCTCTACAACAAAGTCGGTGGTATCAGCTTTCTGTAAGACTCCAGCTAAAGCTTGGATGTATGCCTCGCTGTTATCTGTAACTGGTGTATCTAAAGCTACTGGCTTCCCAAAGCGGCGATTCTGCGCCCAAGTTAGCACCAATAGCAGGATACCTACCTGCACCAATATTGGCAATAAAGGAGTTTTAGCAAAAAAGCTAGATAAATCTCCTTCGTTTTCTTTCTTCCTGACATCGGCATCTTTGTAACCGTGGATGTATTCATCGACAAGGATTGTGTTATTTTTTTCAGTCACTAGACTAGCTAGATACTTGAAATTACTTAAATTATCTTGGTAGGCGTTGGCGGCTAAATAAGGAGTGGTAGAAAAAATTACTTTTCCCTCTTTGTAATTTTCTTTCCAGACAACAGCACCAAAGCGATCGCCTAAATCAACTTGCTCTTGTTTAGCTTTTTTATATCGTCTACGTGTATCAATTTTGATATTACCTTGGGGAGATTTTTGCATAGTGCTAAACTCCGCTTCAGTAACCCGCGCCCCCGCACCCAAAATTACCAAAGTATTTCCTTTTTCTACCCATTCACGCTCTTGACTACCCAGTATAGTACCCCCGCCTACCTGGAGGAGGGTAACTGGGCTATTCTCTGGCTGAATATCACTAAAAGGCTTTTGCCAGCGTTTAATAGAAACTCCCTGCTGTTGCATAAAAGCATACCAAGCACCATAGCCATTAGGGGCGTGGTTATAAGTAGAACCAGCATTAAGTTTAGTATTATTAGGAGCCGTAAACAAACTAAGTAAAACGATCGCAGCGAGTGCGATCGCTCCTATCCAAGCAAGGCGATTTGGACGTTTCATTTTCGACTTTCATTGCCTTTGAATATTACTAGTGTTAATACTTACTTATTTTTTAGATAAAGTCAAAATATACTTGCTTTAGTTTTTCAAAGCGATCGCCTGCTTGATGAATGCTTCTAAATTTTGGGTAGCAGTGGGATTGTCAAATAGAACGTTGCTTGAGAGTTTTAGGGCTTCACGAACTGAGTATCGCCAATCAATATCTACAGCTAATCGCACTGCAATCTGAATATATTGCGAAGTATCATCTGCAATTGTCTGTGTTACACCGATAGCTTGCAAGAAACCATAAGAATGACGTCCGCGCATAAACTCACCAGGACAAGTGACAATCGGTAAATGACAGGCGATCGCATCCAGTGTTGTGTTACCACCCGCCCAGTCGAAGGTATCTAAGTAAATATCTGCCAAACAAAGCAAGTCAAAGTAATCATCACGCGGTAGAACAGGAGAGAATACACAATAGTCAAGACTATCTAACCCTACAGCCGCGAATGCCCGTTTCAGACGTTCTTGAGAAATCCCAGAGCGCAGGAACATAAACTGAGTATTGGGAACTTGACAGGCAATTTCTGCATAAATGTAATCGTACTGCGGTAGATATTTATAGGCAGCTTGACTAGAGATGTAGACGATCGCATCTTCTCGTAATCCAAAAAATAATCGGTTGCGGCGAACTGAGTCAACTTTGATAGTAGGATAGGAAATCCCAACACCAGGCAAACGTACAAGGCTTTCGGTGTAGTGATATTGGCCATTCAGAGGCTCCATCAGTTGGCTAGATAAAAAATAGTCAATGGTGGGTAGTCCAGAAGTGACAGGTTGCCCCCAAGCCATACATTGAATCGGTGCTAAACGGAGTCCAGCAATACATAGTGTTGTGGCATCCATGCCTAATTCTGGAAAAATTAACACATCAAGGCGATCGTCAATAACTTGTTGACAAACCTGTTCTAAATTATTCGGCAAATGATAAAACTTTTTACTATAAGACTGAAATAATTGAGTAGCAGTATCAATTTGATGCCCTATGTGATACGAATAAATTTCAAATTTTTGATTATCTGCATATTTTAGCCAGTTTAAGAATAAAACTGTTCCACTCCAGCTACATAAAAAATAGGAAAGATAGCCAATTTTAATTCTTTGATTGTTGCTAATAGAAGAAGTCGGACGCCTCTGACTCCATTGCGGATAATTTGCCGCCATAATTTGGTGAACTAGCCGTCCATACTGCTGCTGTAACACCAGATCATTTTTTGCCTGATATGCAAGAAAAAAATTGGTATGATGGCTGATTCCTATTAAAGCTTTTTTCTGTTCGTCGGGGTTATTCATTGTTATTTCTTGAGTCAGCTTTTCTAGCCCATCCTGAAACCATGCCCGATAGATATCAATTTCTTGAGGAGTATGATAAACTTCTGGGAGCATAAGATAGCTCAATACCTTAAATACGTAGTTTTCAGGAAACTTATCTGTAACCTGTTGAGCGAAGTTACGAGCTTCCAGATAGTTGTGGCTTTGCTTTAGACGAATAATCAGCCAGTAATAGAGTTCTTCTGCTTGAGGGCAATTGCTAATACCATTTCGCAATGTTTTGATAGCCGCTTGCATCTGGTCAGTTTTATACAAAATATTACTCAGCTTCAGATAATAGCTAATCTGGTGTGGACAACTGGATAAATACTTGCTGTAATATGGGATAGCGTTTTCAGGAGATTCACTGTCCGCGAAATAGTCACCCCATCTGTGCCAAGATTCTAGCCGAGCCGCTTCATAAATAGTTTGCTGTTTAATTTCTGACAAGTCACATCTAGGAACTTGTGCAATTTCTTGCTGCTGGATAATGTAGCGATCTTCGTTATTAATTGGGATACAAAAGTTAATTAATGATTTAATAATAGACCATTCTTGGGTGGTTAACTGACCTGTAAACCCTACATTCAAGTCTTCAGAGATAGCCTCTTCTAAACTAAGTTTCAGAACTGTTTCAAAAAGTAATGAGTTAGCATTATCTTGTAATTCATCAGATAAACTTTGACTATCAATTAGCAGTGTTATATCTTGTCTAGCTGGATGTGTGGAAAGAGTTCTGAGAACATTCATCAAGTCTTCTGCGATCGCAGTTTCTAAATTAGACCAATCAGGAAAAATAATAAAATTAATATCTCTTAATTCATTAATTAACATAGCGTTGCAATTACTAATGACAACCTGCTTTGCGTATAGGCACTACTATATATGTTTTTCCAGCAATGTCATCAGTAATACCAGAACAAAAATATCCCTGACTTCTTTAATAAGTTAGGGATCTGAGGCTCTAGGTATTTGCAAATCAAATAGAATTACCAAAGCTATTTAATTGCACATAATATCACTCAAATTGCACAAGCGATCGCTCCTATCCAAGCAAGGCGATTTGAACGTTTCATTTTTGATTCATTAAGTAGTAAGACAAAATTAATCACATAAATTTCGACCTGAAACCCTGATGTAGCCTAAGAGGATGTTTGAAAAATTTTGGGCGAATATAATTCGCTACTACACTGGCATTGTCCGCCTCTGCGGACTAACACAAAATCAATGTCTTCAACCCACGGAGGTGGGTTTCGTCTGTGTAGCCGCGAATTATATTCGCCAGGGCTGGTATTAAATTAGACTTTTCAAACAGCCTCTAAAATCTAATGTGTGAAAAAGCAGAGGAGCAGGGGAGCAGGGGAGCAGGGGAGCAGAGGAGAAAAACCACGCCACTTGCGGGTGGGGCTTCAACCAAGGAAGCTAGGGAGCAAGGGAGCTATCGCGCCACTTGCGGGCGAAAGCGCGTAGCGGGACGAAGTACGGCTTTGAACCTTATCTTTTTCGTAAATATTTCTGTCCGATTACTTATAATCACTTCGTTTCAATATCACTAGTGTTAATACTTACTTATTTTTCAAGCAAAGTCAAAAATATAATTAAAAAAGTCCAAAGGGCGATAGGTAAATATGGTTTTACAGTACACCAATGCATTTGTCACCATAGCATCGGTTAATTGGGAGAATTTAGTAAATTTTTATACTAAACTATTGGAGCAAAAGCCAGTTTTTTTGACACCGAATGTCTATGCTGAGTTTAATTTGGTTGGTATGCGATTAGGTATTTTTCAACCAAAGAACACAAACGAATCTGAATTTGAAGCGATGTCTAACGACAACCCTTCCGGGTTTGAGAGTGACACTCTAGGACTCGCTAACGCTGCGCTAACGACGGGAACCGCCAAAACTACGACCCCTGCACCACTTTATTTCTACACCAAAAGTAAGATAAGTTTGTGTTTAGAGGTGGGCAACTTAGAAGATGCGATCGCTCACCTAAGATATTTGGGCTATCCTCCACCAGGAGAAATTTCCATTGCTTCCCACGGCAAAGAAATTTATGCCTATGACCCTGATGGTAATCGCCTCATTTTACATCAAGCCCAAGAGAGTGCTGAGTTAGAAGCAGAGACGCGATGAATCGCGTCTGTACAAGAAAGAGTTAGGAGTTATTATTCTCCGCCAATTCCCAGTCCCAAATTCTCTTATTGGCGATAATGAGTAATTAATAGTTAATATTGAACCTCACACGACTTGAAGTCGTGTGATTCCTGCTTCAACGATCTGTGCCTGAATTGCTCGCTTGTCTTACAAGTTCTGCACAGGCGTTTAGAGCGTCCCTAGCACCGACGGCGACTTTTAAACAAGTACCTAAAAAGTTTAAGTATGTTTAACCTCTGTACCTTAAAGATTTTACCCACTAGAGTATTGATAAAAAATATCTATTTCCTAGTAGAACTCCATATCTTTAGTTATCGTGGGTAAGAATTGGTTTTCGCTAGTATGATAATCTTAACAGAATATGGAGCGCCTAACTCATGACTAAAAATCACGAATGTGCGGCTTGTAGAAATCAAATATGGCCATAACTCAAAACTATAGATTAAACCTGATTCAATGGTATCCAGGTCACATTGCGAAAGCCGAAAGGAAGCTCAAAGAACAGCTGAAGCGCGTAGATGTAGTATTTGAGGTACGAGATGCCCGAATTCCCTTAGCGACTCACCATCCCCAAATAGGGGAGTGGGTGGAAGGTAAAACACGGGTCTTGATACTTAACCGAGTAGATATGATTACGCCACAAATGCGATCGCTATGGATCGATTGGTTTAAACGTCAAGGAGAAGTCCCCTATTTTACCAACGCTCAACATGGTAAAGGTATAGCAGAAGTAGCACGGGCAGCACAAGCCGCTGGGGTAGAACTCAATCAAAGAAGAAGCGATCGCGGGATGTTACCCCGTCCAGTGCGGGCTGTGGTGATTGGTTTTCCCAATGTCGGTAAATCAGCTTTAATTAACCGCCTGTTGGGACGGCGAGTAGTAGAAAGTGCCGCCCGTCCTGGGGTAACTCGTCAACTACGCTGGGTGCGAATTTCCGAACATTTGGAATTGCTAGATGCTCCTGGTGTCATCCCTCTAAGATTAGAAGACCAAGACGCAGCATTAAAATTAGCTATTTGTGATGATATCGGTGAAGCATCTTACGATAACCAGCTAGTAGCAGCAGCCCTAGTGGATTTACTTAACTATTTGGACGCTGTAGCCGCAGATTTATTACCAAAAAAACCATTAGAGTCTCGTTACCAACTTGATTCGACATCAGACACCGGAGATACCTATTTACACGCCTTAGCGGAGCATCGTTACAAAGGTGATATAGAGCGAGCTGCAAGACAACTTTTAACAGATTTTCGCAAAGGGTTGTTGGGTGAAATTAGTTTAGAATTACCACCTAATTAGATTACAAGCATTTTCAGCCCATTTTTGGGTAGTAGGTGAGTAGCGTTCCAAAAATCTGGACACTCGGCTTCAGTGACATCTGGGTGGTAGTAGATCAAAACTATTTGATATGCTACTTTTTCAGGTGATGTCACAGATGCGATCGCTCCATCACAAGAGCATTATTTAATGTAATATCTGTCACATGCAGTTGTCGGAATGCATTTAACAGTGTCATAAAGCAAAGCTAAGGTTAACCTGTAGGGTATAACTTAACCTTAGAGTTGTTTGACCTCTAGCTTCGATGGATCTATCACACCCATGACTGAACTCACACTACGCCTACAAGAGGGAGATAACGAGACAACGATCGCAGTTGACCAAAATGTATTTACAATTGGTCGTTTGCCGGAATGTAACTTGTACTTACCTTTTGCTGGAGTATCCCGCAACCATGCTCGCCTGGTGAAAACAGCTGACGGTGTGTGGACTATTGAGGATATGGGCAGCAAAAATGGAACGCAAGTTAATAAATATCTTGTTAATTATCCCCAAGAGTTACATCACGGCGATATCATTTGGCTGGGCAATGTTAGCCTGGTAGTACTGCTCACAAGTCCTGTTTCTCAACCGACACCTGGGTATACTGGAATCTCAGACATTAATGAGCAAAGAACAATTCTTCACAATGTCGAACAACTACAACAGCAATGGATTGCAGCTGATAGCAAGGATGGCAACATCAGCAACAAGGACAAAACCATTGCCCGTCTCAAAGATTTAGTAGACATAGCGAAAAATCTCTGTGCAGCAGCGTCTATAGAAGAGATTTTTTCTCAAGTACAGCAGGTAGTTTTTCGTTACCTTGATAGTATCGATCGCTTGGCATTATTAATTGATGTCAACGGTTGCGGCCAATTGGAATTAGTGAATGCTGCTACTAGAAATATTTCTCAACAGAAAAATCTCCCCGCTGATGGTAGTTGGATTAGTCGTAGTATCTGCCAAAAGGTATTTGAAGAAAAAGTCGTCATTCAAACTGGTGATACTCATCAGGATGAACGGTTTGCGAGTGAACAGAGTATTTTAGTCAAAGGCATTCGCAGCGCGATGGCTGTGCCTTTATGGGATGAAAATAAAGTTGTAGGTGTACTATATGCCGATGCCAACTTTTCTTCTTACCATTGGGCTAACGAAGGCGAGGAAGAATTGAGCTTTTTCTCAGCTTTAGCAAACCTTGTGGCTTCAAGTGTGCAGCGTTGGCTATTAGTAGAGAAACTCAAAACTGAAGAGATGATTCGTCACCGACTAGAACGTTATCATTCTCCAGCAGTTGTACAGCAGTTAATCTCTGTAGGCGGATTACCGGGTGGCCGTTTAGCTCCCGCCGAGAGCGAAATCAGTATTTTGTTTGCGGATTTGGTTGGCTTTACAGCAATTTCTGAACAGTTAACACCAACTGCGATCGCTCAACTATTAAATAATTTATTTGAAGAAATGCTAAAAGAAGTGTTTACTTGCGGCGGCACTTTAGATAAATATATTGGCGATTGTATTATGGCATTTTTTGGCGCTCCAGAACCGCAACTAGATCACGCCGATCGCGCTGTTACCGCTGCCAAGGGAATGCTTACTCGCCTCGAACATCTTAATGCCAATGGTTTTTGGCACGAACCCCTGCAATTACGCATTGCAATTAATAGCGGTAAAGCTGTGGTGGGAGATGTCGGTAGTTCCCAAAGGGTAGATTATACGGCATTAGGCGCGACAATTAATCTTGCCGCTCGTATGGAAGCAGTTTGTCCTCCTAGTGAATGTGTGATTAGTGAAGCCACCCATAAAATGCTTTCACAACCCTCAGACTTCCAAGAAATGGGAGATTATCGTTTCAAAGGGATTGAGCGACTAGTTAAGGTTTATCAAACAAATTTGCAGCAAGTGCCAACTATCATTGCTCCAATCATTAATCTTTAGGGATTAGGCATTGGACTTTGAGGTATAGATTCTTTAAAAGGGAACAGGGAACGGGCAACAGGCAACAGGGAAATCCCCATAATTAAAATCAGGGGATTTGTACAAGGACACATTGAAACATCGTGGCTGACGCCATCTCGTTTCAAATATTTTTATCTCTTTTCATAAATAAATTTAGGGGCTTTAAACCCTGTATTCGGGGCTAATTTTTTTTCTGTTCCCTGTTAAGAGTTCCCTGTTCCCGCCCCGAAGGGGCTTGGTAACCCATCTAGTCGTCTGTCAAATTCATTTTGACGGTTAGAGAGACGCGATAAATCGCCGTCTCTACAAGGAATTTATCCATCAATTATTTATTGACAGACTACTAGCGGGTGCTTAGTCTAAACTCATACCTGTGGTGCTTTTGAGATTTAATTTTCCAGAATACGAAAGTTGGTAAGCATTGCTACTTACAACTGTCATACAGACATTAGACATCTGGTGAAAATGAATGTAGAGACGTAGCACTGCTACGTCTCTACAAGGACTCTGGATAACGCATATTTAATTTCTGGAGATGTCTATTGAATAGGTAAAACAAAATGGACGAAAACCCCTAAGTTTACACATGGATTGAATAGCATAGGTAACAGTATTTATACTCTTCTGCTTATATCTTATATGGTAATAATTAATGCTGCGTTTCCGTAGATTCTCTGCTCTCAATATCTAGTAATTAGGAATAAATTGGTTACATCAGCAAAAAGTTGACCATCTAACAACTTCGGTTTCAAGGACATTTCATAGATTTGTTCGTCACTTTCGGCTGTATAAATTTCGATTATTTTCCTAAATTGAGAAACGAGCTTTTTAGTTATGAAATTCAACACAAAACTTGCGATCGCATTGGTTGCTACAGCTACTAGTGTTTTTGGTCTAGCTTCTAATGCTATGGCGATTGGTGCTGGTGGTGCTGCTGGTGGTGCTGCATTTACCATCAATAGTACTGCTGTAACAGGTGTAGCTGTAGCTGCTGCTGTCGGTAAAGAGACGGCCACTGCTGCTGCGTTTAACAATCCTAATACTAGTGCCACCGGAGTCCTGAACTCAGCCTATGCTGTGGGAACTGGTGGTACTGTAGCTTTTACAACTCTTGGAACTCCAGCAACTGCGGGTCTTACAGTCACGGCAGAGACGGGAACCCTTGGCACTGCACAAGGTAACGTTTTAGGTGATGCTGCAAGTGTTCTACTTGGTACTTCTACTGGCAACGCAGTCACAACCCTTCCATAGGCTACAAACTACATTTCATAGATTTGTTCGGCACTTTTTGCTGTATAAATTTCGATTATTTTCCTAAGTTGAGAAAGGAGCTTTTTAGTTATGAAATTCAACATAAAAATTGCGATCGCTTTTGTTGCTACAGCTACTAGTGTTTTTGGTCTAGCTTCTGGCGCTATGGCTGCTGGTGCAGGTGGCGCTGCTGGTGCTGCTGCATTTACAATTAATAGTAGTGGTGGTGTAACAGGTGTAGCTGTAGCTGCTGCTGTCGGTAAAGAGACGGCCACTGCTGCTGCGTTTAATGATCCTACTACCACTACTGGAGTCGCTAACTCAGCCTATGCTGTGGGAACTGGTGGTACTGTAGCTTTTACGGCTCTTGGAAATCCTCTATTGGCAGGTCTTATAGTCACGTCAGAGTCTTCAACAACGCTTAGTACTCCACAAGCTAACGTTTTAAGTGATATTGCGAGTGTTCAACTTGGTACTTCTTCTAGCGCCGTAGTCACAAGCCTTCCATAGGCTAAAAACTAATCATCATCTGAGCTAAGACATATTTAGTTAGATAGTCAAGGTGAATCAAAAAGCTATCTTAAGGGTGTATCCCAAGTTTTCAAATATACTCCAGTAGTTCTAAGCCTGGAATAAATAAAGGCTGCAAAAGACATAAAGGCTGCTTTTGCAGCCTTTGTTTATACATCTTCATAATTACTAGTAAAAACTTATAGGTTTCTTGACAAACTAGGTGAAAATCACCAGATTGTTATCAGCTATATTCATTGGATTAGCAAAAACCAGATAACCATATAGTATTCCTATAAATGAACAGTTCGCAATTTATAGGTAAATTACGATGGTTAATCTAAGTATTTTGCTTAATTAACCAACAATGAATAATAAGCATGAATTGTACACATCAACTAGCACTATTGTTCACTGTTCTTACTAGCATATTTAGTCTAACTTCTATAGCTATAGCCGGAGAAGGTGGTGCTGCTGGAGCAGTGGCATTTACACTGGAATCTGGTGTAGTTACTGGAGTTGCTCAATCTGCTGCAACTGGCAAAAATGATGCCGCCGCCGCCGCTTTTAATGCTCCTAATACCGCTAGTGGTATTGCCAATTCAGCCTATGCTTTAGGTTCTGGCGGTGCAATTACCATAACTAACTTAGGAAATCCCGCAACTGCTCAAATCGTCGGTACACCAGATACAGCACTAGGTACTGCACAGATTAATCAGTTCAGTTCCAACACCACAATCCAAATCGGGACTACTAGTGGCGACGAGCTTATCAAACTTTAGTTAAAAGGGCGCTTAGAAACCGCATCTACACAAGTCTGTTTCCCCCTGTATCCCAGAACTACCCCCCTTAATCCCCCCGATATATTGGGGGGAAATCAGAAATCTCTTTCCCTCCCCAAACCTTACCCTTGAAAGAAGGTTAGGGTAGGGTAATTCGACAGACTGGTTGTTATTCGATAACTTGTGTATACACCGTAGCCTTTTTAAAGGGGGTTAGGGGGGATCAATAAGTACCTAAAATCACAGCCAACCACTTTTCAAACAACCTCTAAGAGGTTGTTTGAAAAGTTTTCGGCGAATATAATGACTCTGTTGGCGAATTAATAGGGGGTCTAACCCATCATTCCTCATTACTCTGATTTGGGTTCGTTTCAACGGACAGTAGCTCTTAGCCCGAAATTTATTTCAGGGCGGGAAAGCAACGCCAAACCAATGTTTTAGGGGTGAGGGGTCAAACCCACCGTTAATTGACCAACAGTCTCATATTAGAGCCGAAGGTATCAGAATGATAAAGGCGGAAGGTGACGCTCGTTCGCCCTTGGCGTCTCCCCTTCTCCCAAAGGGAGAGGCTAACGCCAAGGGAGAAGACTCGCTAACGCTGCGCTATCAGCCGTCTCTGCTGTAGGAGGGGATGTAAGTCCTAATCTTGGGCGAAAGTCTAAGTTTCGGCATTCCCCTGTGATTACAGAAGCTCAGACTTCAGCCGCAGGCAAGTCTGAGTAGTTCACTTCCGCTCTGCGGTACTAGAGTACTGCTGGTTGGGGTTTTTGTTCTTCCAAGTCTTGTCTGTTGCGTTCTATATTTTGTAATTGTTCAGCCCCCTGATCGATTCCTCTCCTTAACCGTTCAGCAGTTTGTTGGTCAAATGGATTACGGGGAGATCCAACTTTAAATAGTACTGTGAAGACGTTATCAGTGACATTAAAGTTATTTCCAGCCGAGTCTGTTCCATAATTATATTCATTGTTAGTCCAAGACAGATTTAGCGTTGGACTATTGTAGTCTCTACCCAATTTCCATTGCACTGTAGATCCATACCGAGAGCGACTGGTATTTTCATTAATGGGGGTGTAATACGCCGAAAATCGAAGATTATTACTAAAGTTAATATCAAAGTCAACTAAAAACGTATTTCCAATGGAATTCGGTAAAACATCACCAAAATAGTTAACTAACCCAAAAGAAATAGGGCCAATATTTGTCCTCGCTCCTAGTGTGAGCGAACTGCCAGGAACAATACTCAAGGTTTGACCAATTGTCGTTTGCTGGTCAAGAGCATAATTTAACCCAGTTGAGAAAACAAGATTGCTAGTCCGACTTAAGGGTATTTTTTTGATAATACTACCTGTTAATTGACTATAGTAATCATAATCTGGGTTAACATAACCGATACCTCCCACCGAATAAGTCCAACCATTTGATGTACTGTGAGTAAAGTCTGTACCAAGATAAGCTTTAATTGTATCTCCACTAATTACACCTGCATAGTATCTCAAAACATCTGCTGTTCTTGTGATATTTCCACTAAAGCTAATATGTGGGTAATAAACGGTTTTTTCTGTAAGTTTGCTACCGTTAGCAAAATTGACATTTTGTTGAAAATCTTCTAGATAAATTTGCGCGTAAAAATTTTGCAGGGTCGCAGGAGAATAAACTGCCCCATTTACAATAGACGCTACAGCAACATTTGAGTTAACTCCTCCTTCAGCACCCGCTTGTGCCAAAATATTAATAGGTCCAGTAGGTTCATAACGAACAACTGGTTCAATACTATGGAGTACTACTGGTGAAATCCCAAACCAGATACTATTAAAACTTGCACTAGGAATTTGATTCAAACTTGTGATATTTGCTGCTGGGCTTCTCGCTTCTCCAATACCTGCCTGATAAAAGGTAAAGCTATTTACAGGAAGCCTAGTATTATTCGCAGCTAAAAATAAATTTTTGTTGATATTTGGATTAACTGAATTGGCCCCACCTTGAAGTTGTGGATTAGCATCAGGCAAAAGAAAATTACCTAGCTGCAAAGCTGAGTTAAGTAGTGTATTGTCGTCATTTAAGATTAATCCATAACCGCGAATTGTCCGACCAATAACAGCTTTTGTATCATTCGCTCTGACAACTTGTCTAACTGTCGAATAAAAAGTTGTTGGCGTATTTTCAGTACTTTCTTCTCTAGTATAAAAAGGTGTGTTTCCTTGGCTATTCCCAGGCAAAGCGCCAGCATTAGGAAAGTAGAAATCTACACCAACTCTTTGACCATTTGCTCCCATTTGAAAGCCAGGTTGACTCATAGCTGCCAAGGATGCTGGAGTCACAACATCACCCACATTAGCCGTTTGGAAAATGTGGGTTGGCACAAAAAAGTTAGGATCAATACTATTTCTGTCAGTTACCAAACCAGGAGTGTATGTACATTGCTGATTAGCAGAAGTTCCTGGAAAAAGACAAGAAGCTGTCAAACTCATTTGGATTTGTGTACCGAATAGAGTTTGTGGTTCTTTTCTCATAACTGTCACTTCTCTAGATTGTCTAACCGTTTGTAGTTGTAAATAAGTGCCTTTTTGGTCTACCGTATAAATGTTATTTCTAGTTAAACTCTCCTGAATTTGGCTATTGAGTTTAAAAATTCCATTCACATCAAATGTGACGTTGCGATCATCTCCAAAACTGCTACCTCCAAAAATCTCCCAATTTGTTAAGTGGCTAATGGGTATACCATTCAGTGGGAGAGTGGTTGTAAATGGGTTAATTCTCTCTTTAGGAGCAATTCTCGGCGGGATCTTGTAATTTGGATCAGTTGGTAGAGTTATTTGAGGTTTTTCTGTTGATGGTTTCTGGTCTAATTCTGCAACGAGGGGTAAGTCTTTTGGATTTTGAGATACTGGGGGTGTCTGCTTATTGACTAGCTCCCAAACACTAATCTCTTGAGGCGAGTTTGAAATAACTCCAGATAAGTTTGGTGTCACCTCAATTTCCACTAATTTATCAGGAGGAAAAGGTTTAGAATTACTAGCTATTGGTGCTAAGTCTGTTACTTTTGTCAAAGCTTCAAAATCGCTAAAATCTTGCTGTAATTCTACTACATCTCTTGAGGTTAATTCTGATAGTTGAGACTTATTTATAATATCTAAGTCTGAAGCAAAAGCAGATGTATATATTAAAAATACAATTTTGAATACAAGCAATGGTGATATTAGACATTTGAGTAAAAATGTATAATTAATCTTGTTTATCATTAATAAACACCTTTGGATTTAATTGGATTTTTTTTCATAGGCTTTAGAGCATATTGATCTTCTTAATCGAGCAGTATTGCAACTAATTTAATCTCCAATTAATTCTGAGTTTTTATTAATAAAACCTGCTTAGAAGCTCATGAGCATTTAAGTTGCATTAAAAGCATGGCTGGAGCCGCTTACTACAAGCGAATAATTCCGGAAAATGAATGACGATTAGCTTACTCAAATTAGGGTTGACGCTTAATATCTACTTTATTTTGGCAATAAATTTAGTAAATATACTGCAACAAAACTGTAAACGCTTTAACATATAATGGACATCGGTAAAATTCCCCTATTTAATAAAAGTTGATTGATATTTTTGAGTACTATTACTGGTGATTACTATGCAAACTTGCAAAATACCGTTATTGCATATTTAGTTGAAAAGCACGAAGATTTATAATTCATAACTATGTTTCAAGCTACTCGTCGCCGTCTTGCTCTTTGGTTCGATAGCACAACCAACCACTTATGGGACACTGTGAAGTTACAAGTGATTCTGGCACTGGAAATTAATGAAAATATTCTTGAAATTAATGCTAAAAATATGCGTTTATATGTAAAGCAATTAGTAACAGCTATCCAGCTTTTAGCTGCTGTTAATTAAAAAGAATCTCAATAAATTGCTCTAAAATATAGAGACTATAGAGATATTTAATTCTTACTGTGTAAGACTTTGATACACTTTATTTGTGTTTATTTGTATTTTGAGGTCTACATTAGAAGTCATAGAACTTGATGTGATAAATTATCTATGACTTACGATAACCGCGCCGAAGTACGAAAAGTTTTAATTATTACCCTACTGCTCAACCTGTTTGTACTGGGATTAAAAGCACTTGTGGGCTACTGGACAGGTTCTTTGAGTTTGCTAGCTGATGCTTTGCATAGTGTGACAGATAGCGCCAACAATGTTTTAGGATTAGTTGCCAGTAAATTTTCTTCTCCACAACCCGATCGCGAGCATCCCTACGGACACCACAAATTTGAAGCAGTAGGCGCTCTAGGAATTGCCTCATTTTTAGGAATAGCCTGTTTTGAAATTCTGCAAGGAGCAATTGAGCGAATTCTCAAAGGCGGTGGTGAACCTGTGAGAATCTCGCCACCTGAGTTGTGGTTATTACTAATTGTGCTGGGTGTGAATATTTTTGTGGCGTTTTATGAACGTGCTGTAGGTAAACGGGTAGGTAGCTCAATTCTCATGGCTGATGCTACACATACCATGAGCGATATTTGGGTGACAATCTCTGTAATTGCTGGCTTGATAGGAGTTTGGCTAGGTTATCAATGGATGGATTTGGTGTTAGCTTTTCCTGTGGCCTTGTTAGTATTTTGGAGTGGCTGGTCAGTTTTAAAAGAGAATTTGCCTGGGCTTGTAGATCAAATGGCGATCGCACCAGAGGCAATACATGCGATCGCAACTTCTGTTCCAGGTGTAATTAACTGTCATGCGATCGCTTCTCGCGGTGTTCTTGGTCGTCAAGTGTTCATTGAAATGCATTTAATAGTGGATGCAGCAGATGTAGAAACCGCCCACCACATCACCGAAGAAGTAGAAAGCCGATTAGAAGAACGGTTCCGTCCAGTAAGGATTTTAATTCACGTTGAGCCACCAGCATATAAGTCTGAGCAAATTAGTTTTGAAACGAAGGGATGAGGGAGTGGGGACTGGGGAGTGGGGAGATGAGGGGGATGAGGGGGATGAGGGGGACAAGAAGAATAGCTATGCCCAATGCCCAATGCCCAATTCCTGTATCTTTGTGTCAAGTTTTATAAGAAGCAACCAAATTAGCGACGATCGCAACTAGTTCTCCTGGATCAACCGGTTTAGGCACATGAGTTTGAAAGCCTGCTTCCAAAGCACGGCTACGATACTCGCTATCGCCATAAGCAGTTAAGGCGATAGCGGGTAGTTTTCCATAAATATCAGGCTTCAGCGCCCGAATCTTGCGGATAAGGGTGTAGCCATCTTCGCCAGGCATTGCAATATCACAAATCAAGACATCTGGTTGCAACTCAGGTAGTACTTTCAATGCTACCGCTGCTGATGCAACTGCCGTAATTGCGGCTCCATCAGCTTCCAACACGGTAGTAATGTAAAAACGGCTATCATCATCATCATCAACTACGAGGATGTTTAAGCCAGCAAGGGGAAGAGCAGGTTCCATAACATCTCCATAAACGTTGATTAAATGAAACTTATTTCTAATAATCTGCTTGTTATTTTTTATGTCACCATACCTTTGGTAATTTTACTGCGATCGCGCCTATTTTCCTAGACAATAACTCAATTTGTCTAGCTACCATCCAACTGATGATTAGTTATTCACTGGTATTTATGATTATTGACTAGATAAAATTATGTTAGTGTTTAAATTTCTTTATATTTAAAAAATTACCTTTCACGAATAGCTGAAGTTCTATACGACTACTATTTGATTTTTGAAAATATACGTAGTCGCATATCAAGGCTAAAATGTTACAAAAAAATTGTCGGTTGGGTGGAGGCTTTGCCAAAGCCAACATCCTGATATATGTTGGGTTGCGCTCCGCTCCACCCAACCTACGTCTCATGCACAATTTTTTTGCTTGCCACACTAGTAGGGTGCGCTACGCGAAACACTAACGCACTACAAATACTTAATTTTTTCAAAAATCAAACTGGATTGCTATAGAATAATCTTGCTGATTAATGACCGCTTTATTACTAACAGGTTTAGATATTAATCGATACTTTAAAAATTAAAAGTAGTAATACCAAAGTCAAAAAAATAGACAATACCGAAGCTTAAAACAAGTCAGTTCGGCATTGTCATTTTGAAATACAACTGAAGCAAACCCGAAGACGCTCTGCCGCAAGTCTGGAATTAGGAGTCAGAAGTAAACTAGGTTTTATCCTTGACTGTTAACTTGCAAACTGCTGTATATGAATCTCAACTAATACAACTAATCTGAATTAGATGAAAGATTCATATCAAAACTTGATTACTCCCATTCAATGGTTCCAGGCGGCTTAGATGTGATGTCATAAACCACCCGATTCACCCCTTTCACTTCATTCACAATCCGCGTGGAAATCACTTCCAGGACATCATAAGGCACTCTCGCCCAATCAGCAGTCATACCATCTTCACTGGTAACAATCCGCAAAACAATGGGGTAAGCGTAAGTACGTTGATCTCCCATAACCCCAACACTACGAATTGGCAGCAATACAGCAAATGCTTGCCAGAAATCATGATACATACCGCGTTGGTTAATTTCTTGGCGGACAATCAAATCTGCATCGCGCAAAATGTTTAATCGCTCAGATGTAACTTCCCCCAAGATGCGAATTGCCAAACCAGGCCCAGGAAAAGGTTGCCGTTGGACAATTTCTTCTGGTAAACCAATGGAACGCCCAACTTTGCGGACTTCATCTTTAAATAGTTTCCGCAGTGGTTCCACCAATTTAAATCTTAGGTCTTTGGGTAAACCACCAACATTATGATGACTCTTAATTTTCACCGCTACCCGCTCACCACTTTGGGGATCAACATTGGTGTCAGCAGATTCGATCACATCTGGATAAAGAGTCCCTTGAGCCAGATAGTCAAACTGACCGAGGCGCTTGGATGTTTCTTCAAATACACTGATAAATTCGTGTCCGATGCGGCGGCGTTTTTCTTCTGGATCTGTGATATCAGCGATCGCAGCTAAAAAGCGATCGCGAGCATTAACATACTCTACAGGAATGTGAAACTGCTCTTGAAATAGCTTTACCAATCGCTCTGGTTCATACTTTCGCATAAAGCCTTGATCGATAAACACGCAAGTCAGTTGCTCACCAATGGCTTTAGACAGCAAAAAGGCCAAAGTAGAAGAATCCACTCCACCAGACAGGGCCAGCAACACCCGCTTTTCGCCAACCCTGGCGCGAATTTCCCGAACTGCATCTTCGACAAAAGCTGCTGTTGTCCAAGTGGGTTCGCAATCGCAGATATGGTAGACAAAATTACGGATTAATGCTATTCCGCCAATAGAATGCACTACCTCTGGATGGAACTGAACCCCGTAAAGTTTCTTTTCGTGGTCGGCGATCGCAGCACAGGGAGTATTTTCGGTATGTGCCAGCAATTCAAACCCTGATGGCATTTGGGTAACTGAGTCTCCATGACTCATCCACATGGTAGTACCATCTTCGACATTAGTGAGCAAATCTGTGGGATCATCAATATATAATGAGGCTTTACCGTATTCACCTCGTTCGGCCTTTGCCACTTCCCCACCGAGTTGGTTTACCATCAGCTGCATCCCATAGCAAACACCCAAGACGGGTATTCCCAAATTCCAGATTTCTGGATCGCAATGGGGAGCCTTCTCACCATAAACCGAACTTGGACCACCAGAGAGGATGATTCCCTTAGGATTGAGTTGGCGCAAATGTTCAGAAGTAGTGCGATAAGACAAAACTTCGGAGTATACTTGAGTCTCGCGGATGCGACGGGCAATTAGCTCAGAATATTGAGAGCCAAAATCCAGAATTACAATCAATTGACGATCAAGCCGCCCAAAATTTTCCAATGTTTGGGGCGCTTGTTCAGTTGGTAGAGTCACCGCTGTATTCATGACGGAAGAGTTATATCTGTTAAGGATAAGTAGATGCTTTGTGGTCTATGGAGATGCTATTATTCAACCTGGACAGGCTGATAATGGTATAGAAAGCCTTGACAAACGCGAGTTTATGTGCGCTTATCAAGTACCGGAGTCGGAGATGGTATTAAAACGATAAATCTACCCTAGAGTGGTTACTTAAGAGATTATTTATTTGGATTGTTTACGATTATTCATAATAAATTAACATAATTTTCCCATCAACAGACCAGCAGTTTTACTCTTCACGATAATTTTGCGATCGCGATCAAAGAGAATAGAGCCGCAGATAGTTACTTTTGTGGCGCTTTCGCTATGACTTTGAATGTATTCTTGGGAACGAACATCGATAGTTTCTGCGATCGCACTGTAAACTTGATTTACCCAATCACTGCCAGTTGCAGCATCTAGGGATTTTAGATATGTTAGTGCTGCTTCAGCGGTAGCACTATTAAACACAGCTTGGATATCTGGTGATTTTAAACCTGCGATCGCACAGTGCGCTGCTAAAATTTCTCGCCGTCCATCAGCTAAGTAGTGATGGGTGTGAAAAATCCCGCCGGCTAGTTTCATCAGCTTACCGTGATAGCCAAATAATAAGATTTCTTTCACAGCCAGCACATCAGCTTCTACTAACATTGGGCCAAGCCAGTTAGCAGTTTTGACCAATTGTTCAGGATTAATCCCTAGTTTACGCGCCAAATCTAGGCCATTCTCCCCAATACAAAATACTAAAGTTTCAAAACGACTGGCTTTATTTTGTAATTCCGCCCGAAAAACGGCAAGCTGATCTGGTGTACTTAAGGGTTGAGAAATACCGGTTGTGCCTAAGAGAGAAAGTCCTTCAACCACACCAAAAGCAGAGTTTGAAGTTCTAACAGCAAGCGATCGCCCTTCGGGTAGAATAATCGTCACCGTGATTTTTTCCCCTGGTGCTAGCATTCGTTGCAAATTCTCTTGCAACAGCCTTTGAGCGTAAGCATAAATAGCCGGCTTGTCATCAGCATTTAATTGCCTACCAATCCCTTCGCCACCTTTAATAATTACTGCTTCCCCATCCTCCTCATCCCCCTCATCCCCTCTTCTCCATTCCACCAATGCCCAAATCGGTGTATCTTTAGTCAGGTCAAGATTATCACCGGGATCGCTACGGGTAATTGCCAAAACTGTATTCTCAGATAGTCCTGCTACCTGTTCAATGGGGATTTCGGCGATTTGATCTGGTTCAATTAAATCTATAGATGCTAAAGTTAGGGGTTGGCGATCGCGTAACCTGTGTAAAGCTGCAACAGCAGCAGCGCACGCAAATACCGGGAGAGTGTATCCAGAACGGGACATTTTTTAAATTTAAAAGTTAAAATAATTCTTCAAAAATAAAGACAATTTTAAAACAAGTCGCAAGTCGCAAGTCGCAAGTAAGTTTTGTGACGGGGATTTAGACCCCGACCCAAAACTTACCGGTTATTGAACCGGGGGACTTAAACCCACGGTACTTTGTTAAACGGCAATTTAGACATCAACTGTAGCTTACTTCCTTTAGAATAACGTTCCCTCTCTACCTCCCTCAATACGGTCGGCGTGCAACGGGCAATTTAGACCGTGTTTACTTTGCTGAGTTCGACGCGACCGCCTTCAAATACTTGCACCATTAGCTGATAACCCTCCATCAGGGTCAAAAGCTCCGGTTTCGATGTCGATCGCCACAATCTTACCATGATTATCTGCTTCAACCTGTGAGCGCACCTGAGATTCATAAATCTCATCGCCACGTCGAGCGAATTCTTCTTTGCTATAGCGGGGTTGGCGAACTGTCATAGAAATAGCCTCATGCTCACGCCTCTAATTTTTCTATTTTAGGCTATGGGCTTTTTGCTGCTTGAACCTTCTCATCAAAATCGGGATCGTTGGGGCTTGCAACAATCCTACGCGGACGCTGATTAATCCTGTCCAAGTATGCTTGAAAAGCAGCTTGATCTTTACAATATTTTGTTTAAAGTTTTCTCATACGTCAGTTGATAGCTAATACGATACAAACTTGCTACTTGAGCAGCAGTAGGCATTTTAGTTAATTACAGCAAAATTCCGAATTACGAATTAGTAATTAGTCAAACACCTACTTCTAATAATAGAGCTTCCATAGCTTCCCAAGAGAGTCCTTGTTGAATATAACGGGGTGCTTCAGGATTGTAAGGACTGGCTACTCGGTCAATGTTGAGGATGTTTGCCCCATCTGGTAGAACTGGTACATCTGCATCAAATGCCGTTGGACGCATCAAAGAACTGGAAAAGCCTTTGAAAATAGCAATTGTATCTTGCTCATCAGCAATTTCCACCGTTACAATTAGGACTTCTTGGGGGCGTTTAGCGGTGTATTGTTCCAGTCGCTTGCTAATGGAATTCATTGTGGTGTGGCTGAACGTCCCTGTTTGCCCAGCTTAATTAGAACAAAATAGCTTAAGTAAAGCACATAAATTACTAAACTAGTTATGCCAAGAAAACCTAAGAACTCAGCCTTGCTATTAGCATGAAAATATTCTTTGAATAGCAACGGAGCCTCGAACCAGACTTGACAATAAGAAGTCTTCAGTACATTGCCAGCAAAAGCACAACCCAAAAAAGGGATAAAGGCAAGTGTGCCCAAAAAACAATAAACAGTTGTCGCCCAGCGCCAAGAAGAAAAAATAAATTTCAAAGAACCACTGGTTTGATACTCAATTTCATCGTTGATATCCACCCAGAACCACAGCGAAATCGCGATCAAAATCCGAGCCATCAACCCAGAGATAAAGCTAACTGGATACTGGGCAATCATTAAGTAAATCGTGATTGCCACCAAGCTTGCTACTCGCCAGTATATAGTCAATAAGCGTTGTATGGCTTCCGTTTTTTGTACAAATGCCCAAATCAGAAGAATTAGCGGAATAATTACCAGGAATAATACTGATAGTCGGTAATCAATCCAGACGAAAGGGCGAAACCAAATATTATAGTCCATAGTTTTTCTCAAACAATAGATAAAAAGAAGTCAGAAGCCAGATTGAAGAAGAATTCAGAAGACAGAATTCAGGAGTCAGCAATCTTGACGCTCGATAGCGACGCGCAAAGCGAATCCTTGAGCGTCCATTTGTGAGAGGTTAAGGTCAGATACAATTTGTCAATAAGCAATAGTACTTAAAATATTGCTGAAATCGGGGTTAGAAACAGAATTTTTGATTGGGCGATGCCTAGGTTGGGCTTTGCCTACGCGTCATCTTGATACGCATCATTTATTCTTAACCCATAATTTCAGTACAACAGTTAACTTCATACCTCGGCTCTTTCCAAATTTTAAGCATAATTTCTAATTGACAAAAGTAATATTATCTTAACCTCTCACCGATGTTGAGCGTCTGACTCGCTTGCCGCCGGCGCTATCAATCGGGGATTCAAACCCGCGACTTTCTTGTTGACCAGCCTTTTCGGTCAAAATTCATTCTGTACAACGACTCACCAAAGCGATTATTGTACTTGCGTGGGGAAAGCGCCAGGTTGCACAGCTATGTTAATATTCTGCCCATTGCGACTTAATTCCATACGTAAATCGCCTCCAACTTGGCTATTTTCTACTGCCTTTTGGACACTGCTGGCATCTGTAACTGCTTGATTGCCAAGCTTTTGGATCACATCACCAGCACGTATCCCTGCTTTAGCAGCTGGTGAATTTGGGACAACTTTCACAACTAATACACCTTTATCTTCACTCACACTCAAACCGCTATTGGGATCTGAGTTGATATTTTGTTTGAGTTGAGGCGTTAACCCCACCATCTGAATTCCCAAATAAGGATGTTGTACTTTGCCTGTAGCTATTAATTGACTAGAAATGTGTTGTGCTGTGTTGATGGGAATAGCAAACCCTAATCCTTGTGCCCCTTGAATAATGGCTGTATTCATGGCAATTACCTCGCCACGGGCGTTTAGTAGAGGCCCACCAGAGTTACCAGGATTAATCGCTGCGTCGGTTTGAATATACTCGACTCGCTTATCGGGAGCGCCGATTAGATTGCTACTGCGTCCGGTAGCGCTGATAATTCCGGTAGTTACTGTATTATCCAGTCCAAGAGGGTTGCCGATCGCGATCGCCCATTCTCCGGGTTGCAGCTGATCTGAGTTACCCAAAGCTACTAACGGTAGATTATCTGCCTGAATCTTGACAACAGCAACATCAGTCAACTCGTCTTTTCCTAACACCTTTCCTTTAAAGCTACGCCCATCCTTGAGTGTAACTGTCACCGTATCAGCACCATCGACTACGTGGGCATTGGTAAGAATACGACCATCAGCACTAATAATAAAACCTGAACCAGTACCCCGTTCTACCCGATTCTGTTGCTCTGGCATTTGAGAGCCAAAGAAGCGTTGGAAAATTGGATCGTTAAATTCATCTGGTAACTGGGTTTTTATGGTTCGTGAAGAGTCAATTCGCACCACAGCTGGCCCAACCTTTTGCACCACTTGTGTAACAAAGTTAGGATCTGCACCTGCTGCTAATGGAGGAGCAGCACTGACTCGACTCACCGCCAAATTAGATGCAGTCTCAGACACCTGCTGAGAATGTCCAGCCATATAGCCACCTGCCAATGTCATACCTGATCCCAATAACACCAGCGATAGAGAGGCTGCCGCCTTTTTCCAGGGCGCTCGATTATGGTATTTGGTGTCAGCGGTGTTGGATAAAATGCTATCTGATGGGTTTTCTCCATCGTGAGATTGGTTTTGCATTGCTGTCTGGAAGGATATTTAGATGTATTACTAATGTAGATATTATTTATGACAGTTTTGTTGCAGGGGTATTGCGTTATTGTGAAAGGTTTGGTACTTTGCTTACCGCATCCCACCTGATACAGAAAGGCAGGGGATAGGGGAAAAACTATTAATAGTCATAGGACTTACGCAAAAATTGCTAAAAAGCTTAATTTATCGAACCGCCTTCTCTTCGAGAGGCTGACGCCAACGCGCAGCGTCTCGTAGAGAAGACGCCAAGAGCGCCGAGAATTCGTAGAGTGTGCGTAACTCCTAACCCGCATTTCTCACAAGTTTGAAATGCAGAGGGGCAGAGGGGCAGAGGGGCGGAGGGGATTGAACTTGGCACATTGAACTCTCCTCTGCTCCCCTGCTCCCCTGCACAAGCACAGGCTTTGAGCATTGGTGAGAAATCCGGGCTAAGTCATTTTTAGGGGCGCACAGATGTACACTCCGATTGCGTGTTATATCCATATCTGAAGGAATAAAATGGCACAGGGTAAAATCTTACTTCAACCTGGTACTTTATGGACAAGTGTCAAAAAACAGACAGAACATGCTTTGCAATGCGGGGCGTTGCTATCAATACCGACGGAGTTTGAATTTGTCGAACAGGATAACGTGCGCTTTTTAGTCCGGATTTTGTCTAACCTGAATCGCAAAAAAGCAGCCGACGAAAAACAGAAAAAACAATCTGTGAAGTCTGGTCAAGAGTTTAATCCTTTTTTGCCCTACGAAGAAGATTTATTTGTGGCAGATATTTCTGATACTCATTTATGTATTTTAAATAAATTCAATGTTGTTGATTATCACCAGCTAATCATCACCCGTAGCTTTGAGGAACAGGAAAGCTTACTCACTCTGGAAGATTTTGCAGCAATGTGGGTGTGTTTGGCTGATTTCGATGGTCTAGTATTTTACAACAGTGGCAAAACCGCAGGTGCTAGTCAGCGACACAAACACTTGCAATTAGTTCCTCTACCACTTGCACCTGAAGGGCCACAGATGCCTATTGAACCTCTGCTGAAGTCTGCACAATTTCAGAACTTGAATACAACTTCACCAAAACTTCCTTTTGCACACGCTTTCGCACCACTAAATTCCAATTGGGTACAGTTGCCATTTACAGGGGCACAAGAAACGCTGGAAGTTTATCGCGCTTTGCGTCAGGCTGTGGGTTTAGATGCAAAGCAATCTGGTGCTTACAATCTGTTAGTGACACGAGAATGGATGTTGATTGTACCGCGATCGCAGGAGCATTTCCAATCGATCTCTGTGAATTCATTAGGATTCGCTGGTGCTTTGCTAGTGCGGAATGCAGCAGAAATGGAAATTCTCAAAGCCCAAGGGCCGATGACCATCCTCAAAAATGTTGCTGTATCCTAATTACATACATTGGAGGAGACAGTCAAAAATCTGTTGCAGTCGTTGGGGAAGCGGGATAGCCCTTATCTGACTGTCGTGGAAGAGAAAATGTTAAGCGTTTTGGAGTCGAAATACGAGGGAAGATAGCCCCTGAACAATTTTGGCAATTTGGCATCCAATGTCTTTGGGTTGCAGTTTCAATACAGCGGCTATCTCTTGCTTGTTGCTTAAGAACTTGCTGTAAATGCTTTTGGGTGATTTCGGCAACATCCTGGGCCATTTCGACTTCAGTGTTGTAAATCTGCACCAGTAAATCATCAACACGAAAAAAGTTTGTCGCGGCTAGCATTTGCTTACACATAAGGTGATCAATTGTACGGCAGTTTGTTGAGATGTTCTACCTGTCTGTCCTTACATGCCCTATTAAGTATAGATTTTCGGATTTAGCAGATTAATTCGCGACTTTTTCCTGTAAGGAAAAAATACAAAAAACCATGTAAAATATTTAAATTAAGTTAACAATTATTTACATTTTACCAAAAAATTATGCTGGCTGCAATTCTCTTTGACCTAGACGGCACTATTGTCAACACTGACCCCATACACTACCGAGCTTGGCAGGAAATGCTGTTAAATTACAGCATAGAAATTGACGAAACATTTTATAAATCCCGAATTAGTGGTGGGCTAAATCCAGAAATTGTTAAGGACATTCTGCCACAATTATCAGCAGTAGAAGGGCAAAAATTTGCAGATGAAAAAGAGGCACTTTTCCGCAAACTTGCCTCGCATCTTAAACCGCTGAGTGGATTTTCGGAATTACTAGAATGGACAGATACACATCAATTAAAACGAGCATTAGTAACTAATGCCCCGAGATTAAATGCAGAATTTATGCTAGAGGTTTTGGGAATCAAAGAAGCGTTTCATACAGTTGTTTTGGCGGATGATTGTATTGCAGGTAAACCTGATCCTGCACCCTACCAAGTTGCTTTGAATAAGTTGGGTATTCAAGCAGGAGATGCGATCGCTTTAGAAGACTCTCCCTCTGGTATTCGTTCAGCAGTGAGCGCAGATATCCGCACCATTGGCATCGCTTCCACTCACGATCCGCAAGTTTTGCAGTCAGTCGGCGCATTTATGGCAATTCCAGATTTTACTGATTTACAGTTGTGGACATTCCTGAACTTACTCATTCAGCAAGATCCAAGTGTGATCGCTTCTAATTTTTGAGGGTATTGGGCATTGGGAAACCCGAATTTCTCACGCTTTTGGGTGGGGAGGTGTGGAGGTGCTGCGTTGCACAAAGCGCTCGATATGAAGCGCAGTGTCTCAATTCCTCCTCATTCTCCCCACACCCCTCAATTTCTCGCTTGTGAGAAATCCAGGATACGCGCTTCACGAGCGATCGCCTTTGCAATCGATCAACCGGATGACGTTGGTGTGAACGAGATAATTGTCCGCCCCACTGCCAGCCCATATTAAATCGATTATGACTGACGCAGAGAATTTCAAACCCAGCAAATACTAGTGCCCGCATTTCTCACAAGTTTGAAATGCAGAGGGGCAGAGGGGCAGAGGGGCGGAGGGGCAGAGGGGAAAGAACTTGTACAATAACTCTCCTCTGCTCCCCTGCTCCCCTGCACAAGCACAGGCTTTGAGCATTGGTGAGAAATCCGGGTAGTGGTGTGTCAAGGTTAAAATGTTGCAAAAAAATTGTCGGTTGGGTGGAGGCTTTGCCAAAGCCAACATCCTTATATATGTTGGGTTGCGCTCCGCTCCACCCAACCTACGTCTCATGCACAATTTTTTTGCTTGCCACGCCACTAGAAGCAAAACAACTGAAAATTTAAATATGACTACACAAAATCAAATTCAACCTCGCCAACTTGGTTCCACTGGACTAACTGTTTTCCCCATAGCTCTTGGATGTATGGGCATGTCCGGTATATATGGTGTAGCAGACGAGAACGAAAGCATTGCAACTATCCAAGCCGCACTCGACGACGGGATTACATTGTTGGATACTGGCGATTTCTATGCCAGTGGGCACAATGAAATGTTAATTGGTCGAGCAATCAAGGATCGTCGAGATCAAGCACTGGTTTCTGTGAAATTCGGCGCTTTACGCACTCCTGATGGCGGATGGATTGGTATAGATACCCGTCCCGCTTCGGTGAAAAACTTTGTAGCTTATAGTCTTAACCGATTGGGAGTAGACCACATTGACATCTACCGCCCGGCTTGATTAGACCCACAAGTTCCCATTGAAGACACCATCGGTGCGATCGCCGAGCTAGTTAAAGCTGGTTATATCCGATACATTGGTTTATCGGAGGTGGGAGCGGACACTATTCGCCGTGCCCATGCCATCCACCCCATCACTGACTTGCAAATCGAATACTCCTTGATTACCCGTAATCCTGAGAGCGAGATTTTTCCTGTACTGGAAGAACTTGGCATTGGCGTAACTGCCTATGGCGTGCTTTCGCGAGGACTGCTGAGTGGTTCCACTCCAGCCACACAAGGAGACATCCGTGCCTACTTGCCACGCTTCAGCAAAGAAAACCTTGCCCAGAACCAACGCCTAATTGAAGAACTAAAGAAAATTGCCGCTGAGAAAGGAATTCTCCCTTCACAGTTGGCTATTGCCTGGGTACTTGCAAAAGGCAAAAATATTGTGCCGGTTATCGGCGCACGCAAGCGCACCCAACTTGCCGAATCGTTGGCGGCTCTAGATGTGAACCTATCCCCAGAAGACTTAACCCGCATCGAAGCAGCAATTCCCGCATCAGCGATCGCAGGCACTCGTTATGATGAACATCAAATGAAGATGCTAGACAGCGAACGCTAATGCTATTAACAGCGCAAACAAAGACTAGAGGGTTTGTAGTAAGCAGTTTAGTACTGATAAAATAGGACTAAAGTCCTTACTACGAGCCTGTCAATAAATAATTGATGGATAAATTCCTTGTAGAGACGGCGATTTATCGCGTCTCTCTAACTCTAACCGTCTTATTTCTCAGCCAGAATCGCGTAAATTTCCCGTTTAACTTGCTCTAAAAGCTCACGCACCCGATTTATCCGCTCCATATTGCCACTACGAGCAACCTGCACCACCGCAGCAGCTAATTCTGTGGCGGCATTCCGCAACTCAATAAACTCTTGGGGCTTACCTGTAACGAAACTTTTAAAGGTATCCCAAGGTGAGTCTGAAGGTTCTTGTTGGGTACGTTCTGCTAATAATTGTCTACCCTCATCCGTAATCGTGTAAATCCGCTTACCACCTTCCTGTGCGCTCTTGAGATAACCGCCTTCCTCCAGTAATTGGAGTGTTGGATACACCGAGCCAGGACTGAGGCGACGGAAACCACCATAGCGAGTTTCCATCTCTTTAATCAGATCGTAACCATGACTAGGATGCTCGGATAACAATTCCAGCAGGATGAACTTGATGTCACCCCGACGAGTCCGGTGTTCATCTCCCCAACCACGACCAAACATTTCATGGCCAAAGTGTTTCTCATGATGTCTGCCATGATGCTTGTCATGGCCAAACCAAGACCTGACAAGCAATGAATCCTCTTCGCTAACTCCTGCCCATGCAGGTGCGCCAAAACGTGACCGAAAGTGTCTAAACATAAGTAAATCTCAAATCAACTTTCTCTAATATACGATATATCGGAATATATCGCGATATATCGGAATAGAATTTTGATGAAGATTTGTGAAGTAATACCAATTTGAAAAATGATTGCAACAGATGAATTCACGCCAAGCCAGACGCACCAAGGCAATTCCCAATCCAAAATCTAAAATCCAAAATGGTACAAGCAACCCTGCCAACACCGTAAGGGATAGCCAAGCTAGTCGAAGTTGTTCAAATAGCGAGGAGTCTGCATCTGTTGGACAAAAGACTCTACCAACTGCAAATATTGTGAACCAGCAACTACTGCGGTATTGTTGTGATCTGCTCCTGGAACCAACAATAGTTGCTTTGGTTCGGGTGCAGCAGCATAAAGTTTTTCACTCATGAAAGAGGGTACAGTCGAATCAGCAGCGCCATGAATGAATAAAACTGGCATTTTTAAATTTGGCAATTTTTTAATGGATTCAAACCGCTGTGTCAAGATTAAATCCACCGGAAACATCCAAAACATATTTCGATAAGTGATTAAATCGCGGATGGATGTAAAAGAGCTTTCCACGATTAAACCTCAACCGGGCGCGATTGTGGTCATGGAACGCTCTTTTTCTGGTGCTAATATAACCTATGGTCATGTCGGCATTGTTGAGAGTATTTTTCCTGATGGGCGGATCAATGTCCGTGGCGCAAATCAAAGTGTTGGTACTTCTCTATTTAATGAAGCTGGTTGCTCTAATACCCGATACCAATAATCACTCTTTACTCCCCCAGCCTCCCCAGCTTTACAAGCGTGCCATTCGTGTCTAAATGCTTATCAGTTATTTACTATTTACAACTTCAAGTTTGAACACTCCAGCTAACTAGAATTAGTTTTCGGACAGATTTAAGGATTGATTACAAGCTGTGGTTGATTGACACTAGCCTCACGAGACTTAAGGTTGATATTAGTACCAGCATTGTTCTGACTGTGCAAGGCAAAGCTAATTGCAGTCGCGCCGCCAGACCTCTGCGTTTGCACATAATTGGTAACGTCAAATTCATACCAGATATACTGAGTTCCATTAACTAAAATGGAAGTTGGATTGAGCGGCGATGTGCCAAATCCAGGCTGATTGTTCCAGGTCATCGTGTTCTCTGACCAGAGTGGGGTCGATGTAAAAACATCTAATGGCACGCTCGTGCCATCGTTCGTATCGACGCAGATGCGTAGTGTTGCCCGATTGACGCTACTGACTCCGTTAAGGCTGAATGCAAAGTAAGCGTTGCGATTCAAACCAGTATTAGAAGTAGTCTTCACTTGAAGCGTACTGACAGTGCCAAAGTTGGTGTTAGCATAAGTTCCATCACGAACATAGGTGTCGGCAGTTGGAGTTAGCACTGTGGGATCGGTAGCAGGCAGTCCGAAAGCTTGAATGCGGTCAGTACCAACGAAAACTGTTCCATGTGCAATAGTTGGCGTGCTATACTTCCCACCAACCTGAAGTTGTGCTTCGTCCCGATTCCAAGTCGTTGGATTACTCCAGACATTCCAGGAATTGGCGCTATTCCAGAGCAGGGAGAGATCGTTACCATCAATCGCATAAAGAATTGGATGCGGCGTCGTGGGACTCACTAATGAGTCTGAGCGTCGCACATTCGCCGCCAATACCCAAACAAGCGGGTTGTTGCTTCCGTTGCTTGTGACTACTGGTGCGCCAGGTGAAAGAAACAGCAGATTATTGTTACTCAAATCGTTGATTAGATAAGGCCAACGCCCTGAAGCTCCATTGTTATAACCACCAGATGGGGAAACACGCAATCGCACGATAGATGGGGGCACACTATTTGTTGTTGCACCACCATCGCTACCAGTTGTCTTGCTAACACCTGAGACATACAAATAGTCAGTAGTACCGTTATTAAAATAAGCTGGCGTACTACGCATCTTTGCATATTCCGAATTCCCACGCAAACTGGAATCGGGACTGAATACATTCAATGGATGAGCAGTAGGCGAGGCAAGTAATGACTTCTCTGGAGAACTGGTTGCAGAACGGTTAGTCAAGCTACCTGGAAGCAACACCCGATTAAGTAGGTAAATTGTCCCTTGCTTGCCACCAAAGGCAACCAGTTTTGGTGCATCTGTCGTGGCTGGATTGAGGTCAATCACGACGGGAGAACTACCACCAACATCAATATCACCAATCTCTAAGCTGATATAGTTGCTAGGTGTATAAGTGCCTGTCAGCATACTCAGCGGCGAGTCAAACTTTAGCAGTGATTCACCCCAATTATTGGCGGTAGTATCATAAGTCGGGTGGCTACTGTTTCCCGTTGTTACATAAATATTCTTATCGCTATCGATGCTGACACCGCCTGCACCCCACATTCCGGCGTTAACCGTTCTGGACGACTGTCCACCAGAAAAGGCGCTGAGAATCGTTGCCTTAGCAGTGTCGATCACAACTAACCAACCAGCAGCAGTGTCGTTATAGCCGCCAAATGGAATGTAAAGTTTGCTACCAAGAGAACTAATATTGAGCGCTCCGCGCTGTGACATTAAAGTTGCTGCCTCAAAGGTTGCCTTCCCGTTGCCACCGTTTTTGTTGATGTTGTTTGTGTTTAACGCACTATTGTTGATTGGAATACCTGTAGTCGGCCAACCTGGAATAGTCGCACCGTTACTCAGATTGAGAGCAAAGACGCGCCACTCTCCGCCTGCACCATTGTCAACGACGCTAGCGACGTAAAGCCGCCCTGGAGAGTAGTTAGTACGGTCGATCACTGGGGTACTCAGGACACCCATTGGGATTGGACCTTCAAGAAGCGAGGAGGTTGGTACAACGACGGGTTTCCCTAGATTGGTGTGCCAGAGGATTGTACCAGCCGCAACACTACCATTTGCAAATGCATTGACTGCATAGATATCGCCGTTATTAGTTGCAGCAAATACGACGTTGAAGGTTCCAGTGAAAGAACCAGTGGAAATGAAAACATTATCGGCATAGAGTGGTGTCGCGTAGAGATGAGGCGCATAGCTGGTTCCACCAATAGTTACACTGTTAAAACGCGATGAGTCCCAAAGACGACTAAAACCACCATTGCGAACTACGGTGGGAGTAAGAATTGTCTCTGCATTATTCCAGCCTTGACGTTGACGATTGCCATGAAACATCAGAGTGTCTTGGGCCTGTACCGGAAGGCTTTGGAGAACTCCGACAGATAAAAGAGTTGTAAATAGAGAATGACGAATCCAAGAAAGCATAATAGCCTCCAAGAAAATGTGAAGTATTAAGCGGTAAAATCTTACAAAATGAACATTACTGTGATAAATGCCTCTTCTTACTCCCGACGTTTCATACCTAAAAATCGAGTAGAAAAAAATCTTGGACTTATTGGCATTGTTAGAGAAAAAAGAAATTTATTCATGACCACATTTATTTTACCAAGCCCCTTCGGGGCGGGAACAGGGAACTCTTAACAGGGAACAGAAAAAAAATTAGCCCCGAATACAGGGTTTAAAGCCCCTAAATTTATTTATGAAAAGAGATAAAAATATTTGAAACGAGATGGCGTCAGCCACGATGTTTCAATGTGTCCTTGTACAAATCCCCTGATTTTAATTATGGGGATTTCCCTGTTGCCTGTTGCCCGTTCCCTGTTCCCTTTTAAATTTTCTTGTTTTTTCCAAACCTGTAACCCAAACCTCTACACCCAGACATGGCAAGCATTTCACATTATCAAGCGTGCCATTCGACTCAAAGCTCTTTCTCTTTAAGCTTTATCCTTTTTCTTCTTGTATAAGGACGTTGAAAGACAACAGTACAAATTAGCACTGCTACTTCAATAGCGTTTTGAAAAGAGATTATTTGTAAATGGATAGCTTTCTATTCAACTTCTGACCTAATAAAGATTAGCTCTTCTAGAAGTGGAAATCTGAAGTCAGTTAATTGCTTTAATAGGAATGGAACATGGAGTCATGCAAGGCATATATTAACATTTACTGCTGCTTACTTTGCATGGCTAGAGTTAGCAGAATAAAAGTATGCCTAAAATGGCATCTTTATTCCACTTCTTACAGATTTTTAATCTATATCATCACGGTTTGAAACACTTTAATAATTAAGAAAATGCTTTCAACCTAGCCGAGGTTTTAGCTATCTTTAACTGAACTCTAAATATAGTAACTGACTTATTTATCCCATTTTCACGTTTATATGGTATCACTAATATGGATTAAAATAAGGTTAAGTTTTAGATATTTTTGTAAAAATTGCCTGCACAGTAATTGTGAAGTAACGGCGCCCATAACGTTATGGGTAGGCTCAACACTATCAACAACGGTTTCGCCCATAACGTTATGGCTAACTGTAGATGCTTTATAATGTTGGCGTTGTAGACGATACAGTAATGGGGGTATCTCCTCAACACTTCGACCTAGTTTGAGAGCCAGCAGTTGCAGTATACCTTCAGTTTCTTCAACTGGGTTGAGGTCTTCCCGAAGTAAGTTTTCTAGAAGTGCAAATTGAAAAGCTGCGTTGTCGTCTAACTCTCTAATGACGACGGGGACAACTTTTAGCCCAATACTTGAGGCAGCACGATAGCGGCGTTCTCCTGCGACTCATTCATGTTTTTCTCCATCCAGGGGACGTACTAAAATGGGTTGCAGAATGCTATGCTGTTTGATGGATTCAGTTAACTGCTTTAACGCTTCGGAGTCAAAATAACGGCGCGGTTGATTCGGCGGCAGAGCAATCTGGTCTAATGGCAGGGACACTTGAGAATCGGCATTGTTTATGCCTGTAGTGTCCCAAGGTACATCAATTTTGCTTTTAAGGGGCTGGCTGGCTTTAGTAGTGCGTCTCATTTTAAGGATTCTAAACTAACGGCTATTTTTTTTAAGATGGCGACAGATGGGTGCTTGGGTTCGTAAACTGCAAGGGGCATTCGTTCTTCTGAAGCATCAACAAAAGCAGTGGAGCGAGGAATCGGGGCAAAGACAGTTCCGGCGCTGGCTAGTTGTTCGGTGATGGCTGCTAGGGTGCGAGTGTCTTGGGAGTTACGGGCATCGTACTTGGTGGGTACAAACCCAGCTATTTGTAGTTTACGGTTAGCTTTCTTACGAACTGTGTCCACTGTTTTTAAGAGTTCGCCTGTTCCCTCAAAGGCTTTGAAATGGGTTTCCAGGGGAACAAGAATATGAGTAGCGGCTACAAGCGAGAGGTAAGAAAGTAGCCCTAAGCTGGGAGGGCAATCTATTAAGATGAAATCGTAATCTTGTTCAACTGGTTCAATAGTTTCTCTTAAGCGGAAATCGCGCATAGCAACAGTAACCAATTGCATTTCTGCCGTACTCAAAGAAATGTTAGCCGGGGCTAAATCCATGCTATGAATGCCCGATATTATTGGTAGGGGTTGCTCATCTATAATGGCATTGTTGACAGTTCGCTCTAATTCTCTGGGAACCTTGCCCATAAAAATGGTTAAGCTGGCTTGGGGGTCTATGTCGATGAGCAGGACGCGATGACCCAGTTGTGCTAGGTGGTAGCCCAGGTTTTGGGTAAGGGTGGTTTTGGCAACACCTCCCGCCTGATTAAAAACTGCGATGATTCGGCTCATAAGTGAGTTGGTTTACCTGCACCGTTACAACATAAGATAACGGTAAGAAGCCAAAAGGCAATGTTTATTTTGTTTTGGTATGCTGAATTATCCAGAAATACTAGCATCTATGAAGCAATTATCTTTATCCATTGTGAACGAAATAGCCTTTACGATCAAAAACGTAATATTCTATATTCTTCGTTTCACAAATAGGAAATAAGCTGTGTTCCCAAAAAAGCCCACCGCTACCAATCAAACTCAACGCTGGACATTTGCCCAACTTTTTGGACTGGTAAAACGTAATCCCTTGATGATTTCGCAGTGGCTAATCCTCTGGGTAGCTGTGGGCACTGCTGGTGGTCTATTTGCTGCGTTGTACTGGAATGTTTTAGAACTTTTAACTCACCAGCTGCAACGATTTGAAGGTTTTAGCCTCCTGATCGTGATGCCACTAGCCGGTTTAGTTATCGGGCTGGTGATTCATTTCCTGGGAAATCCCGGTGAAATTGCCGTGATTGTTGATAATATCCATTTTCGCGGCGGACGCTTAGATTCTCGCAAAAATCCCTCAATGATTCTTGCCTCTCTAATCAGCATATCGGCAGGTGGTAGTGCTGGGCCAGAAGCACCACTAGTACAAGTAACAGGTTCTTTTGGTACTTGGGTTGCCGATCGCTTAAAACTCCAGGGTGAAGACCTCAGAACTATCAGTTTAGCAGCGATGGCGGCGGGCTTCACCGCTTTATTTGGCGCACCTCTTGGCGGTGCAATGTTTGCCCTGGAGATTTTACACCATGAGCAGATTGTGGAATATTATGAAGCCTTGATGCCAGCCATTGTTTCAAGTTGCGCTAGTTATCTGGTATTTGCAGCAATTACACATTTGGGAATTGCACCCACTTGGCATTTTCCCCAATACCACCTAGAAAAGATCGATGATTTTGCGATCGCTATCATATTCGGAATCATTGGGGCGGTGGTGGGATGGATTTTTATAGGCATTTTTCGTGGCTGCGATCGCTTGTTTGCTCGAATTCCCGGCCCCATTTATGTACGCACAACATTAGCAGGATTTGCGCTTGGTACTTTAGCAGTTTTATTACCCCTAACCCGTTATTTTGGACATGAAGAATTAGAGTCAGTCCTTACTACTAACTTTGGTGCTATTTTTCTCTTAACTCTTGCTCTTGGTAAAATGGCTGCCATTAGCTTGACGGTAACTGGTGGGTGGCGCGGTGGATTCATCATCCCCCTGTTTTTCACTGGTGCTTGTATTGGTAAAGCAGTAGTAATCTTAATTCCGGGGCTTAATTCCACTCTTGCCATGATTTGTACAATGGCGGCTCTGAATGCAGCCGTAACACGTACACCTATAAGTACGACTTTGCTACTGTCAAAGCTGACTAATTTAAGTCCTTTTACACCAATCCTTTTTGCCAGTTTAATTGGATTTTTTCTTGCGCCCAAAATTCCCCTGATTGCATCTCAACTGAAGTCCCAGAGAGAAGTTAGTGAATTGTAGCTAGGGTGCTGTGTTAGTTGCCTTGACAAGTTGGTTTAAGTTGTTGCCAATTTGTCCTAATTCCCAATATGTTTGTAGGCTAATTTTACTCAACCGTTTGGGTAATGGACGCATCAACGCATTGCGTCTCATCAGTTCACTCGCTGACATTCCCGCGTCTTGTGATTTAATCCGAATCATATCCAGTTCGATGTCGCTTAACCTCACTGGAAAAATATGATTTCGGATTAGAGCTTTTGACTGCTTGCGATTCGCCATAAGTCGAGAAGATATCGGGACATTGCGAGGGGGGTTTTTCAAGTGATGGCGACTCTACAGAAGTTAAAATATCTGCTCAAAAGCCTCAATTAGGCTGTTAACTTCCTCAAGGGTGTTGTAATGCACCATACTCACCCGGACTATTCCACCTTGGGACGCTAACCCCAGGTATTCAATGAGTCGTTTAGCATAAAAGTCACCGTAGCGAATCCCAATATAATGTTGGTCAATTTTTGCTGGAATGGTTGAGCTATTGATTCCATCTACCACAAAAGATATAGTTGGCACACGGGTTTGACGGTCAGCCTTTGATTGACCAATCACTCGCACATTAGGCTTGCTGTTGAGATAATTTAGGAGGCGATCGCTAATCTTTTCTTCATGTATGCTAATTAAATCAAACGCTTGCACCATTTGATTTCTCAAATCTGATGCTGTTTCATTCCCATAGTGTAATTGTGCTAACTCACTTAAATAATCACATAAACCTAACATTCCATAACTTAATTCAAAATTGACATTCCCTAACTGAAATTTATAAGGTATATCTGTCTGCTCAATAAAATAATGGTTAAGACCAGGCAATCTTAATAAATGTTCTTCTTTACCATAAAGTAAGGCATGATGTGGCCCATAGACTTTATAACAACTCAAAGTATAAAAATCAACATCTAAATCTTGGACATCAACTAATCTGTGGGGTGCATAAGCTACACCATCGACACAAATCATGGCATTGCGATCGTGTACAAATCTAGCAATTTCTTTGATCGGGTTGATGGTTCCCAGAACATTAGAAGCATGAGTCAATGCTACTAATTTGGTGCTATGATCCATCAATGGTTCTAAATCTGCTAAATGAAGTTCCAAAGTATCTGGGCGAACTTGCCAGACTTTAACCTTAATTCCTTGTTTTTCAAGAGCGACCCAAGCACCAATATTAGCCTCGTGGTCACAATTAGTAACAATAACCTCATCACCAGGTCTAAAGGTTTGACCCAGACAAATTGAGAGAACTTTCAACATCATTGTAGTAGATGGGCCCATGACCACTTCTTTAGAAGAATTGGCATTAATAAAAGTAGCCATTCCCCTAGTTGCTACAGCCAATCGTTCTCCTGCAAGTTGAGAAACTCCATAAGAAGCTCCCAACTGGACATCAGAACTCAAGAGAAATTCGCTAATTCTATCTACTACCTTTTTCAGGGTTTGTGACCCGCCAGCATTATCAAAAAAAGTCCATTCACCAGCTAGAGCGGGAAAATATGGACGAACTTTATCAAGATTCAGGAGCATGGTATAAGTTATCTAGAGAATGTTCTTTACCCTAGCTTACTTTTGGCAAGTCGCCCAGAGAGCGTAGCCTCAATACCCAGTCATTGCTCCCAGCAATATGAGCAATAATACTAACTATAATTCATGTCCTAGTCCTCGGATATTCCTATCGTCTGGGACTAAAGCAATCTTTGAGTTTTGATGATTAGTATGAAGACTGGCTTAACAGAAGTTTGCATCAAATCCACCAGTCTTCTACAACTTAACATTAATTAAATGAAGCTGAGTTTTTTATTTGTTAATTGGTTGTGATGTTGATGGGGCAATTCCTACTGAGTTTAATGTTTTTGGTGATGCCTGTGAAGAGAGAATTTTTTTCACTTGCAGGTTATAAGTTTGCAAAATTGATTGAACCTGTTTCTGTTGTTCTTGATTCAGATCCAAAGATTTTAACACTATTCTGATTCTCTGACGGGATTGCAGTGCTGCCTTAAATTTAGTAGCTTGGGATGGGTTTAATAGAGCCTGAATATCCTTATCTCTTTGCTGGCGAGCTAGTTGGATTTGTAGTCGCTGTTGCTTTGTGAGTTTGGTTGGCTGGCGTGATGCAGCACTAGTCTGAGTTTTTAAGACTGTTGTAGTGGCTGAATTTGTAGCTGGTACTGCTAATACAACTCCGTTTAAGATGGTAGCAAAAGCGAAGATAGTAGAGAAGACAGATAAGCGCTTTATAGAATTAATAGACATTTTGAAAAACTCCTCAGTTATTTAATAAAATTGGACACATCGGCTAAAGCTAACCTTGATAAATAAGCCAGGTAGTGAACAAATATTACTATTACATTTGCTTGTGGACTTGTTGTGTATTTATTATGAATTTGCTATGAATTTGTAAATATTTATAACTTAAATATCAAATCTATTATAGTTTAAATATTTTACAATTATTCATATCTGTAATATTTGCAATACTTCCGAACTAAAAAACATTTTATTGAAAGTTAAAGATTGCTAACATTACAAATATTCGCTAATTTGTGTTCATAAATAAAATTTATAAATAAGTACATTTACTAACATATATAGGATGGGAAATAAAATTAATATTCTTGAGGCTTGTACTCAGACATTTCTAAAACATAGGTACTTTCCAATTAGGATTTGTAAGACTGGTCAAAATATGATCTTCCCATTGACCATTAATTAACAAATAGTCTCTAGCATATCCTTCAATGACAAAACCGAGTCTTTTGAGTACATTCCCACTGCGCCGATTGTGAGGCATATAATTAGCCATAACTCGATGAAAATTTAACTCTTGAAATAGATATTGAGTTGCAGATTTTAGTCCTTCTGTCATATATCCTTTACCTTGTTTATTTTCAGCCAGGCTATATCCCACATAGCAAAAATGAGCGGCTCCTCGGACAAAATTGCTAAAATTGACCGTTCCAATCACTACGGTGGGATTTTTTTTGGTAAAAATAAATAGTTTTAACGATTGCCCATTAATAAATTCCAGAAAACTATTCTCTATCTGATACTGCCAATATTCTTCAGTGAAAAAACCATCAGCCCAAAGAGGGTAGAATGGAGTGAGATAAGTTTTATTGCCAATGAAGTATTTGAGAATTTGGGGTATATCTTCGTGAATAGCTGCTCGTAATAATAGGCGATCGCTTGTAATTATTGGCAGTTCTGATATCATAAATTACTTAATCGGCGGGATCTCTTCCAAAAACATTCACTAAATTTTATAAATTCTCTCATACCCTGCGGTTTAGCAGCAGCCAGGGTGAACAGAATTCGCTCCTACAAAGGCAAAGTCCGCCTCTGCGGACTAAGGAAAATGGTTCTTGTGCCTGTTTTATGCTAAATCCACTCAGCTAACTTCTGACCAACATAAAGATATGTGCGCCACTTGCATCAGCCCTGCCAATGCCCGTAATGAGTGCCCAGTGCCCAGTGCCCAGTGCTGAGTTGGGAATTTTACTTCTTTACTCAGGACTCGGAACGGGCTAAACCTTAGCTATCCGCTAACGGAACTCGGGACTGTTATGCCCAATGCCCAATCCCCAATCTATGAGTATTTTTGCTCTTAATCTGCCATTCAACCAAAATCTTGATAAGCTGATGTCTAATATCTAGAGCGGAAGGATTAAGAGCCAATGGGTGATAAAGCACAGTGCGGGGCATAATTTCGATAAAATCGCTTTGCCCAAACGCTGTACCGCAGGAGATTCAACCAAAAGACAGCTCTTGATTAACCCAGTCTACAAGAAGGATAGTGATGTGGTGGGAATACGCTACAATTGGCAGGAATTAGAGATTCGGGCGATATACAACACGCCATTGCTAGAGCTTATTTATCAAGCTGCTAGCGTGCATCGCCAATATCATGACCCAACAAAAATACAAGTTTGTAAGCTCATATCGATTAAAACTGGGGGTTGTCCAGAAGATTGTAGCTACTGCGCCCAATCTTCTCGCTATAAAACAGAGGTAAAGGCGCAAGCACTTCTAGAAAAGGAAACGGTAGTTAACATCGCCCAGAAAGCGAAAGAAACTGGTGTTAGTCGCATTTGTATGGGTGCTGCTTGGCGCGAAGTGCGGGATAACTCACAATTTGAGGAAGTCCTGGAAATGGTCAAGGATGTAACCGCAATGGGTTTAGAAGTGTGCTGTACTTTGGGTATGTTGACGGCAAATCAGGCCAGGAAATTGGAAGAAGCGGGACTTTACGCCTACAACCATAACTTAGATACCTCGCAGGAATATTACAGCACAATTATTACCACAAGGACATATAGCGATCGCTTGAACACAATTGAAAATGTCCGTCAGACAAATGTTACTGTATGTTCCGGCGGTATTCTTGGCTTGGGCGAAACCGTTGATGACCGTGTTGGGATGTTACAAACTTTAGCAAACTTACATCCGCATCCAGAGTCCGTGCCGATTAATATTCTTTCACAAGTACCAGGCACACCCTTAGAAAATCAGCCTGATGTCCCCATTTGGGATATTGTACGGATGATTGCCACAGCCAGGATTTTAATGCCAGCTTCCGATGTGCGTCTTAGTGCTGGTAGGGCGAGACTTTCTCAAGTTGAGCAAGCTTTCTGCTTCATGGCAGGAGCTAATTCTATCTTTTCCAGCGACGACAACAAGATGTTAACAGTGACAACTCCCTGTCCAGATTACGACACTGACCGAGAAATGCTGAACTTACTTGGTTTGGGAATGCGTCCGCCTTCCCAAAGACAGGAGAAAGTAGCAAGTCCGGCTGTTGCAGGATAAATATCTTTTTGTGGGATGGGCGTCTCGCCATTAGTGTCAAGTTAAGAAAAATAGAGTCTATGTAGGTGAGAGTCAGTACCCTAGAACCCTCAAATCCTACCCCGTAGGTGCAACGGTGAAAGCATCACCCCCAGGTTTGAGACTAGCCATCAAAGCCTGAAGCGGGGTGAAAAGGTGTTATTACTGACAGCCTAAGTCGGTAAGAGCATGGTTAAAAGCGGGAGTGATGGATGGTAAGCAGTTGTTCCCAACATCTGAGGGTACGCCACAGGGTGGGGTAATTACCCCTCCTACAATCTTACAAAAACTTCCATAGAGTTCTCGGTCACTATTCCTCGAAAACAACTGCATCCAGGCTATGGTAAAGGTTTTGCTTTCTTCATCAATAAATACTCATATAGTCTCCGATGATGGCATTACAGGGCTATCTATTGGAGGAAAGAAACCATGAGTAGTCAAAAGCCGAAAAAAAGTCGGATTCTCAAGGTGCAAGTTAGTTTATAGGGTTTGAGACGCGCTAACCCTGCTTATGCTTCAGACTCAAGAGATTTACCAAGCCCCTTCGGGGCGGGAACAGGGAACTCTTAACAGGGAACAGAAAAAAAATTAGCCCCGAATACAGGGTTTAAAGCCCCTAAATTTATTTATGAAAAGAGATAAAAATATTTGAAACGAGATGGCGTCAGCCACGATGTTTCAATGTGTCCTTGTACAAATCCCCTGATTTTAATTATGGGGATTTCCCTGTTGCCTGTTGCCCGTTCCCTGTTCCCTTTTAACTCGCATTGAAATCATGGATACTTTACGTACTTATACTAATATTTATCCCTTCTTTATTGTATATTACCGAGGATTCACTTAGCATTCAAGAAGAGAGAAAAGCAAGATAGAAATTCTAATAACAAGAAGAGGTCATTTGCTTGTTCAAGTTAATTAGAAGTAATAGTTGCGTCATTATTATGATTAATGAACCGCGCAAATTGGAAAATACAACCTATCAGTCTCTGTGACTGTTATGGGACTCTTGTTTGATTTTTGAACAAGACTCAGTAGGGATCTATCCCTCGGCGGGCTACGCCTAAATTTTTCGCAATAAGCAAGAGTTAATGACATTATTTTTACTCTATTGAGAATATACTTTGCTTATTGACATGATGCGGATCTGTACCCATTCTAAAATTTATGAATTATGAATTGCTAATTATTTGGTCATTGGGGTGGATGATGTAGTCCAGACTGTTGAATTTTACGAATATACAAATAAATTAGTAGAGAAAATTTATGATTTCAATAATCATACCAACTGTCAATCGTTTTCAGTCACTCCAATTAGCAATAGAGTCGCTAATTAAACAAAATTTTCCAGTTGAGCAGTTTGAAATCTTAATTGTAGATAATGGTTCTACGGATGCAACCAAATCTGTATCAGAAACAATTATAGAGCAGTATCCATCTCATCAAATTTATTATATATATGAACCGGAACCGGGACTTTTATCAGGAAGGCATCGAGGAGCTTTAGCTGCTCAGGGAGAGATTTTAACATTTATTGATGATGACATTGAGGCTGATGTCAATTGGTTACAAGCTATTCATGAAGCTTTTATTGATCCGACTGTGCAAATTGTTGGAGGACGTAATTTACCTAAATATGAAGTCGAACCACCAAGATGGCTAAAATATTTCTGGAGTGAAGACCACAACCGCAAACTATGTGGATATTTAAGCTTATTAGACTTTGGAGATCAAGTGCAGGAAATTGATCCCAACTACGTTTGGGGACTAAACTTTTCTATTCGTAAAAAAATACTGTTTGAACTTGGTGGCTTTCATCCAGATTGTATCCCTTCAAATCTACAACATTTTCAAGGTGATGGAGAAACAGGTCTTACCCAAAAATCTAAACAATTAGGCTATAAAGCAATTTATCATCCTCAAGCCCTGGTATTTCATGATGTTTCTCGCTCAAGAATGACTCCCGAATATTTTAATAAAAGATTTTTCTATCAAGGAGTTGCTGATTCATATACACAGATTAGGAAAGATGGGGGGAATTTAGTTAAAAATCAAGTAAAACCAACTCTAAATCTCACATTTCGCTGGAAAATTTTCCTAAAAAACTTAAAAAAACAAATTCTACATTCTATAAATGAAGGGTTAGAAATATCAATTCTAGCAGACCGTTTTAGACTAGCCTATGAAAGGGGTTATCAGTTTCATCAAAACGCAGTTCGCAAACATCCAGAACTTTTACACTGGGTTTTGAAAGAAAACTACTGGGAATATAAGCTACCTAATATCAGTGTCAAACCTCCTCGCAAAAGGTAAATATTGATGATTTTATTCCTCGCGATTATGGTTTGGCTAATAGCATATTGGTATTGAGCCGAGATACGTGTAAAAACCTGCAAGATGGTCTGGAAAGCCTTGTTATATATAGGCTTTAGCGATTTTAACTTCCATCTTTATAAGGCTTTCCACATAGTGGACAAAATTTATACCTCAATGACACCACCATCTCACCACAATTCCGACAACTAGCCCGCAACTGCGTACCGCACAGATAACAAAACTTAGCTCTAACATTTCCCCACATCGGGTCAGCAGCACCCCCAGGATTCCAACATTGGGGGCAAAACTTAATCGCTGGCATTGCCACAACCTCTTCCCCCCTAACAACAGCCTGCAAATACTCAACCGGCACAGATAAAGCCAAGGCAAGACCGCTAAGAGTTTTATGACTGAGTTTCATCGTCAGTCCCCGTTCAATCTTCCCCACAGACCGAGAATGAATGCCAGCAGCATCGGCTAACTCAAACTGAGTTAAATTGAGTCCCTTCCTGATCCGCAAAACATAGTCAGCTAGGGATTCTCCATGTTTTGGTGTCTTAAAAGTATCCATAAAATGCTGTCAATGCTCTTATCTAAAGATATATAATTTATGAATAAATTACCTTGCTAAAAACACACTTTTTTCAGTGAAGCAAGCTGTCACATTGGCCACCGTTGCCGTCAAATTTTTAGAACGGACTGGGTTAGCACCCAGTACCATCAAAACCTACGAAATAACTCTCTTGAACTTACTAGCAGAGTACGGAAGTTGGTCAATCGAAATTATCAGTAAGCAAACATTAGTTGAGTATCTAGATACACTTTCACATTTAAAATACACAACTCACCACAAGCATCAAGCAATACTGCAAAGCCTATTTAACTTTGCAGTTGAGCAAGGGTATATAAAATCCAACCCAATTCGGGGATTAAAACAGCGTCCCCCACAACGAGAAAAAGGCGAACATAAAAGTGACGATACAATAAAATACCTAACACCCGAACAGCTAAATATACTCTATAAAGTAACCGAACATGACATGAGGATGTCTGCAATAATTCATTTATTGCATCGCACAGGATGCAGAATTGGAGAGCTTTTAGCCCTGAATTTATCAGACCTAGATATCCAAAATCAAAAATTTCAGGTATTGGGAAAAGGAAACAAACAGCGTTGGTGCTTTTATAGTGATGATGCCGCCGAATCCCTAGCTCAATATTTCCAGTACTCACGCCATAAAAATATCAACGCACTCTTTACAGCACAACATCCAGTCACCCTCAAAGTCAGTAGAATTAGCTACTACACATTGCACGATTATTGGCGAAAAATCACCAGCACATATCCCGAATTAAACGGTGTACGCATCCATGATTTACGTCACACTTATGCTACCGAACGGGTAGGATTAATCAGTATAGAAGAGTTACGCTCACTCATGGGACATGAAAGTATCCAAACCACTTTACGTTATCAAAAAGTTACCTCACAAAAAGCAGAATCAGCCGCACGTCATGCTTTAAGTATTCTGATAAATCCAGATAGTTAGAAGCAACATTTATTGCCTATTCGTTATCTCCAAAAACAGCATTATTCACCAAAAAAGTGTGGAAATTAATTCAATTAGTTATCTGTATCCAAAAGAATATAAAATACTATGGGGTTTAACAGTGAGGGATCAACCGTTATCTAGTTATTTTTGGGATTTTTTTATGTTGCGAATATCACTTGAATGACCTTAATTGACCGGACTGCATATCCTAAATTCAAACAATTTCCCAACCCGAAAGAGCTTGCAGAGCTTTATACACCACAAAGTGCAGAAATCAAGTTTGCAAAGTCCAAAACTAAGAGCCACGAAGGATTTCTTAGTTTTATGGTCATGCTAAAATCCTTCCAACGGCTTGGTTATTTTCCCCACCCCGAATTAGTACCGATTGCCGACAAAAGCCAAAGAAACTCAGGATAATGCTGTTTTTGGAGAACAGGTGCAATCAATTTTGGATGAACATGGTGGTACAGAATTGTTGCTGCAAAAGTTGGATGAGATTGCGGCGTACAACACCAACAACCATTTACCGTTGATGTGGCGATTTTATTCTGCCAATCGGAAAGCACTTTTTAGTTTGGTGGCTTCTCTAGATATTCTCTCAACTTCTGCTGATGAGTCGGTAATTGAAGCATTAAAGTTCGTGTTAGAGAATCAACACAAACGTGCTAAGTATTTACCTTTTGAAATTGATTTAGATTTTATTAGTAGTAACTGGCGTGCGCTAGTTGTAGAAGAAATTGATGGAACTGAGGTTTTGGTTCGTCAGCAATTAGAAATTTGCATCTTTTCAAATCTAGCGACTGAATTTAAAACAGGAGATGCTTGTGTTGTAGGTTCAGAAAGTTATGCCGATTTCCGCGAACAATTATTGAGTCATGCTGAATGCGAACCTTTGATAGAAGAATACTGTCGCTTACTTGAATTTCCTGCTAACCCAGATGACTTTGTTAAACACCTACAAGATAAATTAGCGCAGGTAGCTTTCGTTGTAGATAATATTTGTGCGGTTGATAAACAATTCACCATCAATAAAGACGGAGAACCTGTACTTAAAAGAATTCCATCGCTAGCTCAAACGGATGAAGTGGAAGAATTAGAATCAAAAATTCGGGCTTTGATGCCGGAGCGCAGTATCTTAGAAATCCTTTGCAATGTTGAGCATTGGTTGAATTGGACAAGGCATTTTGGTCTATTTTCAGGAAGCGAACCAAAAATATCTGATCCTGCTGAACGTTATATTTTTACTACCTTTAGCTACGGCTGTAATCTTGGCCCTAATCAGATGGCTCGTCATTCCCAAGGTGCAGTGACAAGTCACATGATTTCTTATACAAACCGTCGCCATATTAGTGCTGCCAAAATTGAAGCTGCAATTCGGGATATTATCAATACGTACAACCGTTTTAGTTTACCGTCTTGTTGGGGTACAGGGAAAAAGGCTGCTGCTGACGGAAGCAAGTTTGAGATATACGAGAATAATTTACATAGCGAGTATCACATCCGCTACGGCGGTTATGGTGGTATTGCCTATCACCATGTCTCTGATAAATATATTGCTTTGTTTACCCACTTTATCACCTGTGGTGTGTGGGAGGCCGTCTATATTTTGGATGGGCTGTTGAAAAATCTCTCAGATATTCAACCGGATACTTTGCACGCAGATACTCAAGGTCAATCTGGGCCTGTGTTTGCTATTTCCTATCTTCTCGGTATCAAATTGATGCCGCGTATCCGTAACTGGAAGGATTTAACTTTTGTTCGCCCCAGTGCAGATGTTACCTACAAGTATATCGAACCGTTGTTTAAGGGCGTGGTCAATTGGAATTTAATCAAGACTCATTGGTATGACATGATACGTGTAGTACTGTCAATTAAGGCAGGCAAGGTGATGCCTTCGACGCTTCTACGTAAGTTGGGTAGTTATAGTAAGAAAAATCGACTTTATCAAGCTTTTCTTGAGTTGGGTAAGGTAGTACGGACTATGTTTTTGCTTGACTATGTTTCTAATGTGGCTCTTCGGCATGAGATTACAGCAATAACCAATATTGTGGAGATGTATAATGCTTTTCTTGACTGGGTGTTCTTCGGTAAACTGGGAGCGATTACTGAAAATGATCCTATTGAACAGGAAAAGCGGCTGAAATATCTTGATTTGGTAGCAAGCGCAGTTATTTTGCAGAATACGGTTGATATGTCGTTGGCTATCCAAACGTTAATGTCACAGGGAGAATTGATTCCCATGCGACACCTTGCAGCAATGAGTCCATACATCACAAGACATATCAAAAGATACGGTGATTATGTGGTGAATTTACATAATATTCCCCAACCATTAGAAGCTGCTATTAATCTCCCACCAGAAATCTTTGAAACGTAGATATAGCAACGGTTTTCAGACCATCTTGCAGGTTTTTACACGTATCTCGGCTCAATACCATATTGATCCTAATCAGAGTTTTTTGCTAGTCACTACAACACTTTATTATACCTGGGGCGTGGGATGCCTTGGCACGGCTGTATGGTGAAGGTTTAGCGATCGCTGGGATTGTTTTTTTTGGTGGTTGCAGCGATTGTTTTTTATCGTCTAAAATCTGAAGCATGAGCAGACTAAACTCCTAAACAGGTTTAGCTGTGACGCCAAAATAAGCCTAAAAATTCTTGGCGAGGAGTAGTTATCTATCTTAATCGCAGTCTAGATACAGCAGATATCAGGAATTACAGTGAATTTTTCACTAGCCAGCGTATCAGTCGCATTTATCTTAATGAGTTAGGTGAAACTGCATCATTGCCAGTCGGAATTGCTACGATGAAATTAGTGGTCGATGAAGAGGAGACAGCAATTAGCGAAAGAGTTAGGTTTGAGTCTAGAAGAGATTCAGCAAGAAATGCAAAAACAGCCTCCAAGTCAGGATATGTAACCTACAATTAGCAGTGATTACAGACAATCCTAAATATTCCTGCTATTTTCCATTCCCATAATTTTTAATTTTTTGTATGATTTCGCTTTCTCCCACTCTGCAAGCTAGACTCTCCCAACCCTTAAAGATTGGCTCTTTCGAGGTGAAAAGTCGGGTTCTTCAGTCGCCTTTATCTGGAGTGACAGATATGGTGTTTCGCCGTATCGTGCGTCGCTATGCACCAGATTCAATGATGTATACCGAAATGGTAAATGCTACAGGGTTGCATTATGTCAAGCAGTTACCCAAAATCATGGAAGTAGACCCCAACGAACGCCCCATTAGCGTTCAACTATTTGATTGTCGTCCAGATTTCTTAGCAGAAGCAGCAATCAAGGCAGTTGCCGAAGGTGCTGATACTGTTGATATTAATATGGGTTGTCCGGTTAATAAAATCACTAAAAATGGTGGCGGTTCTTCGTTATTGCGGCAACCAGAAGTAGCAGAAGCAATTGTGCGGGAAGTGGTGAAAGCTGTTGGTGTTCCTGTGACAGTAAAAACTCGTATTGGCTGGAATGACAACGAAATTACGATTCTCGACTTTGCCAAGCGGATGGAAGATGCCGGGGCAAAAATGATTACAGTACATGGACGCACTCGCGCCCAAGGATACAACGGTAATGCCCGTTGGGAATGGATTACTCGTGTAAAAGAAGTGCTTTCTATTCCAGTGATTGGGAATGGAGATATTTTTTCTGTTGAAGCGGCGGTGAAATGTTTAGAACAAACTGGCGCTGATGGCGTTATGTGTTCCCGTGGAACTTTGGGTTATCCGTTTCTGGTGGGAGAAATTGATCGCTTCCTGAAAACTGGGGAGATATTACCGCCACCAACCCCGATTCAGCGTTTGGAATGTGCAAGAGATCATTTACAAGCCTTGTGGGAATATAAAGGCGATCGCGGTGTGCGTCAAGCCCGTAAGCACATGACTTGGTATGCTAAGGGTTTCGTTGGTGCTGCCGAACTCCGAGGACAGCTAAGTTTAGTTGAAAAAGTAGAGCAAGGTTTGGCAATGATTGACCAAACAATTGAAAAATTGGCTAATGGTTATGAACTTGAAGAAGAAGCACAAGGTAGTTTGGTAATGCTTTAAAATAATTCGTAATTAGTTTAGGAGGTGAGAGTCTTCTCAATGCGACGATCTGGGATAAGCCAGATGATTGCAACTAAAACGTAAAATGCACAGGCCAACCATGAGTTCACAAAGGCAAGTGGAATTGCCACAGCATAGAAAACTACTGATACTTTCCCTTTGAAGTCTTCACCGATTGCGATCGCTAGAGTTGAATCCTTACCGTGGTGAGAAACGAGGGCACAGCTAAGAATGTAGTAGGCGATCGCAGCGAACAACAATACCGTACCATAAAGGGCAACTGGCACGGCGGCAAAATGATTCTCGCCCATCCAGCCAGTGACGAAGGGGACTAGCGACAACCAAAACAGCAGATGCAGATTAGCCCAAAGTATACGCCCATTAACCTGTCGGACTGCTTGTAATAGGTGATGGTGATTGTTCCAGTAGATGCCAATATAAATAAAACTCAGCACATAGCTGAGAAATACCGGGATTAGCGGACGCAGCGCAGCTAAATCGAACCCATGCGGCACTTTGATTTCCAGCACCATAATGGTGATGATGATAGCAATCACCCCATCGCTGAATGCTTCTAATCTCCCTTTTCCCATGTACGCATTCCTTTTCTATCTACTTGAGAGTTAAGTTGTGACACTCTGTACTTTATCGTACCAAGTAGTTGCCGTTGATGAAGATTTTCTGCATTATGGGCGCACTTTTTTTAGGCTACTCCATACCCTGTATACGGACGCTTGTAAGGCGGATGTAAACCTAAAATAATATCCTCTTTCGGAACACCAATTTCTACTAATTCCCGCGCAACATCTACATCAGTCATATTGCGCTTGTCCCAGATGATCGAGCAAAACTTTGACCACATCTGCAATTACACTTACTTTACGCCCATGTTCTGGCAGCGGTGCCATCAAGAGAATTTCTCCATCTCGATACTTGATACGAGGCGAGGAGCGATCGCCTAGTTGTTCATTCAATGCTTGATAGTCTTGCCAACTTCCGAGTAGGCGTACTACCGCACCTGGGGGTAAATGGATTGTATCGAGTGTGACAACAGCAAACATAGAACTGATACCTCCACCTCAAGTGTAATCGTTTAAATATCAATTGCTGCGGCTGAAAAATACAGCAGCTATCACAATTAAACCTAAAAGTGCTAGAGGAACCCAGAGATTAGGGAGATCCGACAAACTCATAAAGAACTTCCAAATAAGTAAAGTGTGTAAGGCGGAAGCTGTAACCCCGCATTTCTCACAAGTTTGAAATGCAGAGGGGCAGAGGGGCGGAGGGGCAGAGGGGCAGAGGGGCGGAGGGGATTGAACTTGGCACATTGAACTCTCCTCTGCTCCCCTGCTCCCCTGCACAAGCACAGGCTTTGAGCATTGGTGAGAAATCCGGGTAACGCATCGTCATAGACAGTTGCTACTTTATATTTTAAGTAAGCCTTTTTTTAATTTCCTCTGCCAAATTTTCTAATAGCACTTCTACTTGCTCCCCTGTTTTCAAATCTTTGAGCGATGACTTTTGCGCTGCTGCTTCTTCAGAACCAATAATTACGCAAAATTGAATTCCTTGCTTGTCTGCTAATTGAAATTGTTTACCCAAGGGACGCTTATCAAAGTTAGTGATCACATTAATTCCCGCCTGACGCAGACGTTGAGAAACTTTTAAATAAGTAGGCATTAAATCTTCCTGCATATTCACTACCATCACTTGGGCTGGTGTCGCAGCTAAGGTATTTAGAATACCAGCTTTTAACAAACGACTAATTAAGCGAGTTAAGCCAATAGAAATGCCAACACCAGGCATTTTTTCGCCCAAAAATACCCCGACTAGTTCTTCATATCTACCACCAGAACAAATACTGCCTAAAGCTTCATGTCCTAATAAGGTTGTTTCGTAAACTGTGCCAGTATAGTAATCAAGACCACGGGCAATGGATAAATCAATACAGAAACGGTTTTCGGCAACTCCGAGATTACGCACTCCTGCAATTACCGTTTCTAATTCGGTGATTCCTAAGCTCAATTGCTCGGTTTCTGGCAGATTTTGGGCAAGGTATTTGAGCTTATCTAATACGTCATTAACGGAACCGTCAATTTTAATAAACTCAATAATTTTTTGCGCCTGTTCTTCTAAAATTTCTTCTTTTTCTAAATCTTGTTTTACTTTAATTTCACCAATCTTTTCGAGCGTGTCAACAATACCAATACACGATTTAATTTGATTTTCGGCAATTCCCACTGATTTAAAAAAACCAGTAAGAACTTTACGGTTATTGATGCGAATTAGAAAATCACCAATATTAATTGCTTCAAATATCTCGGTGATAATTGCAGGCATCTGAGCATCATAAAGCAAGCTGAGTTCACGACGAGCAACTACATCAATATCGCATTGACGGAACTGACGAAAGCGCCCATCTTTCGACCGTTCACCACGAAAAACTACATCTGTTTGATAACGAGCAAAGGGAAAAATTAGCTCATTCAGGTGACGGGCAATGTATGCTGCTAAAGGAACTGTTTGGTCAAATTTTAAAGCTCTGGATTCTGAACCAGTCTCGCCAGATTTATCTCTCTCGGCTTGTCGATTTGGTGGCAGGATGGGATCAATGCCATAGATGATATTGTCACCTTGATTACCTTTAGCTTGCAGGACTTCTAAACGTTCTACAGCAGGTGTTTCAATGGGTGTAAATCCATAGCTTTCAAAAACTCTGCGGATGATATCTAGCAAATGTGATTCTAGACGCTTTTCGCTAGGGAGAAATTCTGGAAATCCGCTAGGAGTAGAAAAGTTTATTTTGTCACCTTTGGCCATGCGTGTACCTTACTAAGTTGAGATTGGAGATGAGAGCCTAAGACTAGAAGTCGTGGCTACACAAACAAAGTCCGCCTGCGCGGACTGGAGAATAATGAGATTTATCTTTGAGGGGAGAAATTACTATTTTACCCGTTCTTCTTGAATTAGGGTGCGTTGAAAGATTTGATTGTTCTTAAACCAATGCCAAGTACGGGCACGATTGTTATTGTCAGGACTAATGTAGATCATTTCATATAAGCTCATTTCTGGGTTTGTCTTATAACTAAACCACAAAATGACAATCGAATCATCGGCTTCCCAGGCTTTTCCGTCTATGCGATCGGTGTCAAACCAAAGTTTATTATCTTTATAGATTCCTGGAAATTCATATTCTTCTCGTTTACCATCAGACCATTTGTAGCGATTAATCTGGTAGTAGGGATGAGGGCCATTTTCTGGAAATTGACAAGTTAAGTGAGATTCATACTTGTCGAGGATTTTTCCTGTTGTATCAATTAATGTATAAGTTCCTACCCAATCTCCTTCATGACGGGCAAGTACTGGCATTCCTTCTCGAATATTTGACATTGCAATTCACCTTTTATTATTCTAGTAAAGTAATCGGGAAAAGTTGTCGCTGTACAACCAGGGCCGCTAAGTTTAGGGTAAACCATAGCCATTCTCCGCATTCCGGCCCTAATTATTTGTTATCGATATTCTAAACTAGAATACCCAATTCAAGCGATCGCCCAACCACGGTTGATCTGTCTACTCAATCCAGTCTATGGAAGATGGACGATCGCAATTCTCAAACGAAGGATGCGTGCCGAAAAGTGAGAGAGCGATGTCTACGACAGGTAGTATAAGATACCGTGCAGTTAAGACACTTGGTCTGCTTGGAGATAAACAATCTACCTGTTTTTGGTCTTAACCGAAAAGTATTGCCTCATCCCCCTCATCCTCCCAACTCCCCACTTATAAATTTTGATCGAGTACTAGGGTAGGATCTTATTACTACAAGTCCTTTGATAACCTATGAATGGATCAAATCGATTAGGTAAGGAATCCTTGCCAACATCCCAGCAAGTAGAACATTCCCACCATCACGATACAGACGACGAGCATACAGATCATACTCATGGAACTGGAGAGTCGGCTCATCCTCACATCCATAGCGAAGAGTCTTTACGGCGAATTGTCAATCGATTATCGCGCATAGAAGGACATGTTCGTGGTATTAAGGCAATGGTGCAGCAAAGTACACCTTGTCCTGATGTTTTACTGCAAATTGCCGCAGTGCGGGGCGCATTGGATCGGGTAGCGCGGATTGTTTTGGATGAACATTTAACTGAGTGTATTGGTAGAGCCGCACAAGAGGGCAATATTGACGTTGAAATTAAACAGTTAAAAGCTGCTTTAGATAGATTTTTACCTTAAGAACTAGAAAATTAATGTGAAATACATTCCCAAAATTCATGATGTACTAACAGCGATACATCAAAATTCAATAAGTGCATCGTGATATTTACCCCTTTCATAAGAAAATATCCTATGTAACAACGATGGTTTTTCGCTAGCTATGGTCAGAGAAAATTATCAATTTTACTATTCTTTAATTAGCAACCCAGACAAACCACTCATTATTTTTCTGCACGGCTTCATGGGTAACATAGATGAATTTGATGAAGCCATAAAATTATTATCTAATGAATTTTCTTATTTAACCCTTGACCTCCCTGGACATGGTAAAACTCAAGTTTTTGGTGAGGAAGAATACTATACAATGGCAAATACCACTCATGCTTTAATCAACCTATTGGATGAGTTAAAAATTGCCAAATGCTTCTTAGTTGGTTATTCAATGGGTGGGAGATTGGCTTTATACCTTGCCGTGAATTTTCCCGAACGTTTTCATAAAGTTATCTTAGAGTCAGCTTCCCCAGGTTTGCAAACAGAAGCAGAACGATTAGAACGCATTAAGCTTGATCAGCAAATAGCGAGAAAATTAACAAGAAGCCTTGAAAAAATCGATTTTGCAGCTTTTCTATCAAATTGGTATAATCAGCCGATTTTTGGTGACATAAAAAACCATCCAGAATACGATCGCATGTTAGAAAGTCGGTTGCAGAACAATCCACAGGAATTAGATAAATCACTACGCTTTCTGGGTACTGGATGCCAACCTTCTTTATGGGAAAAGCTACCAGATAATACAATTCCCATGCTTTTACTAACTGGTGAATATGATGAAAAATTTATATCTATTAATACAGAAATGGCTAAACTATGTAAATTAGCCCAGATAAAAATAATTAGTAGTGCTGGACATAATATTCACTTTGAAAATACCTTAGCTTTTGTGGAAAGTATCAAAAGGTTTTTGTCCACAGTAAGTTAAAAAATAGGATAATTTTACCCGCATTTCTCACAAGTTTGAAATGCAGAGGGGCAGAGGGGCGGAGGGGATTGAACTTGGCACATTGAACTCTCCCCTGCTCCCCTGCTCCCCTGCTCCCCTGCACAAGCACAGGCTTTGAGCATTGGTGAGAAATCCGGGTTTACTGCTTCTTTATTGCTTTGCTAGAAGGAGTTGGAGATGGGATCAAATTTGGGGCTGTTGGTTGCTTTGCTGCCGTTAATTCCTCTTGTAACATTTTCTGATAAATTTTATGTAAAGAGCTACTAACAGAATTAGTTTCTATGCCATATCCTAGACTTGTCCAAGTGGGAGAAAGTCGCCGCAAAACATCATTTAACTTTCCCTGACGCAACTGTTGAGAAATATCAGTTCCCCAAGCCTTAGGATCGCTCAACCAACGGTAAACTACTACATCTTGATATTCCGCTTCAAAACTATAAGCAGTCCAAAACATCATCTGCATTGGTTTTGGGTGATAATGGGGGGCTAAACGATACCAAGTAACGTTGATAATTTGATATCTGCCAGCAGCAGTGGAACAATTACCTGTGTTGGGGCCTGTGACAATTGTGACGCATATCTCAGGATGTCGGCTGAGGTCGTTGACTTGCTGTCCACCGTATAACAGCGAATAGGGACGGTTCCCACTAGCCTCACTCGCCGAGATGGTTCGCATTAAGGCGCGGATATAGGGATCGCCCTGTTTCATAACCAAAGGCGGCTGTTTATTTTCAAAGATGGGATCGGAAGGCGATCGCAAGTCTCCAATATACCATTGCAACAAATATACAAAGCCGAGAAGCGCGGCTATTGGGCCAATAAGTTTTTCAACACCTTTGAATTCAAAGCCTTTCAGAGTCTGACTCCTTCAAATTCGCTCTCTTTGCTAACAAAAATCATCGACGAACTCATTCTGACAAAGTTCACACCTGATTGTTAGTTATTATTCCCGATTTGCTCCTGCTTTTTAGGAATTAGGAAAAAAGAGCATAAGTAAGTATAGCAAGCGAGATACTCTCAAAAATTCCGACGAAGTATAAGCTCAATCGCTTCTTGTAGCACCCTGCTTCCGGTAAGAAATCGCTTACTTGCTCAAATCGTGCGATTTTCGAGTCGCACTCCCAAAACTTTTACCTTTAGCAGGTGAGACGCTAATCAACGCATGGCAAAACCAAACTAACCCAACTCAAGCATTGGTTTACACTGCTGCAAGTATTTTCAATCCTAATTTTGTGACTAATGCTCAGATTGCCTTTGGAGCAGCCTTTGATCCCACATTCCGCACTTCAATAAGTAGCATGGATAAACTACATAAACAGAAAATGCGCTGATGATAATTTGAACAATCAAGTAACCAGAAAATA
>NZ_JBALDZ010000146.1:0-29677 GCF_036917155.1 Nostoc sp. | reverse complement strand
TATAGCCCTCCTAATTTTCTTCTTGGAGGGCATTTTATTGCTTAACACACCCATTGCGATCGCCCTTGACTAGTAACTAGCAACTTGGGTTAATACTATAATTAGAGGTTTGATTACTGATGCTTTGGCGAAAGTCAGTTTAGAAGATTTTCTAACAGCGATTTGTTGCCAGCGCCGACAAACTGAGCCACATGGCAAGAGAAAAGAGGAGATTGAGTCTTTGCCGTTGTTTGATGGCGACATGAAAGATAGGCTAGAGGTAGAGGTTTAATCTTCCCTATTGGCAGCGCATGGGTGTAACGCAACTAGGATTTCGTGGAGCGGAATTAATTATGACTGCTTTAACTTTACAATTACCTGCTAATCTCAAATTTACGGATGAGGCATTTGAACAGATTGTTGCTGTGAATAAAGAGTTGCGTTTGGAATTAACTGCTGAAGGAGAATTGGTAATCATGTCACCCACTGGAGGAGAAACGGGAAACCGTAATTTTGATTTGTTAGGTCAACTATGGTTTTGGAATAGTCAAAAGAATTTAGGAAAAGCTTTTGATTCTTCTACTGGTTTTAAACTTTCCAATGGTGCAACTCGTTCTCCTGATGCTTCTTGGGTAAAGATGGAACGGTGGGATGCTCTCACACCACAACAAAGAAAAAAATATCTCCCCTTGTGCCCAGACTTTGCAGTGGAATTGGTTTCTGAAACTGATGATGTCGAGGACACTAAAGCCAAGATGCGGGAATACTTAGCTTCGGGTTTACAACTTGGTTGGTTAATTAATCCCAAAGATAAACAAGTAATAATTTATCGTCCAAATCTTGCACCAGAAGTTTTACAATCTCCTACAAGTTTATCTGGTGAAGATGTTCTCCCTGGTTTTATTTTAAATTTACAGCCAATTTTTGCGTAGAGGAATCATTATTTTGATTGTTAACTCCCGGTTCGCTCAATTTTTTAGGAGTTAGGAAAATAAGTATACCGAAAGACATATTTCCAAAAATTTGACCGCTCTTTCTCCGTTACAGCATCGTATTCTTGTTTTGCTTGGGTTTCCGACTACTATTTACACCCAACTTGGTGGCCAATCTTTTACCCCTGAATAGCCTTTCTTCTAACTCCTGAAAAAATGGGCGAACCGGGAGTTTTATAAAGATAGTCAAACTCTTAAATTAAATCTACCTTTCTACTAAACCTACTTGTCCGCCAATTAGTCCTATAAATCCCGTGCCAAAGTGCTGAATCTCCAAAAAGCTTGCTTGCTCTGGTGAGGTTTTATAAATTCGGAATGTCTTCATAATTCCTAAAGTAGCAGCACTTTCTAAAGGACCGACAAAGCTAACATCGCGGTCGAGAAAATAGGTTTGATTAGCCCATTGAGCCATCTGATTTGCATTTAAAAAGTAGCAGCCTGCGTGAGGATTGAGGGCACGATAAAAGGTAATTGGTGCATTCATAATTGCGCCATTGAGTTCCTGTTGCTGTTGCACATTTTGAAAAGGAGCAGTTACTCGTAAAGCCAAATCTCCATCAATGTAAGCTTTGTGAACCAAAGCATGGGAGGACACTTCATAACGATTTGGCTGGAGCAAATTTAAATCACCCACTTGCTGGGTAAACCAATTTAATTTTATAAAAAACCAAGGGTCATGAATAATTAAATCATCTTCAAGAAAACAGTAGTAATCATATTGACCAAGACAACTTTGCAGAACAGCTTGACATTCAAATCCTAAAAGCATAGGTTCTGCATTGCTAGAATGATGCCTATATAAATGGGATGGTAAGGGAAGCTGATTCAAAAGATGATTATCTTTCGTTGTACAAATAACAATATCTAGTTCGTGAGACTGTGGCTGATTAGCTGGGAAAGCTAGTCGTTGAGCGATATTGATGATACTTTGAGATTTGCCAAATAATTGGTGTAAGACAGTAAGGCTTGTAGTTAATGCCTGCAAACGAGGTTGTGGGTCTTTGCGTTGGGAAGCATGACGACCCTCACTGCTAGGTTTGAAAAAATGGGCAATGGTAAAAATAATTCGCATTTTAAATATCGCCTTTGTATTTTTCAGTCATTAGTCATTAGTTATTTACCAATAACGAATCAATAATTAATATACTTCTTACAAAAGTCGTTATTTTCAGGCTTTTCTTTGCGCCTTTGCTTGAAACAAAAATATTTATACAAGAGGCTAATGACTAATGACCAATGACTAATGACGAATTTACTTAATCTCTGCTAAATCCTTTAGAACTTGGACGATTTTTCAAACTATCAGAATTTTTACCAGCGAACATCCATTGCAAATGTTGTGGTAACAGTTTTGCTAAATCATAACGCTTCAGAATTGTTTCTCGCGCATTTGCACGAATTGCACTCATCACTTGAGGATTATTCAGCGCCTCTTCAACCCGATTAGCAATATCCTGGGGAGAAAAGAAATCTACTAGCAGTCCATTCACCCCATCCTGTACGACTTCTAATACTGGCTGAGTCTTAGAAGCTATTAGTAAACATCCTGCTGCCATGACTTCTAACATTGACCAAGATAATACAAAAGGGCGGGTTAAATAAATATGAGCAGAAGAAGCTTGTAAAACCTGAAGGTATTCATTGTAAGGAAGCCTATCTGTAAAGTGCAGCCTCGATAAATCCAAAGATAATTTTTCTAGCATTAATTGTTTATAAGTCTTACCATCGGGGAGATTTTTACCATAAGCAACCCGATCTTCTCCCACAACTACTACATGGCACTTAGGTCGTCGCTGCTGAATTAGCGCCACCGTTTCCATAAACTGCGGAAAACCTCTATAAGGTTCCATCCCCCGTCCCACATAAGTTACCAACTCTTCCACATGGGAAAGATCCAGATTTATTCTTGGTAAAACTAACTTTGCGCCTGGTTTGGGAACAAAATATTGGGTATCAATACCATCATGAATTACAGTGAGTTTGCTATGATATTCTTTGGGAAACTGCTGACGCTGCCAGTTCGTCGGAGAAAGACCGCGATCGCAGCTATATAAATCAGTCAAAATCGGCGCATTTTTCACGCGGATGCGGCATTCATCATCAGCATTCAGTGGTTCATTTGGATCAAAATCTGCATCCGAACCGTGAGGATGGTAAAACCACTCAAAATAACACAATAATTCTGCTTTGGGGAAAACATCTTTCATAAATAAAGTTGGTCCCCAACCAGAATGACCATAAACTATATCTGGAACAAAACCCTCAGCTTTTAATTTTTCTGCCACGCGATAGACAGCCTGAGCAGTCAGAACAGCATTTTCCAGATTACGAACGTAGTGATGGGTTTGGGGAGCCGCTTCACGAGAAGGAGTATAAATAGCTTTATAAACGCCAGGTATTTCACCTTCACGACGATTTGTCCCAAAGACGACTTGGTAATTAGGATCTTTACCTAAAACTATCGCTAGATTGCGAAATTGTGAGGGAAAATTGGGATGTAAAAATAAAATTTTCATTGGAATAATCTTGATTAACTTATTGCCAGATAAAATAAATTAAGACAAGCTGCCTAAGATTATAAGATTATTCATCACGATTTTTAGCAAGTAAATTTAGGTAAATGGTTGCCCGAAAATGCGAAAATAATCGCAAATTCGTGTTATGACCATGAAATTTCTTGGCATTGATTTAGGCTGGCGATCGCAACCAAGTGGACTATGCTGTTTAGAATGGATAGATGGACAACTGCAACTACTCGATTTAGACCGCAAAGATGCCATTGCAGACATCCTTACCTGGATTGATCGCACTGTCAAACCAGATGAACCAGCTATCATCGCCGTAGATGCACCTACCCTCATACCCAACGCTACCGGAAGTCGTCTCCCCGACAAACTCAGCCACAAGTACTTTGGTAAATATCATGCGGGATGCTACCCAGCTAATCAAAACCTACCTTTCGCAGAGCGCACCATCAACTTTGGTTTAGAATTAGAATCACGTGGTTTTGCACACGCCCCCACCATCGAGCCGCAAAAACTGGGCAGATATCAAATAGAAGTCTTTCCCCACCCAGCGATCGTTAACCTATTCAACTTAGAACGCATCCTCAAATACAAAAAAGGCCGCCTCAGCGATCGCCGCCTAGAACTAATCAAACTCCAAAATTATCTCCTCAATATCCTCCCCTCCATCTCTCCTCCTCTGCGTCCTTGGCGTCTTCTCTCCGAGACGCTGCGCGTTCACGCAGTGTCTCGCAGAGAAGGCGGTAGCCTACGGCAAGCCGCTGGTACGTCTACATTTACTTCCGAAATCCCCACCACAGGCGCAGCCCTCAAAGCAACCGAAGATAAACTAGATAGCTTAATTTGCGCTTACATTGCTGCATACTGGTGGTATTGGGGAGAACAACGTAACTTAGTTTTAGGCGATCGCACCACAGGCTACATTATCATCCCTCAAAGAATTTGAGCAAAGGCTTCGCGTATGCTGCTTTAGAGGAATTTGGATTACTGCACACGCCAGAAGCGATGCCTACAGCGGCAAGCTACCATCAAATTTATGATTTAATCTGGTTCTTAGCCATCGTTTGGTGATTGAGCGTGTATGGTACTTGCTTCTGATTACAGCAGTTTTCGATCAAGCCAGCTACAAAAGTAAAACAAAGCCCAACATTGGTTTTGGTACTTTTATCTGTGGCATGTTTGATTGCAATTTGCTGTAAGATATTGCGACGCGATCGCAAAGCAAAAGAAATTCGAGATGCTAAAAATAGCACCCCGCAAACCGTACCACTTGGTAATGGCAGAGCGCTAATCAAGATTAAACAACCACAAAATTGTTGTTGGTTAGTGACAATCCAGAAGATAGTTGTGCAAATTGTACCTGAGTAAACCCAGATCCACTACCATCTTGGTCAAAGAACAATGCACCTGTAGCGCTGTTGTAAATGAATCGCTCTTCACTAGTAGTTGCAGATGTTCCGAGTGTAAACTGACTTGCTGAAAGTGAACCTATTGATAAGCGACTTCCAAAGCCATAATTCGATAGCTGAATCAATTCATTAGTAGCATTGAAGTCATAAATAGTATCAACACCTTCATTGTAACTATCGATTTTTGCAGTAGCTTTCAGTTATCAATTTGTAGTTAACTCTCTTTTATCACTTTGGGCGAACCCAATCGCTGAAATAATTTCGGGGATCTATTTTTCGCTTGTCAGCTAGAAATTTTAGTTACTGTTAGAAAATAAAGCTTCAGACATCCTCAAAAGGCGTTGCTAAATTTAAATTAGCAACGCCTAGTCTTGGTATTCAAAAACTACTCAACACTCTTATTCTGCCCAAGCAATCAACCTTGGTTCATAAGGATTAGCCAGATTTTTATTTTTCGGCAATACACGCAAAGACAAGCCTTGCAAACCAGAAGCGGTATAAGTGATATTACCTGTGTAAATACTCAATTGCTGTGCATCTTCACCTTGGTAATCCATCACCACCGGCACAGCGTTGACAATCTCACCATTGGCATCGATCGCACCTTGATATAGCTCCACCTGCACATCATTATTATTCAAGGTTGCTAAGTCAACCTTGGCTTTAACAGCAACGGTTTGGTTAACCTCAATGTCCGAAACTGCCGATATGTCAACATCTTTGATTCTGATGTTGAACCAGTGTTCGCCCAGTTTTTCTTTCCAAGCAGCTAGTTCTTTCGCTGGGGCATAGTTATCAACAGTCAGGGTATGATAGCGATCGCTAGCTGGAAAATAAGCCCGCTGTGCATATTCTCCTACCATCCGCGCTGTATTAAAGAATGGACAATTCAACCGAATTGCATCCTTCATTTTGGCAACCCAGGGACGGGGTAAGCCATCAGTATCCCGATGGTCATAAAATAGGGGTACAACTTCCTTTTCTAACAATTCGTAGAGAGCGTTGGCTTCTACTTCATCTTGGTAGTTGGGATCGTCGTAATTCTCTCCATGTCCAATCGCCCAACCTGTGCGGACGTAATCAGCTTCATCCCACCAGCCATCTAGTACACTTAAGTTCGGCAATCCATTCATTGCCGCTTTCATACCACTGGTACCAGAGGCCTCGCGTGGACGACGCGGTGTATTTAACCAGATATCACAACCCGCAACCATCAATCGGGAGATGTAAATGTCGTAATTGGGAACAAACACTACCTGTTTTTCTAAATGCTGTTCGCGGATAAAGTGATTGATATCGCGGATCAATTCTTTACCTGGTATATCTTTGGGATGTGCTTTACCAGCGATTACGAATTGCACCTTCCGGTCTTTGTTAGCCAGCAGAAGCCGCTTAATCCGATCCAAATCGCGCATCCAGAGGGTGGCGCGTTTGTAGGTGGCAAAGCGACGGGCAAAGCCAATGGTGAAAGCGTAAGGATCTAAAACTTCTTGCGCTTGGACAATTTCGGAGGCAGAAGCGCCGCGATCGCGCAAATGTTTGACCAAATGCTCTCGCACATACAAAATCATATCTAAGCGGCAGCGTTCGTGATTGCGCCACAACTCCTCATCGGGTATGGCTTCCATCCGCTCCCACAATGGGCTATCTGGTGGTGCTGATGACCAGTTTGGCCCCAGGTAGCGATCGTACAACTCTTGAGTTGATTTCGCCACACAACTCCGAGCATGGACACCGTTGGTAATTGCGGCGATTGGTACTTCCTCTACCGGCACTTTCTGCCACAAACCCTGGAACATTTGCCGCGAAACTACACCATGCAGCTGTGCAACACCGTTAGAAAATGTTGCCATTTTTAGCGCCAGCACCGCCATACTGAAAGGCCCTGATAAGTCGCCTGTATTCTCACGCCCTATCCCTAAAAATTGCTCTTTAGGCAACCCAAATATCTCTGCATAGTAGCCCAGGTAGTACAAAATTTTGTCGGGAGCGAACAAGTCAATTCCCGCTGGTACTGGCGTATGGGTGGTAAAGATATTGCTGGAAGCTACTACCTGTTTAGCTTGAGCATAATTCAGTCCCTCTTCCTGAATCAGCAAGCGGATGCGTTCTAGGGCAGAGAAGGCGGCGTGACCTTCATTCATGTGGTAGGCGGTGACTTTCAGCCCCAAAGCCTTGAGCATTTGCACACCACCGATCCCCAGCATGATTTCCTGGTGGATACGCATATCGATGTCGCCACCATACAGTTGATCTGTGATGTCGTGGTCGTAAGTATTATTGGGTTCAATGTTGGTGTCCATCAAATACAGGGGAACCGTTCCTACCTGTACGCGCCAAACTCTGGCATACACCTTGCGTCCAGGATAATCTACCACAATCTGCAGTTCTGAACCATCGGCATTCCGCTCTAGATGCAAGGGCATATTGTAGAAATCGTTGTTCAGGTAGCGCTCTTGCTGCCAGCCATCGGCATTGAGATACTGAGCAAAGTAGCCTTGCTGATACAGTAAACCTACACCGACAAGTGGTAATCCCAGGTCACTGGCAGATTTGAGATGATCTCCCGCCAAAACGCCCAAGCCCCCAGAATAGACCGGTAAACAATCTACCAGTCCAAATTCCGCCGAAAAATAGGCGTAGCATTCCTTTGGTTTCTGCTCCCGTTGTTTCTGATACCAGGTGCGCTCTTGCAAATAATCTTCTAACTGACGGTCAGCTCGATCCATTTGCGCTAGGAAGCCTTCATCTTCGACAACTTCCAGAAGCCGCGATTGAGCGATCGTACCCAACATTAACACTGGATTATGATGGCTAGACTCCCATAGGTCAGAGTCTAAGCGACGAAATAAATCTTTAGTATCAACGTTCCAATCCCAGTGCAAGTTCTGTGCTAGCCGCCGTAGTGGTTCGAGTCGTGGCGGTAGTGAAGGGGATACGTTAAATGTGCGAATTGGCTGCATAGGTTGGCAAAACTCCAAGTTTAGCTATGGTTATTGTTTACTCTCTTTACCAATGTTGCCAATTCTTCATACTGTATTTTGTGAAAAAGCGATGACTTTGTTAAACATTGAGAATTCTTTTTAACCTCGTTGCTAAAGTTTACACCAAGGTGTTTCTAATTCTATGCCTTACTCTCAGCCATGTACTTGGTATATTAAGATTTAATCATTTACTGGCATATATCACTTAAAAAAATCTAGTTATGAATAAATAATTTATATTTATTTTATTATTGCTTCCGGGGATCAGTTCTATGGTCTTAGCTGAAAGTAAAAATTCCCCATACCTGTGTCCAGGAAAGTTAAATTTTTAATTATTTCTTAATAAAATTGTGCTGGCAAAGAAGTGGGAGCTAAAGGCTATAAATAAGAATTGGATGAAAACCTTACCAAGCAGTTAAGCAGGAAAAGCAAGCGCTAACTACTTGGTATTAAGTTTTGATACTAAACCAGGAAAATAACTTAGTAGCGTGTTATCTTACGCGCCCAATGAAGGCTGATCTTTAGTATTTTTTGTCATCGTCAAAGCTACAGCTGCTGCATAAGCGAGTTCCGCTGCCATTTGATAAGCAAGTTTGATACTCGATGAAGCGTCTTTGGCTTTAGGAGAGAGAGAAGCTTTTTTTCGGCGCGACTCAAGTTTTACATCACCGGCTGCGATCGCTCGCTGTAAAATTATCCAGGCATCTAGGTCTTCTGAGTCATAATTACCTTGAAGCTGCGATCGCAGTTGATCTTCGGCTACAACACTCAAATAGCCGATAGTTAGAGCTTCTTGTACAATTTCTTTAATTAAAGCCATAATTTGAACCACGTGTGTGAGTTAAAACCGATACCTCAACTTGGGAATTTTGATGTTTTTTTGGGGATTTATCCTCGAAACTAAGCTACGTTTTAGCTTTCTTTCAATAGAATTTATAATAAGTAATGTCAAGTACGCATCACCCGCCTGGCTCACCCGAATGGGTGATTTACAAATTTCTAGATATAAGTATATGTAGAAAAAGAATATTGTAAGGGTCACAAGTATAGTAGATATCATTCTGAGTTTAACACCCAATCATAAAATTACTTGGACAAGCAAATGTAGAAATATGGACAGAAATTCTAAGTAACCCTTGACAGCATTTTTCAACTCTCTCTTCTCAATGGATTTTATCTAGGTGTATAAAAATATTCCAGAGTAGCAATCTCTCTAGTAAAAAAAATAACTAATTTCCCGAATTTTCATCAACAAGCAACTTATTTCTTGAGAGTGTTCCACTCAAAATAAAATGTGTTATCGTTAAAAACAATTGTTATTAAAAACCATTCATGTAATTACCAACATGAATTGGTTAGTCTGTAAATCATCCGTGTGCAACATGATTGGAGCAGCATACTCTAGAAATTCGTTGCAAGAAAGCCGTCATAGCAGTCGGGGAAGCGCTTACTTGTTTGCACCGATGGTTAACTTCAATGTGATGGCTGATGTGGGAGATAATCCACCCTAATTGGATTTTATTTGGGCAAAATACCCATAAAATCCAACAATAATTACATTGTCATGCTAGGCAGAAATTTTATCTAAACTTTGAATATAGTCTAGTTAGATGTATTTTTTGTTGCAAAATAGCTTTTGAAATTGAGTTGTTTCAAAAGACTAAAATCGCTTGAGAGGAAATAGCCTCAAGATAGACAACACTATCCCTATTTGCTTCAGTAGTGCTGTTAGCGGTAGCAAGCTTTTCAAATTTGACCGAGAACCAAAATAGTAGCCTATCTAAACCAGCAAATTTTCCCATCAGACAATTTAAGAGTCTGAGTTTTGACTTGGCAATGCACTGAAATTACTTTGTTAATTGATTTTGTGACAAAGAAGCCAAAGTTTTACGTACATATAGTACAAAAACTTCTAGCGACTTAACGCAATTGTGCATATTACTTGAGTAATTCTACACACCTAACCTCAAGAATTGCTCACATAGTCAAAGCTAGACTTTAGTTTTTCAAATGTTGGAAAACCATCTAAAAATCTTGGGAAATTTTTGTGATCCTGCTACCTTATTTTATGTATCAAAAGGCACGAATTTTATTGGTATTGGTAGAAGATTAGGATACGGACAAAACAACTTTAAACGCTGTCAACAACAATTGATTAAAGAGATATGTCGCTATGCAGAACGAGCAATATTTTTCAAAATTGCAGCGATTGCAAGAACTTTTAGTAACAACTGTGTTAGGAGATATTCCAACACTTATTCTGGGGCCAAAGTTGCGTAATTTTGGGTATCGCAGTATTTTTGCCCAGATAGGCAACTCAGTGTATATTCAGAATGGTGTTGAATTTAACGGTACCTCTTGTATTGAGATCGGCAGTGGAGTTTATATTTTCAAGGGTGTGCGGATGGATGCTAGAGGTCACAAAAATAATAGAATTCATCTAGGAAATAGAGTCGCTATTGAGCGTAACGTTGATATCGGTTCTTTGGAAGATACGTATATACACATTGATGAAAACACCTTCATTGCTCCCAATGTGTCTATTGAGGGGCCAGGAGACATTAAAATTGGTAAACAGTGTATGATTGCTGCCTACTCAGGGATATATGCCAATAATCATAATTTTGCTGATCCGATGGAGCCGATTAAATACCAAGGTGTTACTCGCAAGGGAATCGTGATTGAGGATGATTGTTGGCTAGGACATGGAGTAACAGTATTAGATGGCGTTACTATCGGTAAAGGCAGTGTCATTGGTGCAGGAGCAGTTGTTAATAGAGATATTCCTCCTTTTTCCGTTGCTGTAGGCATACCTGCACGAGTAATCAAAAACCGAATTGGCAAAGATATAGCAAAAGTTCAAGCTGAGAAATAGGGGATTGGGCATTGGGCATAACAGTTCCTCTTTTCCGTTAGCGGATAGCTAAGGTTTAGCCCGTTCCCAGTCCTGAGTAAAGAAATGAGATTCCCCACTCAGCACTCAGCACTCATTACTCAGCACTCTTGAAGGGCATTGGGCATTGGGGGATAGTAATTATTTCCTGTAACCTGCAACCTCTAACCTTTTTTTGGGAAACCTTTGCCGTCAGTCAACGTCAGAGGAGTCAATAGTCCTCTGAGTTATTTCTTAGGGTCATCTAAAAGTCAGACAACTGATATCTTGCACTATTCTCAATAAGCGTAGGATAGGATAGACACTGCTAGTCCCTAGTTCCCCAATCCCCAATCCCCAGTCCCCAATCCCCAGTCCCCAATCCCCAGAGTCCTCTAAAAAAGGGACGAGATTTGGGTAATATAAAGTAGCTATCTTTTCTGCATGGCAGATTCTAAAAGAAAAGCTCTCTTTGTTTTACCCATTGGAGATATTTCTATGCTGACTTTAAAAATCGCTGTTTATATTGTTGTTGCCTTCTTCGTAACTATCTTCATCTTCGGATTTTTGTCGAACGATCCCGCTCGTAACCCCGGCCGTCGGGACTTAGAGTAAAAGGGCGATAAATCATCCGCGACTTTGGAAGGCGGAAAATACTAAACGCCACGGAAACTTACTAAGCGAAAATTAGTAAGTTTCTTCCTCCAGGTAGCTTGCTGTAGGTAGCAGAAGGCGACAGTCGGAAGGCAGAATGTATAGTTTATCCTTCCGTCCGACATTTGGCTGTTTGTTAGCCCGATTTTGCTCACTTATGCTTCATCCAGTTCTGCCACCCGATCCGCCTCCTATCCTCGAATCTTTACAACCTGTAAATTCCGACTCATCTGCTAGTCATACAAAATTTCTTTCAGGTGTAGATACTGGAATACACGAAAAAACAGATAAATCTAAGCAGCCCAAGGTTTTAGCTCAGTTGGCAATAGCGGGTAACACTAAGGGTGATCCGTCATTGCCAATTCCGATCAACTCAACTCAGGATGACTTGGTAGTTGCCAAAACTTCCTCTGTACCTAATTCACCAGAAACAGAAACCTTCGCACCAGAAAGTTCCCCATTCACTGGTTCTGGAACTGCTGGAATTCTGGGGCAACCGCTAGTCGTTGGTTATCCCAAGCAGAAGGTTACAACCTCTAATCGCCAAAATCAAGAAGATACAAAGACAAGTTCGAGTGGCGGCATCCAGCGATCGCAACTTCTTCTCATGTCAGTGCTGCGAAAACGGGAGATGCAAAGAGAAGCTGCTGCATTACCAAAAAAAGTTGCAGTGGAGGCTTCCGAGCAAGATGCAAAAAGTGAACCTTCTCAAAAACTCGGTCAGCGATGTCTGACGACAAGCCGCTTTGCGTCTACGCTAGATCCAAACTCTAGCGCTGGAAAAAAACAAACCTTTTTGGACTCTTCTAGCTTTAGCTATAGGGTTTCTCCAAGTTCCCTTGTCGCCCAATCTCCACCCTCTCTTGAAATTGCCCCAACTGTCACAAACAGCAACCAGTTAGTCAAATCCAAAGCAGAAATTTTAGCTGAAAAGTTAACCCAACAAGAACAGCAAACTGACATTACTGCACAACATGCAAAAGCAGACAATATCTCTGTATCTGCTGCTGATCTTGCACCAAGTTCTCAATCAGTACAAAGTTTTATAGAATTTAAGTCTCGTAACCCGACAAACCAACTATCAAAGCCCATCACTGTAGAATTCCAGTCCCAAGTCCAGCAACCAACGCCTACATCAAAGGTAAACACCACTAATCAGCCACAAGGTAAACCGTCTGGTACAACAACTGCGCCAGCTACCACACTGCCAGCCGGGCCGAGAATTGTGGAAGTCACTTCAGATCGGCAAGAGTATAACGAGCAACAGCGAATTATTACGGCTGTAGGTAATGTAGTTGTGCGATTTGATGGGGCGGTGGTAGATGCCGATCGCTTGCAAGTCAATTTGGACAACTTGATCGCTGCGGGCTACGGCAACGTAACTTTAACACGGGGCGATCAAGTACTGCGAGGACAACGCTTTACCTATAACTTTGTTCAAGATAGTGGTGAAATGGAAAATGGTAGAGGCGAAATTTACGTACCCTCAGCCCAAACAGATTTTGCTTTCTTACCCACCGATGTAACTGCTGGTGGAGTCCCAAAACGTCCACCAAGCGATCGCATTAGAGCCAATCAGCCCCTTTCAGGTGTAAGCAGCCCTGGAGGACTTGATGTGACAATTGGTGGTGAGACAGGTGCTACCAACATCCCACCACCGAAATCAGGGGGTGTAGTCAATCGGCTCAGGTTTGAAGCGGAACACATTGACTTTTATCCCCAAGGCTGGCAAGCAAGAGATGTCCGCATCACCAACGATCCTTTTTCGCCCCCAGAACTAGAATTACGCGCAGATAAAGTAACTCTGACACAAGAGACACCCTTGGTAGACCGCATCAGGACACAGGGGCAGCGTTTGGTATTGGATCAAACATTGTCCTTACCAATTCCATTAGATGAGCATACTATTGACCGTCGGGAGCGGGACGTTACACCCTTTCTAGTCTCCCCCGGCTTTGATGGAACTGATCGGGGTGGTTTCTATATTGAGCGTGGCTTTTCAGTGATTAGTACAAGCCAAACTCAGTGGACGATCACGCCCCAGTTATTATTAGAGAGAGCTGTGCAAGAAGGCACAGGTGACTTAGGCGCACTATTTGGTGTGAAGACAACGATAAATTCTGTTTTGAGTCCACGGACAACACTTCAGGGGACTGGGCAGTTAAGTAGTCTTGACTTGAGTCAGGTGGAAAACAATTTGCGGGTGGATTTGGGATTGCGCCAGACAATAGGCACTTCTCTTCCCCACACATTGAATGTGCAATATAACTACCGCGATCGTCTCTACAACGGTAGCCTTGGCTTTCAAACTGTCCAGAGCAGTTTTGGCGGCGTTATTACCTCTCCTGTGATCCCTTTAGGAAAAAGCGGTATTAACCTCAGCTATCAGGCAAGTGCCCAGTATATCGATGCTAACACCGATCGCCAAGACTTACTAAAACCAGTGCGGGAAAACGATCGCATCTCATTAAGTCGTTTACAAGGTAGCGTTGCTCTCAGTCGCGGGTTTTTACTGTGGCAGGGAAAACCATTAGCACGCACTGCCACTGAGGGATTACGATACACAGCTAATCCTGTAGTTCCTTACTTGCAAGCGTTCACTGGCGTTACAGGCACGACCAGTTATTACAGCAGTGGTGATAACCAAAGCACCTTAACTGGTACTATTGGCTTACAAGGTCAAATTGGTCATTTTTCTCGACCTTTTTTAGACTATACCGCCTTTAATATTAGTTTCTCTCAAGGCTTAAATAACGGATTATCACCCTTTTTGTTTGATCGCTCCGTTGATAACAAAGTGTTGAGTGCTGGGATATCACAGCAAATCTACGGCCCTTTTCGCTTAGGCTTTCAAACATCTATTAACTTGGATACTGGTACACAAACTAGCACCGACTACATTGTGGAATATAGTCGTCGTAGCTATGGCATCACCTTACGTTACAATCCGGTGTTGCAGCTAGGCGGCTTCAGCATCAGAATTAGTGATTTTAACTGGGGTGGCGGCACTGATCCATTTTCGGAAGTTAAGCCAGTAGTGAACGGCGTACAACAGGGTAATTAGTAAACAAGGCTCAAACCCTTTTGCCCTCTGCTCCCTACCCCCTACTTTATTCCAAAGATAATTATTTATGCCGACTTACTTATCAGTTTCCACTTGATAGATTTTCGATCTTTTGCCCAGTCTAAGGACTTGGGACGACTCGACAATCTATCGCACAATTGCTTGATGCACCACCAGGTATTCTCAGGTTGGCATAGTCACCGCCTAGTTGAACATCTGATGGTAGTTGGTGTAGGGTTACACAGCATCTATGAACTGCCGCTTGGTACTCTCGCCATTGCTTACGGATTGCAATGCTTTCGGCATCGTCGCCTAAATCTGAAAATCTTAGCCCTGCTCGAATCAGCCAAGATTCCACGTCAGTTGTTTCACCAACTATTTCTGAAATGGGATTAATCTTTTTCATGAGTAATATCTTATACGTGTATTTACTTCACTTTAAAAGAAAGTATCAATACTAGCCAATATCATTTCTTATCAAAATCATCAATAAAAATGATTCATGTCCGAGTATAAATACTCAGACATGACAGAATGTATTACTATTACGGCTGGTAAACATCATTGCTTTAGCTTCCGAATAAGCCGTTTTCTAGCTTGTAATCACTAGAAGCGATAGCCTAATCCAGCTTGGAAGCTGACGGCATCAGCATCACTATTTCTGTAAGCGTCAATACCCCATTTAGTATCGCCGTAGGCAATGACATTGTTGCTAACTTCTGATTCAATACCAAGGGTGACTACAGGTGAATTCTGATTGCCCAATGGGGTTCTTTGACCTTCGTCAGTTACAAAAGAATAACCACCACCGAAGTAAACGTTAGTATTTTTGGCGATGGGTGCATCGTAAGTCACTATGGGCATAATTGCAGCAGCGTCACCACCATACAGCACAGAACCCCGCAATGAAACAGGGGCATTGGGAACGGCGTACCGTCCTTGAATATTACCACCAAGTTGTGCTTCATCGTTTCCTTGTCCGCCACTGGTTGCACCAACCGCAATACCAGCACCGATGTAGTTACCGTTAGTACCTGCTGTTTGAGCAGATGCAATACCAGCCGAAAGGACAATGGAAGCAACAGCAAGTGCAGAGGCAGCTAATTTTGTAAGTTTCATAGGATTATTCTCACTAGAGTTAAGTAAAATCAATGTTCTCTAGTACTAGAATCTCTTTTTTTACAAAATGTAACCTCGCACACCTGGCTCACCCAAGTGGCTGAATTATTTCTCACCCACTTGGGTGGCGATTAGAAATCGCGGCTACACAGGCAAAACCTGCCTCTGCAGGTTAAAAACCCTTGATTTTGTATTAGTCCACGCAGGTGGACTTGGTTTGTGTAGTAGCGAATTCTATTCGCCCAATACTTTTCAAACATCCTCTTAGCCACAAGAGGCTTACATAGAACTTGTGGATACCAAGTTTCTCAACTCACCATATCAGATAAATCTAGCACCAAATCAATCTATCATCCCCACAGCAAGAATTTTTTGATGCCATGACTTATCGTCAGTTATTTCTTCAAAAAGCGCTGACATAGACGAGATATAAATATATTCACCTCTGGTATTTTCAGCCATGAAGCGATCGCAGCAAACACCGCAATCCCTACGAAGCCAGATATACACAATTGCAACACCAGAATCAGTAAACCTGTTTTACCAAACAAATGCTGGGAACCAAGCAATGTCCCATAGCTTGCTACCCCAGCTACCACGCTACCAGCAGCCAAACCCAGAATTGGCAAACTCCACTCGCGCCAAGGTAAACCATTGAGTTTGCGATCGAGTAACCATAACAGCATTAACATTGAACTGCAATTTACACCCACCGTTGCTAACACCAAACCGGGAGCGCCAAAAGGTTTCACGAAAAACCAATCTAATATAATGTTGAGCAAGATGTTAAAAACACTGATGCGAAAAGGTGTTTGTCCATCTCCTAAAGCATAGAATACCCGCACCAAAACATCACGTCCCAAATAGACAAACATCCCAATTCCGTAAGCTACTAATAAGGATGAAACTAGCTCTGTGGCTTCTGGTTTGAAAGCACCGCGTTCATATACCACCTGCACAATGGGTATTGATAGCGACACCATCAGCGCCCCTAGCGGTAGCATGGTGAAGGCAGTGAGTAAGAGTCCTTGGCGAATGCGTAATTTTAAATCTGGCCAATTTTCGGGGCCGGCAAGTTTGGCAAATATCGGTAATAGAGGCAGTAAAATGATATTAGAGATAATCCCCAAGGGAGTTTGGACTAATAAATTTGCATAGTTAAATCCTGCCGCCGCACCAGGGATAGGACTAGCAAAATAAAGGTCAGTCGCAACATTAATTGGCATCATTCCAGAGGAGACTGTCGCCGGAGTCATGATTTTGATTACTTCTTGAACGCCTGGGGATTTAAATTCAAACCGCAGGCGTAATGTACCCAATCCTAACCGCCACTGGACAATTAGCTGCACTAACCACTGGAGAACTGCTCCTGCTAAAGTTCCCCAAGCTAACACCATTCCCCCGATTAAAGCGTACTCCGGCTTAATAATGTCTTTGCCCAGTTGCATAGCCAAGATCCCAAGACCAACAACAACGGTAATACTAGATAATAAAGGACTAATGGAGAGTAACCAATATTGATTGGCTGTATTGAGAGTCCCGAAGCCAATGCCAATTAAACCGGCAAATAAAGCCATCGGTGCCATAATGCGGAGTTGTTGAATAGCGATCGCTCTGGTTGTTTCTTGCAAACCATGACCGACTAAATCAATGATTGTATCCGCAAATAAAATCTGAGCAACTGTCACCAGCAATAGTAATCCAGCTACCAGCGTTGTCACAGTTTCCACTAGGGGAGCCGCTTCTTCTCGCCGCCGCTTGGCTAAAACGCTGACAAGCGCGCTGTGTAATGGCCCATTAACGCCACCAAGTAAGATTAATAGAAAGCCAGGAATAATATAGGCATAACTATAGGCGGTGGCAGCAGCACCAACACCAAATGCGGCAGCGATCGCTTGCTGCCGCACTAAACCGAAGACTTTACTAATTAATGTGGCTGCGGCAACAATGCCAGCAATTCCAGCGAAAGAACGAGAGGGCTTTTGGTCTTGTTGTGTCACGAATAATACCCGACAACTCTTACAGAGTGCATACTTTAAAACATTTAACCTGAAATTCCGCAGTCTGTCAGGTAAATTTCCACAAATTAGTTATTTTAAATGCTTTCACCCTTGGTATTGGTAAAGCGAAGGCTCAAAATTAAATTCCTGAGATTGCTATGATACAGCGAATTGCTAGTTAGTCGAGTCGCGTCTTGATTCTGACTTCTGAATTCTTCTTCAATGTGTACAAGCCAAAATTATTTTTCAACTTATTACGAGGATAGATCGAGAAAGGGGAACTATAACAATAACCATCTTCTGGGAAATAGTTAAACTCTGTAAAAATTTGCAGGTTGTCATATTTTTAACACCCTTTAACCCCGTGAAGTTTGGTGTGAGGAACCCTTGTATAAAAACAAAATAATCCAGAGCAATGGAACCCAATTCAAATTTCACAGAAAATCAACTTCTCTTGTCTAGCGCTCAACTTCAAGAGCAACTAGAGCAACAAAAGGCTCTGGCGAGTGTAATTGTGCGAATTCGGGAGTCTCTTGACTTAGAAACAATTTTTCAAACGACTGTTACACAAGTGCGTCAATTGCTAAATGCCGATCGAGTCGCAGTCTTGCAGTTTGAACTAGGAAAAGATTGGGAAGGAGAATTTATTTCTGAGGATGTTGCACTTGGTTGGGACTCAGTAATGGCAGTGAAAGTCTACAACTACTGCTTTGGAGGACAAGTTGCTTCCAGTTATCAAGAAGGTCAATTACAAGCAGTAGCAGATATTTACAAGGCGGGACTGAGTGATTGTCATCTGGCAATTTTGAGTAAATTTCAGGTACAGGCTAATCTTGTTGTCCCTCTAACGCGGAAGAAAGAACTGTGGGGATTGCTTTGTATTCATCAGTGCAGTGAGACTCGTAATTGGAAAGAATCAGAAATTGAGTTTATTAGTCAAATTGCCGACCATCTTGCCGTTGCGATTCAACAAGCGAAGCATCTCCATGAAGTCCAATTGCAAGCTGCAAAGTTAGCTCAAGCAGTTCAGCGTGACCAAGTAATAGCTAAAATTGTTGATGAAATTCGCTCACCCCTTGATATTGAAACCATTTTTAAAACCACAACTCAAGAAATACGTAAGCTGCTGCAAGCCGATCGAGTTGCCATTTTTAGCTTCAATCCAGATTGGAGTGGTAACTTTGTTGCAGAATCATTTACTCAAGGCTGGACTCCCTTAGTTGGCATTCAGCCTGCGATCGCTGATACTTATTTACAACAGACGCAAGGTGGACGTTACCTTAACAACGAGACATTTATAGTTAATGACATTTATCAAGCCGGATTAACAGACTGCCATATCACCTTATTGGAGCAATTTCAGGCAAAAGCCTTTGCAACAGCGCCTATTCTCCAAGGAGATCAACTTTGGGGAGTCATTGCTGCTTACCAAAATACCTTACCCAGAGAGTGGCAGTCTTATGAAGTCGAATCACTGAGCAAAATCGGCACACAAATTGGTGTAGCCCTACGACACCATAAGTTGCTGGCACACGCTCAGTACCAAGCAGAGCAACAAAAGACGTTAACTAGCGTAATTACTCGAATTCGGGAGTCTTTAGATTTAGATACAATCTTTCAGACTACTGTCACCGAGGCAAGGCAAATGTTACAAGCAGACCGAGTGGCAGTCTTTCGTTTTGACCCGCAAAAAGATTGGGAAGGAGAATTTATTTCTGAAGATTTTGTGCCTGAGTGTAACTCGGTAATGGCAGAAAAAGTTTATGATTACTGCTTTGGGGAAAACTTTGCACACCTTTACTCTCAAGGTCGAGTAAATGCGATCGCTGACATTCATCAAGGGAAGTATCCCGGTTGCTATGTCCAAATCTTAGCGAAATTTCAAGTGCGGGCAAATATGGTTGCACCTCTATTAAAAAAAGGTCAACTTTGGGGATTGTTGTGTATTCACCAATGCACTGCTCCTCGTTACTGGCAACCCTCGGAAATTGAATTTGCTAGTCAAATAGCCGAGCAATTGGGAGTCGCATTAAAACAGGATTCTTATTTAAAGCAAGTTCAAATGCAGGTTATTCAGTTAGCAGAAGCCACTGAACGGGAGAAAGCAATGGAACGACAAGAACTTCTGGCTGCAACCATTGATAAAATCCGCCAATCACTTGATATTAAAACTATTTTTAGAACCACTACTCAAGCTGTGCGAGAGTTGCTCGAAGTCGAGCGAATTGCAATCTACCGCTTCAACCCAGATTGGAGTGGTAAGTTTGTGGCAGATTCCTTTAAAGATGGTTGGAAACCTGTTGTACAACTCCAACCAATGATTATAGAGACTTTTGAAGATACAGACGACGATAACGAACTTCCGCGTAACGAAACCTTTGTGCCAATTCGGGAAGGTGAGAAATTATGGGGATTATTAGTTGCTTATCAAAATTCGCAACCACGTTATTGGAAAGAGGAAGAAATTAATTTACTGGCTCAAGTCGGGGTGCAATTGGGAATTGCAATTCAGCAAGCGGAATTACTCGAACAAACTAAACGTCAAACCTTAGAACTTACTCAAACTCTGCAAGAATTAAAACAAACTCAAACTAGGTTAATTCAGGGTGAAAAAATGGCAGGTTTAGGACAACTACTTGCTGGAGTTGCTCATGAGATTAACAATCCGATCAGTTTTATTTTTGGCAATCTGATTCATTTAAATGAATATACTCAAGAACTGTTAAAGGTGGTGAAACTTTATCGAGAAAACTCCTCTCTATTGCCAACTGTCCAAGAGAAAATTGACAAGACTGATTTGGAATTTCTCATCGAAGATTTACCGAAAACCCTTGAGTCGATGAAAGTAGGAACAGAGCGCATTTGTGAGATTGTGCTATCACTGCGAAACTTCTCTCGTACAGATGAGGCTGAATTGAAGCCTGTAGACATTCATGAAGGCTTAGATAGTACTTTACTAATCTTAGGGCATCGGCTCAAAAACAATAATGAACGCCCAGCTATTGAGATTGTGAAAGGATATGCTAATTTACATTTGCTCGAATGCTATCCCGCGCAATTAAACCAAGTGTTTATGAATCTTTTGAGTAACAGTATTGATGCTTTAGAGGAGAAGTTTAAAACTATCCAGCAAAGGTATTTGAAATTATCCCAAACGTGTCCGAGAATACCTTTGACTATCTGGATTAGTACGCAGGCCGTTAATAACCAGATTGTAATTAGAATAGCCGATAATGGTCATGGGATTCCCGAAGAGGTGCGATCGCACATATTTGACCCCTTCTTCACCACCAAAGCACCAGGTAAAGGTACAGGGTTAGGATTATCTATCAGCTATCAAATAATAGTTGAAAAACACCATGGTCAAATTAAATGTTCTTCTAAACCAGGAGAAGGAACAGAATTTTTAATTGAAATTCCCAGCAGTAATTAGAGGTGATTGATTTTTGACAATTTTAATTCCCACTAATAAGATTTGTGCTACAAAGCTTAACATAAAGCCTAGCATACCGATTCAAAGGTGTTGGTACGTTACGCTATTGCTAACACACCCTACTAGTGGTCTGTCCCATTAATTTTGAGAGATAAAAGAACGAACCGCAAAGTACGCAAAGAGCGCAAAGGAAGAAAAGTTAAGAATGAGTTCACCCATTAAATATAATATAATGGGATAATGGGCTGCTAGATCCCCGACTTCTTGAAGAAGTCGGGGATCTGAACACCACTAACCTCTCAAAACTTTTGGGACAGACCACTAGTTGCAAAAAAATTGTAGGTTGGGTGGAGGCTTTGCGTAACCCAACATCCTGATATACGTTGGGTTGCGCTCCGCTCCACCCAACCTACGTCTAATCCACTATTTTAAGCTTACTACGCCACTACTATCGGCAACCTAAACTATCTCGCGTTGACACACCCGTAACCGGATTTACGCCATCGGCTCTTTCACACAGCAGCGACACTTGATAACGGTCAATTAAAGCATTGGTAAAATCAGCGCCAGTGACATCAGCTTCGTAAAAGCGGCTACGGGTTAAAGTTGCTTCCGTAAAGATGGCATTCTTGAGGTTAGCACCATCCATAGTCACGCGATCGACTAAAGCACCGCTTAAGTTCGCACCTTCCAAATTTGCCTTTAACAAAACCCCTTTAGTCAGAATTGCGTTGGTTAAATTCGCTCCTTGAAAATTCGTCCCCCGCATTTCCGCTGCTACAAATGTTACACCTGCCAAATCAGCATGAGAAAAGTCACGATTTTCTAAATTTATATTGTTGTAATTGATTGTGTTTATCTGAGCAAAAGCTGGTTTGGGATTAAGTATTATCCACCCAAATGCTAGTAGCAAAATCACAATCAAACCGAAAAAGCGCAGTAAAATCTTTTTCATGACTTTATTATTTTTCAGCAGTCTTTTATGATTAGTCCTCTCTTAAAAAGTTCTGAGCGGAGGTTTCCTCCGTTCAGACTTTGCGCTTTGTCATTTAACCAATGACAAATGACTAATGACAAATGACTCCTGCCTATTTCCAATCTTTACCAATGCGGATTGTCAGATCAGATTCTAAATCACCAATTGCTGACACTTCTATTTGACCCAAGCCTAAGACTTTTTGCAAATCAACTCCAACTCGTCGGTTGCCTTTTTGGACAACAATCTGAGTTTGGCGCTGGGTATCTGGCCAATCAGGAACTTTGTAAATATTAGTAAAGCCTTTCTGTTTGAGATAAGCAATAACTTTTTCAGTTAGCTGAGGTTGATTGGAAGCATTTTGAATAGCAATTTTGAGGTTAGGAACCTGACGCATATCTGGTTTCAGACCAGGTACACTTACCCCAACATAATCATTCAGCAAGCTCTGTTGTCCAGTCATATTTAGCCAATAGCTATTAGGATCTTGGCTAAAACGGCTAAAAGTACCAGGCAACACGGTCATTTGGAAATTATCTCGATCTAAGTTGAGACCGAAATTTACCAACGCCATCATTTCTTCCATCTTCAGGTTGGTATCAAAGTATTTTCGCATTAAGCGAGTTAATTGAGGCAACCTGGGTAAGATGGTAGGACTCTTGAGGCGTTGCAGCAGGGCTGCTGTTAGTGCTTGCTGACGCTGCACTCTTGACAAATCTCCCAAACCTGGTTCACGGAATCGGACAAACTGTTCTGCTTGTTCGCCGTTGAGGGTTTGCCAACCACTGACTAAATTAATCGACAGCCGACTGCTAGAGTCTTTATATTCCATTGATTTCGGAACAAAAACCTCTACTCCGCCTAACTGATCGACTAACTGCCGTAATCCGCTAGTAGAAATACGGATGTAGCGGTCGATTGGGGCGTTATTTAAGGTACGGCTAACTACCCGTGCTGCCAAGACTGGGCCGCCTTTGGCATTGGCATCAGACACCTTAGTTAATCCCTTTTCTCCCTTTTCGGGGATAGCGATCATTGTATCTTTAGGAATCGAAAGCACCCTTGCAGATTTTTCACTAGGGTTAAGCCGTACCAACAGCATGGAATCGCTTTTCCCAGCAAAGCTTTCTGGTGAACCATCAACGGTACCGCTGAGTGGTTCAATCCCCATAATTAAAATATTCATGGGTCGTGAAAGCTGATATTGGGAGAGTTTGCTCCATAACTCCCCTGGTAGAGGAATTTTTTGCTCGTCTTTACCAGTAGTTCCTAAATCTTCATCTGTTCGATCGAGATTGCTCCATAAAGGAGTCCACAGCGCTAACGTTGACACCAGCAATCCAGATAAGATGATGCCAATGACAACCGTCGTAATCAACAACAGCCATCGAGGTATGGTTAAGCCCAGTCTCTCGGAAAGCTGATTGGGAATCGCGCCCACTGATTCGACGACGCTACGGTTCGGATTCGCCGGCTGGTTTAGTTCTACATCCTCCTCCTCTGAGTCGGGTATTGGTGCAGGCGCTAGTTGACTTTCCGTCCGTTGAAGTTGCGATGATCGCACTTCACTTTCAAACTCTACTACTTGTTGAGATGTAACCGAATTTTCCGACCATCCGACTTGTTTTATCACAATTATCTCCCCACTCAACCACTCCCTAAAAGTATGTTAATCCAAGCTACAAATATTGCCAGTGGAAAAGCTCACTGTAAACTTGTAATGTTCTTCGGTAGGCGTGTATGACAACATGAATACTTTATTGTTCCCCGTGATCCTTGCTGGTGGTAAAGGTGAACGTTTTTGGCCCCTGAGTCGCAAAGAACGACCCAAGCAATTTTTAAGTCTTGATGGTAGCTCTAGAAGCTTATTACAAGCAACCGCCGATCGCTTGTTAGCACTCGGAGGAAGTTGGGATACCTTGTGGGTCATAACTTCTAGTCAGATAGCTGAAGGGGTAAGACAACAATTACCTGATCTACCAGTTGAAAACTTATTGATCGAGTCCGAAGGAAGAGACACTGCCGCAGCGGTTGCTTGGACAAGTTTAGAAATCAAGCGGCGCTATGGAGAAGACGCTGTGATTGGCTTTTTCCCCGCTGACCACTGGATTGCTGACCAAAAGGCGTTTGCACACACATTAAGCGCGGCTACGCAACTGGCAGCAAGCACAGCAGCGATCGTGACACTGGGGATCAAGCCTACTTTTCCATCAACCGGTTACGGCTACATTGAGCAAGGTGAAAAAATAGGTAGCTTTAATGAGTTGCCAGCTTATCACGTCAACCGCTTTACTGAAAAGCCCGACCGGGAAACGGCAGAAACTTTTTTATCTACGGGACGTTTTAGCTGGAATAGTGGAATGTTCGTTTTTCGGGCAGGGGTTGTTCTCAAAGAACTACATACCCATGCTCCAGAAATTATCGAACCTTTAGAACAACATGGTCCTGATATCTATCCCCAGTTGCCTAAGAAGAGTATAGACTATGCCTTAATGGAAAAGACAACTCTAGCATACGTTTTGCCAGTTGATTTTGGTTGGGATGATTTAGGAGATTGGAATGCAATCGAACGCTTACTGAAGACAGAGGAGACTCCGAATGTGGAACTCGCTACCCACATTGGGCTGGATACCCAGGGGGCGATTATTTATGCCTCAAATCCAGAGGATGTAGTTGTTACTATTGGTTTAGAGGACGTGGTGATTGTGCGCGATCGCAATGTCACCCTCGTTGTTAAAAAAGAACGTACCCAGGAAATTAAGCAGATCCTCAAAATTCTCCAAAGCGATTCCCGTTTTACCGACCTGCTATAAAAGTTAAAACCCCTGGCAGAGGCGAAAAAGTCTATTTTCCTATTATAACTTGACTGTCTGTTATTCAATCTGACAGTTATGGACATTATTCGCTTTGAGCCTCTCGCCAAGACAATAGCCATCGATTCTATTACTGCTGATCAAAAATATATTTCTCCCTCCAAAGGATTTTCTTGTTCCCATCGCTGATTACACTGCGGGGATTCCTGCTCTAATTACGTCAAAAGGATGCTGAGTGAACAGAAGCTCCAAGAAGCCGTACAATCATCCATAAAAAGATTTCAAGACTGTACCGCAGCTAGCAAAACTTGTGACTTGTACCAAAGCTAGAGCCGACTTCCGTTGTATTGTTATTCCCTGCTGCTTACCTTTTTAACTTACAAAAATGTTCCTCACCCAAACTGTTCCCCGTCAACGAGAAATCCTGGAAGTTTTCCTTCGCAATGGCTGGGACTATATGCGAAGGTTACTTACTGGTGGTAAAGCTGATGAACCGCAGCTACCGACACCTGCGGTTTTAAAAAATATCCTGGTAGACTTGGGGCCAGTTTACGTCAAACTTGGACAGCTACTCTCTACCCGTCCAGATTTACTGAGCGCCGCCTATATTGAGGAACTATCAACTCTTCAAGATGAAGTACCACCAGTTCCTTGGTCAGAGATCGAAATAATCCTCCGCAAAGAATTAAAACGTCCATTAGCAGAAACTTTCAGCACAGTTAACCCGATTCCCGTAGCAGCCGGATCAATTGCCCAGACCCATCGCGCTACACTAGCAGACGGTCGAGAAGTTGCTCTGAAAGTGCAGCGTCCAGGAATTGATATTACTGTTGTCCAAGATATTGCTTTAATTCAAGGTATTGCTGATTTAGTGGCGCGGACTGAGTTTGGGCAAACCTACGAAATCAAATCCATCGCCGAAGAATTTACCAAAGCTCTAGAAGCTGAGTTAGATTTTACACGGGAAGCGGGTTTTACAGACCAACTGCGGCGCAACTTATCTAAAAGTCGTTGGTTTGATCCCACACAAATAGTAGTTGCAGAAATTAACTGGGAATTGACCACAGAAAAATTACTGGTGATGGAATGGCTAGATGGAGTGCCGTTCCTGTCGGCGGATTTGGATAGTAACACCAATGGTAAAGACCCTGCTGTACTGCGTAAAGAAATAACTACTTTGTTATTTCGGGTATTTTTCCAGCAACTATATATTGATGGTTTTTTTCACGCCGATCCCCATCCGGGAAACTTGTTTTATCTCAAAGATGGCCGTGTTGCTCTTTTAGACTGTGGCATGGTGGGAAGACTTGATCCCCGCACACAGCAGATATTAACAGAGATGTTGTTAGCGATCGTTGATTTAGATGCTCAGAGGTGCGCTCAGTTAACTTTGCAGCTAGCAGATTCGGCTCAACCAGTAATTTTATCACGGTTGGAAAATGATTATGACCGGATGCTACGAAAGTATTACAATGTCAGCTTGACTGAGATGAATTTCAGTCAGATAATCTATGAAATTTTGCAAGTTGCCCGCAATAATAAAATTCGCCTACCGAGCAACATGGGTTTGTATGCCAAAACCATAGCCAACCTAGAGGGAGTGGCGCGGACATTCAACCCAGAGATTAATCTGATTGATGAAATCAAACCATTAATTACAGACTTGTTTCGTCGCCAGTTAATAGGGGATAATCCAGTGCGATCGCTCTTACGGACAGCTTTGGATCTGAAAAGTCTGTCTCTCCAATCTCCTCGTCAAATCGAACTGTTATTAGACCGTGTTACCTCAGAAACCTTACAGTGGAATCTATCATTACGGGGTTTAGATGGCGTGCGGCGCACTATGGACGATGCCGCTAACCGCCTATCTTTTAGTATTTTAGTGGGTTCGCTGATTATGGGTGCGGCAATTATTTCCACCAGAGCGCAGACAACTCAGCTATCTTTTTTAAGCACCATTCTGTTTGCAGTCGCTAGTTTATTGGGTTTGTGGTTAATTATCAGTACACTGCGATCGGGACGTTTACGGTAAAACCATTTTAAATTTTGGATTTTGGATTGAAGAAAAATCTAAAATCTAAAAATAATTAAAGGTCTGTAGTAAGCTGTCCTAGGTCTTAAAATAGGTTTAGAGCCGTTTACTACAAGCTAATTTAATTAATGCTGTATTCCTTAACATAGTTTGATTTATTCTTGACCATTTATTTATACTAATTCTCCCTGAGCTTGCATTTAATATTGGCTTACTTGGCGGACTTGACGGTTCGTTTAATAATTAAATGCATCTTCATAGCTAATTAGTATTATATCTGTGATTCTAATATAAAAAATATGTCAATCATCATTGCAGAAAATCTGAGCAAATCTTATCCAGTAGCAGTTAAAAATCCCGGAATTAAAGGTACAATTACACACTTTTTTCGCCGCACCTACCGCTCAATAAAAGCAGTTCAGGATGTTTCCTTTGAAATTGCCCCTGGTGAAATAGTGGGATTTTTAGGCCCAAATGGTGCTGGTAAAACCACCACACTAAAAATGCTTACAGGGCTGATTCATCCCTCTGGCGGTACAGTTAGAGTCGCTGGACAAGTTCCGTTTCAGCGTAAAGAAGCATTTTTGCAAAAAATTACCTTGGTAATGGGGCAAAAACAGCAGCTAATTTGGGACTTACCAGCACTCGATTCTTTTAAAATTAATGCCGCTGTATACAACATCTCTGATAAAGAATTCCAGCGGCGGGTGGGAGAATTAACAGAGATGCTTTCCTTAGAAGGCAAGCTTACCCAACCAGTACGGAAGCTGTCTTTGGGTGAGCGGATGAAGGCAGAATTGTTGGCAGCACTTTTGCATCATCCCCACGTATTATTCCTAGATGAACCGACGCTAGGATTAGATGTAAATGCTCAGGCAGCGGTACGCGAGTTCTTGCGCGAATACAATCAGCGTTATCAGGCTACAGTGCTATTAACAAGTCACTACATGGCTGACATCACAGCTTTGTGTCAACGGGTGCTGTTGATTCACCAAGGAAGGCTGATGTATGACGGCAGCTTAGATGGACTGCTGGAACGTTTTGCTCCTTACCGAGAAGTCTACATAGAGTTAGCCCAACCTTTACCAATAGAAAAACTTATGACCTATGGTGATGTGAAACTTTTAGAAGGGCGAGCAGTACGTTTTATGGTATCGCGAGAGGCACTCACCCGCACAGTATCTCAGATTTTAGCGGATTTGGAGGTAATTGATTTAACTGTCACCGAACCGCCTGTGGAAGAAGTAATTGGACGAGTTTTTCAGGCAGGTGTTGTGGAGTAGAGACGCGATTAATCTCTTGTAGAGACGCGATTAATCGCGTCTTTATGTCTTTATAAGAGTGGAGAATTCTGGGTAATTGTTGTAGTGGGAAGTGAATAAATGAAGCAGATAATCAGAAAAGCCCTAACTTTGCTGTCAGTATACTACGCCTATATGGTTGAGTATCGGGCAGAACTAATCTTATGGGTTTTAGCTGGGTCTTTACCGATTATCCTCATGGGTGTCTGGATACAGGCAGCACAAGGAGGACAGTTTGGGCTATCACCTGTGGATTTTGCTCGTTATTTCATTACAGTTTTTATTGTCAGACAACTAACTGTTGTTTGGGTAATTTGGGACTTTGAAAAAGAGGTTGTGGAAGGCAAGCTTTCGCCCAAGTTACTACAACCGCTCGACCCAGTATGGCATCACGTTGCAGGGCATATTTCTGAAAGATTTGCTCGTTTAACCTTTGCTTTTTTATTAGTGGGATTATTTTTTATTCTCTATCCCCAAGCTTTTTGGATACCAAGTTTAGATAGATTTTTGCTCTTTATATTGGCGGTAGCGCTAGCTTTTGCTTTGCGATTTTTGATTCAGTACACCTTTGCTATGTTCGCCTTTTGGACAGAACGGGCTAGCGCTTTAGAAAATTTCTGGTTGTTATTTTATCTATTTTTATCTGGTTTGATAGCACCTTTAGAGGTGTTTCCAGAACCAGTGCGAAAAATAGTTATGTTTACACCTTTTCCCTATTTAATTGATTTTCCTGCGAGTCTTTTGATAGGGCTACCTGTGGATATAGGGCGGGGATTTTGGTCAATGGTGGGTTGGATATTAGTATTTTTGGGTGCGAATCGCTGGCTTTGGCGTATGGGTTTGAAGCGGTATTCTGGAATGGGAGCATGAACAATTATCAAAATAGGATTCAGGAGTCAGAATTAATTTTGTACGACTGGTGAATGAATAAATGGGTTCAACACACCCCACCAGTTGCAATACTGCTCGGATAAGCAGGAGAGGCAGGGGAGGCAAAACTCAACGCCAGCCTCCATTTCTCCCCCGGCTATTGAACAGCTTGCCTCAACCAGGAAATTCCAAAACCTACGCAGTATTGCCACCAGTTGATTCTGACTCCTGAATTCTTCTTCAAATGAATTGCTGTAATTCATCTAGAGTATTAACGCTCTTAATTCCCTGGTGAATTGCTCTTAATCTATCTAAATCGGAAATTTGAGATATTTCTGGCATCATTTGCAATCCCTCAGTGCCGAATTTTATCTCCAAAGCGAGTTCAATACCTGACAGTATCTCTTCTCGCCGTCCTTCTTGCCGTCCTTCTTGCCGTCCTTCTTGCCGTCCTTCTCGCCGTCCTCGTTCTTCCCCTTCTCTCAAAATTTGCTGATACCAGGGAGATTCGCGTAATATTGCCATATCCCACCTCATGATTTGCTGAACTAAAGCGCTGTCTAATAACCCAAGTTGCTAGTTACTAGTCAAGGGCGATCGCAATGGGTGTGTTAAGCAATAAAATGCCCTCCAAGAAGAAAATTAGGAGGGCTA
>NZ_JBALDZ010000145.1:0-9407 GCF_036917155.1 Nostoc sp. | reverse complement strand
TATCACAAGAGACATATCACTGCGAATAAATTCGCCCGTGCCTAGCCCCCATAAATAGAATTTAGGGGCTTTCCCGGCACGGATAACTTGGTAACCGTACCATGTCTTGAATGCAAACGAGAACTGCTATTACTGGCGTGGCAAGGCTAAAATGTTGCAAAAAAATTGTAGGTTGGGGAGCCACTGCGTTGCGCAGGTTAAGAGCGTTGTAGCAAGTGGCGTTGGAGGCTTTGCCAAAGCCAACATCCTGATATCTGTTGGGTTGCGCTCCGCTCCACCCAACCTACATCATAATGCACTATTTCAGACTTGTGTGTACACCTTAGCCGATGCCTTGGGGAGGGGTTCTCCGGGTTTAACTAAGTAATCAGGCGGACATGATATGACTGGGGACTGGGATTTTGACTCAGCATGGGCTAAACGCCCCGCTATCCATGTACAGCACTTTCAAGTCAGAGGTACGAGGCAGAAGATTGACACATTAACTACACAGCATTGACGTAAATATCATTAAACCTTTTGTGAAACCAGAAAGTCTAAATAATGTATACTTCCTGGTTTCACAAATATGATTAAGCATCAAATTCGTTCGATTAGTATCTTCACGGGACTAGTAGCAATAGTTCTAGGTAACAGTCTCTCGATGACTTCAGGATCTGCCTATGCCGACTTGCCAGGAAAGCATCCTTATTATCTGCACGCACTCACTGATTTACGGACTGCACGGTGGCTGCTAGAACATCGCTCAGGCGATGGTAGTGTTAGTGGCCAAGAAGATGTTGCTATTCAGCAGATAAATGACACTATTAACGACATTAAGAAGGCATCTATTGATGATGGCAAAAACATCAACGATCATCCAAATGTCGATGTTCCCAATAATCATCCTGGACGGTTACATAAGGCAGAGGAGATATTGAATAAAGTGCATTCCGATGTCAAGCGTGAGGAAGATGATCCAACAGCACGTGGCTTGCAACATCGTTCTCTCCAACATATCGATGCTGCACTCAAAGCGACTAAACGTGCTATCTACGATGTTCAACATCATAGATAGAGAGTGGATAGGCGAGCATAGTTCTCGCCCTTTATAGCTAATACCATTTTGAATTTTAGATTTTAGATTGGGAATCACTTTCTGTGTCTGGGTTATGTGAAACCATCTATCGCGATCATTTTTCAAATTGGTATAACTTTCTCCTTTTTAAGGAGAGTTAGGTAGGATCAAAAATCTTAACCCAAGGGTAAAGCATTTTTTGATCCTACACCACAATACGGTTCAGTTAAGCAAAGTACAACCAAACAAAACCCTGCAAATGTTGGGTTCCCCTGTGGGAAGCCGCTTTGCGTCTTTGCCTCAATTTGGGAAACCAGCAAGGGCACAGTGGCTTCCAAACCTTCATGAAGAGTGCTGAGTACATAGTGCTGTACATGGATAGCGGGGCGTTTAGCCCGTGCTGAGTTGAAAGACCGCGCCACTTGCGGGCGGGGTATCAACCTTCTCCTGACCAAAAGATTCCACCCACAAGGGGCGGGGCTTTTACCATAGTGCAAAAGTACTGGGTATTCAATCTTCTTTACTCAGCACTCAGTACTGAGTATGGTAAATTAAGTTTTTTGGCGCTAACCCAAGCCTATTGGTGTTTTAACTTCTAAGTTGCACAGGCATAGCTAAATAAGTCATTTTCAAACCACCTAATGGCGTAAAAATCACTGGAGTTAGGCTTTGATTTAAATGCATTTGAATTTCGGAAGATGGTAACTCTTTTAAGCCTTCCATCAAATACTTAATGTTAAAAGCAATTTCTATATTTTCTCCAGAAATCTGTGCCGGCATTGACTCTCTACCACTACCTACATCTTGAGCTTCACAAGATAAGGTAATTTCTTGGGCTTCGCTATCAATACTCAGTTTGACAATATTATTTTTCTGATCAGCTAGCACAGCAATCCGTTCCAAAGTGCTGACAAATTGTCGCCGCTCAATTGTTACTTGTCGCTCAAATTGGCGCGGAATTAATTGGCGATAAGCAGGATATTGCCCTTCTAATGTGCGACTAGTCAAGCGTTGATTTTGCCATGCAAACACAACTTGACCTTGATCGAAATATAAAGCTACAGGTTCATCTGATGAGGCGCTATGAGCTAGCATTCGTTGGAGTTCGCGTAATGCTCTAGCTGGTACTGTTACTTCTAGTTGAGTCGTTCCACCCAAAGGACGCTCGTTGCTAGTTTCTACTACTGCGAGGCGATGTCCGTCGGTAGCCGCAAATTCTAGGGTATCTTGTTTAACTGTTAAATGCACTCCGGTCAGTACTTGCTTGGTTTCATCAGCACTGGTAGCAAATAATGAACCGCGTAATCCCTCAATTAATGCGGTGGTGGTGAGATGGATTACTTCTGTATTTTCAATTATAGGTAGTTCGGGAAATTCTTCGGGGCCCATTGCTCGTACTTGGTAATGTCCACTCTTGGGTGTGAGTGTAACAATTAAGCCTTCTCCACCGGATGCTGCACCTGTAAGGGCTGATTCATCATCTAGAGTGATTTCGCCTTCTGGAAGACGAGAGGTGATGTCTACAAGTAATTTAGCAGGAAGTGCGATCGCGCCACTTTGCCATACCTCAGCATTAAAGCTGGTGCGGATTCCCAAGCTGAGATCAAAGGCTGTTAAGCTTACTTGGTTAGTTTCAGCATCCGCTTGTAGCAGCACATTGGCAAGTACCGGATGAGTCGGCCGTGAAGGGACTGCACGACTGACGAGTGAGAGGTTTGTACTGAGATCGCTTTGGGAGCAAACTAATTTCATAAAAAAATACGAGATGCGGGAAACTCAGTGTTTTTAGACCTGGGTTGCTGACAAGTCAGATTCAGTTGGTGAAAGATATCCCTGCCTCTTGAATTCGCGGCAGCAGCCCAATAAACAAAGTTTCCAGTTGGAACCTGGAAACTAGATTTGAAATCGATGCTTATCTGTGGTTTTATTTTCCCTATCCGTGCATTTCGTCGTATTCGTGGGCTTCAACTCGTCTTGCTTCCATCCGAGAAGCAGGCAAAAACTCAGCGCGACGGACTGGAACCAAGGGCGGTGTAGCTCCTTGGTAGGGGTGAATCACTTGTACAGTACGGGCTGGGCGCTGCCGTGGTGAGAATAAAGCCAATACCCCAGCGACGACAACACCACCGCCAATAGTGAGAGTTGCGCCTCCCACAGCCCAAAGCATAGGTGAAGACCACCAAGTAGTTTGCGGCTGGAATGTTGTTGTTTTTGGTTGATTATTCTGTTGGGCTAATTGCCACTGCTGCTGAGTATTGAAATTTTGGACTTGGCCCTGGAGTTGTTGATTTTGCAACTTCAGCTGCTCATTATCGTTTTTTAAACGCTCCAACTGCATCTGTGTGTTCAGCTTCTCCATCTCTAGGCGCTGGTCAGTGCTGGTAGCAGTTGGTGGCTGAAGCTGATTAGGATACATTGGTTGCCCATAAGGCGCGTAAGGATACATTTGTGGCTGCATTCCTTGGGGCGCTACTACACCTGGCATTTGCGAAGCAACAGCGAAGTTAGGTTGTAGGGGGGTATTTGTTCCTTTGAGCAATACGAGAGCCGCCAGCCCAGCTACGGCGACCCCGCCGATAAACGCCATACTCTCACTCATCGCCTTTGCTCCTCGATTGCGACGTAACTATAACCATTTCTGACTGACTCACTCTCACACTCATAAATTATGCCTACTTGATTTCACATAATACTCAAACTATAAGCTACTGTATCAGCTAGTTTTTTTACACCATCATAACTGATGTTAATATTCAAGACCATAATGGTCAAATTGTCTACTAAATAAGGATGGAAAAACTACACTGTTATACTTTTTTAATTTACTTTCCCCGTCTAATCAAGAGGGGTATTTATGCTGGTGTTGGTGGTTTGGATGGCTGCCTTGAGACTTTGGGAAAATTGGGCGATCGCATTTAATCCCTGTTCTGGTGTCCCTTCTGCTAACCGTTTTACAAAACCGCTGCCCACGATGACTGCATCTGCGCCCCATTCCCTGATCAGACGGGCTTGTGCAGCTTCGGAAATCCCAAAGCCGACACCGATGGGTTTATCAGTAACACCACGAATTTGTTTGAGTAAATTAGACACGCGGTTTTCCACTTGCGATCGCATTCCTGTTACTCCGGTGACAGTGATTAAATAAATAAATCCTTGAGAAGAACGAGCGATCGCTTCTATCCGTTCATCTGAACTCGTGGGAGCTACGAACAACGTCAGATCAATTCCGATGGCGGTAGCTGGTTGGAGCAAGCTTGCGGCTTCCTCTAAGGGTAAGTCTGGTACTACCAATCCAGCCACTCCCGCCGCCGCAATTTCTTCAAGAAATTTGTCAATTCCTCGGTGCAAAATTGGGTTGTAATAGGTAAACAGGACAATGGGCGATCGCAGTTTGGGAGTAACCCCTTGCAACATTTCCAGCACTTGCTCCAATTTCGTACCCCTTTGCAAGGCGCGGGTAGAAGAAGCTTGAATTACTGGCCCATCCGCCAGAGGATCGGAATAGGGTATACCTAGTTCAATAATGTCGGCTCCATTTTGATCTAGAACCTGCAACGCTTTTGCCGTTGTTTCTAAATCTGGGTCGCCAGCAGTAATAAACGGAATCAGAGCGCACTCACCATTGTGCCCAAGGGTTTCAAAGCAATCAGAAATCGCAGTCATTAGTCAAGAGTCATTGGTCATTGGTCATTGGTCATTAGTCGTTGGTAATTCGTAACTAACAAAGGACAAACGACAACTGACTAATGATAACTTTACACCTGAGATTGCTCTTCTTGTTCTATTTCAGCTTGAATTCGTGCTAGTTCTTCGGGACTAAGCTCATCTAGCCGCTTTTGTAGGAAGTCTTGCTCATACTGTTCCCGCTGTTGATGGTAGGTCATTTTTTGTCCCACCGCACGGAAAAAATAGGTGGCTAACCAGCCAACTAACCCACTGACGAGTAAGACTTGGCTCCATATACCAGCTTTCTGATTATCCAAACCGACTAGCTGTAATCCTACATAAGCCAAGCCGCCGGCAATAAAAACACCCAAGCCAATTCCAATAGCGTCAATCCGTCGCATGAGAGTTATGACCTACCAATCTCGTTAAACTTGAACTTGTCGCCGTTGGGGTCGGAAATTTACAAACGGCGATAGAACCAACAAACCAGGAAAGAAGAAAAACACCAAAAAGTACATTAAGACACGCTCGATGGAGCTAGCGACATACCAACGCTGCTTCATGTACAGCAAAACAGCAATCGGGATTACCAGAAGGTAAGCTCCAGCCAAAATTAGATACAGCAGGGCGACAATCATAACTTTCAAGTCTTAAGCATCTGTTTTCCATCATAGGCTGAAGAGACAGACTCAGAGAAGTATAGTCATAATGCTTTTAACAAGTCGCGTTGGGATTGGGGATTGGGGATTGGGGACTTAAAAATTAAAAACATCCCAACTTTTCTTGTGGGGTGGGCAACATGAGCGCCTTAAATCTGGGACGGGTGGGGACACCCATCCCACAAGATGGATAATTTATTTCTTGGAAGTCCCTAAGCAAAAAAGTTTTAAAGCGTAGCTTTGGCGGGCTGGAGTACTTTTACTGTAGGCAATTTAACGGATATCATCACAAAAGGTAATATCATGCTATTATCGAAAACGCACTAGCAAACAAATGCTTTGGTTAGACAAGATCGAAAACTAATCCAGATTGATTACGAAAAAACAAAAAACTTCCGAATTTGGGAAGCGATCGCACAATCTAGAAAAAATATTTTCAATCTAGTTGGACAAAAGACACAATTGATGGTGGAATAGATGAGGAGGTATTTGCTACCTCTAAAAAATAACTAGTTATGCTAGTTGCAAAACAGCTGCGGGGGTGTGGCGGAATGGTAGACGCTACGGACTTAAATAATTGAGCCTTGAAGGAGAAACCCCTCAAGTGGAAGCTCTCAAACTCAGGGAAACCTAAATCTGGTGACAGACATGGCAATCCTGAGCCAAGCCGAAGAAAGTCCTGAGTCATGAGTGCTGAGTACTGAGTAAATTTAAAACTCCTAACTCCTAACTCCTAACTCATAACTGTTCGGAAGGTGCAGAGACCCGACGGGAGCTACCCTAACGTTAAGTCGAGGGTAAAGGGAGAGTCCAATTCTCAAAATCTGAGTCGGCTATTGTCATCAGGTAGCAGTGAAAACTGCGGGAGAATGAAAATCCGTTGACCGTAAAAGGTCGTGTGGGTTCAAGTCCCTCCACCCCCACTAAAAATCTAAAATACGGAAAGGCTTCTATTGTGACTTTACCCATAACTTTGCCGCAACGGCAAGCTTATGCTTCCAATAAAGGGTGGCAAGGTTATGGTTCCAAACAAATTTCTCTTCGCGCTGCCCTTAAAGCAGCGCGAACTTTTTTATCGCGAAAACATCCTGGTTTAGCCAATAGCTTTGAAATAGCTGCTTCACTAGGATAAATACCTTCAGTGTGAACTTGCCTAACAGCTAGTTTTACCTCCTCGCAACACTGGTCGATTCGTTTGAGGCGAGATTCTTTCATATACTTAACGTACTCGGCTGAAATCGCTCGGCATAGCTCTGGAAAATGCCTGTAGAAACTCGCTTAGAATACCCAAGGCGTTTCGCTACTGCTGTCATAGGTAGTGGTTGTTCATTCGTTTGAAGCACATTTTCAAGTAATTTTTGAGTGCGATCGCTATCAAACTTTACTTCAAGCTTTTTGTACTGCTATCTTTCACCTGAGTTAGTTGAGTTTCGGGTATCTTCGCCTGAAGTTCGAGCTTTTCATCTCGGATGATCGAAAATAGCTTTTGTGTGCCACCAATCACATTCCCTACCTGGGTTTGCGGTGGTATACCAGTAACATCACCAACTCTAGCCAGTTTTTCAGCAATTACTCCCGAAACCGGCGCACGCACCACAGTTTGTCCCAACTGAGTTTGTAGTTGTTGCACCTTATCAGCACTGCTGCGGACATCAGCTTTAGCTCTGTTGATGATTGCTTGGGCATTACCAATATTGGCTTGGGCACTGCCGATATTATGGGCACTACGTATATTTTCTTGGGCCAGGTTCACAACTTCTATGGCAGTTTTGACAGCGTAAGAACGAGTATCGAGTTCTTGCTTGGTAATCGTTCCAGAGTCAGCGAGTTGTTGATAGCGCTGATAATTTTTGGCTGCTTCCTCTAACTTCGCCTTGGCTTGAGCTAAATCGGCTTGTTTTTGCTGGACTATTGCTTTATTTGATGCCAAATCCGCTTGCTTGGATACTAAATCTGCTTGTTTGGATGCCACATCTGCTTGTTTGGATTCCACATCTGCTTTTGCTTGGCTAATTTGGCTTTGTAGTATGGAACTATCCAACACCGCCAACACTTGATCTTGTTTGACAAAAGCTCCTTCTTTGATATTTGCAGGGATGCTTTTAATTTGTAAGCCGTTTGTCTGCGGTAGCACCGGAATTAAATCACTCGCTGCTACAGTCCCAGTGGTTTTGAGAGTACGGACAACACGGGCGGTTTCTACTGTGGCGATGGTGACTGTCATCGCTGGGTTGACTTTTTTATTATCTGCCACCACACTTTGTTGACGAGATGAAAGACGATTTAATACACCCATCCCAGCCAAGGCGATCACTATTCCTAAACCAGCACCCAAGAATAATGGCTTCAACCAGACCCTATTTGATTTCTGCTCTGATTTGCTCAAAAAGCTAGTATCTTCAGAGGTTACAGGTTCTTCCACCACGACTTCTGAAACACTTTCATCGCTCACAGTCTCACCTCCACTTCTGTCTATGCATACCAACCTTGGTATTTTCTTAAGAAAACCTGAAATTTATTTATTTCACATCAACTATGACGCATTTTGTCATAAATGTCTTTTTTACGCAACAGTATATAATATAACTTTGTTGCCAAGAGTAATTACTGTCAAGAGAATGCTGAAAACTTTTATGTAGATTATGATACCAAAAATCATCTAATCCGATCTAGCTACTCTAAGTCACGCACTACAAGTGTTTAGATCACCGTCAACAAGGCTTAGATATGAAAAACTGATAAAACTAATCTAGACTTATCTAAATTAAAATCATAACTATTTATGTATTTCGGAACACGAGCAATTTTTTTTCTACGCAACCCATAATTCCTCTAAAGCCTTTGCATTGTCAGGAAACCATGCAATACCATGTAATCCAGGCATAGATTAAGCTAGCGTCTACAGCTACACGTGAGTTACAAAGGAGCAAACTCCATTCCCCTAAATTCCAACAAGGGTGGACCAGATTAGGGAATTTGAAATCAATCAAATCAATCAAATCAATAAATAATTGGTATTTACCAGAGTAACCAGATATGTTCAATGCAACTGAAATTTTAATTGATGCCTTTGTAAATGAAATTCGAGAAGGCTACCGTCGCACTTATGGCTGCTTCAAAAATGATTATCAGGACATTATCGCCTGGGCTGGTAACATGGCTTTGGAAAACATTGCCAATAGCGATGCCCTATACCACAATGTTGAACACACTGTCTTAGTCACCCTAGTAGGACAAGAAATCTTACGTGGCAAACACATCAGAGAAGGCGGTGTTTCCAGTGAAGACTGGTTGCATTGTATTATTTCCCTAGTGAGTCATGATATTGGCTACGTTAAGGGAGTTTGCCGACAAGACCGAGAAACAGCAGGCTTATATGCCACAGGTAAAAATGGCAGAATGATTTCTGTAGCTCCTGGCGCTTCTGATGCCAGTCTGACACCGTATCATGTTGATCGAGCCAAGCTCTTTATTGATGAGCGTTTTGGAGGTCACAAGTTAATCGATGCTGAGGCAATTAAGAGCAATATTGAATTGACTAGATTTCCCGTGCCTGCGGCAGAAGATCATGAAGATACAAAGTGTTTTGCAGGATTAGTCCGGGCTGCTGATTTGATTGGTCAACTAAGTGACCCACGTTACCTGAAGAAAATTACTTCTTTATTTTACGAATTTGAAGAAACTGGTGTAAATAAAGTTTTGGGCTATCAAACCCCTGCCGATTTACGTAATAACTACGCTAAGTTTTACTGGAATGGCGTCTATCCCTATATTCAAGAGGGACTGCATTACCTATCGCTCACACAGCAGGGAAAACAAATTCTCGCTAATCTTTACTCAAACGTGTTTGTTGTAGAACATGAAAAGCAACAGGAAGAACAGCAACGCTATTTAGAGAAGTTAGCCGTTGGGAGTTAGGAGTGAGGAGTGAGGAGTTAGGAGTTAGGAGTTAGGAGTTAGGAGTTAGGAGTTAGGAGTTAGGAGTTAGGAGTTAGGAGTTAGGAGTTAGGAGTTAGGAGTTAGGA
>NZ_JBALDZ010000144.1:0-11328 GCF_036917155.1 Nostoc sp. | reverse complement strand
TCGAAAAAGGTTAAACACAGAGGTACTGGAACAATAACCAATCCTCCTGTGTTTGTTGTTTCAAGCACTGCATAGCCTTAACTGAACCGTATTGAATTATAAGGAAAATGCTGAAAACCCCTGAGAAACAGCAACGCAGTTGCGTATTTCGTACTTCAGGCAGGGGATGAAAGCTAATAGCACTATGCAAGGGTGTTCTGATTTAATCTTTTTGGTTGGCACACCTTCTGTTATGGCTTCTGCAAGTAGAGCTTTAATGAACTCTGGTGATGCTTCACTATCTGCCAAGACTTGCATTGTGCGCTCGGCATCAGCAGTAGTCATTTTGGAAAAGTCAAAAATTATACCTTAATGCCACACATAAACAAAATACAAGAGATCAACGCCAGGTGCGTAGAAGGGATTTTCCCACTAGCAGCAACCTGTTTAATATTAAAGATATGCCCCCATCGCTGTACACCTTCTTAAGCTTATTAGTGACAAGAGAAAGTATTTCCATACCCGTCATATTAACATTAAATTCAACTGTGTTTTGTGAAGGATTATCCCACAGCCAAGACGCACCATTTTGATTTAGTAAATGATAAATCTCTGCCCCATAATCTTGGTATAGCTGAGGATGTTCTTCAGCAATTAACTCATAAAGATAAAGCAGTTGTTCGCGGTTGCTATTTTGCAAACGGGAATCAGAACGAATGCGATAAAAATAGTGTAGTTCAGGAATTACAACTCCCAGCCAACCTTTTTCACACATATTAACCCAGCATTCGTAATCTTCTAAATTCTCTGCCAACACAGATTTCATGCCGCCAGCAGCAAGGTAAGCAGCCTTTCTTACTACAGTACAAACACCAAGAGTGTTGTGACAAAGTAGATAAGGAAATTCCGTATTCCAAGCCACCCAAACTTTTTCGGAATTACCAAACTCTTTAATCCAAGAAGCAACAAAACCGACATTTTGGTATTGCTTTAAAACCTTTGCTGCTTGTGGATAAAAAGTTGGAGAAATTTGATCATCAGCATCCAGAAAAGCAATGTATTCACCACTAGCTATCTCTACCATTTTATTTCTCGCTGTGGCTACACCAAGATTTTGGGAGTGAATAATTTTTAGGTTACTATATGTTTGCTCGATAACTGCTAGAGTTTCAAGACTCTTTTTCTCTGTACTACCATCGTTGAAAATAATCACTTCTAAGTCAGGATAGGTTGAGGCAAATACAGAGTTGAGTGTTTCACCTATGTAGTGACCACAGTTGTAGAATGGAATGCAAATAGATATTCTACCTTTGATGCTTATATCTGTATCTACAACTAAAGATGAGGGATAAGAAACTTTGCCGTGAGGTAGATAGTTTAAAGAGGGAAAAATATTTCTATCTTCATGCTGCCCAATAACTTTTTTCAAATGTGCCATCCGTTTTGACAATACATTTTCCGGGGCAGAAATTTTCAAAATTAAAGTCCGAGCTTTTGACCCTATATCTAAAATTTCAGTTGTTGAATAACTGAGAACCTGCTTTAATTTATTAGCGAAATCATTACTGTTCTGCCAATCAAAAACTAAACCTCCTTGCATTGCTGCTGTTTGTAACATTTCAACATGACCAACAGCAGATGAGGCTAGAATCGCTTTACCTAAGAGCATAGACTCCAAGCAAGTATTAGGAAAATTTTCCCAGAGAGAGGGAAGAACTACGCACCATGCTTTCTTCAGTCTTTCATATAGTTGTGCCTGGGGTAGAGGTGAAGAAATTATTAGTTTACCTGAATTAATATATTGACGATATTTTTCTGTTAAATAAGCTTTCATATAACAGCCTTGGAGGTGATACCAAGTATCGCCACCAATGGCTGTAAGTTGAAAATTTATGCCTGCATCCCACAACTGACTGCAAGCTTCTAACAAGGGGATAATACCTTTTCTAACTTCTAACCTACCGAAGTAAACTATATCTCCCGGCGTGGGTAAGGATAATGGTAATTGCTCTTTATGTAAAAGTTTCTGAGGTGCTGGTAAAGGGATAATTTCAATGTCGAGATCGGGATTTAAAGTCGTTTTTACCTGCTGGGCAATGTACTGAGTAGGAGCGAAAATTCCATCAGCAGCGAGAATGCAAAACTTTTCCATTCTTCCTACCCAGTAATCACAAAGATGATAACTAGGCATTTTGTCAGCAGGATAAAGCAGATATTGAGGACTATGTAGGTTGAGAACTATCGGTACTCTTTGTAGTTCTGGACAGCCTAATAACTTTTTTTGCAGTAAAAAATAAGCAATCCCGCTATAGTCTTCGCTCTCAATAATATCTGGTTGGCCATGAATGCGAATATAATTAATGACTTCCTCTGCTAACTGATAGCTGATTGCCCCCCAGTAACCCATAACGTTATGTGGGAAGGCTGGATGAGTTTCAGAACGGGGATGAGCTTTTGTAGAATTTAATAAATAAGTATCTTTAGGAACTATTTTAATAATTTTTAGCTTGTTTTCTTCTTCAATTCCTGTTTGAGGACTGCGGGCAAAAACAGTGATGTCATGTCCAGCATCAGAAAACATCGCCGCCATATTGCCAACATAGGTAGCAATCCCACCAGGAACTGGAGGACATTCACTGGCAATCAAAAATATCTTCATATATATATTTAGATTTCCTCTTCTTGAGTCAAACGAAGCGATCGCTTAAGTTTAAACCACTGTGTTCTGAACTTCCAGAACTTGGATGATTCCATCGCTCGTTTTTTCCAAGCTAATTCGTGTCTTTCTTGTTCGAGTTGATGTGTTTGTCTCTCTAAGTGACGCTTTTCCTGCCATAAATGGCTTAAAGCTTGTTCTTGATGCAAGTATTCTAGGGCAAGAAGTAGCATTTCTTCAGCTAAAGCCAGATTGATGATTGGTTTGGCTCTAGTTTGGCATGAAGCGATCGCCTCGGTAAATAGGGTATCCATACGTTCAACCATCTGATCTAAGGAAAATAGTTCAACAACTCGTTGCCGTGCGTAGTAACCGATTTTACAACGCAACTCGCTATCTTGAATTAAAGGAATTAATGCTTTCAGGTATGACTCGACTTCGCTGACCTCATTTTCTGCTTTAGGAACTAAAAACCCAGTTCCAGGTATGACTAATTCTGCTTGTCCTCCAACATCTGAAGCAACGACTGGTAATTGCATAGAAATTGCTTCGTAAATCACCAGAGAAATCCCTTCATAAGCTGATGGGAGTAACAAGATGTCGGTTGCACAATAAATAGCAAGCATTTCTTCAGGATTAATAGCAGGCAATATATGAAAGTGTGAATTTAAACCAAAGTGACTAATTTTTGCCTGCATTTCGGGTAACAAATGACCATTACCCACAACAATTATCGAGACGTTGAAAGAGTGAGCAACTAATTCTTGAACAATCTTAATTAAAAGTAGAGGACGTTTCTGTTCTACTAAGCGTGCTGGGAATAGAATTACAACTGACTCATGAGGAATTTTCAGTTGCGATCGCACTTGGTCACGTTTCTTTTTATCCTGCACCCATTTATTAGTATCAACGTTAGTATAACTAACTTGCAATTTCTCAGTAGTTTGCGGATTCAGACATCGATAATATTCCGCAAGGTGATGAGAAGATACGATTTGCAAGTCCAAAAATTGGCTAAGTTTACACGAAAGACGTGGATATCCACATCCATGCCAACCAGGATCTATAGTATGAGTAAAGTCAATAAAAGCGATATCAGGAAATTCGTGACGCAGTAAGGGTAATAAGTAATAAGCAATGTAAGAATTAGAAATAAAGACAATATCAATTTGACGTGATTGAATAATATATTTAGTGAAGCCTAACCAGTCACTATCTTGTAAAAAATTGGGCAAATGAAATATATCTGATGTGACTGCATAAAAATGTTTCTGCCAAGGATGCTCTGATTTGGAAGTTGTAACAATAGTCAGTTCATAACCACGAGTTGCTAATAGAGTCACTAAATCGATATTAAATTTGTCAGCACCACCAACTTCTAAGTGAGGGAAAAAGCAAAGTATGTATTTGCTGGAGTAGTCTTTTTCAAGAGGATTAATAATATCTATTTTCGGGAAGCGGAAATCCGAAGTAAAGTTATATCGTTCGATACTGATATCGGGAAGATAATTGTGATTAAAAAAATCTTCATAGCGAGACTGAATTAACTCTGTGACTCGTTTTTCTTCTGTAACGTTTGCTTTAGAAATTGTTAGTAAACCAGAATCAATCCGACGGTAGCAATCTAAGTATTCAGGTATTGTCCAACCTTTTTGATTGTTGGCTATGGCTTTGAGCCACCTTTCCCAATCTTCATAAAATCTCAGATTTTCATCAAATCCCCCCAGACAGTCGAAGTCTGACTTGCGATAAAGTAATCTACCTGTAACCCAATTTTGGTGAATAAATTGCGAGGGTTTATTAAAGCCGTGAGTCCACCAATATTCTTGAGCTTGAAAACCAACTGAGTAGGAGTTAACAAAGGAAAACTCTCGATGAGTTTCCAAAAATAGCACGCACTTCTCTATATAAGTAGGATCAATCAGGTCATCTAAATCCATGAAAAATAAGTACTTACCAGTTGCATAGGTAATGGCTGTGTTCCTACCTGCTGCTAGTCCTTTGTTAGTATGATGCTGCAAGGTTTTAATTTTTCCGTATCTTTTGGGTAAAGATTGAAACAAGACGCACGCTTCTGGTTCGGTAGAGCAGTCATCAACAATTATCCATTCAAAATTTTGGAATGTCTGATTGATTATAGATTTATAAGTAGCTTCAAAATACTTATGAGCGTTAAAGAATGAAGAAACAATGGATACAATTGGTTGCTGATATACTGGACTAGAAAATTTACATTTTCTTGTTTGCAGTACATTGATAAATTCGCTGACAGCAGGGAAAGGTGTAACTGTAGACATAAAATAAGCAAACTGCTAGTGTTTACCTTGATTGTTAGTTGTTTACCTGCCTTGGAATTAAGTTCCAATGCTAATAGCCCAAGTGCGTTTCAACACACTAAGTTCAAAATGATACTTTACAAACATCATTTGGCAAGCAATCTTAAAAAATGTATACAATTCCCAGGTATGAAAAATTACTTGTTTTTTAATAATCTTTACAAATATCGGCGCTACATTTTTTACAACGCTTGGTATGAATTGCGTTATCGTTATGCTGGTACAGGTATAGGTATCCTTTGGAACATTATTAATCCTCTGTGCGAAATTCTCATTTACACAGTTGTATTTTCTTTACTACTTTCTCGTGGTGCGAGGGGGAGTTCCTACGCTTTATATCTTATGGCTGGACTGCTACCTTGGCGGACATTTTCGGAAACTATTGCGAGTGGTAGCAATGCTTTTGTACAAAATTCTATTTATCTGCGACGTTTAGCAATTCCTTCTGAGGTTTTTGTGGCTAAAGTCACTTTAACTTCGCTATTTCTGCTGTTTATTTACCTAGCTTTAGTGCTTCCTATTGGTCTTTTGTTAGGTGGGCATCTAGGTTTTGGAATATTGTTATTACCAGTGTTGGGAGTAATTTTAGAAGGCTTAGGTTTTGGTATGGGGTTAATTTTGGCTAACTTGCAAACTCTTTTTCCCGATGTCAAGCAGATTTTACAATTTTTAATTCCCTTATGGAGTTGGATGATACCTATTTTTTATCCAGAATCCATTGTTCCCAAAAATATTTTACCTTGGCTTTATCTGAATCCACCCTATGCATATATTCAGTCAGTTCGCAATATCATTTTAGAAAATCAAATGCCAGGATTTCATGTTTGGCTAATTATGCTTGGGTGGCTAGCTTTATTTGTTTGGTTAGGTAATGTTGTCAATCAAAAACTCCAAGATGAGATTAGAGATGTGATATGAGTGATGATATTATTTTGCAGGTGAATAATTTAAGTAAATGTTTTAAGATTTATCCAAATCCCTGGCACCGTGCTAGAGAATGGTTAAGTTTGGGAAACAACACTTATCATCAGCCTTTTTGGTCGTTAAAAAATGTGTCTTTTACAGTGCATAAAGGCGATTTTTTTGGCATTATTGGGGAAAATGGAGCGGGTAAAAGTACATTATTAAAAATAATTACCGGGGTGTTGAAGGCAACATCAGGAAGTTATCAATTAAATGGTAAAGTTCTCTCACTCCTAGAATTAGGAACTGATTTTAATCCCGAACTTAGTGGACGAGGAAATGCAATTTACAGCGCTGAATTGTTGGGATTTCCCCAAGGATATGTGCAAGAACGAATAAAAGAAATTGAAGATTTTTCGGAATTGGGAGACTTTTTTGACCGTCCCATGAAGTTATATTCTTCTGGAATGAAGACAAGATTAGCTTTTTCTTTATTTGCGTTTTTGGAATGTGATGTTCTGATTTTAGATGAAGTTTTAGCAGTTGGAGATATTTTCTTTCAACAGAAATGCTATGCCCGTCTTGAGGAACTGATAGCAAAGCAGATTACGATTATTTTAGTGACTCACCAGTTAGCATCAGTACAGCAATATTGTAAAGAAGTGATTTTGCTGCATCATGGAGAAAAAATCTTTCAAGGAGAATCGATGAAAGGTATTATTAAGTTCCATCAACTAAAGATGGGTTTGGTTAATAATGTTTCTCCGCCTGTTCTTCAAGAAAAGGTAGAAGTACCTTTAGAAACACCAGATGATTTTTTTTGGCCTGCTGATGAAGTTTTTATTCCCGTTTCTTTTCCCCAGGCGAATTATGCTCAACTAATTAGTTACGCTATTTGTAACGTTAAGGGCGAGGGTTGCGTCAATTTTTTGCAAGGTGAACAAGCTTACTTATGCTGCGAGTTTCAACTGAAAGAGAGTATTGCTGTACCCATTGTAGCTGTATTCATTACTAATAAATTTAATGTCCGAGTTCATGTAAAAACTTCATTTCAACATAAAGTTAGCGTTCCTAATCAAGTTAATAAAGGGGATTATGTGCGTTTTTGTCGCAGTATAAACCTCAATATAGCTCCAGATGAATATGTTCTCGGTTTTGGTTTAGCCACCATGAACCCTAATGATTATGCACGTTTAGATGAACTTCCACAAGCGGAATTTAACAGCCGCATTCAGATTTGCGATCTTTATGAAAAAGTGGGTGTTTTTTATGTTACGTCTCATTATAGTAACAATCATCACTCTCATTTTGGATTGTGTAATTTGCCGGGAAAGGGGCAAATTCAAGTTATTACAAGCTCAAAGTAGTAATAAGCGATCACTCCCCCATTACTTTTCACTTTAGTTGACAAAAATTACTTTAAAATTTAGATATCATCAGTCTCAAAAACTGAGTTTAAGAAGCTAAATCAATCACACAATGGCAAACGTAATAATTATGGAGTATCAGCTAAAAAAATTAGTAAGTCATTATCGAAAAGCTCTACAGATAAAGCCTGACAACGTAGCTGTTTATGACAAAATAGCCGAACTTTATTATGAACAAGGAGAATTAGATAAAACTCTCGAAATTTGCCAAGAAGCTTTGCAAATTCAACCAGATTTAGCATCAGTACCTAAAGTCTTAAACAAGATGCTACAAACTCTAGGTTTTGAAGGAGAAGAAATTACTGCCTTTCAAAATATTCACCAAAATCAATTGGATTATGAAAGCTTTCATGTGCTGCTGTCACGTTGTCAGACAGTTAAAACTACTGCTGATGTTAAAACATGGAAGGATGCTATTGTATTGGGATATGACTTTAAAGAAAAAAAGCAATGGGATGAGGCAATTACTACTTATATGAAAGCGATTGAAATTGAACCATCCTTATGTTTATCTCATTTTATATTGAATTATATAAATAACTATTGTTTTACCCCTGGACTCAACCTATTAGAGAGAATAATTGCCTTCTATCATCAAATTATTCAAGGACGTTTAACTTCACCCTATGCTTATGTAGTTTTAGGAGATATGTTAACCAAGCAAGGTAAAGTATCTGAGGCTATTATTGCCTATAAAGTTGCCATGAATAAAACCATTCATTTGAATCAAAAGATTACAAACAAGTACATAAATTCTCCTAAAATTGACGATGTAAGCTTCTTAATTATTGGTATGGGTAAAGCTGGCACTTCTTCGCTTTACTATTATCTGTGCCAACACCCTCAAATTATCCCAGCTACCGACAAAGAATTACATTTTTTTAATAACAAATTTGACCTCGGACTTGATTGGTATCTAGCTCATTTTCCTCCCCTTCCTGTAGAAGGAGGCTTTTTAACCGGAGAAGCAACTCCTTGGTATCTCGGTAGCTATGAAGTTGAAAAAAAAGTATTTCAGCTATTTCCCCAAATTAAGCTAATTGCTATACTACGTAACCCAGTAGATAGAGCCATTTCTCAATATTATATGAATGTTAAATTGATGAAAGAACATCGTTCTTTAGAAGTAGCGATGACATCTGAAGTGGAAATCCTGAAAGACATAGCCGATCCTACCCAAGTCATTGAGAAATACTGGCAAACAGAAAAAGGATATCTCTGGTCGGGTTTATACGTTTATTTCTTAGAAAAATGGATGACTGTTTTTCCGAGAGAACAGTTTCTAATTTTGCGAAGTGAAGACCTTTCTAGTCAAACAGATAAAACTATGAAACAGGTTTATAATTTTTTAGAAATAACTGATTACTCGCTTTCAGGATACCCCAAGGTGAATTCTGGTTCTTATTCAAAAACTAACAACGAATTACGCAAAAAATTATCTGATTTTTTTCAACCGCACAATCAGAAGTTGGAAGATTATCTAGGTATGAAATTTAATTGGGAATAATTATATTAAGTAGGTGGGCGTAAATAAAGTTAACTGGTGGGGGTCGTCATTTGTCATTGGTAAGGGTTTCAGCCATGTTTACGTTTCGTAACATAGTTTGGTTTATTCCCGCCTACCTACTTAGAGGGTGTTTGAAAAGTGGTTGGCTGTGATTTTAATCGAATTATTACCCCCCTTAATCCCCCCGATATATTGGGGGGAAACAAGAAAATCCGGTTCCCTCCCCTTTATAAGGGGAGGGTTAGGGTGGGGTGGGGTAAAAAATATTTGACACATCAATCATGACTTTTCAAACAACCTCTTAGAGAGATTATCAATATTTTGGCGATCAGCAAATTTAAACCCAAATCAGAATAAAGTATAAATAAAGGGAGCAAAAGCAGACGCTTTCACAAAGAACAGAATTAAACCTAAAACTAGCAGCAAAACTAGCACTGGAAGTAATAAGTAATGCCCGTTACGAATGAAATAGGCAACTACCCAAAATAGTTGTAGCATTAAAGGACGCTTTTTAGCCCCAAGCTGAAGCGGTTGTATATCCTCTTGACTTTCCCACTGTATCCATCCTTCAACTTGAGCCAGAAATTTATCTTGCCAAGCATAGAATGAATTATTTGTTTTTTGTCTTCTGAGCAATACTCCTATCGGTAAAATAAATAAAAAATAGCTAGCTAAAAGAATTAATATAAATATTTTTTCACCTATCTTTTCTGTCAGCTTTTGCAAGAATTTCTGGAGCAAAGAAATAGCAGAGGGAAGAATAAGACTGATTGCTATTAACCCTATTCCTATATAAAGAATGGCTTTCCATAAATTATCATGAGTGTTGATCACAAATAAATAGTGAAAACCACCAACAAGCGTCATCAACCAACCCAGAGTTAGCCCAAAAACAATCTGTTCTTTAAGTTGAGCCAGATGTTTTCGTTGCTTCAATCTTTGTAAATACGAGAATTTAGTCAAGTTCAAACCTCCTCAGCCATTGAATGCGTTCTTCATCCGAAAGAGGTTGCTGTTTTTGGGTATTCCGGTCAAAAAAGCGATCGCCAATAACCAAGTAATCAATTTCCGTTACCATAAAACAACGATAAGCATCCTCGGCTGTATTCACAATTGGTTCACTTCGGACGTTGAAGGATGTATTAACAATTACAGAACAACTAGTTAAAGCTTTAAATTGGGTTAATATCCCGTGCATAAAGGGATTGCGATCGCTATCCACAGTCTGAACACGAGCCGAGTAGTCTACATGAGTTACAGCCGGAATATCCGAACGTGGCACTTTTAGTAAATCAATGCCGAATAGACCCTCTGTTGCTGCGTGTAGCCGTCTGCTCTCTTTCACCGGATAAGCCAGCAGCATATAAGGACTTTCTTGCTGAATCTCAAAATACTCTGCTGCATCTTCTGCTAATACCATCGGTGCAAAAGGGCGAAAACTCTCACGGAACTTAATCTTTAAATTTATATGGCTTTGCATATATGGAGAGCGAGCATCGGCTAAAATTGACCTGGCTCCCAAAGCCCGCGGCCCAAATTCCATTCGTCCCCGTGCGACTGCGACAACTTTACCCTCTGCTAATTTTTGAGCAATTAATTCTTGCAGTACTTCCTCGCTATGAGTCTGCCAAACAGCTTCTAAACGCTTTAGCATTGCATCATCTAGTTCGGAAGCAGGGGAGATATTAGTACCCAAAAAAGCTCCTTGCATCGCATCAAGTTGAATGGGAGTTCTCATGTTACTTAGTTTTTGATGCCAGAACCATAAAGCTGCTCCCAATGCACCCCCAGCATCCCCAGCCGCAGGTTGAATCCACAACTTGTGAAATAGCCCCTCACGGGATAATTTGCCCATTGCCACTACATTGAGTGCTACACCTCCCGCCAAACAGAGATTTTCCTGCTGGGTTTGTTGATGAATGTAGAGTGCGATCGCTAACACCGCCTCGTTTAAGATAACTTGGATACTGGCGGCAATGTCCATTTCCTTTTGAGTAATCAGCGACTCTGGTTGACGCGGTGAGCCGCCAAACAGTTGGTGAAAGCGATCGTTGGTCATTGTTAAACCGCCGACATAATCAAAGTAATGCTGGTTCAGAATAATCGAGCCATCAGAATTGAGGTGAATTAACTTTTCTCTGATTAAATCGGCATATTTCGGTTCTCCGTAGGGAGCTAAACCCATAAGTTTATACTCCCCGCTATTGATTTTAAATCCGGTGTAGTAAGTAAAGGCTGAATATAACAGACCAAAGGAATTAGGGAACCGAATTTCTTTTAGCAATTGAATTTGATTTTCTCGTCCTATCCCAAAAGTAGCGGTAGACCATTCGCCAACTCCATCAATTGTGAGAACAGCTGCTTCTGAGAAGGGAGAGGGAAAGAACGCACTAGCAGCGTGGGAAAGGTGATGATCGCAAAAATAGTAATCGTTCATGGGGGTAAATTATTGCTGAAATCGGGCAAAATCTAATGTGTGAAGAAGTTACAGCAATTAAACACACAAGCAGATCCATCTGG
>NZ_JBALDZ010000143.1:0-49935 GCF_036917155.1 Nostoc sp. | reverse complement strand
ACTCAGTTTGAAAAATAACTGGTGTAATTTATGATGCGTAGTTTTTATTTCGCGAGTCACACTCGCGAACTTCTTCTTTTTGTCCAAAGTCCAAGAGTAAACGGCGTAATAATCTCATTAGCGGAGTTTCAATTTTAATTTTAAAGGCTAGTATTTGGGTGCGTTGCAGGGAGTTAAAATTGTTATCACTGACGAGGATTAATGATTGCTGACTATCAGGTAGTTTAGGGCCAAGAGTTAAGCCTTCGATGTTATCTAGCAGTACATCTAGGGTTCTCAAATCTAACAGCAGTTTTTTCTGAACTGGTTTAATATTTTTTGAATCAACTGCTAAAAGGCTATCAATATTATGAATATCATCGGCTCCTTCTAAAGAAATCTGAAACAGGGAAATAGCAAATCCTAAACCAGTAAAAGACCTTTCTAAACTTAGGAAGTGTCCTTGATTATCGAGTGCAAGTAAATCGGGTAATCCACTCGCAAATTTGCCAATCAGATTCAAAAATGGTGCAACTGGTTCAGTTTGGTAAAGAAATTCCTTTTCTGGTTGATTGTTGAGCAAGTTGTATTGCAAAATCCGGCAAGGACTACCAATATTAGGTTTAGCTGCGACACCATCTTGAATTAAAGCATTTTCGGTAGCTGTGAATAGATGCTTTTTATCGGGTGTGATGGTGAGGCTTTCAAAAGCTAAATTGTTACGGATACCTTTTTGACCATTCTGATCTGGCAAAAATTTGTTTGGTATGGGGAGTGTTACAATTTCTTTGCCAGAAGATGGTGAGAACTCTTTAATAAAAGGATTGATTAATTTTGCAGCGTCGCCTTCAGAAGAAATGAATACAGTTTCTTTATTAGTTAAGGCAATACCTTCTGTATCAGTTTCACCAGGGCGAAATGTTTGACCATTTTCATTTAGTAATGTGGTAACGCTGACTGGGGTAATTCCACCTTTTTGTAGAACCCCTTTGCTCAAGTCGATTTTTAATGTGTAGAAACGAGCGGCAGCTTTTTGTCCACGGTCATCGGAAATAGCATAATAAAGGTTGCTTTTGGCATTATATGTAATTCCAGATAAACCTCCAACTTCAGTCTTTTGAAAGATTAAACCTTTTGGTAAGGTGGCTTCCCCAATAAATTCTATGCTACTGACTTCAACAGAGTTTGACGCTAAGTTTGTGAATACGAAGCCGATAATTATAATTGGCAGCAAAAAGTAAAGAATTCGTGGGAATACAAAGATTTTTTTAATTAGCTGCATAGATTTTTTTGTTAAATAAATATGCGTTATAAGGCAATATGGTTCAGTTAAGGCTAAAATCCTTTTTTTAACGTAGACGCGGAGCGGCTTGCCGCAGGCTACCGCAAAGGACGCGAAGGAAGAGAAGGAAGAGAAGCTTAATTGAACTGTATTGCGTATAAACCAATATGGTTCAGTTAAGGGTTGTCGGTGTAGATAATTGGTCTTTTAAGACGCGATAAATCGCGTCTCTACATGATGGTTTGTATTGCGTTATAAATGCCCAGTTGTGCATCCCTATAAATAATACCAATGAAAAAACAATGTCAAATGACAGATATAAGCCTGATAACCTTTATCAAATCAGGCTTTATTAATTTTTTATTTGAAAAACTTTAGAACATAGGAAATTACTTAAGCTCGTCGTAAACCATATTCATCTTGGAAAAAATTGACAAGCCAATCTTTCACTTGATGAGTAGCACGACAGTCATCTTCATTGTAGCGTTGGATAATTTCTAGTAAGGTGCGATCGCCTGTTTCTAACCATTCATCGTACCAGTAAATACACTTGGCACCACTGGCTTCTTGATCACGCCACTCAAATCCTATCCAACGAGCGATCGCTTTCAAGGCATAGCTTTCTACCGGTAATGCTACACTTTGGGTTAATTGTTCATACACATCCACAAATCGATTCAGTACAGGACGCACTAAGGAGGGTGGAGTACCGTAAAGTTTTGCCAACCGTTTGACTGTATCAAACTCGTAGACACAAAAATGATAAATTGGCGCTTCGGGATATTGCCAAACCAAATCCAAAAATTGCTGCCAAACTACTTCTTCGTCTTCTGGTTTGTCTGCTAAAAAGGAATAAAACTGTTCTGTATTAGCTTGTCTATTAACGACCAAAACCCCTAAGAGATAATCTAAATCTAAGTCTGGCTGGGCCTCAATATCAAAATAAAGCTCTATGGGTGCTGTAAATGTAATATCTTCTGTCGGTAGCGGGTAAGGTAAAATTAATGGTCGTTTTTCTAGTGCAGATTGAGCTTGCACTACTAATTTGGGTGCTACTTCGCTGTCAAAACCAAGTAGATTTTCTAAGGCGCTGGGACTGGTATTAGCAAGAGATTCCAGTGTGGTAATGGCTAAAGCTTGGAGTTGAGTGTAGCGAATGGGTGTTACGCCTGGTACTAGTGAGAGATGTTTTTCAGATTGAGCGATCGCATAACATTCACTATACCAATGGCAAAGATTGCACTTTTGCCGAGAAATAAACACTTCTGGCGGATTCGGTAACTCTAAAACTTGGATAAACTCTTCCAGAATTAGCTGCATCCGTGGCATCCATTTAAATAGATCCACTGCATAATTTGTATTTTTGGTTCGCAATATGAGTGAAGCTGTTCCAGGTGGAACTCCCTGCACTGTTGTCAACACTTGGGCATGGAATGCCGCGACAACCTGATATTCTTGCTTAGGGCGCTTACCCAGTTCAATACTCGCCGGGACGTAGATCCAATCTCCAAAATTTGATTGTCCCGGTTGTTTCACGAGTAAATCTGGACGACTTAGCAGGGTGTCTGCTTCAGAATAAGTTGCTGACAGCACTCCTTTATAGATGTACTCAACCCCACGCTGCATCAATTCTAAAGTTGCCTTCTCTGCCCTTTCCCAGTTTCCATAAGAATAATCTGGTTGGTGATAAATTACCTTTGTCAAAAGACTCAACTGATGAGCGATTTTGTCCTGTTGCAGTTTCCTTAGCAACTCATTGGGGGCATCGCGCTGACTTTTATCACCGTGGATATCTAGAAAAGGTCGGCGTTTACAGCGTTGGTATTGCAGTAGGAGTTCAGCATTAATTAGCATCCTTTTAAGTTAACAAGATTTAGCACACTCTGGGAGTAACTCAGACAATTAATAATGGAGTGGGAGATGGGGGAGATGAGGGAGATGGGGGAGATGGGGGAGATGGGGGAGATGAGAAACTAATGCTAATCCAAAATCTAAAATCTAAAATCCAAAATTGATATGACTAGTACTTCTGTTGCACAAACCAGGTTGCATAGCCATCGAGAGCAATTTCCGGCTTTAGCGAATAAGACTTATTTCAATTATGGGGGACAAGGGCCGATGCCCCAAAGGGCAATGGATACTATGGCCCAAACTCAAGCTCATGTTCAGCAAATAGGCCCCTTCGGCAATGAGGCATATAGCTGGATCGCGCCCCAGATTCAAGCTGCTAGAGTTGCGATCGCTTCTGAGTTCCATGCACCATCTGAAACAATTACTCTCACCCAAAATGTCACTGTTGGCTGCAATATCGCCATGTGGGGCATTGAGTGGCGGGCTGGCGACCATCTGCTACTCTCTGACTGCGAACATCCAGGCGTAATTGCTACATCCCAAGAAATCTCGCGGAGATTCGCAGTAGAAGTTACCACCTGTCCCCTAAAGGCGACTTTAAATGAGGGCGACCCCATAAAAGTCATTGCCCAGCACTTGCGCCCCAATACTCGTCTTGTAATATTAAGTCATGTTTTCTGGAATACTGGTCAAGTTTTACCTCTTGATAAAATTGCCGAAGTATGCAGAAATAATCATTCTGCATTATTAATAGATGCTGCCCAATCTGCTGGTTTATTGCCTTTAAACTTGACAGAATTGGGAGTAGATTTTTATGCTTTCACTGGTCACAAATGGTTATGTGGCCCTGCCGGTGCTGGTGGTTTGTATGTCCGCCCAGAAGCACGAGAAAGCCTGAAACCTACGTTTATTGGCTTGAGTGGCATTATTGTGGATAGTCAATCTCAGCCTGTGGACTGGCTTCCAGATGGGCGACGATACGAAGTGTCTACATTATCTTATCCGTTGTATCTTGGGTTAAAGGAAGCGATCGCAATTCATCAGCAATGGGGAACCTCACAAGAACGTTACGAGCAAATCTGCCACAATAGTGAGTACCTCTGGCGACAATTGACGGCGTTACCAGATATTAAATGTTTGCGAACTTCCCCACCTGAAAGCGGTATAGTCTCCTTTCAACTTGCAAATAATCAATCTCAAGCTCATTTGAAGGTGGTAAAATTTTTAGACTCACAAAGGATATTAACTCGGACAATTGCTGATCCTAGCTGTATACGCGCCAGTGTCCATTACTTTACTTTAGAATCGGAAATTGACCTATTGGTTGAGGCGATTCAAAATTTTTGCCAAATTAATTAAAAGTTAGGATTTGTAAGTTAGTAGTGTGGAAATTATGATTTTAATTCCTAACTCCTAACTCCTAACTCCTAACTTCTAACTCCTAACTTAAAAATGGAACGTCCAATCTTATACATAGCCATAACTAACCACGGCTTTGGTCATGCTACCCGCACGGCTTCTGTTGCTGCAACCATTCAAAAATTATGTCCAGAAGTTCTGCTAATTCTGGCGAGTACTGCCCCACGCTGGTTGTTAGAGTGTTATATACAAGGCGATTTTATCTATCGTCCCCGTGCATTTGATTTGGGTGTGGTGCAAGCGGATAGTTTGACAATGGATAAAGTAGCGACTTTAGAAAAGTTGCTCGATATTAAGAAGCATCAAAATTCGCTGATTGCCTCAGAAGTAAATTTTATTCGCCAAAATCGTGTTAATCTCATTTTGGCAGATATTCCCTTCCTCGCTCCTGGGTTTGCAAAAGCTGCAAATATTCCCTGCTGGATGATGAGTAACTTTGGCTGGGACTTGATCTACCGGGATTGGGGAGGCGAATTTACCGCAGTTGCAGATTGGATTAGTGATTGGTATTCAAAGTGCGATCGCCTGTTTCGTCTCCCTTTCTACGAACCAATGCCAGCTTTTAACAATATCACAGATGTCGGCTTAACAGGCGGTTCCCCCCGTTACTCTGCTGATGATTTACGTTCTCTTTGGGGAATAACTGCACCAGTCGAAAAAACTATTTTGTTGACCTTTGGCGGCTTGGGTTTACAGCAAATTCCTTATGATAACTTACAGCGATTTCTAGATTGGCAATTTATCGTCTTTGATCAATCTGCACCTGATTTGCCTAATTTAGTAAAAATTAATGACCGCAAATACCGCCCTGTAGATTTTATGCCTATTTGTGCGCGAGTCGTCTCTAAACCTGGGTACAGTACTTTTTCTGAAGCCACACTATTAGGATTACCCATTGTTACCATACCGCGTGAGGATTTTGCCGAAGCAACTTTTATAGTAGAAGGCATAACTAATTACACCCAGCATCAAATCATCACCCCATCTGAGTTTTTTCAAGGGACTTGGAATTTTCTCCATGAGTTACCCCAACTACCAAAGCAATCTCAACCAATTGCTAAGGATGGTAATGAAGCGATCGCTAAAGCTGTTATCAATTATTTACAGACAAAATAAAGTTATTCAAAACAACATCAATGTAATAATCTGATCTCCAACCATAGATAAATAAATCTACGTCTCAAGAATACAATTTACAGATGTTAGCTGACTTCAGAAAGATTTATAATAACCGTACTCAATCTAGTGATCAACTAACGGCAAACCAACAACTAAATCAAGCAGATTGAACTGCTAACTAGCTTTTACTGTCATCAATAATTACTGTTTCAAATGACTCACTACCAAAAGTTACTAAAAATTTCCACTACTGGTAAATCTTTTTACAATATCACTGCAAAAATTGCAGCCGCAGTTGCAGAATCGGGAGTTGAAACTGGTCTTTGTACTTTATTTTTACGCCATACTTCAGCCAGTTTAGTTATCCAAGAAAATGCCGATCCTGATGTTCTTGTGGATCTAGCTAATTTTATGGCGAAACTCGTGCCAGAATCGGGCAAATACATTCACGATGCAGAAGGCCCCGATGATATGCCAGCCCACATTCGTACCGCACTCACCCACACTTCTGAACATATCCCCATTAACCGTGGCCATCTGGTACTGGGAACTTGGCAGGGAATTTATATTTGGGAACACCGCCAGCGCAGTCATTCCAGAGAATTGGTGATTCACATTTCTGGATAGCCCATTCTCAAGTTTTATTTAAAGTGTAATTAGATAGAGTTTAAATACTCTGGTTATACTGCCTAACTTTTGGATATAATCTCCTCAACTCCCGGTAATATGCATTCAATAAATTTCGCCGTGATACCTTTATCATAAAAATTATTGGTACAAAACTGAACAATCAGATCCCCGACTTCTCAAAGAAGTTGGGGATCTGAGTCTCTAGATTTTCACAACTCATTTAGGATTACTATATAGACTAAATAATTCGTGTATATTTGTAAATTCAAAAGTTAAGTTTATTTGTGATTATTAAATAATCTACTTATGCCGATATACACTAATATTTAGTGTTAAGCTGTGTGGGCTATTTCTATGAAGCAAAAACTGACACCAACTCATAACTTTAAATTTATTGATGAAGTCCTTGCCCAGCAGTCTGTTAGCTTATTGTCACTTAGTCCTGAAAAGACATTAATTACCAGCTTTGCAGAATTGGGAAATTTGATTACTAAACAAAATACTGACATTCAAATTATCATAACCATTCAACAAACTCTCGAAAGTATCGTCCGTACTCAATTACAAAACTTCCCAGAAAACATCTTCTGGGACTTTGATTTTCTTGTAAGTAGTATGCTTAGACAGGCTTTAACTGCGGATGAGGGCGCTATTCCATTCTTAAAAGTTTTTGGTGAAAAGATGATTTCTCTAACGGAGATGTTCGGAAATAAAACGGAAATGCGCTTCCGTTATGTTCATGATTTTATATATGGATTTGAGTGGGCAAGATGGGTACAAAAAGAGCCACAAAAACGCGCACATATAGAGCCTTTTAGTCTATTATTTTTGGATTATTTGCTTGTCAAAGGTAAGGAACTTTTACAACGGATTAATCATGGTCAGGTCGTATCTTATAAACTTTGTGATACAGGCTACCGCAACCCCTTCACTTTTTCTCGTGAACCAGAAGACGAATACCGTCTGTTAAGTTATCTTGCTGAAGAACAACTTATTCCAGTAGCAGTGTGGAACTGGAATGCTAGCCCTGTGTGGAACAAACCTTTCCAAGAAATGCGCCAGCAATTAGCATTAAAATTAAATATTCAACCACAGAGACACTGATAGCAATTAAAAATTGCTGAATAAAATAATTATGAAAATTGCTGATTTAATTACTTGGTTTGAAGCATGGGCAAATCCTGCTTGGTGTGAAAGTTGGGATAATTGTGGCTGGCAAATTGAACCAGGAGTTTTACAAGCAAAAGCACGGGTTTTAGTTTGTTTGACACCAACTTTGGCGGTAATGCAGGAAGCGATCGCAGAAAATGCTAATCTGATATTCGCCCATCATCCTTTAATTTTTAATCCTCTCAAATCTTTACGCACTGGTGAAGCGATCGCAGAAATGGTACGGTTAGCTTTTACCCACAATATTGGTATTTACACTGCTCACACGAATTTTGACCAAGTGCAAGATGGGACTGCTGACGTTTTAGCTCAGATTTTAGAACTCAAAGAAGTTACTCCCATAGAACCTACACAAGGAGGATTAGGATATGGTCGTGTTGGTTTGCTAGAGCCATTTCTGACATTACAGGAATTACTCGCCACCATTCAAACCCGACTTTCTCCCCCTAATTTAATTTTTTCCCCAACTGCTGATTTACAGCAAACAATTTCACGAGTTGCTGTTTTGGGTGGTTCGGGGGCTAGTTACATTTCAGCCGTCGCCAAAACTGGTGCCCAAGCCTATCTGACTTCTGACTGTAAATTCCATCAGTTTCAAGAAAGCCGCGATTGCAATCTTATTTTAATCGATGCTGGACATTACGCTACCGAACGTCCGGCTTGCGATCGCTTAGTGCAAAAATTCCAGTCCTTAAATCTAGACTGGGTGCAATTAAGTCAAAAAGATGAAGATTTCCGCCAGTTTTTTGCTTGATTGTCTCTGCTTCACTAGATTTTTTGGATGCTTGCTAAAAATTTTTTGAATCATGTAGGTTAACCTTATTAATACTTATTAACATTATAAATATTAATATCCGTAAGTTAATAGTCAGATGCACATAAAGTTCTATTTTTAACCATTATTGTGATTTAAATCACTTAATACGTGTAACTATAATCACATATTGTTAATGTTCCATATCAATTAGTAGCAGAGGAAAATGTTCCACACTTGACATAATAAATTGTTTACTCTGCCCTAATCAAGATGATTCGCACACTCATTGAATCTGCTTTTGAAACTGGATATCTTAGTGTTGAATCTGAGGGTTTACTCCAGCAAGTACTGTCCACCAAATGCTATCAGTCAGAGGATTTGCCTTTTCTCGCATCCCTATACAATGCAGTTCGCGCAGGTCAAATTAAACGAGAAGCGTCCTCGTCGAACGTGCTTATGGAATTTCCTCTATCGGTTGAAGGTAGCAGGAGGCAGGATGAGCAAACTCCAAGAGGATTCGACCCCGAATGATTTGGAGTCACTGAACGGAAATTCAGTGATAGTCTTAAACCGCAAGCTCCATCTGGTCGCTTTACTGAAAGTTTTCCTCCTGTCTCCTAGCCTGTCTACAACACGCTGCGCGAACAGCAAGAACCGCCTTTCTTGATAAGGGACTGACAAATAAAAAAATAATCAATCGCTTTGGGGAGACTTGGGAGAGATATTGCTACTTTGTCCCCCTTGTCCCCCTTGTCCCCCTTGTCTACCAAGTCCTGCTGCTCCTATTGGATGCAAAAATTGAGTAATTTAATTTTTGGATGTCCCTAAATCTTGCTGACACTCCCACAAAAGAAGCAGAAGAGAATCAATCTTCTCAGGGTATTTACCCTCTGCCCCTTATCTCTTTTGTTTATCTGCCTTTTCTCCCAACTCCGTTGCCTTTTTCTTAGTTATAATCAGGCAAAAATCTTAAAAACTCAAAACTCTTTGGGTGTTCTTGTAGAAAACCATCAAGGTCAGCAAGAGAATGAGTTAAGATCAGATACAAGTGGGTAAAAGTAAAACCAAGTCCCCGGACTTCCCAGTAATGCCAATGATTAAAAGTAGGCAAATTAAACAACCGCAATCAACGATTGTTTTGGAGTATTCTTTATTACACAATGGTAAGAATGACTCACCAACAAATATGAACCTGGTTAGGACAGGTACTGAATTGTTTGACTTCTTCGATGAAGCAGACATTCCCTAGAATGAGCCGGAGGGAGACTTAGTTCATTGTGAGAGCAACCATTGATTCATGACCCAACATTTCCCGATATTTTGACAACTAGAAGCAAGTCTTGGGATTGGGTGATGAAGCGTACTTGTTCTGAAGAGTGAAATTAACCTCCTAAAGGTGTAATGTAATGGGGTAGAACCCAGATTTTGACAGGTTTAACTACGTTGTTTAAAAAGGCAGAAACAATACATGCTACACCGCAAGATTTATCAACTGTGTTGCGATGGGCGCGAGGTATGTGTTTTCTTGCGGGACCAGCAACGCTGGATTGAACGCGCCCGCATCATAGACATAGAGGGAGATTTAGTTACCCTACGCTATGAAACAGAAGAAGAGGATGAAGTTTGTTCTTGGGAAGAAATGGTTCGCCTTGAGAGCATTGGTGCTGTAACGCAAAAATTGGCTTCAGTACCGCGCGGGAATGTGGAACCTCTGATGACTGAAGATTGTCCCGAAGCAGAGCGCATCCACAACCGTTACACTGACTCGAATCCAGAATAAATAATCAGTGCTGAGTGCTGAGTGCTGAGTTAAAAAATCCTAACTCAGTATTAAGCATTCAGGACTCAGGATTAGATAAACTTTCAAAGGCAGGACAGTAACCTTCGAGAGTTACTTTGAAGTTATACAACGGGGAAGCTGGATTCCAACACCGCTGCCCCCTTTGATGTCGGCAAGTACCACAACAGTCTACATCTGTCCATGTATAGCGATCGCTATTTTGGTTGAGCAGTTCTCGTTGAGACAATCCCCTTAATACTAATTCTTCCCCTTGCCAACGAGCTTCGATCAAACCAGTGTCGGCAAATTGCCGCCAACGCGGATCAGTAGTAATCACATCGGCTAGGGTGATTGTAATTACTGTTCCCAACTCTGTCAGTTCGCCTTCGTAATTAGTTTCTGGTGCTGCCGGTTGTAAAAATGTATCGCCGATGGGCAGTTCTACCAAGGTATCAGCAGCCGGAGAATGTATATGGTAGCGGTTTTGCAACTCCTCTAAGCTAGTCAAGTCTGCCAAGTAGGCAGGAGAACCGTGGACGAAAATGACGTGCTGGGGTCGCAAGTTATGAATTAGCTGCGTAGTACCAGGGCCATCACTATGTTGAGCTAAGAGATAGGTTTCGACACTGGTAGGTGCTAAATATTCTTTGTTAACTTTTATATCAATTTTTTCTGGTAGCAGAATTAGCCAGGGGCCGGTGTCTAGTTGGCAATGTTCACCTAAATCAGATGTCGAGTCGGTGAGGACAATACAAGGTGACTTGCCCACATTGGAACGATGTTCTGGTTGCAAACGGCGCACGCGGGGACGCACCCGTTCATCCCAAAACAAGGGTTGATGGCGGGCGAAATTCTGCACCGATGGGGGGAGGTGGGGTAGCAGTTCCAGGTAGGCATCACACCCAGTAGCGACGGCACCATCTACCCAAATATCTAAATCTCGTCCAGTGAAGTGGTGATGCGATCGCAAAAGCATTAATAATTCTTGACCTAATCCTAAAGCCGGAGTGGGAAGAATTACAGAACAATGGTCAGCGATCGCTCGATTAATTCGCTCGGCTAGTTGATTTTCTTGGTTGCGGCGGTGAGGATGACGGGATGTGCCATAACTACCTTCAATGATTAGCACATCCAAGTCTAAGCCCCGCAGTTCCTCTAAACGCAAACCTTCTACCAGCCGGGAGTTGGATAAGAAAAAGTCTCCTGTATACAGTAGTTTGTATGTACGCTGCTGGGTGGTGTAGGTCAGGAGAATTGCCACTGCCCCTGGTAGATGCCCTGCGGGAAATAATTCTGCCACCAAACCATCTTGGAGTTCCACAGGCGATCGCAACGGCAGCGCATGACAAAATTGGGAAATTTTCTGAGGGTCTTCCTCTAGCCAATTCAGCGGCAGTAACTTGCTAGTCACCTCACTACCATAAATAGGTAACTTGGGAAAAGCTTTATGCAGTGCCAGTAAGCCTCTGGAGTGATCTGGGTGGGCGTGACTAATCAAAACTAAATCTGCTGGTAGGGTCGAGCTAGCTCCACGTACCGACTTAGTAAGCCCCTTGGTCAGCAATGAAATATCCTCCAAACCGCAGTCCAGCAGGATACGGTGTGGCCCCATCTTCACCAATAAACACACACCCTCATTGTCATGCTGGACACTATAGGGCAAACATTCTAATTCACTACCCGCTTCCGCACCATCTACGCGAGAGGATGCCGACAGATTATCCCTCATGCTCTCCTCCCCTCAAACCTCATCATCATGGACATATCCCAAAAGCCAAAATTTACACAAATTTTGGTTTTGTGACTTAGGGGTAAGTTTTCTTGTGCGCCCCTACACCCTGAGAATACAGATTTTGGATTGGGGAGGACACCTCCACCGAACCCGCACTGGTTCGGAAAGGTGGGCTAACGAGAAGCCATCAAACTAGTAGCTCAAGGAGTTTGCCTCTTGTTTCTTTTCCCTTTGCAAGTTATGAACGCTCTTAGCCAACTCACCCTCTGGGAAGTCGATCAAGCGTCTACAGACTTCTCTCAATGTGCGGAGCCATTGCCATGATAGTTATCTGAATCATAGAATCCATTTTTCGTGCCGAAAAATAAGCACGAAAGCGTAAATATAATTGTTAATCCAGCTAGAATCAGCTTTACATCCATTTGTTTGCTGCCCTTTACTCAAAGACTTTCCTATATTAATTTAGTGCTTCCGCAATCAAACGGAATCACTAGAAAATCTTTACTATGCTTATATGGATTGGGCAATAGGTAAATTTACCGCAATCAGTCAAATTGTAGAACCTTTCGGTTCACCTGTCCATAAATAAATGATGTTGTTGGCGAATTAGTCAGGGGTCAGATCCACAAGTAGATGGTCAATTAATTTGAGAAAAGTGTGCAGTTATTGAAATGATAGTGAGAGCGGGCAGAAAAGAAGTCGCAGGTTGAGGAAAAATCGGGGGGCAAAAATTATGACACTCCATCCAATGGAACTATGGGTAATACCAGAAGAAACAGCACGAATTGCCAGAGCTGCTTTTCCCAAAGGGAATGTTTACTACTTCTGCAAGAAGTCTACTTAACTCGGCAGAATTTGCGATCGCTATCACTCTCAGGATATTGCCAAGAATAAGCAAAATGGCTCACTCCCTTCAATTGGGGGGCAAATTTTCGGAGTGCCTGCATTTGTACTTCTAGGGATGGACGATTACTGACGGATTCTCCCCATTTACCAGCTAAAGCCGGGATGATCTGTGTACCTGGTTTTGCCATACTCAAAACCCGCTGCACTTGCGACACAATACAACTAACATCACCGCAATTTCCATAAGCCATCGGATGCCACTCTAATGTAGTGGGGAACCGATCCCAAGGTTGCAAACGGGAATCATACCCTTGTCCTACAGTTTGATTGCCATCTGGGAAAAACACCACTCCTGTGGAAATACCTTGCTGCTTTGCTGGGTAACTAGCTATGGTGACAAAATCTAGAATTCCTTGCATGGCGTGGGCAACGGCAAGCTGCCACAACTCCCATTGTAAAAGCGGCTGTCTATCGGTTGCAGGCAGGATTGATTTTTCTGCTGGTGGGAGAGGGCGTCCTTGCCAGAGGGGTTCCCCTTCCTGGGGATAAAGTTTATCGACTTCCGCTATATCTCCACCAGTGACAAATCCCTTACTCAAAAAGCGGCGAATCAAGTCCAGCCCTTTGTAATTTTGTGCCCGTTTAAATAAAGCTTCTTGGGTTGCGGGAGTAAATAGCCATAAATCTGAAACTTTGGTGGCAATGGAATCACTTCCAGCTTGTCGGGGATAACGCACGTAGTCCAATAACAAGCCATCTGGATGACGACGCAAAATTTCTTGTACCAATTGATAGTAGTCGCGTTTTGCTTGCAGGTTGTAGGGGTCGATAAATACTTGAGAGCCGTTATCTACCACATATAAACTCGTTTGACCTTTGCCATTACGAGCGATCGCACTTTCTCTGTCTGGAAGTTGGGCGTAAGTATAGCCAAAATTTGTGGTAAACATCCAGGCGTAGACCTTCAAACCACGTTGCCGACCTTTTTTAATTGCTGTGGCGAGTATATCAGTGTTTTCTGCCCCAGGGGTGCGAATCACGGCAGGCCAAACTGTCGGGTTAGCTCTTGCTGGTAATAATACCTGCCCGTCGTAAAATACTTCTACATAAACTTGGTTATAGCCACGATTAACAATCCGATCCATAATCTGATCGATTGTTCCTGGCTGAATGTCACAAGGATACAAGCGCAACCAAATAGCTTGAACTTGCGGCCAAGTCCGAGTCCGGCACTCCTGTAATTCCTGTGCCTGTTCTTTTAGCATATTTTGGTAGCGCATTTGAGCATTTTCATTGCCTTTAAGGGCTGACAAACGTAAGCTTTCTTTTTCTTGCGCCGCCGCTGATGATAACTGACAATACTCACTCACTTGCGCCCTTGCTGGTTCGCTCCCCAAGTTGGGGAGCAACGAACTACTAGTGAAAACAACAGCGAATAAGCGCCGCCAAAATAATGTTGATCTTATAAAGTTCAAGGGACGGTTAGACATACCTAGCAGTAGATGAACAAATTCAAACTTCAAATCAATCCCAAATCAGATAATTGTGGGCAACGTGTATCGAATTATATAGTTAACTAGTAAAGGTTCTGAAACCTATTTTTTTAAGACTCCCAAGAACATATTTCTGTTGCCGTATTCTTTTATAAACACATAAACGTATAAATGGCAGTACACAATACCTGAATACAAGGCAAGTTTAGTCTACTATTGGGTAGATTCTGTTTCTACCTTAGTTAGTGGAAATCTGACAAAAATAGTAATATTTTTTACATAGATACAGTATTTCATTAATTCGTAGTGAATTAAATCTGCCAATATACTTTGATACCAATGCATCGGCTTATATTAACGTGCGCCTCCAACGGAGACTCACGTTAATATAGTTAAAAATTTAAAGCTCAGGTTTATATAAAGTTGACAAAATAGCCAAGAGTCAAAAGTTTTGACTCCTGACTATTGATGATGGAATAGGCAATAGTTAATAGCTAACCACCACGCTTCAGCGCCGTCTCTACCTGCTGTAACTCCTTCTCTAGACGATTTTTGAGTTTTTCGGGTACAGGACGATTTGGGTAAGAGCTGTAGTGTCCAGCTAGGGAGTTGAGGGCTGTTCGTATGGTTGTAAAGGAACCAAGACCAGAAACAGAATTAACCCGCTGGTAGCGAGCTGAAAAGTCATTAATTTTTTGACGCGCTTCTGCTTGAACTGCTGCTTTGTCTGGCGAATCTTGTGAAACATCCAAAGCTTGTCTCATAATATTGACCACAGCTAAGGTGTCTTGACGATAATCCCCAGTCAAACTATCTGGACTACCAGAACATCCCATTAAGCCGATAGATACAACCAAAACCAGCGCAAGCAAACGCGACCAATAGCGTTTCATATGCATTAAGTAAAAGAATACGTAAATCAACGTCCATCCTATCTTGGATTGGTAACTTGGGGATCAATTAAGTGAGGAGTGGGGAGTATGGTCCTAAATATAAGCGGCTGATCCCAATAGCAGCAATTAAAATAACTGTCAAACTGTAATTTTCTCTACACCCATTTGGGCTATAAGGCGCTTTGTGTCTCTATCGCAATCAAAGTTAAACAAATTTGCGATCTCTGGGGTGGGGCATCGATAATGCAAACTTGGAAAATCTTGCTGATGGTTAAAGTATGTGCGTTAGGATAAAACGCCTATTTTGGGTGAAATATTTGGGTCTGATTTTTAGCGATCGCATAAAAACTGAACACTCAAATCCCCAATTTTAACAACACCCATATCTTGCGTTTTAGGTCAAGCACCTCTACTGGACTGGCTCTCTAGTATTACTTTACTCATAGATTATATTCTTTGTCCTAACCACCTTGGCGGTTGCTATATCTTAAAGAAGATTGCAGCCAAATCTTAGCGACGACTAACTTTTTGAATTGAAATTGTCAAATAATCCACTCAAATCAAATCTTGTAAGATTAAATAAATTTCTCATTTTTGATTTTCTGAAATGCCACTCGAACTACAAAACCTCACAGGCGGTTACGCCTTAGTGCCAATTGTCCAAGACATTAACCTTACTCTGCAAACAGGAGAATGGTTGAGTTTAGTTGGTGCTAATGGCTCAGGTAAATCGACTTTACTCAAATTACTGAGTCGTATTCTCTCGCCACAACATGGAACAGTGCTACTGGATGGCAAAGCAATTCACTCTCAACCTCCAAATCTAGTTGCACAAAAGCTGGCATTATTACCGCAACAACAAACAGTTCCCGTTGGCTTAACAGTGCGACAATTAGTAAGCTTAGGACGCACGCCGCATCAACCTTGGTGGCAATGGGAATTAAATGCCCAAGATTGGGTAAAAGTTGAAGCTGCAATTAAAAAGACGCAATTAGAGAAATTAAGCGATCGCTTAGTCGAACAACTTTCAGGTGGTGAAAGACAACGGGCTTTTTTAGCTCTGGCGCTGGCGCAAGAACCCAAAGTTCTATTATTAGATGAGCCGACAACTTTTTTAGATATCAACTATCAATTGCAACTATTGGAACTGCTCAAAGGACTGAATCAACAGCAGGAATTAACTATTGTCACAGTTTTACACGAATTGAATTTAGCAGCCCGGTATAGTTCACGCATTGCATTATTAAAACAGGGTCATATTTGGGAAGTTGGTACACCTAAAGAAGTTCTGACACCAAATGCGATCGCCCAAGTGTTCGGCGTAGAATCAGTGATTATTCACACACCCGTTGGATTACAAGTTTGTGCTATTTCTGCTGTTTAAGATTCTAGTCTTAAAGTTTTTATCACAAAAAAGCCTTGGATACCTCTATCCTGTAAAGAGATGGGGTATCCAAGTGGGGAAATACTGAGAAGACTGAACATTCATCCTAAGACTTAGTTTCCTGTGTCTGTGCGTCGATAATTACACTCCAGTCATCGTTTTTCACAGCACCTTCAAGTTGACGCTGACGTTCGGCTTGACTTGCATCTGTTGTTTCTGACTCTTTAGAAAGGGTTGTATCAGCCATTGCTTTCCGCAGTTTTAGCTTTTTATCCTCATAGGTTTGACGTTCCGTCTCCGACATTACCGCCTTAGTAGCTTCGCCTACTGTACTAGCCCACATTCCACTTTCGGAAGCATTACCAGGTGGTGTACTTTCGAGTTCTGCTATCCACGCATCTCGTAAATCTTCCATTTCTTGACGCTTGGGGAACTTGAATGATTGCACACGTACAAAAGCACACTTTTGCTTACCATTTTGGCGAAGATGACTGTTTAGGGAAAGCAATACATTTCGAGAATAGCCAATGTACTGACTGTGGCGTTCTGTGTCCAATACTGCGTAAACACCAGCAATTTTTGCGTTCTGAGTAGCCGCACTCCAAGCTTCAAGATCAATGATTTCAGTACCATTGTTTGCCAGTTCAGGAGTTATACTCACCTCAACGGCGGCGTGTTCGTCCTCAGAACTGTACAAAAAATCATGTAGTCCACGGTGGTTTATGGGGACATTTTGATGTTCAATTGGTGGATTGTGCTGAGTTTCCATCGCAGTTTATCTCTGAATTATTAATTAGTAATGCCTACGACAAGCGCGAAGCGCTACGCAAGCAAATATATGCCCTTAAAATATTGAAGCTTAAATCTACTCACATCTCCAAATTCTTGTTCTGACAAAGCAAAAACAACTATTAAATTTCCTATGAATCAATTGACACCTCAGAATTGGATGTTCATCAAACAGCGTCTAACGCCTTATTTATTTTTACTACCCGCCTTAGTTATTTTAGGGTTAACTGTCTTTTGGCCTGCACTGCAAGCATTTTACCTAAGCTTTACGAGCTATGAAGATATTGCCCAGCCACCACAATGGATAGGTTTCGCCAACTTCCTCAAGCTTTGGAAGGATGCAGTTTTTTGGAAAACCTTGGAAAACACTTTTTTATATCTTGTGGGTGTAGTACCAATTTTAGTAATTGCTCCCTTAGTGCTAGCAATTTTGGTAAATCAGAAATTGCAAGGGATGAATTGGTTTAGAGCAGCATACTATACCCCAGTGGTAATTTCAATGGTGGTTGCGGGAATAGCTTGGAAATGGCTGTATGCAGAAAACGGATTACTCAATCAGTTATTTAAAGCTTTAGGTATTTTTCCAGAAGGTATTCCTTGGCTAACTAGCCCAGCAAAAATTTTTGGCATCGTACCAATTTCTCTTGCTAGCGTGATGGCTGTCACCGTGTGGAAGGGATTAGGCTACTACATGGTGATTTATTTAGCGGGGTTGCAATCAATTCCGGCTGATGTGTACGAAGCCGCAGCCATCGATGGCTCTGATGGTATCAGCAAACATTGGGATATTACCATACCTTTGATGAAGCCGTATTTAGCACTAGTGGCGGTTATTTCGGCTATTTCTGCAACCAAAGTGTTTGAAGAAGTCTACATTATGACTCAAGGAGGGCCACTCAATAGCTCGAAAACAATAGTTTATTATCTATATGAGCAAGCCTTTAACAACTTGGAAATTAGCTATGCTTGCACGATTGGGTTAGTGCTATTTTTGATAATTTTGGGGTTATCGATTTTGCGATTAGTTATTAATCAGCAAGGGGATGATAATATTACAATTTGATATTGCCTTAATTTAAGCTGAAATCTAAGCTTTTGCCAAAAAGCTAGGGTTTTGCCGTATAGAGGGAACCAAGTTCTTAATTTTGCATAAAGTGGAGCTTAGAAGAAAATGCAGTATTGAGATTAAGTCCATTATTTCCTATAATTAATACTAACCTTGAGAAATTATTTATCAAACATCATTAGCTCAACAGCAAATTCGGATAATTTATTTAGACGAGTTAGATGATGTACCATCATCTTCGATTGGGCTAGGTGTGATTAAGTTAGTAGTTGCAGCAGAAGATAAAGCCATACAGCAAGCAAAAAACTTGATAAATCAAGTACAACAAACGCATGAAGCTAACCGTAGTAATCTCTTAGAATTAGTAGAGAGAATGCTTATCTATAAATTTGTAAATAACAGTCAGCAGGAGTTGGAAGCGATGTTTGGATTAACTGATTGGAGACAAACTAAATTTTACCAGGAAGTAAAGGAAGAAACAAAGCAGGAAGTAAAAGAGGAGGTTCGAGAAGAAACAAAGCTGGAGACTATACCCCGTCTGCTTAAGTTTGGTTTAAGTATAGAGCAAATCGCCGAAGCATTAGAATTGGATATCAAACAGGTACAACAAGCTATTGAGAAGCAAGGATAAGAGGGAATAGGAAGTAATTAACAATTCCAAATTCCAAATTCTAAATAGTTTGAGACGGGGATTTAAAATCGGGTATGATACTCGACGACTGCACGACTGTCATCAGTTAAGTTAGTGGAAGCACGAACACGAAATTCGTCGTTTATCCGGTAATTAACACCCCATTGGAATGGGTCATTTGTTGTCAAAATTTTGATACTGGAAACAGATATCTTAGAAGAAATATCAACTCCAGCCTCAGCTGCTAATTCCAAAGTTGAATTGCTTCTTCCTGCTTCGGGATTCTCAGAAATAACGGTAGGAAATATCCGCAATTCACTTAAGCCAAAGGTACTCCCAATCTGGTTAAAAGCTGACTGAAAATTGTTGAATACAGCCGAACCTGCGATGTTAATCAGACCCAAAGTACTGTCTGCACGTCCTTGGGTGTCTACAAATCCACCTCCTAAAAGAGCAACAATTTCGGTTTGACTACGTGACGGACTACTTGTTAGTTCTAAATTTTCATTCAGTTTACTCGCTAAACCGTTGATAGTAGCTTCGACTCGAACACTCTCTAAGGCTGATAAACCTGTGGCATTTACCCGTCCGAAATCATTACTTTGAGTTACATCCAGTACTTTGGCAAATAGCCTAATATCTAAGTTGGGGTCGCGAGGTTGAGAAGGACTAAAAGTTGCAGTGTGTTTATAGCCACGAGCAAGGTTAAATTGGGTAGTAAATAAATTGACTCCACCTTGTTCTAACTGGATAGTCCCATCGGGTATAGGCTGATTGATTGAGCCATTTACGATGAGATTACCAGTAGCGCGGAAGCTAAGAATGGGGGCACGGGTAATTTGGACGTTTTTACCTAGTTCTAAATCTAGATTATTAAATCTGGCGTTTGCATTTCCCTTTCCATTCTCAATTTCAGGTTTGCTCTGCTTATCGGCTTTTGTGGGTGATACACCAATACTACCATTTCCAGATGTCGTGGTGTCGGTAGATTCTGCCAGCAATACCTGACCATCAAATAAATTGACTCTACCGCCAATCATGGGGTTAAGGGCAGAACCAGTAATCTGCAAATTGCCGCTAGCGCCTCCCTGATAAAGTCCTTTAAGATTCAACGCTAACTTTTCGAGGTTAACAGTCAGGGGATTATTAATAGTCACGTTCTCATTGTTGAAAATGGAAATTTCTCCAGCAGCTTCTACCTTCCCATGACTAAATCTACCCTGAAGATTTTCTACTGATATGCGGTCAAAATTAAACAGTACTCTACCTGTGACACGTCTCAGCTTACCTGGCAAAGCCTGATCTGAAAAAGTAGCATTATTAACAGTAGCAATTCCATCTACTTGGGGTTTTTGCAATGTTCCCCGCACCTTGAGATCTACTTCTCCTTCACCTTTCTCAAATACCACTTGATTAGTCAATGCGTTTAACAGTGACAATCCCTCGTTTTCTAGCTTCATATCCAAACTGATTTGCTCGCTGTCTGGTGCAACGGAAGCAAAAGGCAATTTATAAGGTATGCTGCCAGTAATATCAACAGGTTTTGGCCCAGCAATTGCTACAGTACTATCAAAGTTTAAGCGTCCGTTGGCATAGCTGAAACTTGCTGTTGCTGACTCTATTTTGCTTTGATTCAGCATTCCTTCTGTGATTTGCAATTCCCCTCTAGCTTGGGGATTAGCTATGCTGCCTGCTAAAGCTGCTGTAGCGTTAAGATTACCTGTGATTCCAACTGGCAATTTGACAAAATTATTCAGTACTTGTACCGGAAAATTATTCACCCGCAGCTGACCAGATTGTTCATCACCGCCAACGTTACCCGTGAAGGCAATTAGCCTGTTTTGAGATTCGAGGCGTAATGGTCGCAAACTCAATACACCGTTTTCAAAGTTGCCTTCAGCAATAACTTTGTCGGCAGTATAAAAACGATTTCTCTCTTCTTTTTTACCCCAGGCAAAGTTTTCTCCATTCAAATTAAATTCCACTGATAATCCATTGGTTGTAGCTGTATTTACAGCCACTTCCCCGTTGAAAGTCCCCTTTAAGTCTGCTAAATCCGGTATGGGAGTGGAATCAAGTCGCTGTTGTTCTTCTTCTGCTACTAGGGCTTCAATTTCAGAAAACCGTTGGATTTGGGTTAATAAGGGTTGATTTGGCGCTCCTTGGGGGGTGGTGGTTAGATCTGCTGCTGTACCGTAGATTGCTGCTGAACCACCTGGCAAATTTTGTAAATCAAATACTTTTGCTACAGCTACAACATCTTGGATTTGACCCTGTTTGACGTTCAGTTTACCTTGTAGTTGAGGGCCTTTCGGAGTTTGAGCAAAAGTACCGACAAGGGCATAGCTACTGCTACCTTTGACAAATTCACTGCTTGCGAGTGTGGCTTTACCGTTACTGTAGCGGAATTGAGCAGCTATTCGATCGCCGCGAAGCCAGCCAACTTGCGGATTGGCGATCGCTAAATTCCCCGTTGCTGCCAATGTCTGCTGATTAAATAGTAAATCCCCAGTCAACAATCCAGCGATCTTACCAGCACCCAATCGAGTCATTGCTGGTGGAGTCAAATTCAATACTTGTAAGGGGAAATTGGCAACTTTTAGTGCCCAATCATTCCCTTGAATATTACCTGTGGCTGATGCTTGCTGCCATTTGACTAAGAAGGATTTCGGGCGATTATTGGCATCTAAATTGAAGGAGAGGCGATCGCTATTACCTGCTAAGTTCAAATTTAAACCGCGTCCCTGTGCGGAATCGATGTTTCCAGTTAACAACGGCTCAAAGGCAATATCTTGAACAACCAAGTCTCGTAAGTTAATTTGTCCTACCACATTTGGCAAGGGTAGCTTACCAGTAATTTGACCATTAAAATCTACTCTCCCCGCCACAGCAACCTGATTAGGAAGATTGATTGGTAACTGTTTTAAGTTGTAATTCTGAGCCTGGACATTGAGATTTAGGGCAGTAATTTCCGGTATGCCTGCCTGTTTAGTATTGGCTAATATGTTACCAGTCACACTTAAGCCGGGAGCAGTTGCTCGCTCAATGGTCAGCCTTTCACCACTCCAAGCGATCGCAGCACTTAGGGGTTGCTCAAGACCAGGGATACCTTGAGATAATTGCACCTGTCCAGCGGCACGCACATCAGCTAATTTGGAAGATCCTAGCGTGCCAACTAATTGCAACTGACCGCCAAACTGACCTCGTAATTGCTGATTTAACCGATTTAATTCCACACCAGAAGCATTAACTACAGCTTGATAGCGACCATTAGCCACTTGGATATTAGAGGCTGCGATCATTCCACCTGCAACATTTATCCGCGCCTGACCCATAGCTTGAATAGTTTGCGGTTTAAAAGAATCAACAGAACCCGCCACGTTTACTTGACCAGTTAACGCTCCCTGGAATTGCTTTGGTACTGCTGCTAACTTCTGCACAGGCACATTCTTAGCCTGAACTTGCGCCTGATATACACCATTAGCCACTTGAATATTAGAGGCTGTAATCGTTCCACTTCCAACATTTATCCGCGCCTGACCACTGGCTTGAATAGTTTGCGGTTTAAAAGAATCAACAGAACCCGCCACGTTGAACTGACCAGTTAACGCACCTTGGAACTGCTTTGGTAATGTTGCCAACTGCTGCACAGGAATATTTTTAGCTTGAACTTGCGCCTGATAAACACCATTAGCCACTTGGATATTTTTGGCTGTAACCGTGCCACTTCCAATAGCAAGGCGACCTTCACCACTGCCACGGAGGGTTTTCAGGCTGAAATTATCTCTGTTGCCTGCGATTTGGAACGTTCCCGCCAAAGGATTATTTAAAGCTGGGGGAGACTGTTTCAATATTTGTCCCAGCCGCACATCATTAGCTACAAGTTGAGCAGAAAAGCTTTGGTCTTGCAGTTGGATATTAGAAATTGCAACTGTGCCACCACCAATTTGAACTCCTGCCCCATCACTGCGAACCGTGGCAATTTTAAATGGTGCTGTACTTCCTGAGAGGATGAGACGACCATTGAATTGTGCCTCTGCCAAAGAGACATTTTGCAGTTGACTTTTGTTTACAAAGGGTTCCAATTTTACCCCAGAGGCAATAGCCACAGCTTGCCAACGCTCATTGGCATAACTACCAGTTGCCCGGACTGTGCCACCACTGACATTTAGAGCCACATTGCGGAAGGAGACGGTGCGATTTGGAGCAATTGCAACTTCGCCTGTTCCGGGGTAAGTTCCGTTAGGAGCTTGAAACTGTACCACAGTTTGGACATTGGTGGGAGCGCCAGTTAGTTCGGCTGTAGCTGAGACATTGCCAATTTGAAAAGCGGGTGTTGTTTCATAAACTTTTGCGATCGCATCCCCTGGAACATTTTTGGCAGCAAAATTTAAATCCAGTCGTGGGCTTTTACCGAGTTGAATTGTGCCAGCGCCCGTAATGTCACCACCAACTTTAGCTTTACCTTGAATATCTTTCAGGGTAATTAAAGAGGAACTAGTAACAAGCTCAAACTTACTACTGATACTATTAAAATCAACTTTATCAATTCGGGCAGTTTGGATTGTGGCAACTGAGCCAGAGAGAATTGGCTCTTTTGTTGATCCGGTAATTTGTAAGTCTGCTTGTACTTGTCCAGCGATCGGCACAGGTAGTTTTATCTTGAGAGTCTCCTGGGCATTGGCCAAACTCACCGCATTTACACGCGCTGCCAACTTAAAGCCTGCTTGAGTGTCGATGATTCCCGTAGCCACTAGGGGAATTTTGCCGTAGTTGCTAGTAACATTATTTAACTGCAACTCCGTTCCTTGGAAGTGGAGGTTTCCTTGACTATTGCTCAACAATTGCGGGACTTTGGGTATTTGAAGTGTTACCCCTTGTACAGCAGCATTGCCAAACAATAAAGTTTGCTGTCCTGGCGTCAAGCGAACCAGCAAGTCGCCATTGGCTCGACCCACTTGTAAGTTCACTGGTAACTTAATCAACCGAGTAATATCCGCAGCCAGCAAGTCTTGTGCATGCACCTGGAAGTTTCCTGCTAGCACCCTGGAACGCGTTTCTCCCTGAATAGAAATACTGCCACCACTGTCTGCTTGACCCCCAACTTCAAACCGGATCAACTGGTTGTTTGCTAGGAGTTGAGCAGATCCGTTGAGTTGAGAAAATGTTATGGGAGATGAGGGAGATGAGGAGGAGGAGCTTGCTCCCCCTGCTCCCCCTACTCTCTTCTGCGGCATCAACGCCAGCTTGGCATTGCGAAACCGTAGGTTGTCCAAATCGGTTTTAATCGGGCTGCCTTCACCTGACGACGCTATAGTAGTGGAAACCCAGCGCCCTTGGTTATCCTGTTCAATATAAATATCTGGGTTGACTAAGGTGACATCTAGCTTTAAATGGCGGTTAAAGATTAGTTGTGGCAGGTCAAAACCCACCTCTACAGATTCCACTGTGGCTCGGTCTGGATCTGTACTTGTCGCGGGGATAGTGGAAGCCCCAAACTGCACTCCCGTCAACGAAAATTGCGTGACTTTTCCTAGGTTTACCGGACGATTGAGTGTAGTCGTGAGACTTTGTTGTGCCAAAGGTGTTAACTGTGTTTGGACAAAAGTCCACAACCGCCAAATACCGACAATAACTCCTAACAGTAAAAGTCCGCCCAAGGCAATGCTACCCCGACTCAACACCAGCAACCACATACGCTTGCGGTTAGGGTAAGGGGAGTGACAATCTTGATTGGGAGATTTAATCATTTGCTTTCACTGTATTAATTGCCGGATGTCGCTGGCACACACAAGCATTAACTGGCACATTGATTCAGTATGCCATTTCCAGGATACGCCAACTAAACCCAAGACCTCATTGGTTAAGTTACGGTATTTGCTCGATCTAATCTCAATCTAATACTTATGCTTAATAATATTGGCGTTTTCAGGAAAATCTGAATAGAGTGAAAATTGTTCCTGTGACTTCCCTTGAGGCACAATCTCGAACTTTAATATGAATAAACCTTAAAAAGGACAGATGATTACACCAATGCGTGTCTTTGTGTTAATTTTTAATGCTCGAACGGAAAATGAGGGGATTCACACGATTCGGGAGGGCAATCGCAATAAAATTCTGATGTTCGAGTCAGAAGACGATGCGACGCGCTTTGCCCTAATGTTAGAAGCTCAGGATTTCCCCGCACCGACACCAGAGCCGATCGATGCTGAGGAAATCAAGGAATTTTGCGAAAGTGCTGGATATGAATGGGAAATTATCCCAGAAAACAGCAATTTAGTTGTCACTCCCCCAGAACTGAATGTAGAAGAAACTGACTGGCAAGCAGATGCCAAGAAGGAGGATACTGTTGAAGACACCTTCTTGCTCAATCAACAGCCACTAGAAGAACCAGAATTGTCTGATTCTGAACTAGAGAAGATTCGTCGCAAATTGGAAGGATTGTTGTAAATGGTCATTGGTCATTGGTCATTGGTCATTGGTCATTGGTCATTGGTCATTGGTCATTGGTAACTGACAAAGGACAAAGGACAAAGGACAAATGACAAACTTGCAGGAACGCGGACATCTTTTAACTGAGCTGGTAAATCCTAACAGTCTGAACTTAGACCAGCTCAGTTCTCTGGAATTGGTGGAGTTGTTTAATAACGAAGACCAAAAAGCTGTCGCAGCAGTTGCAGCGGCGAAAGTTCACTTGGCAGAAGCAATTGAGCGTACCGCAGAGCGTTTGCGCCACGGAGGACGCCTATTCTATATCGGTGCAGGGACAAGTGGCAGGTTAGGGGTGTTAGATGCTGCTGAGTGTCCACCTACTTTTTGTACACCCCCAGAGTTGGTACAGGGGATTATTGCTGGTGGTGCTGGCGCACTGGTACGCAGTTCTGAAGATTTAGAAGACAGCATCGAAGATGGTGAAAGTGCGATCGCTGGGCGACATATTACCCAACTAGATGTCGTAGTTGGCATTACCGCTGGTGGAACAACGCCTTATGTCCACGGTGCCCTTCATGCTGCTCGTCAGCGGGGAGCCACAACTATTTTTATCGCCTGTGTTCCCGCTGAACAAGTTAGCTTTGATGCTGATATTGACATTCGCCTATTGACAGGGCCAGAAATCATCGCCGGTTCAACTCGCCTGAAAGCTGGTACAGCCACTAAATTAGCTTTAAATATCCTTTCTAGTGGGGTGATGGTCAAGCTAGGCAAAGTTTATGGCAATCGCATGGTGGATGTGGCGGTAACAAACCAAAAGTTACGCGATCGCGCTTTGCGAATTTTGCAAGACCTCACAGGTTTAAGTCGGGAAGCTGCTGGTTTTTTACTAGAACGCAGTGGGAAATGGGTTAAGCTAGCGCTATTGATGCACTGGACTGGTTTGGAAAAAGACGAGGGCGATCGACTGCTTTCAGAACACCAAAGTAATCTCAGAGCAGCTGTTGTGAGCTATCAAAACCACAAACAACTTGAATAAATTTTCCTAAATAAATACTAGATATCTAGTGAAAAAGAATGTAGAGGTATAGCAGTGCTATGTCTTTATAAGTTTTGCTGATAAAGCATATTTCTGGAGATGTCTACTCTATAATATGGCTGCTACTTGTCTTAGTAGTACGCCTTTTTCAAAATATATTTCCTAAAAAAGCTGACATTAACTAAATGTATTAATAATTGCAAACTTAAATAAGTATTTTTAACATAAATTGTCAATTTCAATAACTAAAGCACAATTCTCTAGAGACTGCTAATATTTCTTAAACAAAAATTCAGAACTTATACGGATATGATTTTGTATGAAAATTATTAAAATGATATATTAATACTCAGTACATCATGATGTGGACGATGGCAACCTACTTTAGTCATAAATATTTAGCAGAACTAGCAGAAAAATAAAGTCTATCAATAAAAACTCTATGCTAGATAAATTATTTACTAGCAACGGTTTTGCTATCTTTCCATCTACCTTGCTTTTAATAATCTTAATTTAGACTGTTATATACCAAATGCATTTATACTTGTTTACATATTTACTGAACACTACTGTGGCGGAAGTATTGCCTGGCTTTCACAAGGAACTTGAGTAAGTTATTAGGTTAATTGAGATGCTAGCTGAATTTGTGCCGTTCTATACTAGTGTCGGTTTTAATGGCTATATTTTTAATAAAAGGAACAAACTATGCCCCATCAGGAACTTATTTCAAATAACCTAGTAAATGAATTTAAAACTTGTACTCAGTTACAATACAATGGCAAGTTAAGTATTAAGAGTTCAAAAGGCAGTCAATGGACTTTTTACTATCGACTGGGACGAATAGTTTGGGCAACTGGGGGAACTCATCCCTTCCGACGTTGGCGTAGACATATAGCTCAAAATTGTCCCCAGATTGATGTTGATAAGTTGCAGTTACGTGTGCAAGACCTATCAATTGATTACTGGGACTATAAACTGATAGAAGTCTTTTATAAAAAACAGAAAATCCAGAGGGAACAGATTCAATCTATTGCAGAAAATACGATAGCAGAACTATTATTTGACCTAGCTTTACAAGGAAACTTTGCTTCTATAAGTTGCAATCGCAGCCAAGAAGTTATCTTAGAAACCCCAATGAGCTTCACGAGTGCAGAAATGTCTGTAAAGCACATGCAAGACTCGTGGAAAATTTGGTCAGAAGCTGGTTTAGCAAATTTTTCTCCTGACTTGGCACCAGTTCTCCGACGACCAGAACAACTTCAGCAGATGGTTAGTCCATCTGTCTACAAAAACTTTGTGAATTTAATCAATGGTAAATTCACTCTGCGAGATTTAGCCATGAAAATGAAGCAGAGTGTACTGCCACTCACCCGTTCATTGCTTCCCTATATCCTTAAAGGAATCATTGAATTGGTAGAAGTACCTGACTTGCCTTTAGGAGTTACTGAAGTCAACAATAACTCTACTACCACACAAGCAAAGAAGCGGACTGTTCCACTAGTGGCTTGTGTCGATGATAGCCCTCAAGTATGTAAAATGCTAGAGGATATTATCACTTCCAATGGCTTGAGGTTTGTCAAAATTCAAGATGCTGTACAAGCTTTACCAACCCTCATTCAGGATAAACCAGACTTGATTTTCTTGGATTTGATTATGCCAGTTGCCAGTGGTTACGAAATTTGTACTCAGTTACGACGAATATCTACCTTTTCCAACACGCCAATAATTATATTAACAGGCAGTGATGGTCTGTTAGATAGAGTTCGTGCCAAAGTAGTTGGTTCTACAGATTTTCTCACTAAACCTGTAGTGGCTGATAAGGTAATGAGTATTGTTCGCAAGTATTTGCCTACATCAAATGTATCCACTGACAAAAGTAAATCTAGTTTAGAGGTTTGTAATTAGGGAGAATTAGAGACGATTTTTGATTCTGCATTCTTCCTCAAAACTTATAGATTTTTCCACCTAAGTAAAAATTAAATTATTGAGATAAAACAATTTTGAATTTTAGATTTACTCAAACAATCAAGTCATTGGCTCTGTCAATTAATTTTGGATTGAAGATTTATTTTCGCGTTTAAATTCGCTTGCTTTCAGGTATTTTTTAATTTTCAGTCTGCAATCAAAAATTCGGTGATAAAACTATCTTACATTTAAATATATATTAAGTTATGTTGATTACGTACTTTTTCTGAGGTTGATATATAAAGATTGAATCAAAATTAAACAAATACAAATTTTTGTATTTATAGCAGTCCTATTTGATTTGTGAAATAGTGATTAGGGCAAAGGGGTTAGGGCTAGTCTCTAGTCCCTTCCATGTCTTTTTTGAGTAATCATTTAGGATTTACATGTTTTGTTTACATTTTGAGAAAAAGTTAACGAGTAATTGCCATGAATACTGTTTTAGTTGTTGAAGATGGCTTAACAGATATGGAAATAATCAGCCGTTACTTGCAACAGGCAGGTTATTCTGTGATTAGCGCCACTAGCAGTGAAGAGGCTCAAGATAAAATAGATCAAAACAAGCCAGACCTAATATTTCTCGACGTAATTTTACCAGGTAAAAGTGGCTTTGAAATTTGCCGAGAACTGAAAAATAATCCTGACACTAGCAAGATACCTGTAGTTTTTTGCTCTACAAAAAATAGTGATGTAGATAAAATTTGGGGTAATATGTTAGGCGCTGATGGTTATCTATCAAAACCAATTGATCGAGAAGAACTAGCGGTAATTTTAAAGCGATTACTTAATTAGAAAAAATGTCATAAATCAACAAATACTAGAAATCACTGTTTCTCAAATAGAACCTCTGCAAGAACAAACAATAACTGCAAATAGTGGCAAAAGATAAATAATCAAAGACAAAGGATCAATAGCTTTGGAAACCCAGGAAAAATTTTTAAGTTTTAATTTGGGAGCAAGTGATACAGCCGTAATTTCGTTACAACACATTACAGAAGTTTTGCAAGTATCATTACCAGAAATATGTGGCGTTCCTCAGATGCCAAGTAGCGTCTTGGGTATTTATAACTGGCGTGGTGAGATGCTTTGGTTGGTTGATTTAGACGCAATGTTAGGTTATCCTCCAATTTCTCAAGGGACAAACTTGCTTTCAAAAATGATGGCGATTGTTCTGCAAAATAAGGGTAAGTACTTGGGATTATTAGTACGACAACTTATAGATATTGAATGGCTGGATACTAACCAAATGAAGCCGGCAACTGCTGAAATATTTTATCCTAAAATATCACCTTTCTTACAGGGATATTTTATTAATGATTCGGAGGATATGATTTTTAATTTGGATGCTACAACTATTATCCAAGCTCCAATATGGAGTATTCATAATTGAGTATTTAGGAATGATTAGGCATGGTTAAAAAAATCTAATCATTAATAAGCAAATACCATAGCATTCTTACCTGCCAAATATCAAATTATTACCCGTCACATTTTTTGAGGTTAATTTCGATGACATTTTTGTATAACAACAGCCATGATAATGAGCATCTAATCTCTGAATTAGAAAATCAGAATGGCAATGCCAATATAGCGAATATTGCTAGTAATGAAATATCTTTATTAAATGCGATCGCTCAGGAATTTAAAACTTGGCGGCGACAGTTACAAGATATTGCAACCCACATGCGCCAAGCACCAGATTTTGATACACTACTCAAAATCACTGTCGCGCAACTTAGAGAAAAGATTGGCTGCGATCGCGCCTTAATTTATCAGTTTACTTCCAGGGAATCAGGTAATGTTTTAGCAGAATCCAGAACACTAGGTTGGACACCAACTTTAGGCGAAAATATTCCCGGAATTATTTTTGGCTTATATACTAGCCAAGACTATATAGAACCTGTAGTTATTGATGATATCAATCAGATTCAACTTACCCCTTATCAAAAGCAACTCCTAGAAAAATTTCAAATTAAAGCGAGTTTGAGTTTACCGATTGTAGTAGAAGGTAAAGTGTGGGGGTTACTAGCAGTAAATAATTGCTACTCGACACGACAGTGGCAAGAAGTAGAAATTAGTCTATTATCTCAAATTACAACAGAACTGACTTACAAATTACAGAGCTTTGAATTCCAAAAAGAACAGCAACAGCGGATACTAGCAAAAAAATCAGTAGCTAAAGTCATCGACAAAATTCTACGGGTATCAAATGTCGATAAGCTTTTTCAAACAACCACTCAAGAAGTACGTCAATTACTAAAATGCGATCGCGTCGCCGTCTATCGCTTCAAACCTGACTGGAGTGGCGAGTTTGTTTCTGAGTCAGTGGGTAACGGTTGGGTAAAAATGGTCGGCCCTGATTTTTATATGGTCTGGGAAGATACCCACTTACAAGACACTCAAGGAGGACGTTATGCCAAGGGTGAAAGCTTTGTAGTCAATGACATTTATCAAACGGGCCATGCTCAATGTCACATTGACATTTTAGAGCAGTATGAAATGAAGGCTTATATCATTGCACCGATATTTGCTGGAGAAAAATTATGGGGTTTGTTGGCAGCTTATCAAAATTCTGGGCCTCGTGATTGGCAACCTTGGGAAGAAACCTTTGTAACTCAAATTGGGTTGCAATTTGGTGTGGCGATCTCGCAAGGAGAATATCTGGAACAAGTGCAAACAAAATCTGACCAACTAGCTCAAATAGTTGAACAAGAGAAAGTTTTCACTAAGATAGTCAACCGCATCCGACAATCTTCAGATGTAGAAAGTGTCTTCAAAACCACCACTCAAGAAGTGCGTCAATCACTACAATGCGATCGCGTCGCTGTCTATCGTTTTAACCCTGACTGGGGTGGTGAATTTGTGGCTGAGTCTGTGGGTACTGGTTGGACAAAACTGGTAGGTCCTGATATCAAAACCATTTTGGACGATACCTACTTGCAAGAAACTAAAGGAGGTAGGTATGTCAGAGGTGAAAACTTTATCGTTAATGACATCTATCAAGTAGGGTTAGCTCCTTGCCATATTGAGATTTTAAAGCAGTTTGAAGCCAAAGCTTACATCATTGTTCCGATATTCTTTGGGGATAAATTGTGGGGCTTGCTGGCAGCTTATCAAAATTCCAGCACCCGTGAATGGCAAAGCTGGGAAGTGAACTTTTTGGTTCAGACTAGCTTGCAATTTAGCCTCGCTAAATCACAGATAGATTATTTGGAATTAGTGCGGGTAAAATCTGAGAAACTAGCTCAGATAGCGGAACAAGAGAAAGCTGTCACCAAAATTAGTAACCGCATCAGACAATCTTTAGATGTCGAAGAAATCTTCAAAACAACCACTCAAGAAGTCAGACAATTACTAAGATGCGATCGCGTCGCCGTCTATCGTTTCAACCCTAACTGGAGTGGTGAATTTGTCGCAGAGTCAGCAGGTCATCTTTGGGTAAAACTGGTCGGCCCCGATATCAAAACCGTCTGGGAAGACACCCACTTACAAGAAACTCAGGGAGGTCGATACGCCCAAGGAGAAAACTTTGTTGTCAATGACATCTATCAGGTAGGTCATTCTCCTTGCCACATTGAAATTTTAGAGCAATTTGAAGCCAAAGCTTATGTAATTGTTCCTGTATTTGCTGGGGAACAATTGTGGGGATTGCTGGCAGCTTATCAAAATTCCGGAACTCGTGATTGGGAAGAATTAGAAGTCACTTTGTTAGCACGGATTGGTGGCCAGCTAGGACTAGCATTACAACATACCGAGTATTTGCAACAAGTCCAAGCGCAGTCAGCAAAATTAGCAGAGGCAGTAGGACGAGAAAAGGCAGCCAAGGAGTTACTACAACAACGATCTATTCAACTCTTAAAAGCCCTTAGACCTGCTCTCAACGGCGATTTAACAGTACGCGCACCGATTACAGAAGATGAGCTAGGCACGATCGCTGACGCTTACAATAATACCTTGCAAGCGCTGCGGCAAATCGTTATTCAGGTACAGGGAGCTGCTCAACAAGTTGCCCAAACTTCTAGCAATAGCGAGGCTTCACTAGCAGGATTGACCAATCTGGCGCAACAACAATCTGAGGAAATTACCGCAGCTTTAGGTGACATTCAACAGATGGCAGACTCTACTCAAGCTGTAGTAGCCAATGCAGAGTTAGTGCAACTAGCAGTGCAACAAGCCAATCGAACTGTCGAGTCTGGCGATACCGCCATGAACCTGACTGTAAAAGCCATTCAAGGAATTCGCGAAACGGTTGCTCAAACCAGCAAAAAGATTAAACGCCTCAGTGAATCCTCGCAAAAAATCTCCAAAGTGGTGAATTTGATTGGTAATTTTGCTACACAGACAAACGTACTGGCTCTGAATGCAGCCATTGAAGCGACTCGTGCCGGTGAATATGGCAAAGGCTTTGCAGTTGTAGCTGATGAAGTCCGTTCTTTATCTCGCCAGTCAGCAGCAGCAACCATCGAAATTGAAAAATTAGTCCAAGAGATTCAAGCAGAAACCGGGGAAGTTGCAGTAGCGATGGAAACTGGTATTCAGCAGGTAGTGGAAGGTACAAATCTTGTCAGTGACACTCGCCAAAACTTAAATGCGATCGTTTCTGCAACTGCTGAAATTAGTCAGCTAATCGAGCGAATTACCGCAGCGACTCAAAAACAAATGGCGCAATCTGTAACAGTAACAAAATCAATGCAAGATGTCGCAGAAATTGCCGATAAAACTTTTGCTGAATCTCAAGAAATTGCGACTGTGTTCCAAGATTTATCAGGAATGGCGCAAGAGTTATTAAAAACTGCCGATAAATTTAAAGTCAAATGATAAAAAGTTAGGAGTTAGGAGTTGGGAGTTAGGAGTTAGGAGTTGGGAGTTAGGAGTTAGGAGTTAGGAGTTAGGAGTTAGGAGTTAGGAGTTGGGAGTTAGGAGTTAGGAGTTGGGAGTTGGGAGTTGGGAGTTGGGAGTTGGGAGTTAGGAGTTAGGAGTTAGGAGTTAGGAGTTAGGAGTTAGGAGTTAGGAGTTGGGAGTTAGGAGTTAGGAGTTAGGAGTTAGGAGTTAGGAGTTATGGGGACAAAGCATTCGTTTGATAAATTGTGACATCATACCGATATTTTTCAATGCTTTGTCCATATTTGATTGTGAGTTTTGATTTCAACTAAAGAGGAGTGCAATTGGCAGAAAGTATTATTCAGCAGAAAAGTTTTCAATTTGCTTTAGAAATTATTCACCTATATATTAAATTGCAAGAGCAGCGGGAATACGTGCTTTCTAAGCAATTACTACGAAGTGGGACAAGTATTGGCGCGAATGTTGAAGAGGCTAGCGGTGGTCAGAGTAGAAAGGATTTCTTGGCAAAAATGTATATTGCATACAAAGAAGCTAGGGAAACCAAATACTGGCTACGTCTACTACAACAGTCCAAACTAGTAAATATTGATTTAACCAATGAACTAATCTATGCAGATGAAATCATTCGGATTTTGAGTTCAATAGTTAAGACAACTGAAAAATCAATTGGTTGATCAACTCCCAATTCCTAACTCCCAACTCCTAACTCCCAACTCCCAACTCCTAACTCCCAACTCCCAACTCCCAACTCCCAACTCCCAACTCCCAACTCCCAACTCCTAACTCCTAACTCCTAACTCCCAACTCCCAACTCCCAACTCCTAACTCCCAACTCCCAACTCCCAACTCCTAACTCCCAACTCCTAACTCCCAACTCCTAACTCCCAACTCCTAACTCCCAACTCCTAACTCCCAACTCCTAACTCCCAACTCCCAACTCCCAACTCCCAACTCCTAACTCCCAACTCCTAACTCCCAACTCCTAACTCCCAACTCCCAACTCCCAACTCCCAACTCCCAACTCCCAACTCCCAACTCCCAACTCCTAACTCCTAACTCCCAACTCCTAACTCCTAACTCCCAACTCCCAATTCCCAATTCCCAACTCCTAACTCCCAACTCCCAACTCCTAACTCCTAACTCCCCACTTATGATTACAGATAACGAAATTCGCGAACAAGGGTACATCTACTTTCTGGCTGAAGCCCCAGAATTAGTCCAAATTATTGAGCAAGAACTATTTAGCTTGTCGGAAGGTTATAGCACTGCTAAAGTTCACAACTTAATGCGAGCTACTCATACGCTTAAAGGTGGTGCTGCTAATGTTGGGTTAGAAGTAATTAAGATGATTGCCCATTTTTTAGAAGATGTATTTAAGGCTCTTTATAATCCAAAAGTGGTAGTTGATGCTGAATTACAAACACTTTTATTACAAGCTTATGAATGTCTGAGCATTGCATTAAATACTGAGCTAATAGGTAGTACTGTTAACGATCAAGAACTTATCCATCGAGCAACTTCAGTGTTTTCACATTTACAAGACAAACTGGGTGATGCTTTTGGTGCTGACTCTCAGATTCCCACTTCTGAAGAATTAGGATTTGATATTGTGCAGTCGGTTTTTGAAACGGGCGTAGAGCAACGTTTAAATAGCATTGCTGACGCTGTTAAAAATCCACCAAATGATACTGATTTGATTGAGTTTTTACACTCTCAAAGTGAGGTATTTTTTGGCTTGGCGGAATCTCTAAATTTACCTGGGTTGGGAGAAATTGCCCAAACCATTCTATCAGCATTGCGAGCAAATCCCACCCAGGTGCAGCAAATTGCAGAAATTGCCCTTGCAGATTTACAAAAAGCACAAGAATTGGTACTAAAAGGCGATCGCACATCTGGTGGAGAACCTTCTCCAGATTTACGAAAACTCGCAATAGTGGTAAGTCATGAGTTATCTGAAGAATTACAAAATAATTCGTCTCCTGGCATATATATCATCAATGAAGAACAGTTTTACCAGTTTCTCACGACATCTGATAACAATAGGAATGAATCGGTTAATCCCACAACTGCTAGGTTTTATTTAAAAGTAATTCGCTACATTTTTGGCTGGTTTAATCACCAGATGCGAATCCCAGAGTCAGAACTTAAGTTGACATTACTGGTTCCCACATTAGAGAGAAAAAGTCTACTTAATTACATCGAAATCTGGTTGAAAAATTTTCTCGATTTTGTTCAAGATGAAGAAGATAGTCCAAGTCTTTGTATTTATCGACGTGGGATCATCTTAATCATCCTATTTGCAGTTGCAAAGTTTCAATATTCTCTGAAACCATCTGACAGCTACCTCTCAGAAATTAAAATATTACAACATCAAATTTATAAATTAGCAAAAGAATATAAAAATTATCCTCCTGTGACTGGCGAAGAAAAAAATTGGTTGGATAGTCCTAAGTTACAAACACTATTAGTGATTAAAGAGATATCTCAACCAACTGATAACTTGCTAGAAGCAATATGGGGAGAAGAAGCTAACCAAAATCTTGCTGTTGAAGTCGTGAAGACCCAGACTAATGACTCTTCAAGAAAGCTTGATTCTTTAACTGTTCCTGAAACAGCTATTGAAGTCATGCCTGATATTTCTACACAAATCAATAAAGAAATAGAAGATCAATCACAGTATGTTCAAACTAAAAATTTTCGCCAACCTTCATTTATTCGGGTAGATACAGAAAGACTACAACACCTCAACTATCTAGCAGGAGAATTGCTGATTTACCAAAAACGGCGTAGTTTGCAAGATGAACAAGTCAAAGAAATAATTGAGCAATTAATCAAGCAACTCAATAGACATCAAACAACTTTAAATGAGTTACGCGATTTACCATTACAAATGCAAAATATTACTTCACAAGAAACGCAAAGTTTTGCAGTGAATTTTGACTCTTTGGAAATGGATGTATATACAGAGTTTCATCTGACATTGCATGAAGCAATAGAAGAGACGCTGCAACTACAAGAAACTACAGAATCTCTTGACTTGCTCGTGACGCAAGCTGCTCAAATTAGTGACAAACAAGAGAATTTAACTCTTAATATTATAGATAGCTTAGTAGAAGCACGAATGTCGCCTTTGGGCAATATCCTGAATCGCTTTCCCCACATGGTAAATAAGTTGGGGAATGTTCATGCCAAACTTGTAGAATTGAAACTTACTGGTAGTGAAGTACTGGTAGATAAAGCGATCGCAGAAAAGCTCTACGATCCCTTGTTACACTTAGTACGTAACGCTTTTGACCACGGTATTGAAACTCCACAAGTGCGCCGACGGCTTGCTAAACCAGAACAAGGTTTAATCGAAATCTGCGCCTATCATCAGGGTAGCCAAACTGTTATCGAAGTTCGTGATGATGGTCAGGGACTAAATTTAGACAGAATTCGCAGAAAAGCTGCTGAATTTTATCCCATACAAACTGAAGAAAAAACTAGAGCTTATGCTTCTAATCTAGCTGAACCTGAGCTTTTAGATTTGATATTTTCGCCGGGATTTTCTACTGCTAATAAAGTAAGTGAAATTTCTGGGCGCGGGATGGGTTTAGATATTGTCCGTACTCAGATGCACGCGCTTAACGGCTCTATTTCCGTTCAATCTTTACCCAAGCAAGGAACAATATTCATACTCAAAATTCCTTTTTCTATGACTACAGAAAAGTTAATGCTAGTTCAAGCCAAAGGTGTTGTTTATGGTCTGCTTTTGGACAGTATTGAAAAAATATTGATTCCCTCTGAACAACAGATTAAAGAAATTGAAGGTAAAAAAGTCTTACTTTGGAACACAGACAATGATGAGACTATGGTCAGCCTCCGTCAACTTTCAAAGTTGATTAATTATAATGATTCATTCTTGAATAGTACTACTCCATACAACACATCAAATACTCAAGACTCAAGTGTAGCGAAAAATCCTGTGCTTTTGCTCCGACGAAATCAGGCAAAGGTTGCTTTAGAAGTTGACCAAATAATTGGTGAACAAGAACTAGTAATTAGACCTTTAGGAAATGCGATCGCACCGCCAAAATACATTTATGGTTGTAGTAGTTTAGCTAATGGTAATCTCATCTTAATAATTGATGCTTCGTTGCTGGTAAAATCTAGCGATATCCAACAAACAACACTTAATATCAGAGCGCTACCAGTCGCTTCAGCTTCTTCCACAAATCAAAAAGTCTTGCCAATATCAGGACATACTTTTTCATCTACACCATTACTTGCTGCATCGACTTCTACAACAATTATAGAAACCCAACCCAGTTATTCTCAAGAGCCAGATCATAAATCACCAAAAGTTGTTTTAGTAGTAGATGACGCAATTAGTCTCCGGCAGACTCTTTCTCTCACTCTGCAAAAATCTGGCTATCAAGTAATACAAGCTCAAAATGGTGTAGAAGCTCTAGAAAAGTTGCAGTTACATCCTGAGATTCAAATTGTCGTCTCCGATTTAGAGATGCCACGAATGAACGGTTTTGAGTTATTGAGTAATTTCCGTCAATACACAAACTTAGCAAAAATACCTGTGGTGATTCTCACTTCTCGTAGCGCTGAAAAACATCGCCAACTTGCCCAAGAATTGGGTGCAAAGGCTTACTTGACCAAGCCTTTTTTAGAGCATGAGTTTATCTCTAAAATTAAGGAGTTAATTAACAGTAAGACAGATGGTTTAGACAATTTACTAATAGTGGCAAATCATTAACAATTCGTAATAATTGCCTCTGGCAAGAAGCAAGCTACGTAATTCGTAATTTACTAATAACGATCTCTACAAGACGCACAAGCGTTATTACGAATTAGTAATTTTTTGGAAAGCGTATCGTCTGAACAGGGAAGTTCGTCAGTCGTCGGTAACGCATTTTTGAGATCGGGTGAGAGCATAACCGTTGTCTCGCTGGCGTTTGATGCCTTTATTATAAATGAGTGACGAAAAGTTTAGGGTTTGGGTGCAGCTTCACCAAACTTAATCAAAAGTGCGATCGCAATACTAACAAGTAAAATTAACGTCATACTCAAGGCCGAACCAAATCCCCAATTTTGCGTTGCTCCAAGAAACTGGTTATAAACTAACCGCGCCGCCGTCATACTAGAAGCACCACCGAGTAATTCTGGATCGACAAAATCCCCCAAACCTGTGATAAATACAAGCATGGAAGCAGCCGCAATTCCCGGAAAAATTTGCGGTACAGTTACTTGGAAAAAAGTTTCCACAGGATTTGCACCTAAATCAGCTGCCGCTTCTAGTAACCGCTTGTCTAGCTTTTCGAGAGAGGCATATAAAATCAAAACCATATATGGTAACAAGCTGTAACTCATGCCAATTAATACGGCTTGACTATTGTTCAGTAATTCCAAAGTAGGTAAGCCTAAATTGCTGAATAAACCGTTCAATAAACCAGTAGGACGAAGAATGGTAATCCAAGCATAAGAGCGGAGTAACGAAGAAGTCCACAAAGGTAGGACAAAGGCTAATAACAGTAAATTTCGCCAACGCTGCGGCGCTATCTGAGCAATCCAATAGGCGACAGGAAAGCCTAAAATTAAACAAATGATTGTAGTACCAAATGCAAAAAATAGCGATCGCCCAATTACTTGCAGGTAAAGAGAGTCCAATATTCGGATGTAGTTTTTGAATCCGTTAGGATTGACTATATCTCCCGGTCGGATATCTGCAACTAAGCTTAACTCGAAAATTATCAAAGCTGGCAACACCAACAAAAGTAATAACCAAATCCCAGATGGTGCAAGTAATACCAAGGGTTGGAGCCAATTTACTTGTGGGCGATGCAATTCTTCTATTTTAGAAATATCATTTTTTTCCAAATTCACCACTCCTAATTCCTAACTCCTAACTCCTAACTCAATTAACTGCTAGTTAATTGAGTCCAATAACGATCGTAAACCTCTTCAAATTCCTGTACAGGAGCAACACGTTCACAATTTTTTAAAAGTGACTCTGGCGGAAACAAATTAACGTTGCTTTGGATTATTTTTGGCAATTGCTCAAATCCGGCGCTATTCGGTGTAGAAATGTTTAAGCGTTGACTGATTTGGGCTGCTATTTCTGGTTGCAAAATCATGTTAATCCAAGCATAGGCTCCAGCCCTGTTGGGGGCTGTTTTGGGAATTACAATAGTGTCTGTCCATAATGAAGAACCACTGCGAGGAATCACATATTTTAGTTTAGGGTTTTCTTGAGAGATTTTCACTGCATCTGCTGAATAACACATTGCTAGTATTAAATCTCCTGCCAGAATTTGATTTTGCCAAGCGTCAGTATCAAAACGTGCGATCGCAGGTTTTAGCACCTTCAATTTTTCATAAGCTTGTTTGATTTCTTGTTCATTTTTGGAGTTGTAAGAATAACCTAGCATTCGTAACGTTGCACCCATTACTTCTCGAACATCATTGAGCAAAGTCATCTGCTGATTAAGTTGCTCTTGATTTTGCCAAAGATAATCCCAGTCTTGTGGTGCATCTTTAATTTTTTCGGAATTGTAAAGTAAACCTGTTGTCCCCCAGTTAAAAGGGATACTGTAGCGGTTATTGCGATCGTAACTAGGATTCTGAAACCGAGGAAATAAATTCTCTAGACCGATTAAGCGATCGTGATTTATTTCTGTTAGCAAACCCTTGTCTACCATCTTCTGCACCATGTAATCAGATGGGTTGATAATACTGTAAGTGCCACCGCCTCCAGCTTGCAATTTAGCCAGCATGACATCATTAGAATCATACACATCCGCTAGCACTTTCATGCCAGTTTGGGTGCTAAAGGTTTTCAATAATTGGTTGTCAGTATATTGTGTCCAGGTAAAGATATAAAGTTGGTCACGCTGACTATTTGTATTAGAATTAGCACGTACTTCAGCCAGCTTCCAGCCACAACCAGCTAAAGATAAGCCAGAAAGTGCTGCCACTCCTTTTAAAAATTGGCGTCTGTTAGTCATTAAGTTAAAAGTCGATCATCTTTTTTATTGTTGCCAATTGATTTTAGATGTGTTTTTAATTGCAATGTTCATATAGCAATCCAATTTTATTCCTGAATCACTCGTAGAAAAAGGGAACGGGGAATAGGGAATAGGGAACAGGGAAGAAAGATATACTGAGTTTTTTCAAAAATCAAATAGGAGTCCTATAGCTAGCTTAAACATTAACTTAAGTGTATATACTTGTGCAACTGTTAATAATTTACCTTTATCGGACTGGGGACTGGGGACTGGGGACTGGGGACTGGGGACTGGGGACTGGGGACTGGGGACTGGGGACTGGGCAATAAATTCCTTGATTGTTTTGATTGGGGTCTGAATCCACATATTTATCTTCCCAGTCCCCAATTCCTAGTCCCCAATCCCCAGTTCAACTCACTGTAATAACTGTTCCCACACTCTCATTGGCCGATCTATCCACCGCACACACGGCATAGGTTCCGGCTTGTTGGACGGTAGCGAAGGTTGTGCCAGCAGACAAAATTCGCCCAATTGTCCAAGTATCGCCACTCAGCCGATAAAGTGTCCAAGAACGAACTGGCTGATTATCTCCAGGCTGCCAACTCAGTTTGCGGTTATTGACTTGTAGTCCAATAGGTGGAGGAGGTGGTGTTGTATCCTGCCAGGGCAAAGTTGGTGGTAGCGCAGGTTTATTATAAAGTAGACTTTGAAATTTATCAGCAATGCCCTGACTATTTTCTGTCAAAACACTGAGGTTAAAGAAGATATTACCCAGTGACAACTGTCCAGCCTGGCTACGACTAATTTTCACCTGCTTTTCAATCTCATCACTCTCTCGACTCTTGTTGCTTGGTTCTGTTAAGTTGTTACCAGCGTAAACGTGCCTTTGCTTTGTGTTTACCTGTGTCCACCACTTTAGCAACGCCGGATAACTTTGTTGTGCTTGATCTGTGCGCCAGTAAAGTTGAGGCGCGATATAATCAATCCAGCCTTCCTCTAACCATTTTTTCGAGTCGGCATACAGCACGTTGTAAGCATCTAACCCAGTAATACCAGCGGGTTGTCCGGGGCGATAAATCCCAAAGGGACTAATACCAAATTTAACGTCGGGTTTGGTTGCTTTAATTCCCTGGTAGAGGCGCTGTACCATTTTGTTAACATTGTCCCGTCGCCAGTCGCCAAGGCTGAGGGTGCCACCGGCTGTTTTATATGCAGCGTAAGTTTTGTCATCGGGGAAAGACTGTCCCTCGATGGGATATGGATAGAAATAATCATCTAAGTGAATGCCATCAACATCGTAGCGCTTCACTACGTCGATAATTACGTTATACGCCCTATCCTGAACTATTTTTAGTCCTGGATCCATCCACCGTTGAGTTTTCCATAAATAAACGCTTTCTGGATTAGTAACTGCTATGTGGGGACGGACTGTTTTGGCTGGGTCAGTGGAAGTGCTAGCGCGGTAGGGGTTAAACCAAGCATGGAGTTCAATATTGCGCTTATGACATTCTGCGATCGCAAACGCTAAAGGATCATAAAATGGTTCTGGTGCTTTCCCCTGAGTTCCGGTAATCCAAGCACTCCAAGGCTCTAATTGGGATTCATATAAAGCGTCACCCTCTGGTCGCACCTGGAAAATGAGGGCATTGAAGTTTAACGCTTGTAATTTAGTAATAATCTCGGTGAGTTCAGCTTTTTGTTGGGCAACAGGCAGTCCCGCTTTAGAAGGCCAATCACCATTCCACACAGATACTACCCATGCACCCCGGAATTCCCGGCTATGATTTAGCCTAACGCTACCGACAGGTGTGGGTGTTGGTGTCGGCGTTGGTATGGGTGTGGGTATCGGTGTCGGTGTCGGCGTTGATATTGGTGGCTGCACTAGGTAACTAGAGGCAATTTTTTCTGCCTTACCTAAATACACTAAAGCTTGATAAATAATCACTGCCACATCTGCACGGGTGGCTGCGAGATTGGGATTGAGTAATTTGATATTTGGGAAACTAACCACCAATCCCGCGCTGGTGGCAATAGCTACCTGATTTCTACCATACTCAGGAATCTGAACAGAATCTTGATAAATCTGTGGAAGTTGTGAGAGGAGGTCAGATTTTACCTTGGTGGCAATTTCTAACCCTCCTACCAAAGCAACTAAGACTTCTACTCTCGTAATTCGGTTAGCAGAACGGAAAGTTGTATCAGGAAACCCACTCAGAAATGCTTTTTCGTAAGCTGTTTGAATGGCGGCTGCTGCCCAATAATTGGTAGGTACATCAACAAAGGGGACATACTGCCGCTTCTTGGAAATTGTCCCAAATGCGTTAGCGATGATGGCAGCAAATTCAGCGCGGGTTACTGAGTTATCGGGGCGATAGATGCCGTTAGGCGACCCACTGACAATACCACGTTGGGCTAATGCTGTAATAAATGAGCGTGCCCAATGGTTTTGAATATCCGAGAAGGGAGTAGCAATAGATACCATTGTTGATTGCAGCTAGCTGGCATTGATTTTGATTTCCTTAGTTAATCTAGCAATTTTGTTGGCAATCGCTGCTGCAATATCTTGTAAACTTTTTTGGGTACTAAGGACTGGGGACTAGGGATTAGGCGTTCAGAAAATTGTTCTCTAGAGTCCCCCAATATCCAGTCCCCAATCCCCAATCCCCATTCAGGTAGAACGCGCATTCAATCCCAGCATCACGCGGGAAATGCCGGTAAAAATAATGCTGACACCAACTAGTGTCCCAATTAGCCAGGGCGCATTGAAGGGCCACTGGAACCAAATCATTGCACCTAAGACTAGCGTAATAATGCCATTACCTAGTATCCACGTCCAGTTGTCTTGGGGGCGTAATTGGAATGCCAGAATTAACTCGAATGTGCCTTCAGTCAACAAAAAGGTACCAAGCAACAGAGTTAGGGTGAGAACACCTGTATAAGGGTAAACAAACAGCATTATGCCCGTTGCAATATAGAGTCCGCTCAATAGAAGTTTCCAAATAAAACCTCCTCGATCGCGGGTTTGAATAGCATAAACTAGTTTTGTAAATCCGGCGAAAATCAAAATCGCTGCAATCCAAGTTTCGGCGAATATAGTGGCGAAATTAGGCACTGCGATCGCAATTACCCCTAAAACACTCAGGAGAATACCAGTTATCAGTGACCCATTAACATCCTTCTTAATATCTCTAGAAACATCGGTTGTCATACAAATCTTTTCCCTATGCTCAGACTAAACTCTAAATTTAGGTTAGGGAATTTTTTAGTCACAGGGTATAACCCATAGGTAGACTCATTGGTATTAACTTACAAAAGTTCTGCAAGTCTGCTTAGACGCTCATAAACAGAGATGAGGCGATCGCCTTCAAGTTCAACAGAAGTATTTGGATAATTCTGAATAGCTCCAAGTAGTGTAACTTCACCCTTTTGTTTAATAGATGCACTTAAAGCGCTTCGCAACGCTTGTTGATCTAGTTGTCCTGCGGGAGGATGAACTACCTCACCAATTTGGTTAACTAAAATTGGCCCAGCCCAACTAGACAGTAAGTTATTTAAAAAAGCAGGATCGGCTTTGATTGGTGCTTTCAGTGCCTTACGAGCTAAGGCGGGGTCTTGTTTAGCCGCCTGCAAATAAGCTGTTAATACTGGGGTAGTCTTGCCTGTCTCTGTAAACTGACTTAATTCTTCAACAGATATTTGCCCCTGAAAAGTACCATATTTTAAAACAACTTGCTCGGCAGCATTAGCATTAGTAGTTGAGAATAGAACAATAGCACCTACGCCTAAAGCTACTGTTTGAGTGAGTAACTTAGCGAATTTTCTACTGTTTAATCGATTGAAAAGTTGATAAATCTGCATTTTGTCTAACTTGATAATGGTACGGAGCGTATATAGGCAAAAAATGCCTATATCTTAGTATCAAACATTTTCATTAGGCGAAACAGCATGAGGTAGTATTGACTTATCTTTATCTAAGGTTGGTGCAGGTACACCCAAATGCTTCCTTGCAGAATCTTCTGCCGACTTTCGGTCTTGATCGAAAAATTAGAACGCGTAGGCGCAGCCCGTCGCAGGTATCGCTCCATTAAAATGAGTCCTGCATTTACGGAAGATTTTTCGAGTTTTATTTTTCTTATTTTCTCCCCGATCTCCCCATTAGACATCTCCAGAAATTAAATATGCGTTATCCAGAGTCCTTGTAGAGACGTAGCACTGCTACGTCTCTACATTCATTTTCACCAGATGTCTATTCCCCACTTCAAGTTATTTTTCCTGATACCCACCAGCGTAGTCAATCACGCAGATTGTTCTGTATGCTTTGTGAGTTCCATAAGCAACGCCAGAGACTTTGAAAGCGCCGTTAAAAATATTTTTCCGATGACCGCGATCGCGCACACCATCATCAATAATTAATTGCATAACTATATCTTGAGCGGTGTTTGGCCCATAACTGATATTTTCACCTGCCGTTGTTTGCCATGTGCCATAACGGTTGATGCGAGTAAAAGGGTTACTACCATCGCTACCATCATGACCTGTAACACCCTTTGGCCCTTGGTCTTTAACGTGGTCTTTTGCTCCTAAAGACATACCCTTTGATGCACTCAAGGCTCCTATAGGACGTGCTGATTTGAGAAATGCGATCGCTTCATCAACTGCCTTAACTCCTTCTTGAGTTCGCAAATAAGTATTATTAGAAATTTTGACTCGGTTCCCCTCAAAACGCTTTCTATACTTTTCCAGAATCGGGAGATATGACTTGGGATTTGTTCTGACCTTATTTGTCTCAACAATTACCTGTTGTTCTAGCGGTGAAAGATAACTCGCCTTTGCTAACAAAGTTGGACTAGTTTGTACTGCTGGATGAGGGTTGGCTACAGAGGGGTTAGATTGAAACAGTTGATCTGAGCAGCCCAATATCAAGGCAATTGGCAAAAATACCCAAAATTTCATGCGACGCACACATTACCTCACAATTTTTCTATGGATTAATTTAGTGAATTAGAAGAAATAAGAATTTTCAACGCACAGATAAGTCTGTGGAAGCTTCCAAAGTTAGAAACGATATCAAGAACTTAAGTTAGTTCGCCAAAAGAAAGCGCAGATTAACGCACCAGTAATATAGATAAAGTTGCGCTTGCCTTTGTTCCTAAACTGTTACAAATCTATCACTTAATACCTGTTGTAACATTGACAACAATAAAACGTAAATAACAACCAAAATCTTTTTAATTTCTGACGCCTAGTTGCAAATTTACACTTTCAAAAACCAGCGTTGCCGATACATTAGAACACCAACAGCCCACCATAACAACACAGTGATTAGGGCAAATAACAGGGAACCATTCAACGCCCCCGCCCAAGATGCGAAACAATTCTGGTAAATCCAATTGTAAGTAGTGGGAGCGTCTTTGGCACTGCCAATAGTGGTTTTGACTAAGATTTTAATCAACAAAACTGATGCAACGAAAAGAGCGATCGCATTTAAGCCCATAATTTCAAAAGGCTTACTCCAGCGACGCATCAACCGGACTTCGATGAATTCATAACAAGCTGCTAGCAATAATAATGCCCAACCGCTGCTAAAGAACACATAAGAACTTGTCCACAGCTTTTTGTTAATAGGGAATGTCCATCCCCACGCCCAACCGATAATTAAGCAACCAACTCCAAATAATGCTAAACCTGTACTTGTGCGTGACTGTACAGGTTGACTGCGTATCCATTGACCAGTGAAGTAGCCAGCGAGGACACTTACTATAGCGGGAATAGTACTGAAGAGTCCCTCTGGATCTCCCATGAATTTGAAGCCATCACCCTTGTATAAGTGTGCTTTGGGAATAATCAGGCGGTCAACATAAGCACCGAAATTACCTTCCCGCGTCAAAACTCCCGCACCGTATTCTGGCACCAGTACATACATCAGCGTTACCCAGTAACCGATAAGTAGAACTACTGCAAGTATCCATTGACCTTTACGCGGAAGGTTGAGAACAGCTAGAGAAGCCAGTAGATAGGTAAGGCTAATGCGCTGCAACACTCCCATAATGCGGATACTACTCAAATCAAAAGTCCAAAGACCTTGATTCCAAAAGCCATTTAGTAGCAATCCCAAAGTAAAGAGAATGGCCGCGCGGCGCAATATCCGCCAGTAAACAGCTGAGGTTGGTTTATTGCCTTCAGTGTATTTTGACAGCGAGAAAGTCATCGCTACACCGACAATGAAGAGAAAGAAGGGAAATACTAAATCAGTTGGTGTGCAACCGTGCCAATCAGCGTGAGCTAAGGGAGGATATACATCATCTGCGACTCCCGCCATATTGACGAGAATCATCGCAGCGATGGTAATGCCGCGAAAAACATCTAATGAAGTCAGGCGCATAAGCGGAATTTTGTGTTAGATGAGTATATAAGCTACTCCCCTTGATGCAGGTAATCAAGCAAAATTTATAAACTTGGATACAAGGTAAAATTTTGTTAAGTAATTAATTACCACATTTGCTATGCCAATCAAAGTTGGAGATACCGCTCCTAATTTCACTCTACCTGCTCAAAATGGCTCAACAGTAAGCCTCCAAGACTTTCGCGGCAACAAAGCTGTTGTTCTATATTTTTATCCCAAGGACGACACACCCGGATGTACGGCGGAATCTTGCGCCTTTCGCGATCAGTATGAAGTGTTTAAAACCGCTGGCGCTGAAGTTGTCGGTGTCAGTGCTGATTCCAGCGAATCTCACCAGCGATTTGCTGCAAAGTACAATCTACCTTTTACTTTGTTAACTGACAAAGGCGACCAAGTGCGGAAGCTATATGGTGCAACAGCAGCCTTTGGCTTGTTTCCTGGTCGCGTTACTTACGTCATTGACCAACAGGGAGTTGTGCAATACGTGTTTGATTCAATGTTTAACTTTAAAGGTCATGTTGAGGAAGCACTGAAAACTTTGCAACAGATTGCGAAATAGGGCATTGGGGATTGGGTACTGGGGATTGGGTACTGGGGATTGGGGATTGGGGATTGGGTACTGGGTACTGGGTACTGGGTACTGGGTACTGGGTACTGGGTACTGGGTACTGGGTACTGGGGATTGGGAAACTCTCTCCTAGTCCCTAGTCCCTAGTCCCTAGTCCCTAGTCCCTAGTCCCCAGTCCCTAGTCCCTAGTCCCCAGTCCCTAGTCCCCAGTCCCCAGTCCCCATTCCCTATTTAGAATGCGACTTTTCCGGCATGACAATATTAGCGTGGCTTGCCTTGCCATTCTTGCCGTTAGTATGACCGTTACCATTGCGGGGATGGATCACACCATAACCGCCGTGGTTGCGTTCGTAAATGACATTAATCTCTCCAGTTTCAGAATTGTGGAACATATAAAAGTCGTGTCCCACGAGTTGCAGTTGTTCCAAGGCTTCTGCAAGGGTCATCGGCGGCATGGAAAAATATTTGGTGCGGACGACTTCGTTGGGTAATTCGGGGGTGCGATCGCCAATTAAATCTGTGACTACCGTCTCTGCAACAACTACTTCTGTTGGTAGAGCATGAGTTTTCTGGTCTTGGCGTCGTTCTTTGTATTTCCGCAGTTGACGGGCAATTTTATCTGCAACTAAGTCAATGCTGGCGTATAGGTTTTCGCTACTTTCCTCGGCACGAATAACGCTACCGTTAGCATAAATAGTTACTTCAGCTGCTTGTCTTGTATTAATTCGGGGATTCCGGGCGACGCTAAGATGCACATCCACTTCGTTTGTAATATTCTGAAAGTGACTAACTGCTTTTTCAATCTTTTGATGTACATACTCACGAATCGCATCGGTGATTTCAATATTTTTGCTGTGGATGACAAGCTTCATGTAATACTCTCCCGCTGAATATTTGGATGTGTGAATTTGCTTTGTTATGAAAAGAAGTTGCGGTAAGGTTTATTATTCCCGCCAAAACAAATTGTGAACTATATTGTATATAGTGCTGGTAAGCTGTCTCTCAGCTTCCTGCATTTGAGTTGTTGTCAACTATACCCTTGATTTACCTCCTTATCTCTGCGCTGATATCCAATTCGATATCCACTTAGAACTCTTGGGTGAGGCAATCTGAATGGTAGCTCCCATGAGTACCCTCTTCTTTAAAGCAACGCTTACAGAACTGTTGATAGTTGCTCCTTCTGTGTTCGGTTGAAGTTTGCTTGCTGTTGTTAAATAATACAAGTCTTTGTGGAAGTTTGATTCTGTTTGAAATGCAAACAATTTTATGAGAATCATCAGCCAGTGCATTCGTCTTGATCATCTTGGCATGATGCTTATTGCAGAGAATTCCTCCTAAAAACCTATTGAGGTTAATATTCAAGCTAGCACTTTGTATTTTCTAATGCAGGTTCCCTTGACTTTCCTTTAAAATCCTTTGCAAAGCTTAATATTTGTTGATTCTAATCCTGTAACTTGAAATATATTTAGTCCTTAATACAGTTGATTTTTGGCATGATTCATAGTATAAAACCAGAGAAAAACCGTTGTTTGTTGTATAACCAAAGATTAATACCTTACTTAGAAGCTCATGGATGGCAGCGATCGCTCCTAAACGAGCGCATCCAGAACCCAAATCTAGATGACGTGTTAATTTTACTAGAGCATCCTCCTGTCTACACTCTGGGACAAGGAAGCAACTCAGATTTTCTCAAATTTGATATTGACAAAAGTCAGTATGATGTACATCGAATTGAACGAGGCGGTGAGGTTACTTACCATTGTCCTGGTCAACTGGTAGGCTATCCAATTTTAAATCTGCAAAGTTATCGTAAAGACCTCCATTGGTACTTACGGCAACTCGAAGAAGTAATAATTCGCGTATTGACAGTTTATGGATTACAGGGAGAAAGAATTCCGGCTTTTACTGGCGTTTGGTTACAAGGGCGAAAAGTTGCAGCGATTGGTATTAAAGTCAGCCGTTGGATTACTATGCACGGCTTTGCATTAAATGTTTGTCCAGACATGACAGGCTTTGAGCGCATTGTACCCTGCGGTATTTCTGATAAACCTGTAGGCAGTTTAGCCGAATGGATTCCAGGTATCACCTGCCAAGAAGTGCGTTTTTATGTAGCACAGTCCTTTGCGGAAGTCTTTGGTGTGGAATTAGTCGAATCTCAAGAATTTTTCCAGCCTGAGTAAATTTAGCTTGTAATTATGTAAGAAATACTATAGTAGTCCGATTTAAATTGTGAGACACTTGTGAGAGCAGTTACTATTTAATAGTATCAAAATAACTATTTAACTGCGATTGTCGAAGCTAAAATTTGATTATTTACAAATTCCTATACTAACTTTTTACGGCTGTCAAGCACAACTTTGCGCGTGAATTACTCAAATAATTTCCAGGTATATACCCCATCGTTAACGTCTCTGAGAGAACGTGATTGGACAGCTTTGATAGAACTATTTGATAGAGACGACGGTGATGAAATTGAAGCCGACATCAGTGGTAGTTTGTTTTGGCTGATACCTGAACCTTGTTGGGAAGATGATCCCTTTGAATTCTTACGCGAGTACCTTTAATGAGTTAGGAGTTAGGAGTTATGAGTTAGGAGTTATGAGTTAGGAGTTAGGAGTTATGAGTTAGGAGTTAGGAGTTAGGAGTTATGAGTTATGAGTTATGAGTTAGGAGTTAGGAGTTAGGAGTTATGAGTTAGGAGTTAGGAGTTATGAGTTATGAGTTATGAGTTATGAGTTATGAGTTATGAGTTATGAGTTAGGAGTTATGAGTTAGGAGTTATGAGTTATGAGTTATGAGTTATGAGTTATGAGTTATGAGTTATGAGTTATGAGTTATGAGTTATGAGTTATGAGTTATGAGTTATGAGT
>NZ_JBALDZ010000142.1:0-7404 GCF_036917155.1 Nostoc sp. | reverse complement strand
AATTACCGCAATACAAGGTTTAGTCAATCAACATACCGAACTTCTCTCTGTGCTTGAGTCTCAAGCCCTGAAATACCAATTAGATAGCTAGGGTTCTTAGTAGACTTGAAACCTACTGACCAGTGGCGTTTACAGTTTCACGGTAATAAAGAAGATCTAGTCAGTGCTATGAACAAGGATCTCTCAGTGATTCCCAACGTAGATTACAACTTCTCACAGTACATCCAGGACAATGTAGATGAAGCTATTTCTGGTGCGAAGGGAAATCTGGGAATCAAAATATTTGGAGCAGATCTAAATATTTTGCAAAAATTAGGAGACCAAATAACTAGTATTGTTAGTCAAATTCCTGGCATGGTAGATGTTGCTGACGATCATCTCCTTGGTCAGCCCCAGTATCAGATAGTTGTAGATCGGGATGCTGCTAGCCGCTACGGTCTTAATGTTTCCGATATTCAAAATCTAGTTGCCACATCTGTGGGAGGGAAGACAGTTACGCAGCTTGTGGAAGGAGAGCGGCGATTCGACGTGTTGGTGCGTTTAGCCAAACCGTATCGCAACACTAAAGAGGCAATAGACAACCTACTAATTAATCCACCTGGACCAATCGGCCCAATTCCCCTTTCCCAGGTAGTTCATACTCAAGCTGTATCGGGAGCCTTAGTCATTAACCGTGAAGAGAACAAACGCCATATCATTGTCAAGGCAAACGTCCGGGGGCGCGATCTTGGGTCAGCCGTGGCGGAAGCACAGCAGAAAGTACAAGCGCAAGTGCATTTACCTGAAGGATATGAACTTGAGTGGGGTGGACAATTCCAGTACCAGCAAGAGTCCAACCAGCGATTGATGATCGTTGTACCAATGACTCTGAGTCTGATTTTCGTGATTTTATTTTTGGCATTTGGTTCAGCCCGCTATGCCCTGCTAATTTTAGTAGCAGTACCATTAGCAGCTATTGGTGGCGTAGTGGGTTTATTTATCACCCACACTTATTTCAGTATTTCAGCAGGGGTAGGATTTATTGCCCTCACAGGGGTAGCGGTGCAGAATGGTGTGATCATGGTCAGCTTTATTAACCAATTGTCCCAAAGCTATATTGAAAAGCTTTCTCAAGAATCAGGCTTTTCTGATCTCGTCACATCTCCCCCCAGTATAAAAGCTCAAGCTGTCTACATCGCCCTGATTCAATTAGCAGTACAGAATAATAGCCTCAAGATGATTAACCATACTAAACTGTCACACGAAAAGGAGAAATTAATACCCTCCTTCATTACCAAGGCAGTCTATGAGGGGGCGCTGGCACGGATGCGTCCAGTACTAATGACAGCAACTGTGGCTATCTTAGGCTTACTGCCTGTAGCATCGTCAAATGGTATCGGTTCCCAAAGCCAGAAACCTTTTGCCATAGTTATCATTGGCGGATTGATCTCAGCAACTTTCCTCACCCTGTTAGTGCTGCCAACCTTGTACAACTTAGTGGAAAAAAACACAAATAAATATTTCAAAAACAGACAAGAAGAAACAGACTCTCCTTCTGTTGAACCGACTTTGGAGAAAGTAATACACGTTTGAACATCATATTGCGGGGATTTATTTTTTTGTGATGATCTTGATTATGAGGATGCAGCCCTACTATTTTTGGATATTCAATTTGCTGGTTCTGAGTCTTTTGTCTAGCTGTAGTCAGCAACAGAAAACTTCTTCTGGTGTTCCTTCAGATGCACCAAAGGACACGGGGAGTCAACCTCAACAAAATACACTCAGTTTGCCAACTCTGGCGCTAACTCCATCTTTTCAACAGAATACGGGTAGCCAATCTCAACAAAATACACTCAGTTTGCCAACTTTTGGGGTAACTCCATCTCCCCAGCAGCTTATGGGTAGCCAACCTCAACAAATTGCACAGGGTTTTCCAAATGCTGTGGTTGCTTCATCTCCTCAGCAGCTTATGGAGATTCAACCCCCAAAAAATGTACCGAGTTTCGCAATTTTTCAACCTCCTGTAGAAAAATCTCAGTCTCTTGCGTCTCTGAGGGATTTTTCACCTGACTCCAACAGCGATACTCAGACTGGGCAACAAAAGTCTGAACAATCCACCGTTGCAACCACAAAACAACTTCAATCATCTCAGCCAAATCCAGTTCAACAGCAGTATCAGGCAAAGAATCTGCTCAATGAAAGTAGCTCATTAGTCCAGACAGATAAAGAACAAACAAACCCCAATGCCATCCTGCGTCTAAGTCTCAAGGAAGCCTTTGAGAGAGCAGACGCTAGAAACCCTCAACTGCTAGCAGATCAGTACAATATCAAAATTAGTGCGGCGGGCATTAAGATCGCCGGAGCGATTCCCAATCCTCAGATAGGATTTGAATACGGTTTTGGGCCTCTCTACTCCCAAGCTGCTAACCCCCAACAGGTGAGCATTAACCAAACTGTGGAATTAGGGGGTAAGCGGTCTAAACGTTTGTCTGTCGCCAAATCTCAGTATGACTTAGCAATTTTACAGTATAATTCTAATCGTTTTGACATTCGTGGGCAAGTACGTCGAGCTTACGCTGAATTGGCTGCGGCCCAAGCAAGCGAACGCTCGCAGCAAGAACAGGTTGAACTACTCCAAAGATTGGTATACATATCCCGCAAGCGCTTTGAGGCGGGAGCTGCTCCTGAGGCAGAGTTACTACAAGCTCAACTAGTACTGAATCAAACAGAACCCCAACTCGGACAATCCAGAGGACGTATTCAACAAGCACGCATCCAGTTAAATGCACTCATGGGAGATAGTCCGACCCAGAATATCGAGATCACAGACCCCGGAATATTTAATGTAGCAGTCAAAAAGACAGAAATAGTACCCATAGCCAATGCGCCACTTCCAACCATCGATAATTTGCTTGTACAGGCTTACGAACAACGTCTAGACTTCAAGAGTGCCCAACAGCAGACCAAAGTTGCAAAAGAGCAACTACGTCTTGCTAAAGCTATGCGTATCCCTGACCTACAATTGAGTGGTGGCTATCAGTTCACTACTGCCAATACTCCTAATAGCAACACGAATGGTATATTTTTGGGTGTAGGAGCTAACTTGCCCATATTTTATAACCAGCAAGGGGAAGTGGCACAAGCCCAAGTAACAGTTGACCAGTCTATACAGCAGGAAAGCGTTGTGCGATCGCAAATTGCCGTTGATGTACATACTGCTTATGAGGCTTTGATCATTGCTCGTGAAAAAATCCGCAAGTACCAGTCAAAACTGCTGCCCGATTCTAGAGAAGTATTGGCTTTAGCTCAGGAAAGCTACCAAGTTGGCAAGACTAATCTAGCTAGTGCCCTCGCGGTTGAACAAGGAGACCAACAAAATCGCTCGGCTTATGTGGATGCAGTGACGGCTTACCAAAGTGCCTACGCGGATCTAGAAAAGGCGGTTGGCACTCCCCTATCATTCTGACCAAATAATTTTTTAAGTGTAATGAGTGGCGAATCCTATAGATCAATTTAATTATTATGACACAGTTCTGTCGCCTTTATTTTTTTTATCTGTGTGTTCTGAGTCTGCTCACTGGTTGCGGTCAGAATTTGCAAACGCCTAAGTTTTTTTTATTAGCTTCAAAGGATACACAGACCAAACCTCAACCAGTTTCGGAACAGGATGTCAACATTCCTGAGGTTCCAGCAGAAGCTGCTCAACTTACTCAAGGACCGACCTATATTTCACTGACTCCCAAACAAGAGCAGCAAATAGGACTGAAGGTAAAGGTGGTGGAGTTCAAGCCTTTTCCAATTACTATCCAATTGACAGGGCGAGTTCAGGCTGCTGATGATTTACTCACCCACATTTCCCCCCCAGTTCCCGGACGGGTGACTACTGTATTTGTGAAATTAGGTCAACGTGTTAAGCGTGGTCAAACACTGGCTTTGATTAAGTCTGATACAGTCGGTCAACTTCAGTCGGATTTGTTGCAAGCGACTCTACAAAATAACGCGGATATCAAGCAAGCTCAGGTACAATTAAATTTTTCTGAAGCTGCTTACAAACGCGAGCAAAAGCTTTTTAATGACCGAATTGATGCTAAAACTGATTTAGAAACTGCTCGAACCCAATATGAGAAGGATAAAGCTAACCTACAAGCCTTGTATTCCAAGCTAAAGTCAACAATTATAGTTGCGGAAGAACGTTCATCTTTATCTGGAGTGTCTGTAGGATTAGCCGCCCAAGTTGTACGTACAGGGCAAATCTACCCCTATGTTATAGTTAGCGCTCCCCGTGACGGTATTGTGATCAGCCGCACCATTAATAATGGCGATTTGGCCGACCCCAGCAAGGAACTTTTTACCCTAGCGGATCTGAGTCGAGTCTGGTTAGTCGGGGATACCTATGAGCAAGACGTTAATAAAGTACATGTTGGTCAGTCTGTGAAATTGACTTTTGACAGCTTACCTAACCAGGGTTTTTCTGGACGGATTAATTATGTTGCTAATTTACTCGACCCTCAAACTCGTACACTGTCAATTCGCGCAGATGTCCCCAATCCTGACTTGACTCTCAAACCAGATATGTTTGCACGCCTGAAAATGTTGGTACAGAATAGGAATCTACTCTCAGTACCTAAGAGCGCCATACAGCGTAAAGGCGATTACAATTTCGCCTATGTCAAGGTAGAAGAACATCGATATGAAGAACGTCGGGTAGAAGTAGGAGTCGAGAACGGAGATTCTACCCAGATTATCAAGGGTCTCAAGCCAGGTGAAATTGTAGTCTCCCAAGGAACCTTGGCTTTGCAGGGAGTGGCTTTGAAGCTTAGTAATGGCGGTTGAAGTGAGAGTGCGATCGCCTTACCACCATTGCAGACTGAGGTACGCAATTATGCTTTAGTCGTATTTTTGCTAACGCTATTCTTACTGTAGTCATATTTGCTTGCTATTACTTAAATATTAACTTCAGTTAGTACTTAATCCTAGCCTGATTAATGAATACAACACTTAATAGTATTGATTTGAACAGGTGTATATAGCGGTTCCTACTCAAATGCGGTACAAAATTATATCGCAAGGTGTAGGGGCAATTCATGTAAACGCGAACGCGAGTGCGTCTGTCTGCGACACGCTGCGCGAACGTAGAGAAGCGGCTTCCCGCAGGGTATTGCCCCTACGGGTGTACCTCACGTGAACGAGAACCGCTAGATTTCCAACCCGAAAAAAGTATTAATTATGCACATAATTTCTAGAGAAATAAATAACCTATGTTACTTAAAAATTACCTCCCTCTAATATCTTCAACGACACTGATTTTAGTAGCAGCGACTTTTGTCCCTGCTGTATATGCAAATTCCGTTGCATATTCTATTAGCTTCCCACACATCATTAAGACAACACAATTTGCTCAAGGTAAATGGGGAAATATTCGGCAGAGTTTTCAGTTAGAAATCCCTCAAAATAGCAGCATACTTTCCCAAATAAATATTGATATTCCCGAAGGACTAAGTGTAAAAAATGATATTAATATATTTGAGAAATCTGGTAGAGAAGTTCCAGCAGCTACCTCTGTTAAAGGCAACAAGCTTACTATTATTTTTCCCCAGGCAATTTCTCCGGGAAATATAATCAGTATTGACTTAAATAAAGTGAGCAGAATAGGAATTTCTAATGCTTGGTTATACCGAGTATCCGCTAAATTTGTTGGGATTGATGCAGAAATACCCATCGGTATAGCTCAGTTTCGTCTTTCCTATTAATTCATAGGTAGTGGTAAGCTGCTCAAAAATCTGTATAGCAAACAGCACACTGACAATAAACAGGTGGCAAACAATTCCATAATCCTTTACAAGCGATCGCAAAAAATCAAACACAAAAACCCCGTTCCCAAGTGTATTACAATACTACAAAAAATATATGATTCTGTTTTTGAATTTTGAACGAACTTATTTTTGGAATGTCTAAAGCTTACGATTCTTGTACTATATAAACCGTATTGCTTTATACCCAGATAAAAATTGTCTTCTCAAAACAGCCGCACCCAAATAATATATATTTACCACTACTATTTCTGGCATAGATGTATCATTGGACACTGACCATCAAGCTAAGATTACTTTTGTCGCACCTGAGTGTGATGCTACTAGGAATTAGCATCGTCAGTCTGGTGAGTCGCTTATCTGGGCAAAATTTTCAGGACGGAGTAGTAGCAGCCCTCGTTAGTTTCTTCAGTGTTAGTGCTGTTAGCATACTGACTTCACGCATTATTTTGCGTCCACTACTAACGGTGGAAAAGGCGATGCAGGCATTTGCCACTGGAGATTTAACAGCACGGGCACCTCACATTTCGATCCCTGAAATTAATAGCCTTGCCAATAGTTTTAACCATCTTGCCATTAGCTTACAAGGAGTCGAAGAGCGGCGACAAGAACTGACTAGCAATCTGGCTCACGAGTTGCGATCGCCCATTACCGTAATTCACGGCTATCTAGAAATGATAAATGTTGGGATGACGCAGATAACCTCCAATATACTTGGACAAATGACCCAAGAAATTGAGCGGTTAATTCGTTTAGTGGATGATTTACTCGAGCTCTCCAAAGTCGAGACGGGTTATTTGCCCTTAGAACTTCAGCCATTACCCCTCGAACCGCTCCTCAAGGAGATAGTGACAAACTTTGCTCTTGCGAAGTTACAGTCAAAGTGTCAACTTCAATTGCGGTTGTCAAATAATTTACCCCCTGCCTATGCCGATAGCGATCGCGTCAAGCAAATTCTGATTAACCTGCTTGCAAACGCAATTACTTATACCCCTAACGGAACAGTAACCATTAGTGCTTGGTTGCAGGGCTATAACCTGTGGATTGCAGTGAAAGATACAGGTATTGGAATTGCTCAAGAAGATTTGCCTAAAGTCTTTGATCGCTTTTGGCGGGCAGATCAGTCAAGAGATGCCAGAACGGGAGGATCTGGCATCGGATTGGCGATTACAAAACGATTGGTGGAACTACATAACGGAAAAATTGAAGTAGAAAGCGAACTAGGTAAAGGATCGACGTTTAGATTTTCACTACCAAGTACTGAATAGTCATATTTTTATTGGAGCTAGTCTTACTCTAGTCATATTTTCTTGTTATTAATCAATAATTAACGAACTTTGGGGGTTTAAGTCCCCTACCTCTACAGGCAGCCCGTTTTGGGTCGGGGTCTAAATCCCCGTCCTAAAACGTAATTGCGAATTGCGAATTGTTTTAACGCCCCTACTGAAGAGTGAGAAATGCGGGTTTCGTGCTTGGTTGTCTAGAGTCAAGATTAATTCTAGATTCTTGAGTTTCTTAATTGTGGGTTTGCACATAAGATGAAATTTGGACAACGGAGTTACAAGGGTTTGGGGCGACTAGATTCGCGCATAAAGTGAAAACCCTTACCCCACAA
>NZ_JBALDZ010000141.1:0-35030 GCF_036917155.1 Nostoc sp. | reverse complement strand
AGATGGATCTGCTTGTGTGTTTAATTGCTGTAACTTCTTCACACATTAGATTTTGCCCGATTTCAGCAATAATTTACCCCCATGAACGATTACAGTTGACCTGCTAAGACTACTAATATTCCAGAACCAAAAATGACAGCCATTCGATAAAATAGTGAGCGAATGCCGACAAAAAAGGCTTGTTGTTCTGGAGATAAGGCGAGGAGGTAGAAGCCATCTGTGGCAATGTCATAAGTTGCAGAAATAAATGCTCCTATTGTTAATGCTGCGAGGGAAATGAAAAAGAAATTTGGCAGTTGTAAGGAGAAGGCTATTAAACCCAAGCAGCAGAACATGGCAAATTGGGTATAAAGTATCCATTGACGTTTGCTAGAGTAAATATCAACAATTGGGCCCCAAAACATTTTGATGACCCAAGGTAGATAGAGAAAGCTTGTCCAAAGGGCAATTTGAGTGTTATCTATGCCGAGTTTTTTGTAAAAGATTACGGAAACTGTGTTGATGATGATGTAAGGTATGCCGGAGGTGAAATATAGGGTGGGGATGAAAGTCCAAGGGGAGGTTGTTTGGTGTTTCATGGGTTTGGGGGACGAACCGCAGAGGCGCAGAGGGCGCAGAGAGAGATTAAGAGAGGATGATGCGTTTGATGCCGTCTTTGAGGAGAGGGACGTTAAAGTTAATGAGGAGGGCTAAGGGGTAATTAGTCATTTTAAGGTATGAGAGGACTTGAGCTTCGTGGATTGGGGCTAAATTTTGGACAGCTTTCAATTCCACAATTAAACAATTGGCAACCAGAAAATCTAATCTACCCTTGCCTACTTCATGTCCTTTGTAATTTACTGTTACCCCCTTCTCAACTACATGAGGTATCCCACACCTGAAAAATTCTATAATTAGCGCTTCCTTATACACATCCTCCAAAAACCCAGGCCCCAACACCCTATGCACCTCAATCGCCACCCCAATAACCGCGCCCGTAAGCCGATTCATTTCCTCTCCTACCTCTCTTCCCTCCGCGTTCTCTGCGCCTCTGCGGTTCGTTTCCATATAAACCCTCTCTCCAACCCTGTGGCAAAATTTATTAGAGTCCTTCCTTAGTTTTCCCGCATGACCGCAACCATTCCCAATCTCCCCAGTCTCTACGACCCCTTTTCCACCGAAGCCAAGTGGCAAAAATTCTGGGAAGAAAACCAAGTTTACAAAGCTGACCCCAACAAAGGCGGCGAACCCTACTGCATCGTCATTCCCCCACCGAATGTCACCGGTAACTTACATATAGGTCACGCCTTTGAAAGTGCCTTAATTGATACCCTCGTGCGCTACCACCGGATGCAGGGACGCAATACCCTATGGCTACCCGGAACTGACCATGCCAGCATTGCTGTGCATACTATGCTGGAAAATCAACTCAAGACAGAGGGTAAGACTCGTTACGAGTTGGGGCGCGAGAAGTTCCTAGAACGCGCTTGGCAATGGAAGGCGGAGTCTGAAGGAACGATTCTGAATCAGCTACGACGCTTAGGTGTCTCGGTGGACTGGTCACGGGAAAGGTTTACCCTCGATGAGGGTTTATCTAAAGCTGTTGTCGAGGCGTTTACTCGTCTCTACGAGGAAGGCTTAATTTATCGTGGTGAATATTTAGTTAACTGGTGTCCAGCTTCTCAGTCGGCTGTGTCTGACGTGGAGGTGGAAAATCAAGAGGTGAATGGAAATCTCTGGCATTTCCGCTATCCCCTTACCGATGGTTCTGGTTATGTGGAGGTAGCGACAACTCGACCAGAAACGATGCTGGGCGATACAGCTGTAGCAGTTAATCCCAATGACGATCGCTACAAACATCTCATCGGTAAAACTTTAACTCTGCCTATTCTACAACGAGAAATTCCCATTATTGGCGATGAATTTGTTGACCCCACTTTCGGCACAGGTTGTGTGAAGGTGACTCCCGCCCATGACCCGAACGATTTTGACATGGGTAAGCGTCACAACCTGCCGTTAATCAACATTATGAATAAAGATGGCACTCTCAACGCCAATGCTGGGGAGTTTCAAGGACAAGACCGCTTTGTTGCTAGAAAAAATGTGGTTTCTCGCCTAGAAGCAGATGGCTTTTTGGTGAAGATTGAAGATTATAAGCATACCGTTCCCTACAGCGATCGCGGTAAAGTACCTATTGAACCTCTCCTCTCAACTCAGTGGTTTGTCAAAATTCGCCCCCTAGCTGACAACACTCTCGAATTCCTCGACCAACAAACTTCTCCAGAATTTGTCCCCCAACGCTGGACTAAGGTCTATCGTGATTGGCTAGTAAAACTCACTGATTGGTGTATCTCTCGCCAATTATGGTGGGGACACCAAATTCCGGCTTGGTACGCTGTCAGTGAAACGGGTGGGCAAATTACCGATAACACGCCCTTTGTGGTGGCGAAATCGGAAACTGAAGCTTGGGAAAAAGCCAAATCACAATTTGGTGAAAATGTCAATCTAGAACAAGACCCAGATGTGCTAGATACTTGGTTTTCTTCTGGACTCTGGCCGTTTTCAACTTTAGGCTGGCCAGAACAAACTCAGGATTTAGCAACTTACTACCCGACTACTACTTTGGTGACAGGCTTTGACATCATCTTTTTCTGGGTAGCCAGAATGACCATGATGGCTGGGCATTTTACGGGGCAAATGCCTTTCCAAACAGTTTACATCCACGGTTTGGTGCTGGATGAAAAAGGTCAGAAGATGTCTAAGACTAAAGGTAATGGTATTGACCCGTTGTTATTAATTGACAAATATGGTACAGATGCCCTGCGGTATACCCTAATTAGAGAAGTGGCTGGCGCTGGTCAAGATATCCGCTTAGAATACGATCGCAAAAAGGATGAATCAGCATCGGTGGAGGCATCTCGCAACTTTGCAAATAAGTTGTGGAATGCTGCCCGGTTTGTAATGATGAATTTGGATGGACAGACACCGCAACAATTGGGGAACCCAGTAGCCACAGAATTGAGCGATCGCTGGATTCTCTCGCGCTATCATCAAGTTGTCAAACAAACCACTAATTACATCGATAATTACGGTTTAGGAGAAGCTGCAAAAGGACTCTACGAGTTTATTTGGGGTGATTTCTGCGATCAGTATATTGAACTGGTGAAATCTAGGCTGCAAACAGGTGCAGATGCTGCATCAAGGCGGGTAGCAGAGCAAACCCTCGCCTACGTGCTAGAAGGGATTTTGAAACTGCTTCATCCCTTCATGCCTCATATTACCGAAGAAATTTGGCAAACTCTCACCCAACAACCAGCAGATTCAACCCAAACTTTACCATTACAAATCTATCCCCAGGTGGATGCAGACTTGATTGATATAGCCTTAGAAGAACAGTTTGAATTGCTGATTGCTACTATCCGCACAATTCGGAATTTGCGTGCGGAAGCGGATATTAAGCCAGGGGTAAAAGTGACAGCGAATTTGCAAACTGAAAGTGAGAAAGAGCGGGAAATTCTCACTGCTGGACAGGATTATATTAAAGATTTGGCGAAAGTTGAGACTTTAACCATTACTGACAAGCAAGAAAACCAAACTGTTGCGAAAAAACCTCAGAGGGGTTTGAAGACAATTGGCTTAATTATTGTGGCCATTGTCTTTGGTAGATTGGGTTTAGCTGCGGGGTATGCCATTGATAACATTCCCATCGTCGGAACTTTCTTTGAAATAGTTGGTTTTGGTTACACAGCGTGGTTTGTTAGCCAAAATATACTAACTGCTCAAGCGAGACTTAGATTATGGAGCCGATTTTTCCCGCAGAGAGAATTAGAACAACCACAAGAACCAGAAAATGCTATTGCAGGTGTGATTGGTACAATACAAGTGCTAATTCCTCTGAGCGGCGTAGTGGATATTGAAGCTGTGCGTGCGAAACTAGAGAAAAGCTTGAGCAAAGCTGAAGCCGAAGTTCAATCCCTGAGTACCAGATTAAATAATCCTAGCTTTGTAGATAGAGCTAGAGCCGACGTGGTACAGGGAGCGCGGGAAGCTTTAGTAGAAGCAGAGAAGCAAGCTGAAATTTTGCGTGTACGCCTGAAGGCGTTGCCGTAGGCATCGCCTCAAGGGGTTGTCTTAGCGATCGCCTGCATGACTTAGGATAACTGTAATGGGTAATATGAAGAGTTATTAATTTCCAATTACCCATTACCAATTAACAAAATCCAAATATAAATTCTGGCACTTATTTTTTATTAAATTTTTTATTAATTTTGAATTTTGAATTGGAGCGAAGCGACCTCATGCTATATCTAGCCCAGGTGCGTAAAAACGATTTTTTAGACCAGCACCAGTTACGCTTGTTGGCGCGTCAAGAAGCTGATAACTTGTGGGCGATAATTCCCGAAGAGGCTTTCATTCTGCTGGGGAAGGGAAAGATTATGAGTGAAAACGTGCTTGTTTTAGTAGAACTTTCCTCTACAGGTGATATTGAAAGAATAGAAGACGCTACAAACTGGGTACTCCATCTCGTCCAAAACTACCTCACCATCGGTATTACCCCAGAATTTTTGCAGCACGAAGCCGAGCGAGCAGAACATTGGCGACAATCCCTGACGTTGCAAAACCAAGACTTAGCGCGGCGTTCCTTGGAATTGGAAGCTCGTCGTGAACAAATTCAAGCTTTAGAAGAAAGCCTCAAACGCGAGAAAAATGGTTATACCCAAGAGGAAAGTTAAAAGTTTGCAGTTGTATTAAGCTAAACCATATCTAGTTTGCATATCTAAAATTTATATAACTCTTGTGGGGTGGGCAACATGACATTGGTGTCAAGTTAAGGCTGGTTCCCAAATGTCAATTGACCTTTTGGCCCACATTCCGCAGATGTGACTCATATTACTGGTAATTTTTAAAAGTCAAACCAACGCCTGAAATTACTGCTAAAAAAAGATTATAAAAATTAAATTGCTATTTGATCTGAAAAATTACCTAAAAAAGCTTTTTTGGGTGTGCTATTTGAAGTATAAATAAGTCGGTGAGAAAAATTCGGTAAGATGATACAACAAGATTGTGGTGTGACGGTATGGTTCACTGGTTTGAGTGGTGCAGGTAAAACTACTATCTGTAAGTTTGTGGAGCAGGAATTGCGGATACAGGGATACAGAATTGAAGTTCTGGATGGCGATGCGGTACGTCAAAACCTATGCAAGGGGTTGGGTTTCAGTAAAGAGGATAGAGAGGAGAATATTCGGCGCATTGGCTTTGTAGCTCACCTTCTTACCAGAAATAATGTAATTGTATTGGTTTCAGCAATTTCACCGTACCGCGAAATTCGGGGAGAAGTGCGCCAAAGTATTCCATCTTTCGTTGAAGTTTACGTCAATGCATCATTAGAGGTTTGTGAACAGCGAGACGTAAAAGGGTTATATAAAAAAGCAAGAACTGGGGAAATTAAGCACTTCACTGGTATTGATGATCCTTATGAAATACCGCTCCATCCTGAAGTCGAATGCCAAACTAACCAAGAAAGTGTTGCTGAAAGTGCAACTAAGGTCTTAGAAAAGCTGCAAGAGTTGGGTTATGTAGTTGCTAAATGAAATGATTTATGAGTTAAAGAAAGTTTTTAACTCATAACTTTTACCCCACTCACTACTGAGTGCTGAGTGCTGAGTGCTGAGTAAAGAAGATTGAATACTCAGTACTTTTGCACTATGGTAAAAGCTCCGCCCCTTGTGGGCGGTCTTTCATCTCAGCACTCACCACTCGGAACTCAGCACTCTTCATTACGATGCCAATAGTTGCCGAATTAATCTAGCTACAGCCTTTTGCGTGAAGCGGTTGGCAATTTGTTGACCTAAACGTTGTACATCTGAATTTACCAATAACTGGGCAATTTGGGACGCTAGTTGAATTGGATCAAAGCCTTGTGTTTCTCGGAGAATACCCAATATACGTTTGATATGCTCTAAGGTTTGTTGTTGCTCAACTGTCGCCGCTGGAGTTTCATTAACCGCTGTTAATCCTACCCGTTCCCGCAACAGGGAGGTAAAGTTATGCAAAACATTTTTACTTAAAGCATCGAGTCCGTTAACAGATTCATCTACTAGTTTGTCACGAATGAAAGCGCCGCGTTCAGATGACAGAAATTCTATCCCCTGATTCAGCACTAAGTTAAAGTCGTAGTCTTGACTGTTACGCGCATTTTTTAACAAGTTTTCTAAGCGGTTCCAGCGAAATCTGCCATCTTTAAAGAGTAAATCTTGCAATGATGCTCTTAATTGCGGTGCTGGATCTGTTAAAAGGCGTTTAGAAACGTAGGGATAAGCTTCGCTGAGGACTTTAAAGTTAGGATCTATGAATATTGCAATGCCTTCCAGCGTCACGAGGGAACGAATAATTAAGGCGTAGTAGGGTGGTACGCGGAAAGGATACTCGTACATCAAAGCCGATAGTTCATCGGTGATGCTTTTAATATTAAGATCGGCAACACTCGCCCCTTCGGCATCAGCAAAGACTCTCGCAAAAGCTGGGATAATTGGTGTTAAATCGGTTTCTGGTGATAAAAAATCTAATTTAACGTAGTCTTTTGCTAATCCTTCAAAGTCGCGGTTGACGACGTGGACGATCGCTTCAATTAAACCATAACGCTGTGGTGGCTTAATCTCGCTCATCATCCCAAAGTCGAGATAAGCTAGCTTACCATCTGGTGTTGCTAACAAATTACCAGGGTGGGGATCGGCGTGGAAAAATCCGTGTTCTAACAACTGACGCAGAGAACACTGCACTCCCACTTCAATTAGATAACGAGCATTTATGCCTTGGGCACTAATTTCTGCTGTCTGGGTTAATTTTGTACCGTTAATCCATTCCATCGTCAAGACGCGACGATTGGTATATTCCCAGTAAATTTTTGGTACATATATGTCTTTTATATGACCGTATAGCTCGAAGAATCGTTCAGCATTTTCGCCTTCGTGGATGTAGTCCATCTCTTCAAAAATGCGATCGCCTAATTCATCGAGAATCCCAACTAAGTCACTTCTTACCCGTTTGACCTTTTTCTGCACCCAAGCAGCGAGGTTACGCAAGATATACAAGTCAATGGTGATTCGCTCTCTTAAGTCGGGGCGTTGGATTTTAACGGCGACTTCTTCACCAGTTTTGAGCTTACCTTTATAGACTTGACCCAAGGAAGCCGCAGCAATTGGCTGGGCTGAGAGTTCGGCGTAAACATCTTCTGGAGGTGCGCCTAATTCTTCTTTAATAAACTGGTAAGCAATTTCGTTGGGAAAGGGTGGTAATTGGTCTTGTAGCTTAGTTAATTCTTCTAAGAAGACGGGAGGAACTAGATCCGGTCTGGTGGACAAAGCTTGCCCAATTTTGATGTAAGCAGGCCCCAATTGGGTCAGCAATACTCGCAGCTGAGTGGCTCGGCGGCGGTCATTTTTGACAACAATTCCCCGTTTACTATCCGACCACAACCCAAAAGCAAAGGATAGAGTCGGCCCCAACACAGCAAAAATTCGCTGTACAACTTGCAACGGTCTGTTTTGGTAATGCGCCGCTATGGTCACGGGATCGTAAAGCGTCTCAGGTTCGGCTGTTGTCTTAACCTTTTGGGCGGCTAAGAGTCTTGGCGATGTCTGTGACGAGTGTACCTGCGGCACAACCAAGCTTTGTCTACCATTTTTTTCTGGCACTATATCAATAATGTCCAGTTCACCCCGGCGATTTGTGCCGTTGTGACTGTCCTCCTGAATCGGTCGGGAACTAGGGGGAAGTGTCTTAACAATCATGAAAAAGGCCACCAGTCAGGACGATCACATTAAGTATTGTAACAATATGTTGGGGGATTGGGGATTGGGGATTGGGGATTGGGGATTGGGGATTTGGGATTGGGATTGGGATTGGGATTGGGATTGGGGATTAAGGTTCAACTAATTTTTTTCTAGCCCCCAGTCCCCAGTCCCCAGTCCCCAATCCCCAGTCTCCAATCCCCACTAGTTTGTTACACTTAAACAGGCATACTAGTTCAATAGTAGTAGGTATTGCTAGTTGCTGAAAGATTATACTTATTGTCCTGTAAATTGGAATTATCCGGCATCTGCCCTCATGGAGAATTTGGCTTGATGTTGCTCTGCCTACGAATTGAAAACTTTGCCCTAATTGACCAACTGGAATTGGAATTTGGCGCGGGACTAAATGTGTTAACAGGTGAAACCGGCGCTGGAAAATCGATTATCTTGGATGCCATTGATGCCGCTTTAGGCGGTAAAGTCTCTAGTCGAGTCATTCGCACGGGGACAAGTCGGGCGATGGTAGAAGCGACTTTCACCTCAAACGCCCCCCTAGCGGCTTGGTTGACTGAACAAGAAATAGATTTGCTTGATGAAAATTCCGTAGTTATTAGCCGAGAAATCACAGCCACTACTAGTAATATCCGCAGTCGATCGCGGGTGAATGGTGTGTTGGTAAATCGGCAGATTATGGGAGGAATGCGCGATCGCTTGGTGGAAATCACAGCCCAAGGTCAAACTGTACAAGTGGGACAATCTGCCCAAGTCCGGGACTGGTTAGATTTATATGGCGGCGACTCTCTAATGCAGCAGCGTCATAAAGTCGCTACAAGCTTTAGTACTTACCAACAGGCACATTTAGCCCTAGAAAAACGCCGGATATCAGAACGGGAAAGGTTGCAACAGCTAGATTTGCTCGCTTATCAAGTGCAAGAATTGGGAGCAGCTAATCTCAGTGAACCTAATGAATTGGAACAGTTGGGACAAGAACGGGAACGCCTGAATCATGTCGTCGATTTGCAACAAATGAGTTACAAGGTTTATCAGGCTTTGTATCAAAACGACCATGAAACTCCCGCCGCTGGAGATTTATTGGGAGACAGTGAGGCGATATTAAATGACATGGTGGAATATGATACCCAACTACAACACCTGTTGGAATTGGTGCGAGACGCACAAGCTGCGGTAATGGAAGTGGGAAGGCAGATTAATGCTTATGGGGACGGATTGGAAGCCGATCCGCAGCGGTTGGAAGAGGTGGAAGAACGGATTCAGGAATTAAAGCAAATTTGTCGCAAATATGGGCCAACACTGACAGAAGCGATCGCATATTACCAACGTATCCAAGGAGAATTAGCCCAACTTAACGACAGCGAACAATCTATCGAAAACTTGGAACAGCAAGAAAAGGCGTGTTTTGAAAAACTCACCCAAGCAAGTAATCAGTTAACTCAATTGCGGAGTAAAGCGGCTGCTAATTTAGAATCACGTTTGATAGCTGAACTCAAGCCCCTAGCGATGGAAAAGGTGAAGTTTCTGGTTGAAATATTACCAGCTGCCCCAACTGCGATGGGAGCAGATAAAATTACCTTTACATTTAGTTCCAACCCTGGAGAACCACTACAACCTTTAACGGAAATTGCCTCTGGTGGGGAAATGAGTCGCTTTTTACTGGCGCTGAAAGCTTGTTTTTCTCAAGTTGATGTGGCTGGGACAATGGTTTTTGATGAAATTGATGTTGGGGTTTCGGGAAGGGTAGCCCAAGCGATCGCAGAAAAATTACACCAACTAAGTCAGCGCAACCAAGTATTATGTGTTACCCACCAGCCCTTAGTTGCGGCAATGGCGGATCGGCATTTCCGCGTAGATAAGCAAACTATTAATCAAGGCAAGGGTAAAAAAGCCAACAATATCAATGCTGAACAGCGTACCGTTGTCAGAGTTACTACTTTGGATAATTTAACCACTCGCCGGGAAGAACTAGCACAGTTAGCTGGTGGTAAATCTGCAAGTGACGCGATCGCTTTTGCCGAATCTCTGTTATTGCAAGCTGCTAACCACCGTCGTGGAGAGCATACTTGAGCGAAGAACCAGGGGAGCAGAGGGATTCCCCAGCAATCAAGGGTTTCAGAGCAACTAAATTTATGTATGGAGTTTACCTCCTGCCCCCTGCCCCCTTCACGCTGCCAATTCTGAAAGGCGTAAACCAGCGATATTCTCGCAGGAAAAAGTTTCTTTACCCGTCCATTTGCGGCAGATTAGCTCTATAATTTGGCCTGCCCAGTTGCGGAAAAACCATTGGCACAAAGAGGCATCTTCTTGAGGAGTCATAGATAGAGGAATAAAGCCCTTGTTCTGCCACACCTCTGCTGCTACATAAATATCATCAACAATAATGGCAACATGATGGACAGTATTAAAACCTTGCTGCTGGAATAAGCCAGCGATCTGTTCATCTGGCGCGTTCGGCGCAAGCAGTACCAAAATCATGCCTGACGGCATTAAGGCTGAGAGAAAGTACATACTAGCATCTTCGGGCAATAGGTTTTCCTCTGGACAAAAATCATCAGGCCATTTTCCTGGCCCTTCTGTGATTTTGGCATCATAGTTGACCAGAGTTTTAGCGTAGTCTGTGAGAGTTTCGGAATCAGGAAACAACAGTACATAGTGATCCACGACAACTAGTTCACCAAATAGATGTATGCAAAAGGATGAGTTTAAAAATTCTGGAGTTTTGCATTCTTCTTTATACAAGAGCAATCCGTTCGTTTCTACAAAAGGCGACTCTTTATTCATCGAAGTCTCCTAAGTTAAAACCTTCTACAGCGTCTAATGAAAGGTTATTGCTCATAATGCTCACCTATAAGAACGATCTTGGTATTTAATATTGTGGCTTACAAATAAGGCTTATATCTACCATTATAATCAGTACTTTTAGACAATCTCAAGCATTTGTGGTAAATCTGCAAGAGAATACCACGTGACTTATTGCCCACTATTCAAAGTACCTACCATGAATACAGAAAACGATCCAATCCCTCATCAGCCTCAGATCAATCCATTTTATGTTGGCGGTGCAGTTTCCCCAGATAAGTTTGTGAGCAGGCGATCGTATATTAACGCTGCATTTTTGGATGTGATTCCAAATCGAACATGTATGGCAATTCAAGGTAGTAATGGTATGGGTAAATCTTCATTGCTGCGATATATCTCCTCACCAGAAATTTGGACAAAGGAAGGATTCGATCCATCGGAGGTATTGATTATCTTTCTCAATTGCTTCCAAATTCAGCCTTTTACTGCGATTGGTTTTTGGGAGACGGTACTGAATTCCCTGAAAAAGGAGGCAAAAGATCGTGTAGTATTGCAGTCTGCGATCGCTCAAATTTTATTGCAAGGAACCTATAGTGTCAACGAGCTACGTTTTTTATTAGCCGAGATTGGTAAAAGCAATAAATTTTTGCTGCTATTGTTGGATGATTTTGATGCTGCTCTGTATGAAAATATTTCCTACACTGAAGATGAAATGCGCTCATTTTTGAGCCAATTTCGGACTCTAGCAAATGATGGTCAAGAAAAAGAATATCTTTCAGTGATTGTTACTTGCTTAAAACGACTCTCCGACATGGGGCCTAATCTTAAATCAGGAACTTCCCCCTGGCATAATCACTATCTCCAACGCTACCTCAAGTCTTTAAAGAATCAAGAAGTATTGCAGTGGTTTCAAGAATTGTCTGAGAAACATTCTATTCAGTGGATATTAAATTTCCAAGCAGGAATACAAGAAGTTTCAGGAGGAAATCCGGCACTGGTTCAAAATGCTGGTTCTATACTCTATAGAGCTTGGCGAGATCGAGATATCGAAACAGTGTTAGATTTCGCTATAGAATTTGAAAGAGCAAATAGGCAATACTTTTCTGGGGCTTGGAATCAGTCAACTGATGACGAAAAAAGTCTGCTAAAATTTATTGCCCTATCGCGTTTAGAGGGACGTGTAAATCGCAAACGTCAGTACACGTTAGATGAGGTAGATATTATCCTCAGTCAAAAAGACAGAGAATTGCGCCAACTGGAAGAACGAGGTATTCTCCGTCGCTGCGATGATGACGAAAAACAAGTCTATGAGTTTGCATCATCCATTATGGAATGGTGGGTCGTGAAAGAATTAGAAAACAGCCAAAATGAACCAGAATTAGCAGATCGTGAGCTACTTTTTCTCAACCTTAGTAGTAAGCAGATTAAGCAGACGAAAACCATTATGAAACAGGTGTGGCAGTATAAAGATACAGCTCAATCGGTGGCTGGATGGGTTGGGAAATTGGGAGGCACTTTTTTTAAAGGATTTTTAGGGAATGCCTGAAGAGTGCTGAGTATTTAGACAGTGCCTAGTTCCGAGTTTTGAGTGCTAAGTAAGATATGATTTCTTACTCGTAACTCAGGATTCAGGACTTAAGTAAGTCGGTGCTAATATTTCCAGCTATGTTAAGGAATTTTAATGTCGGGTGTGTTGTCGCCAAGCGCCGCACCGTCAACAATCTCAGGTGCGTTGCTATCAGGCATAACACACCCGACAGCTAATTTATATTTCTTCATATACATGGAATTTTTATCACCGACTTACTTAGCACTGAGTAAGTTAAACTCTAAAAACTAGGAGTCAACAGGTAGTCTCTATGGCACTAGGTCTAATTAATCCTTATATTACTGGTACCCCAATCAACAACAAGGAAAAGTTTTTTGGGCGAGATGATCTGTTTAGGTTCATTGAAGATCATTTACTCCAGGGCACATCTGTAATTCTGCTGCATGGTCAGCGACGGATAGGTAAATCTTCTTTATTGGCTCAAATTCCGAACTTTTTGAGCCATCTGAGGCAATTTGTTTTCATTCCCCTTTCATTGGAGGGTCAAAGTCATGGTTCACTGGCGGATATCTTACACCATCTGGCAACGGGAATTGTCAGACGCCTGAATCTATCTGAAGACCAAGTGAAAATCCCAACGAAAGACGCACTAGAATCAGATCCCAGAGTCTTTAGTGTTGGTTTTTTTATCCAGCTTTACCAAGTTTTAGGCGATCGCAAACCAGTTCTATTATTAGACGAATTTGATACCATCGGGGATCGCACCGACCAAACAACTACTGAGGACTTTTTTCGCCATCTCCAATCAATGATTACCAACCAGCCAGCAAGATTTTGTCTGATCCCAGTTGTTGGACGACGGTTGGACGATGTGAAAATCCTAGTCAGCTTGTTTCGCCAAGCACCGCGCAAGGAAGTTAGTTTACTAGATGAAACTCATACCAGACAGCTAATTACCAAACCAGCTGAAGGTATTTTAGAATATCAGCCGTCAGCCATTGGAGCAATTTGGCAACTCTGCGCCGGACACCCCTATTTTATTCAAGTGCTATGTAGTGTTCTGTTTGAGAAAGCCAGAGATAAACAAGAAGATCGAGTACAAGACTGGCAAAAAATTACTGAAGAAGATGTCAAAAAGAATATTAATGAAGCGATAGAAAGAGCAGACAATGGTTTAGCATGGTTTCGCCAAGGATTACCAATTGCTGAGAGGGTAGTGTTTGCAGCCATCGCCGAAATGCAAGAACGTTCCCACCCCGATCCTTGGAAACTGCTAACAGATAACGGTGTGGTTTTGACCAATGAGCTATATGAGGCATTGGAAACTCTGAAAACAGGCGGGTTTATTCAAGAAAGAGAGCTTTCTGAATTATCGCACGATCGCCCATATTCTCATGCAATTATAGTGGAATTAGTGCGTCACTGGTTTATTAGAAGGCACTCTCTACGTACAGAAATTTTGGAATTAGATCGGCTACATCCAGAAGTTTTTCCTTTATATCAACAAGCAAAGGAGTTACAGGAACAAGGGGATGTGATTGAAGCGATCGCATTGTATGAGCAAGTCTTACAAATTAATCCTAACCACTTTCAAGCTTTATTAGGGATGGCATCTGCTTGTTTAGAAGACGAGCAATTTAACCAAGCCGTTGAGCTTTATACCAGAATTTGCAAAGTAGATAACCTCAGTTTGCGTTACAGGGAAGCGTTTGTGAAATCTCTGTTGGGTAATGGGCGCGATTTCATGCAAACAGGCAATTTTGTACAAGCAAAAACCCAATTTTTAACAGCTATAGAACTAGAACCAGAAAATAAGCGGACACAGCAGCGACTCTCGGAAGTAGAAGCTCAATTAGAACAACAACAAGAACAAATTAGGGCAAGTTTACAAACATTACGAAATCCTTTTTTTGTTGGCGCTCCCGTTCCACCAGAATTTTTTGTTGGGCGAAAGTTTGCCATTGGAATAGCATTTGATCAAATTTCCAATCGCTCTCAACTTGCTATTTGGGGCAATACAGGTATAGGAAAATCTTCGTTGCTACAATTTTTAGCTTCTCCTGAAGTTTGGCGGGAAAATGGACTTGACCGCAAGCAAGCAATTATTGTGACTCTTAATTGTGCTGATATTGTACCTTTTACCCCTGATGCTTTTTGGAAAGAAATCTTCAGCCTTATCCAAAATGAGGTTAGTGAAAATGAGCCTTTGCAGAAAGATATTGAGCAAATTTTACATTCACTATCTGTAGTAAAAAACGATTATATTCGCTTGATCATAGGAAAAATTGGAGAACAAGGAAAGTTTCTTTTGTTGTTGTTAGATGATTTTGATACTGCTCTCTATCCTACAGCAAACTATACTGAGGATGACATGCAAAGCTTCCTATCTCAGTTTCGCAATCTTGCTGTTCATAGTAAAGAAAGAGATAATTTTTCAATTATTGCCACTTCTAAAAAACGCCTAAATGAGCTTGGACCACGTCCCAATCCTAACTATTCACCCTGGTATAATCACTATTGGTTCCAGCAGCTACGACAATTCAATGAGCAAGAGGTAAGTGAATTACTTAATCGTATGCCTACTGAGTTGAAGCTAACAACACAGCTAAGGCAAGTAATTCAAGAAGTATCTGGAGGATATCCAGTCCTACTCCAAAATGCTTGCTATTTAATTTACGATTTTTGGCGTAGTGGTCAGAATCTAACTATTGAAAACTTTGCAGGAGAGTTTATCAAAGCTAATGACCACATATTTCAAGATTGGTGGTTATCTTGTGATGAAGCAGAAGAAAGCTTGTTAATTTTTATCGCTATATCTAGGTTACAAAGTCGTCTTCAAAAACGACAGTACGAATTTATAGATATGGAATTAATTCTCAGTCAAAATGAGCGTAAACTCACCAATTTAGAAGAGATGGGCTTAATTAAGCGTACTATACAACTAGGAACAACTGATTACCAATTTACTTCCTCAATGATGGAGTTTTGGGTATTAAGGGAAATTGAAACCAGTGATGAAGAAAAACTCATAAGATGGAATCAAATTACCTTAAATTTGATGAGCCTACCGCAAGCAGACCGAATACAGTTTATTCTCCGAGGATTACGACATTCTAAAGATGCATCGGCATCAGTTATTGATTGGTTAAGTAAATTAGCGCCCTCTACGAGCTTTGGGATACGATGATGCTTATAAGGCGGATGCCGAAAACCCCGGAAGAACAGGTGCGTAGCACCATATTCTGTGCTTGAGACCGGGGATGAAGGCTAACAGCAGGGTTTACCCTGCCTTCAAGCTTTTTGTTGCTCAATATATCGCTTCACTGTTTCTGTGCAAAGATTAAGAGCGGTGCTGACAAAATAGCTAGGTGTCCAGAGAGTTGGTAGCTTCATTAGCTCTGGAAATTCTTTTCTCAGCACATGCGATGCTTGTTTAGCAAAATCAATTAGTGATACTAGAGCGCCGGTCAAGTACAAGTAGTTGACGTAAAGCGCAGGATATGGGTGTTATGTTAATCGAACGTTTATCCCGCATTTCTCACTCTTCAGTAGGGGCGGGTTAACAGATATAATCCATCATTCATGAATGTCTCGCTTAACCCGCCCCTAAGACCTCTGCACTTCGGTTTGATAAATCTGGTGAGAAATCCTTATGCACTCAGTTTTAATGCGATCGCTAAAAACTAGACCTCAAAATTTAGCCATCAATAGGCGTTTTGACCATACACACGTAATGACGTTTTTGTCAATATATATTAGTTGACCGGCGCTCTAGTTGGTATTTGTTCAGGCAGTGGTTAGAATATTTCTCGGTTAAGTTTGACAAGAAAACCGTAGCCGTATCACCTCATTACACCAGCCAAAAGTGTAGTAGTTGCGGTGTAATTGTCAAAAAGTCTCTGTCAACTCGCACCCATAAATGTATTTGCGGATGCGAGTTGCATAGAGACGTTAACGCTGCGGTGAATATTCTGAATCTTGCAAGAGCTAGGGACGGGCAGTCCCAAAGTAACGCTAATGGACTAGTAACCTCTACGCTACTTGGGGAAACCCTGGTAGAGCAAGTAACTAGGATGAAATTAGAATCCCCTCGGCTTTAGCCAGGGGAGTGTCAAGCTTCTAGTAATGACTGACCTAAATAACTGCCTTTATCTTTAACGCCAGGCAAAGCAAAAAAATATCCACCACCAATGGGGCGAATATACTCCTCTAAAGGTTCGCCAATCAAGCGATTTTGCACTGTCACAAAGCCCTTTTCTAAATCAGCTTGAAAACAGACAAACAACAAACCCATATCTAATTGTCCAGCTTTATCAAATCCACGTGAATAGTTGAAACCACGCCGCAGAATCAAACCCAACTCTGATTTGCGTGGATTAGCAAGGCGGATATGAGCATCTAGGGGGATTTGTTTACCTTTAGGATCTTGAGCATAATTGGGAATATCTTTCTCGTGCTTCATCCCCAAAGGTGCGCCAGAGTCTTTACTGCGCCCAATAATTGTTTCTTGCTCCTGTAGTGGTGTACGATCCCAGCGTTCAACTAAGTTACGGATCACCCGCACCACTTGATAGCTTCCCCCTACTGTCCAAGCTGGTTCGTCGCTGTTTGGCTTTACCCAGACAATCCGGTTGATCAACTTTTCATTGCTAGCATCTAGATTTGCTGTACCATCTTTGAAACCAAGTAGGTTCCGCACCGTGGTTTTGCCAAGCTTTTTATGAGTATTCGGCGGTAGAAACCCCTCTATTTGCCAACGCAGAGTTATCAAGTCAGGCAAATTCTTGATAATATCCCGTAAAGCGTGGATGTTCGCTTCCTCTGTGTTGGCACAAAATTGTAGCAGTATATCCCCATGACACAAATCTGGGTCAAGTTGGTCATTGGGAAAACCTGGCATAGTGTTTAACCGCTTGGGTTTTAATTTGCCAAGTCCAAAACGGTTATCGAACAGCGAGTCACCCACTGCTAGGGTGATGGTTAGATTATTGGGAACCACTACAGGCCCAAGAATTCCCGAATCACTGGGTGGAAACTTGGAGTCGCGTGACTTGGGTGTTCCCCCTGCCATGAGAAACTGAATGCGATCGCTCAAGGTTTGAAACAACCGCACTAAATCCGCTTTGGTTTTAGCAGTTGTATCAAATGCCACCATCAGGGCAGAAGCCGGGACAGGGGTGAGAATACCTGATTGGTGCATACCAAAAAACGGTACAGCCTCTTCAGACGGGTCTTCAGTAGTTTCCAAAAGAGAGCGATAACCCAAACTGGTCAAAGCTGCTACTCCACCTGCTGCTGCCATCCCAATGAGCAAGTCACGACGGCTGAGCCGGGGAGTAATGCGTAAACTTGGTTGCTCGGAACTAGACATAGTTTACTCCTCTGGGAATTATTGGTAAATTAGTTAATGCCTAAAGTGCCACGCAGTTGAGACAAATCTTCAGCAAGAGCAGCGATCGCTGTTTTCATCTCTTTCTTGTCTGTTTCACTCACCTTGTTGTAGTTCACAAAACCACCATCAGGGGTTTTGTATTTAGCAAGTCCTTGGTCAACTTTGGTGAAATTTGCATCCACACGCGCCAATAGTTCGGGGTTGGCTTTTTGGATGGCGGGGCGCAATAACTCCACAATCTTTTGGGAACCATCGACATTAGCGCTGAAGTCCCAGAGGTCAGTACGGCTGTAACGGTCTTCTTCTCCAGAAATCTTGGTTTTACCCACTTCTTCAATCAACTCAGCAGCACCGCCAACCATATTTTTCGGTTCAATGGTCAAAGTGGTGATGCGCTTTTGTAAATCTAGTGCATCTTTTTGTAGCTTTTCGGCATAGGGTTTCATGCCTTTTGTAGTTTTGTCCTGAAATAAAGCTTTCTCTAGGCGATGGTATCCGGTGAATTGTGGGTCAGCCTCTTTTTTGGCAAAGTCATCAGCACGGGAATCCATGCTTTTGTCGAGGTCAGAGAACAATTCAGCTATCGGTTCTGTGCGTTCATAGTGAAGATGAGCAGATGCATAGCTTTTCTGAGCCTTGGCAAGATCGCCAGCAATCACGGCATCTGTCAATATCTTGGTTTTAGTTACCAGTTGGTCAATTTCTTTGATGATGTAGACTTTATATTCTGCGATCGCACCGACTAATTGACCTTGATCTACAGTCCCTTTAGCTTGAGAATCTCCTCCAGTCTTCACAGTAAGTTTCCCTTTGGGATTGCTGCGTAAACCGCAAGCCATGTCATACTCACCCGGTTCTAGATTGGCTTTGAGTTTCTGAACGAAGCCAGGAGCAATATTTTCCTTTTCCTCAACGACTTTCACCCCAGACAATATCTCCCACTCCACAGGTTTGCTGCTTTTGTTGGTCAACACAAAACTGTTTTGCCCAGATGTTACTGTCAGCTGATTTGGTTCGCAACCTTTATCTGTCACAGCCAAAGCAGTTTCCACAGAATTGTTAGTAGAGGTATCACTGGCTACTTTCGCCTCTGGAGTATTATTCGCGGAAGTATCGCTTGATTTGTTAGATTCACAGGCGGCTACTGTCAAGGTAATTAGACAGATCATTGTTGAATACTTTAAAACATTTTTCATTGTTGTATTTTCCTAAAAATTCTTGAAGTAGCTAAGTACAGCATTTCATTAATTCGTAGCGAAGAAATTTGGCAAACCTCTGTGTCCCCCTGCGCTAACCTTTGTGTGCCTCTGCGTTTAAAAACGCTACGATTTTACGCAAAGCCGTACTAAGAATGACTTGCTCTAGTCTTCTGTCTGGCGTTCTCCCCTAAGAAGAACAGCGACATGGTAGGAATTAGATAGCCAAGATAGGCGATCGCCTCGCTAACGGTGGGGGCATCGTTATAGCCAAAAAATCCTGCCAAAAGTGAACCGAGAAACCCGTTATTGGGAAGTACCCCGCTAGCATCAAATACTACTGTTTGCAGTAAATTCCACACTCCGGCTTCATGGAAAGCTCTTACCCCACTTCCTAAAAGTCCAGCCGCAACCAGGATAATGAAGGCTCCTGTCCATTTAAAAAATCGCCTCAAGTTGATGCGAATACCACCTTGATAGATGCCTACACCAACAGCTAATGCGGCTGCATATCCAAACAATGCCCCCACGGGAGCTTGAATTCCCAAATTTTGCTGAAACGTGGCTAGCAAAAACACTACTGTTTCCAGACCTTCCCGCAGTACTGCAAAGAATGACATCCAAACTAGTGCTGTACCCCATTTATCCCCCGACTGAATGGCAGTTTCAATTTGAGACTGTAACTCGCCTTTCATCGAACGAGCCGCCCGACGCATCCAGAAAACCATCCAGGTGAGAACCCCAACTGCGACGATGGAAATTACCGCTTCAAATAGTTCCTGTTCTTTTTGCGGAAACTCCTGACTGGTTATTTGCAAAATAATCCCAGCTGCTAGACAAATAAAAGTTGCTAGTGCGATGCCAATCCAGACTGACTTCATCAAATGGGTACGCCCAGTTTGCTTAAGATAGCTGGCAATGATACCCACGACAAGTGCAGCTTCAACGCCCTCTCGGAACATGATCAAGAAGGGAAAAAGCATGGATAACCTTATTAACTATAATTACTATCAAATCATCATGAGAATAATAACTTACTTGAGAACATTTGTATATAAGTGCAAATTAAAAAATCTCTAAAATGCTGGAAGATTGAAGAAGGCAGGAGGCAGAGGGCAGAAGGCAGAAGGTTCAATTTAGAAGGGGATTCAAACCCCTCCTAAATTGAGGCCACAAAACAAGAAAATTTGGTGGGGGTCTTAAACCCTTGTTCCCTTCGGTCACGGGCTTCTTGACACGAGTCAGAATTCCCTTCTGCCTTCTGCCTCCTGCCCTCTGCCTTTTCTGATAAATTTTCGGACAAAAAAACTCCTACAATGCATTACTAGGAGTTCTTTTCAGCCTATTTTGTCGTTATCTAGAATCTTCGTATATCCAATCGACAAGTTAATATGTGTGCGATCACCTGGATGCAACTGTCATTGCATGGTGTTCCTGTTGGCGCAGTATGCTACCGCTTCATTCGCGATTTAGAGGTTGTTTGAAAAGTCTAAATTAATACTAGCCCTGGCGAATATAATTCGCGGCTACACAGACGAAACCCACCTCCGTGGGTTGAAGACATTGATTTTGTGTTAGTCGGCAGAGGCGGACAATGCCAGTGTAGTAGCGAATTATATTCGCCCAAAACTTTTCAAACATCCTTTTAGCTCGACTTTATCCATTTTTTTCGCAACGCGATCGCGATCGCTGAAACCTATGTGGGACAGTAGTTTTACTTTTTGAACTTTATCTATGCTCTGTGACGCAGAAAAAGTATTTGCCAAAAAGCCATGATTTTTGCCAGATAAAGAAACCGAGTTCTTAATTTTGGATAAAGTCGAGCTTAGGTTCATTTCTTTTCCCCCTGTTCCCTGCTCCTCTGCCTACACGACGATTGATTATTTTTTTATTGGAAGTCCCCTACTTATACTCCTGCAAAGCCCCTAACTTGCGAATTCCCGGCCAAATCGTGGCTGTAGCAATTACTACCAAAATTGTGCCAATCCCACCACCGACAACGGAAATCACCGGGCCAAATAAAGCCGCAGTTAAGCCTGACTCAAAGCCTCCCAATTCATTGGAGGCACTAATAAATACGCTATTAATCGCAGCAACCCGACCACGTAAATGATCTGGTGTCCTGATTTGAACTAATGTATGACGAATCACAACGCTAATACTATCTAGTGCGCCACCAAGGATCAGCATTAACATAGACAGCCAAAAGGAATGAGAAAGTCCAAAGATAATTGTGACAACTCCAAAGCCAACCACTGACCACAATAAGGCTGGCCCTGCTTTGCGTAATGGTGGTAAATACGCCAGAGTAATGGCCATAGTCAAAGCACCGATGGAATTGGCTGCTTGTAGATATCCCAACTCCACTGGGCCCACGTGTAAAATATCTTTGGCAAAGATGGGTAGCAAGGCGATCGCACCACCCAACAAGACAGCAAACATATCCAACGTAATCGCTGCTAAAATTAACTGATTCTGCCAAACAAATTTAGCGCCAGCCGCAAGCGCTTTGATTGAGATTGGCTCCGTTGAGCGAGTACCTTTTCGCTCTTTGATCCCCAGGGTTAAAATAAAACACAGCAACGCACCGATCGCAGCTAGCACATATACACCTGTAGCACTTCCAAACAGCGCAATCCCGAATCCTCCGAAGGCTGGGCCGATGACTGCGGCTAACTGAAAGCTACTACTATTCCAGGTGGCTGCATTGGTAAACGCACTGACAGGTATCAACTGCCACATCAGAGCATCACTGGCAGGTCTGAGGAAAGCCCTAGCGACACCTGTTAATAGCAAACAGGCGTAAGTTAGAAAAATTGCACCTTTTGTATAGGAAAGCACCGCCAAAGCCAGGGAGCAGAGAGCTAGCAACATCACCGACAGTAACATGATGAGTTTGCGATCGCGACGATCGGCAACATGGCCGACAATTAAGGTGAGAGCAATCATCGGCAAGACTTGCGCCAGCCCGACACCACCTAAAGCGATCGCTGAGTTAGTCCGCTCATAGAGTTCCCAGCCGATGGCTACAGTTTGCATTTGCGATCCCACAAACAGCACCAGCCGTCCAATGGTAAATAGCCGATAGTCTCGAAACTTAAAGGCTGCAAAGGGATCGTGCTGTGCAACCTCAGAGTTATGGGGCTTTGAGTTCTGTTTTCTCGAAGACATTTTTTAGTAGAGTTAAGCCTTCTTCAATATTGGAAATTTGCTCTTCTGTCAGACCTTTTAGCAAATCGGTAATATGAGCGCGCGTTTGGTCTTGGGATTGCTTCAGATGATGTTTTCCATCTTCAGTTAAACTGAGCAGCACCCGCCGCCGCTCTTGAGGATGATCACAGCGTTTTACAAAGTCGCGTTGTACCAAGCGTTCTATGGTTGCTGATGCGGTGGCAGAGGTGACACCTAAATGCTCTGCCAGGTCAGATAAGGAAGCGCCAGGATTGCGGTTGATAAATGCTAGCGATCGCAACTGAGGTATAGATAAAAAAGCGGCACTATGGGCACGCATATCCGCTCGGATAAACCGCATCATCAATGGAACTGTTTCCATTACTCTAGCGGCACATTCTTCGGAAGTTGCACCTTGAGTAGGTTTATCCAAGGTCATGGGCTTGTTGTTCTCCTGATTACATCGCCACCAGTGGATCGAGTCGTCTACCAATGATGGCTAAAATTATTAGCGTTAATAAGAGAATTGTACAATCCAGACCAAAGGGATAGCCGCTAGTTCCATTAGGGATTACATTGCTACCCGTGGATAAAGTCGTCCACCGATAGTGGCTAAGATGACTAATGTTAGTAAGAGAATTGCCAAATCCCAACCAAAACCATAAACGCTGACTCCATCCACTAGCATGGCGCTACGTAAGGCATCAACCTGATAAGTTAAGGGATTCAAGTGGGAAATAAACTTTAACCAGTCGGGCATCATTGAGATCGGATAAATAGCATTGCTGGCAAAAAATAACGGCATAGTTAACATTTGTCCAATTCCAGTCATCCGCTCTCTGGTTTTTGCCAAACAGCCAATAATTAAGGAAAAAAGACAAAAACAAGCCGCCCCCAGCATTACGATCACTAGCACTTGCAGAAAAGCTAGAGGATGGAAATTTAATTTTACACCTAAGATAAAAGACAACACATAAATTACTGCTACCTGTGATAAGCACCGTACCCCACACGCTAGAGCTTTACCCAAGACCATTGCTACACGGGGGGTAGGACTAGCAAGAAATTTATGTACAATCCCTAAATCTCGCTCCCAAATTAGTGTCATTCCCCCGGTAAAAATGGCCACATACAACACGCTTTGAGCGAGAATGCCAGCAGCCATGAAGTCTAAATATGGTAAGTTCCCTGTGGGAATTTCCCGAATTTTGGAGAACACTTGCCCAAAAATCAGCAACCATAATGACGGTTGTACCGATCTGACTACTAAATCAGTGGGGTCGTGGCGGAGTTTACGCACTTCCAATTCTGCGATCGCCAGGGTTTTTGTAACTAGCTCTTTAATTGCAGAGATCACATTGGCTCGGCGAGTAGGTGGTGATTTAACCCAACCGTTGAGCAGTACGTCTGGTTCTTGCTGTGTCACGGTAGTTCACTCCTGATGTTAACTGGTCGCCTGTATAGTAAATAAAGACATCATCCAAAGTTGCGTTTGGTTTATCTAAAGAAGCTTTTAAGTCGCTTGGGGTACCTGTGGTAACGACCTCACCTTGCTGCATAATCGCCACTCGGTTACACAAACTGTCTGCTTCTTCTAAAAAGTGGGTTGTTAAAAATATAGTTGTGCCGTAATCAACACAGAGTTGCTGCACAAGCTGCCATACTTGAGTTCGAGCGATGGGATCTAAGCCGACAGTCGGCTCATCAAGAAACAGAATTTGGGGTTGATGTAGAACTGAGACGGCGATTTCCAGCTTGCGGATCATGCCACCAGAGTAGTTTCTTACCAAGCGTTTTGCTGCATCTTGCAAACCCATGTATTCTAGAATTTCATAGATGCGACGATCGCGTCCTTTGGCAGGTATGCCATACAGCTTGGCAAAGATTAAGAGATTTTCGTAACCCGTAAGACTACCATCAGCAGAGAGCGCCTGGGGTACATAGCCGATAGCCCTTCTCACAGGATTAGATTGGCGAGTCACATCATAGCCAGCCAGAGTTGCTGTTCCTGCACTGGGAGGCAGTAAAGTTGTCAACATCTTAATAACTGTACTTTTCCCGGCTCCATTGGGGCCAAGCAGGCCAAATACTTCACCCTGTTCCACAGATATGCTGAGGTTATTAACAGCTGTTAACTTGCCAAAACGGCGCGTGAGTCCCTGAGTTTCCAAAATCAGTGGTTTTGGCTCGCTAGGAGGTTCTGACCGATTTATTTTTCCCGTCAGTATTGTCACAAGTTTGATGCACTTCCATTAATTAGTTAAACTAACTATTAGCTTCTCAATATATTTATCTAAAGTCAATAGACTTGTTACAAAAATCTGAATCACATTGAACCTCGCATGACTTCTAGTCATGCGAGGTTCAATGATCTGAGCCTGAATATTTTCAGGACTTACAAGTTCTCCACAGGCGTTTAGAGCCTCCGGGATACCCACGGCGGCTGCCTTGAAAAGTCGAAGGGCTGCTGGGGAGACCCCAGCAGTATTAATACCCTCGCTTTTCGCTATTAATCTCAAGCCCTCACCTAATATGTTCAAAGCCGCATTATTATCTCTCAAATTGTAATTACTGCAATTAGGACAAGACCATTCACGCAGTTTTAAATCTTTTTCTCCGGTAGCAGCAGCTAATTCCAACATATCTAAGTCTGCTTGCTTTTGTTCCCGTATTACGGGGTCTTGTTTTCCTTTATGACAAATTCAAAGCTCGTTTCCAAATGATCCCTTTTTTTGAGTACCCGTCTTAATCTATCGGGACTCAGTTTTATTTGGCGATCGCTAAGAAGTTTTTGAGTTAACTGAAGACTGTTGTATGTTCGTGGTTCTTTTTTGAGACATTCTTCCAAAAATACTATGTCTTCTTCGGTGTATTTCGTTTTGCCCCCACGAAGAAAGTTTATCCCAAAGTCCTTACCCGTCCTCAGGTAGCTTATTGAGAAGACACTGTGAAGTGCTGAACCATCGCTGTAGCCGAGTTTTCTGCCGTGTTAGCGTAAAGCAATCTATAGCGACCTAAAGAGCAGCAGCGACTACAGAAGAAGGGTGAAGCGGAGAATCCCCATGTCAAAGTAGGGATGCAATTGAAAATTGCTATAAGTTTTTCCCACTTCCGAATCTTCCCACTTCCTAATCTTTACTGTTAAACTTTTACTGAGTATTTTTTTAACTATATATTAAGAAAGAAATACTTAACTGCTGGCAGATGCGAAAATCTATGACAATACAGTAATAATTCAATTGCTAGTTTTTCGCCTGCCCCCTTTGACTGATATTGTGTTGATACTACCTTTACATTCTCCCTTAATTGTAAATATGAGATAATACACCAAATGCTTGTTCGTTATATAATGCTTAGTATTACAGAGAAGACATCATCAAAATTACCCAATTGACATTTTTGAATAAAAATTAATAGGGTACAATCACTGAATATAGGTCAACTATTTTTAAAATCAAAAGCAGGATTTTGCAATGATTAGCTTAAGTAATTCGGAAAACAGCACAGTTAGCAGCATAGCAGCCACTAAAAGGCTGGCAAGGGCAATGATGGTTTCTGGTGGAGAGTTTTCACTGTTATTAGCATGTTGTAACTGTGTTCAAAGACAGGAGCAAGTGCTGAATTTGTTAACAGAATTTTCATCAGCAGATATCCACGAAATTTTGCTCTCACCTACGGCTGACAAACTGTACACAGCGATTACAACTGAAATTGGTGCTACTCAACCTGAAGCTTTGATGGTAAGGGGCTTAGAATCTGTAGTGGCAATTAACCAACTAATCATTAGTACCAATATCATGCGAGATGAGTTTCGGAAACAGTTTCGCTTCCCCTTGGTGTTGTGGATCAATGATGAAATTTTGTCTAAGCTAGTCTGGCTAGCACCCGATTTCAAAGACTGGGCAGCCAGTACTATTAGATTTGATGTACCCAATAATCAGTTAGTTGAATCTGAGCAACAAGCCATCAGCGCCTAATATTACCTGAGATTACTTTCAAAATCTTGTATACGCTAGGTTGAGCCAAGCAAAACCTCAGTTATTATTCTCTCGCGTTATTTTATAAGATTATTTTTATAAGGAAAATGCTGAAAACCCCTGAGAAACAGCAACGTAGTTGCGTATTTCGGGCTTTAGGCAGGGGATGAAAGCTAATAACACTATGCAAGGGTGTTCTGATTTAATCTTTTTGGTGTGCAATATACTCTATTACATTTTTTGTAGAAATCTTACCAGCAAAAGTTCAGATAAGATCCCCCCGCCTGTGGCGATCACCTTTTTAAAGGGGTAATTAGAAAAAAAGCCCCCTAATTCATGATGTTGTTGGTCAATTCATGATGGGTTAAACCCCCCACACTTAAAGCCTTAGTTTAGCGTTGCTTTCCCGCCCTGCAATAAATTGCGGGCTAATAGCTACTGTGCGTTGAAACGCACTCTTATTAAAGAACTTGCCGATAGATTGGGGCTAATGGGTTAAACCCCCTATCAATTCGCCAACAACATCATTCATCGGGGGGATCTAAGGCTTTGAAAACACGTCCTAGTCTTGTATTATTTGCTTTGATTTTGGAACTGATACCCACCTGCCTCAACTCTAAGCTTACCTTCCTTCCATCCCTGATCAATGGGGATTTTATTACCATCAGTACTTTGGTAAACAGCAAAATGCTTTTGCCAATCGTGGTAGTGTCCATTGCGCCAAACTTTTGGTAAACCAGAACCCTGATATTGAAGTTTTACCTGACCAAAAACTCCTTGATACTCAACTACTCCCCTATTAACCTGCTTGAGGTTTAAGAGTGACTTATTTACTATCGACTGCTGGAACTGTTCCCAACTACCATAGGTTTCTTGTTCACCGACTTCTAAAGCGAATCCGGCCACTGTTTTCCCAGTACCCACCGCAGTCAGAATTTGGTCATCGGGATATCTTGAGTGAATTTTCTGGGTTGCTGTTGTGTTAATTCCTTCTAGGAGCAAATTAATTGGTGTCAACGCCAGCCATGTTTTTTCGTACCTGATAAAAGTTACACCATTGTGAGTTTCCAACTTGGCAGACTTGGGCAAGAAAAATTGAAATGGCGCTTTAGGTTTATCGTTGAGCCAGATAAGCAAATTGCGATACTGGGCAATATTATCACCACCGATAGAAGAAGTAGATATTTGAGTGGGGTCTGTTCCTGTGGATACAATAAAGTAATCAACACCGCGTTTTTGATTAAATGCCATCAACTTAAAGCCATTCCAGTCTCCACCGGAACCTTGAGCTAATGTGCCAAGCTGAAAAGAATTACCAAAATAGAGGGTTTCGTGAAACTGAGGTGCTTTATCTCCACCGGGTTTCCAGTTTTCGTAAGTTGGTTTAGAATTTAGCAGTTCCACAGGTTTTTTGAATTGCTTACGCGCTAAAGCCACAACAGCTATCGGAGGACGGTAGCTGCTAGTAAATAGGTGGACTTCATCGGAGTCCGGTTTGGGATCTGGTAAGGGTGAATCATCAAAATACAACCCTAATTCATGGGTAGCGAGGGAACACCAAACACAATTCCCCAGATTGTAATCGCGCTTACTGGGCCCACCAAATCCACCCCGCCAATACTTCAGCGCACCGGAAGTAAAAAACCAATCGAGTGCAGACTTAGCAAGTGACTTGACTTCTCGATCTTGAGCAAAGTCATAAAGATTTACATAAGTCGTAACAGCATGTCCCAAGTAGTTTTCCGAATCCCATTCTCCTTGTCCAATTTGGTAGAGAGTGCGAACATTGCGGCGGATACGTTCTTTATATATTTTGCGTGTCTCTTCGTTCCCAGTTTCTTCAGCAAACAAATAGACGGCAACTTCTCGCATTGCTCTTAAATTATCAGTATTGCGGCAGTCTACCCAAGTATTGCAGTTATCGGTTGACTGTTCCCAGAATTTGCGGGGTTGGGGAAAGGTACGTGTGAGGGGGTCTTTTTGAGTCAAAATCCCCATTGCTTCCTTCATGCGCTGGCGATATTTTGGGTCAAGATATTTGCCAAAATAGAAGTATTTGCGGACTTGCTCTTTGAGGGTAAAACCAGAGTAAAAGTCAATTCCCAAGGTGTGAGCATTTCTATCTGCATCTGCGTCTTCTGATTGCAGAAATGCGATCGCTTGTTCTCGATTACCTGCAAGAATGTCAATCATCGCTCTGGGATAGGATCTCTTCTCGTTCTCGAAAGCTGTATTTCCATAGTGTTTCCCTGCGAGTTGAGTAATTGCGGCTTGGGAACGCTGCTGAAATTCTGCTTCCATCTGTGGCGTCCATTGTGACTCTGGCTGAGACTGGGTATTGCCTAGTAATAGACACAGCAAACAGATGATGGTGGCGGTTTTAAGGTATGATTTTCGGGACACGGGATATTCCAGATATACTGAGCGACCACCAAGCTAGATGGGTAAATTGGGCGCACTCAAACCAAGTGAAGGTAAAAGTGAGGTAGGCAATGAAGACTGCTTCAATTCCACGGTAAGGTGATTTGATCACCTGCCACAGACACCATCCTAACAGGGCTAGGTACGATGCCATCCCCAGTAAGCCTACTGATAAACTTGTATCTAAAATTATATTATGTGCTTTGGTTGTGGGTAGTTGTGCGGTTTTTATTTGCCCATTTTCGTCTTGGTAGTCGAAACTAAAATCACCCAAGCGAATTACTTTAGTTATTTTTTTGCCGGGGCGCACATAGGAATAAGCAGTGCCAAAACCATCCATTCCCCATCCGAGTAAGGGACGCTGACTAATTCTATAGTTGGCCATCTGCCACAGATCAACGCGGTTTGATGTGATTTGTTTAATCAGAGGTAAATTATTCATCTGCCTAGTGCTGGTAGCAATGCCAATTATAAGCAGACATACAAGTGTTGCGGGGACTAAAAGCTTATAATGCTGGCGTCCTAATAGGTAGATAGTCCCTACCAGTAAGGCTAATAATCCCGCTCTGGTCTGAGTGAGCAGCAAAGCTGGGATAATTAAGATGCCAGCAGTTGCAGCCAGACGTGTGTTTATCCATCGCCATTGCCAACCGACAAGTGTCATAACTGCCACTGCTGCTAGGACAAATGACGCATGACCGCGATGGGAATACAAGCCGATTGGTTGCTGATTTTGAAAAATGGTACTAGCCAGAATGTTACTCTGCATCAGTTGACCGCTTGTGACGGTGTAATCGATGCGCCAGTTAAGGACTTGAGGAAAAATGCTTAGGGCAAGGATGACACCGCCAATCACTAAACCAATAAGTTGAGAACGGGCTAGTTCTGGGTGTAGTCTTAACAGTAGGTTATTGCTGAGGGTGAAGATGGCGATTAGTAGCCAGTAGAGTAAGCCATCACCCATCTGTTCTTGACCGAATAGCGATCGCCAGGGAAAAGGACTAGCGAGAGTTGAAATTAGCCCAATTCCCAAAAATATTTCCCACAGCAGTCTGCTGATTTTCCAACTTTGCGGCAGCTTCAAGCTTTCTCTGCCTTCCCAAAGCATTAAAAAGTTGAGTATACAGATAAGTACAATGGCAAATACTTTTGGTTGAGTCCAGATTTCCCCGCGCATTGCACCAATTGGGTTGATGAGAATGATGCTGAAGGAAAATAGCAGGGTGTAGAGACGGTTCACGGTTATTTTTCAAAGCGAATTTTTAGCGCTTTCACTATACCCCATGCTCCGAGTGCCAATAGTCCTAATGCAGATGTTGATTCGGGGACGGAGACAGGAGATTCAGAATTATCTTCTTCCTGGTTTTCGTCAAGAATCGGTTCTTCGTCAGAAGTCCAATCCCAATTCTCAAATTCAAGCACTGATGGGTCTTGTACTTCAATCCAGTCTGGGTCATTGATATCAAAATCAAAGTCTTCAGTCCAGTTATTATCATCAATGTTGGCATAAGAAATTTCCTGATTTATATTTTCGATGTTGTCATCAAATATTCCATCAGTGCTTGTTCTATTACAGCCACCGCCACCACTACCAGGGTTACAAACTAGATCAGGAATTTTAGGAATGGGAATAGGTATTGGCTCAAATTTAGGTATTTCGGGTATGGGTATAGGTATAGGTATGGGTAAGGGATTTTTACGACGATACACTTTGTTTATCCAACCCCATCTGATTCCGTTGTAAATTGTTACTTCTCTTTCTCCTGTTTCCTCAACTAAGTAAAGTTCAGCAAACCAAGAGTGAGGGTTTTTGGGATCTATTCTATAAGGTCTATCAAAGGCAGAAAATTCGTTTCCACCACGATAATATGGGTTAGCATTCTGATATGGAGGTATATCTATTCCGTCGTAAGTAACACCGTGTAAACCTCCACCAGAAGTGCTTTGTTCTTCATCATATAGAGTATGATTATTGACTACATGTTGAATCCAATGGATTTTTCCTTGTCCTGGTTCTGGGTCTGTTTTCTTGGGATTATACTTTATATCAATATAAGCTCCTACTCCACCTCGGATTGTGTCGTTCGGTCTTTGTTTAGCACAATTAGTTTGAGACCCGCAGCCATAGTAATCAGAAATTTCAAAATTACCATATAAGTTCTTATCTGAAGATTTGAAATCCCAACCTTGCCACCTAACATCATTCTTGAACATATCGAGGAAAGTTCTTGTCCCACCTAACTGAATAGGGGCAACGTATCTAGGTGACAAAAAAGTTATACCTCTGGTATTAGCATCTATAACGTATGGCACTGTAGGATTGTAATAATTGATAGCACCATTTCCAAACTTAAGAGTAAAGCCTATAGCGGACTGATTTGTAAGTGCTACTAGTAAATTTGTTGCTAAAAAAGCTAGAAAATATTGTTGTTTAATCATTTTTGATTATTCTTGTAGTTACTTAGTTTGAAATACTTATCAGTTTTTGTGATTAAATGAGGTAGAAAGGTCAACTTTCTTTTCATGACTGACTTCAACTTATGACTCTACTAAGCGAATCTCCACAAGTGGAGTTAGTACCTCTCCAGTCCAGAGATTTTGTAATATTGTTTGTAATATTGTTGGTTCAATCCAGTTAGAAAAATCCTCCAGCCCTTTACGAGATTGACGATACTTGAACCGAAATTGATATAAACCTGGATACAGTGGGCAAAAACCATAAATGTCTTGAGTTGGAAAAGGGATGTTCAAAGTTAACTCTCGATCACGTTTTTTCTTACGGTTCTGTATCCAAAAAAGAAAAGCATCACGAGACAAAGTTACTGATTCCCCTGGCACTACTAGCACGTAATCAGATTCAATTGGTGGGTTAATTCGTTCGCAGCTGATACCTGTCTGCATTACTTGACCATCTGGTGCTATCAGTTCTGGAAACAACGAGTAAAAATTTGATGAAAAGTAAAAAAAACTTTGCGTATTATTAGTAATACCAATACCAAGCTGTACAGGAGTATAAACACCGCGCTTGGCTTCTGGGATGGTTAATACCCTCTCTGATACCACAGTTTCAAACGTGATGTTATCTACTTCAACGGCATTTATTTCATTCGATTCAAAAGATGTCATTTTGGCTACCCTCTCTATTTCCAGGTTTTCATACGCTGTCAAATTTGTTGGCGCATGGCTTAATGCCATTGTCCTGAAAAAGAATGATGATTTGTTGTCAAATACAGATTTTTCAGAAATATTTTTGCCCTTTGTTTCATCTCACCAAAGCAACAACATTAATATTCTCTTAAATGCAGGGCAATCACTTTCTCGAAAAGCTTTATAGAAATGTTCTTTGTTTGAGGATTCACAAATGGATAGTAGATGCATAACATAAATTAAATTTTTAGAGGAGGCAAAACTATTCATTGCTGTACTTCGGCGCTACAGCTAATCAGAAAGCATTAAGATAAATATAGGCTCATTTTGGAGTAGCTTATAACCCTAATTTTACTGAATTATTAAAACAGCCTCTGCTGACTTAGAAGACGAAACTTTATGAAGTTAATCTAAAGTAACTGAGAACGAAAGAGTTTAATTTAAAGATTAAGCCGAGCATTAAGGATACATTTAGTTTGTTGGTCTTATTGAAATGTATAAGGTCGTCTGATTATCTTGGAGAGTCTTCATGAAGATAGCCGCGACTACGTAAGAGATATGCTCAGACTTAGCTAGTGGAAAGGTTTGTAGTACTGTAGAGTGCGTTAGGATGAAATCCGTAACGCACCATTCGTAAGGATTTGGTGCGTTACGCTGTCGCTAACACACCCTACATATCTTTTTGAAAATCAAATAGTAGTCCTATATAGCAATCCTAAATCATTCGTGAACAACGAGATCCCTGACTTCTCTAAGAAGTCAGGGATCTGAGTCTTGTGATTCTCACAAATCAGATAGGATTGCTATAGTTAAAAAACATTAAGAAAAATGTATCATATTTTTTAGGATGTCATAACCCAATATTTACTAGATTGTTAAAAAAAGTATCTCCTGAATTAATACATAAATTTTTATCGGAAATTAATGAACTAATTATGAAGTAAATTTCCTCCGAAAAACATCAATTATTAAAATAATATAAAGATGAGAGATTCCCAAAGATTATGAATACATTAAACTTGTTTTATAAATCGTTAATAACTTTCTTAATTAAAACTTGTGTGATTACATTTATCCAAAAAGCAAAAAAGCCACTCCCGCGCAATAAGAGTGAGCAGCAGTGGCTCTCAGTAGCTTGTGTGTAAGGAGTTTTACAGATGTCTACACCCAGGCTTTCTTCCCTAGAATAAACATCAAGTTTGACAGTTCGTCTTTTGACAGCGATCGCAACTTCACGTAAAGTGCCGCACTATAGGAGTGCTGAGTAAAGAAAAGAATTTCTTATTACTTCTTCAAAATCTTTATTCTGACACTCAGGACTCATGACTCAGGGCTTTTTTATGGTAGATTTATTGCTGATCGCGATCGTGGGATTCCTGGGGAGTTTTGGACATTGCTTCGGGATGTGTGGCCCTTTAACAGTGGCATTTTCCCTGTCTCATCAGCCGAAACAGACATCAACCTTAGAAAAGTCCGATACTTGGCAACAGCAATTAAAATTTCATATCCTGCTAAACCTGGGACGGATGTTGAGCTATGCCCTAGTCGGTGCGGGCATTGGGGCGCTAGGTTCGGTATTGCTGCAAGGTGGACAGCTAGCGGGTGTTGGCAGTGACTTCCGGCGTTGGATGGCAATTCTAACTGGTGTAATGCTGATTTGGTTTGGCTTAGGACAAGTAAAACCCGATTTACTGCCGCGTCTTCCTGTGCTACATCCCCTATTGCAAGGTAGTTTACACGATCGCCTCAGCACCGGCATGGTTAAGCTTTCCTTAAAAACCAAATGGTGGACACCAATGCTTTTGGGGATGACTTGGGGTTTAATGCCCTGTGGTTTTTTGTATGCTGCCCAAATTAAAGCTGCTGAAACTGGCAATTTATGGATGGGTGGGGCAACAATGCTAGCTTTTGGCTTAGGAACCTTGCCGACGATGCTAGGTGTGGGTGTTTCCACATCTTTGGTAAGTCAAGACAGGCGCAGTCAGTTATTTCGATTAGGCGGTTGGGTAACGCTGATCATTGGCATCATTACCTTGTTGCGGACTGGTGACACAATGGTAGATTACACCGGACACGCCGCCTTAATCTGCTTAATTTTGGCGCTAATTGCGCGTCCCATTAGTGGCTTGTGGGCTTCACCACTGCGTTACCGCCGGGGCTTGGGAGTGGGATCATTTGTGCTTTCTGTGGTTCACACCGCCCACATGATAGAACATTCATTGCAATGGAATTTTGCCGCCTTTGATTTTATGCCGCGAGAATTTCAGTGGGGTATGGCTGCGGGTGCTGTAGCATTGGTATTAATGTCCCCCGCCGCTTTCACAAGTTGGGAGTCTTTGCAGAAATCTTGGGGCAAGCGTTGGCGACAGATTCATCTATTGGGTGTGCCAGCCTTGCTCTTGAGTGTCATTCATACTGTGTTGATTGGTTCCCATTACCTGGGTTCCTTGCAATCAACTTGGGGAAATAAATTAGCGGCAGTCCTGTTGGTATTTTTTACTCTCAGTGTCTTGCTAGTGCGATCGCGCTTTTTTTGGTCAAAGTTAGCCGTAGAAAAGTTTTATGTTCCCCCAACCAAATCGCGGTAAATCATCCTTATTTTCTGGCTTCATCCCAACAAGTCAAAAACAGAGGCATTACCTGCTCAAAGGCATTTTCTGGCAGAATCAAGGAACAATAAAGTATTTATTATTCCTGAGTTGCTTAGTTATATCAATAACTAATCTTTACCCTGCATCTGCTCATAAGGTGGAAGTAGCTGGAGATGTCGGTGGCACTATCCACATTGAACCAAATGATAATCCCCGTGCTGGAGAACCGAGCCAAGCCTGGTTTGCACTTACCCGCAGAGGTGGAAGGGTAATTCCCCTGTCACAGTGTAATTGTCAGTTGGCTATTTATGCCGAACCTTATGCAGCCGGAGAGCCTGCACTGCTAGAACCGGAGCTAAAAGCTGTGTCAGCTGAACGCTATAAAGGCATTCCAGGTGCGGAAGTTGTTTTTCCTAAGCCAGGTATTTATGAGTTGCAATTGAATGGTAAACCGATCTCTGGGGCAAGATTCAAACCCTTTGAGTTCAAATTTGAAGTTACTGTAGCTGGCGGGTCTACACAAGAGAGTACACGAAATCTACGAGATGTCAATGGTGATTTAGGAGAGGGAGAATCTCAGAAATTACCAACTTGGGCGATCGCACTGCCAATCTTCGGATTCATTGCCATCTTAGTTGTTGCACTACGAGGGACGAGAGGGGGAAGTGGGGAATAGGGAGTAGGGGAGTAGAGGGTTAAGTTATAGTAAGTCTTTGCCCTCTGCTCCTTTGCATTACATCGCTATATTTTCCCAAGTTAGCATTAGGTGCGAATCCCCTAATTATCGAACCGATAGACTTTGGAACCGAAAATTATAACAATCGTTAGATGTTTAATCTTAATTGCGGGTTTTCTTCATGACTAAACCACCAACTTTGACACTGGTGGTTTTTTGCTAATTTTAATTTCCCCCTAGCTATCTAATTGGTATTTCAGGGCTTGAGACTCAAGCACAGAGAGAAGTTCGGTATGTTGATTGACTAAACCTTGTATTGCGGTAATT
>NZ_JBALDZ010000140.1:0-13090 GCF_036917155.1 Nostoc sp. | reverse complement strand
GCTGATGAGGCTGATTTTCTTCATGCCCTCTAATCTACCATCTCTCTGTACTTATTTTTCCTGGTAGCCTAATTTCCACCGTGAACGGTTACCATCTTTTTGTAACAAAATCATATAGTAGCGTAGCTGTACTGACTGGTTATTATCAGCGTTTTCTGTTGCTATTGGTGATAAATCTACTGGAGGTTCAACAACCAAAGGAGCATTTTCTTCAAATCTCAGTTTTGAGCTTTTGATGTAGTCTTCATCAATCTCAAAAGCTAACCAGCGTCTTTGTAAAGTTTCTGCAACTCGACCTGTCATATTAGAACCAGCAAAAGGTTCTAAAACAATATCACCTGGTTCTGTACAAAGGTTGATGACAAACTCTGGTAAAGCTTGAGGGAATCTTGCTGGATGTGGCTTAAAACCTTCTTGTTTGCAACGCCTTTGGTAATAATCGTTGGAAGCAGTATTCGAGGCAGAAATTACATTTACGGGCTGGACTAAATCTTCAAATAAAGTTTCTTCTATAAGAGTCTGTTGCCCTATTTCTTCTTTGTCTGTACTATAACGTCCATCAATAATATTCGGGGGAATAGCTCCTCCCCTGTCCTTCCCAAATTTATCAGAAATATCATGGCCTGATGGTCTAACTTTGGGTTTATACCCATTCTTTAAAAGGTTTTTCATCGCATCACTATAAGGCTTTAAAACCCTTCTATTATTAGCTTTAGGATGCGGTTCTTTTGACAGCCACCAAATTGTATTTACTGAATCTTTAACTCTTTCCCTGCGAACTGTTACCCATTCGGCAGGGGTAGGCAGTTTTGCTGGGTTATACCAATACAATTCTTGTGCCAGATAAAATCCAAGTCCGCCTTTTTCTTTTGCTTTGCACAAAGCAACAACTAGTTCAAAATGATAAAGAGAACGAACTGGCATTCCCTTAATCCAACTGCCACCTATATCAATAACTAGTGAGCCTGTTGGTTTAAGAATACGGTAAAAGTGTGCTGCATAATCTTTAAACCATTCAACATATTCCTCAGCATCAACGTTTCCGTATTCTTTTTTACGAATCAATGCAAATGGTGGAGAGGTGCAAATTAAATCGATACTTTCGTCGAGAATACCTGCCATTAATTCTAGGCTGTTTCCCAAATAAGCAGCACCAAATTTTGTTTCGTAGTAAGGGTTACAATTAAGTCTCATCTAAACTTTGTTAGTACAGTTGTACAGTCTATGAAGACAGTATCATCCATAAAAGCATAAGTTTTCAAACTATTAGCTATTTTTTTGATCAATTTACTGAATGAACAGGGCAACGTGCCAAGTATCTGTGCTTAAACAGTACGCGTGTACTAAGGCGAGTGTGGTCGAGACAAAACTGGACACCTTGAACAAAGCAATAATCAATGCAACTAACTTCTCATTGGATTGGTAATTGGCAAACCTAACCAATCGCTTAATTCATGAGCTAGCCATTCCAGTTCCGCTTCAGATTTAATTGCACCACCACTACCACCAAGCTGATATTTTTTTACTCCTACCCAAATATCCAATTGTGCGGGAACGGCAATTCTAGTGCCTTCAGAATCTTTAGTAAAATGTTTGGGAATGTAAACTAACTTATTAATACTTTGCCTTGACGATGCACGCGGACGATAAAATTTCCAAGCAAACAACTCCCAGGTTAGGGCAATTTGTTTGAGATTCACACGTAAGCAGATGCATCCAAATAAATGAAAGAGAAATTTATACACCATCATCAAGCCAGCACCCCAAAAAGGAAATGAAAACAAGGCAAAGGGGATGTTGACAGGAAAAGGCGCTGAGAGTGCGCCAAGAGTCCAAAAGAGAATAAATGAATTCCAGACGATCGCAAATAAACCTGTAAATACTATTGATGAATCAAAACCAGCAGGTGGAACGATAATTTCTAGAGAATCCCCATTTTTGGTTAGTTGAATCTTACTCCCATAAGGTTTGCCAACAACCAAAATAGGCAGGTTTGCCGGTTGTGGTTTTTCTAAAGCTGCCAGTGCAGCACTAGCAGAACTCAAACGGCGTTCTAAACTAGGTTCAATCATCCACTTTAACCAATTGCTAAAGCTGGGACTGAGATTAGCCACTTGCTCAAACTGAATCCGAAAATCCTTTTGGGGTAAATCGGCTGGGTGAGTACCCGTCACTAAATAAATTAAGGTCGCCCCTAAACTATAAAGGTCTGATGCTGCAACAGTGCGTCCGCCAAATTGCTCTGGTGGCATATAACCATAAGTTCCGACTACAGTTCTTGTCCCGGTTTCGGTAGCTAAGACGGTTTGTACTGAGCCAAAATCTACCAAATAAACTTGACCGACACTATTGCCAGAACGCTCCCCCAATAAAATATTGCTAGGCTTAATATCACGATGAATTACAGGCGGATGTAGCTCATGTAGGTAAACGAGAATCTCTAAAAGTGCTTTAGCTATCTCTTTGACTTCAATTTCTGTAAAAGTCCGCCCAGTTTCTAAACATTGCTCTAAAGTTTGTGCTCTTATATAAGTTTGTACTAGAGCAAATCCTTTGATGGTTGGTAAATTTACCTCAAAATAGTTTAAATAGCCAGGAATTGAGGGATGTGCTAGGTTTTTTAAAGTTTCAGCTTCTCGCTCGAACAACTTAAGTGAATCCCACTCAAAGTCACTACTAAAAGAGAGTAACTTGATGACAACTAATTCCTGAGTTTGCAAATCACGAGCTAATAGCGTCCGCCGCCCTGCTTTTTTTCCTAATAGCTGCTGAACTTCGTAGCGTTCGCCTAATATTTCGCCAATCATTATGTTTTCTTAATAATGCTACGGTTGAAAAGTTTTATAGCTGATAGCTTTTCAATTTGGCAAATCGATATCTTTAGTATAATTCCGTAATTCTATGCCCTCCCAACTTTGGCCTTATATTACCCCTGGTATTCCCGATGAATTATTTGAACATTTGCCAGGAATTCCCCTGAGTCAGCGAGAAGTCCGACTGCTATTGATTTCCCAACTGCGGCTAAAATCAGATTCCGTGTTGTGGGATATTGGCGCAGGGACAGGTACAATTCCGGTAGAGGTGGGGCTATTGTGTCCAGGTGGACAGATTATCGCTATCGAAAGGGATGAAGAAGTAGCTAATCTGATCAAGCGTAACTGCGATCGCTTTGATGTGAAAAATGTCGAAGTAATTGAAGGAAGCGCCCCAGAGTGTTTACACGATCTTAAGGTTGCCCCTCACCGCGTTTGTATCGAGGGAGGACGCCCCATTCAGGAAATACTGCAAGCAGCTTGGCATTATTTGCCGCCATCCGGTCGGGTTGTAGCCACAGCTGCTAATCTAGAAAGTCTATATGCTATTTCCCAGAGCTTTTCTCTGTTAAGAGCTAGAAATATCGAAGTCGTCCAATCTGCGGTTAACCGCTTAGAGACGCGTGGCTTTTCTCAAAGCTTTACCGCCGTTGATCCCATTTTTATCCTTAGTGGTGAGAAACTGGACTAGGGACTGGGGATTGGGGACTAGGGACTGGGAACTAGGGACTAGGGACTGGGAACTAGGGACTGGGGACTGGGGACTAGGGACTGGGGGAAACGAGGAGACAAGGGGGACAAGGGGGAATTATTGAACAAGTCTCTCCCTTATCTCCCCCCTCTACCTTGTCTACCTTGTCTCTTCTCAATGCCCAATCCCCAATCCCCAATACCCAATACCCAATCCCCAATACCCAATACCCAGTACCCAGTACCCAGTACCCAATACTTCTATGCCTTGGTCTCGGATTATTAGTGGAATTGTTGCGATCGCTCTTGCTCTTTCTGTTACCCTTTTGGGTGGTTGGTACTTTACCATCATGTTTGCGGTTATCGTCTTTTTGGGTCAACAGGAATATTTCAATTTGGTGCGAGCCAGAGGTATAGTTCCTGCTGCTAAAACCACAATGGCTGCTAGCCAAGTATTGCTGGTAATTTGCACGCTAGATGGCAGTTTAGCTGATGCTGTGATGCCAATAGCTGGCACACTTATTTGTTTTTACCTGCTGTTTCAACCCAAATTTGCCACGATCGCTGATGTTTCTGCTTCCATTATGGGGCTATTTTATGTAGGTTATTTACCAAGTTACTGGGTGCGGTTACGAGCAATTGATAGTGCTGCTTTTAGCAATCTCCCTTTTGGAGGTTACTGGCCTATAACCTGGACAGATTTCTGGGAGAAGGCAAATTCCGCTTCTCTACCACAAGGTTTTACAGCAACACTACTAACTTTTTTGTGTATTTGGGCAGCCGATATCGGTGCTTACACCATTGGCAAATTCTTTGGAAAAACCCGTCTGTCTGAGATTAGCCCGAAAAAAACTGTAGAAGGTGCTGTCTTTGGTATTACTTCAAGTGTTGCTGTAGCCGTAGCAGGAGCCTATTATCTTCACTTGCCAAGCTCCCCTTTCACTGGTTTAGCATTGGGTTTGCTGATTGGCATTGCTAGTCTTTTAGGGGATCTCACTGAATCTATGCTAAAGCGAGATGCTGGAGTCAAAGATTCTGGACAGTTAATCCCCGGTCACGGTGGTATTTTAGACCGTACCGATAGTTATATTTTCACAGCTCCTTTGGTTTACTATTTCGTGACACTACTGTTGCCGCTACTGTAGCGGTTTTCAGTTGAGTTCAATACAGACCTAAGAAGAACAGCTAAAGTATTGCACTGACCTATATCCCGCCCGGAACTTAAGTTCCGGGCTAATAGCTCAAGTCCACTCAAGTGGACTAAAATTCTGATGTAGTCCTCTTGAGAGGACTTAAGCTATTAGCCTTGCAATACTGCGTAGGTTTTGGAATTTCTTGGTTGAGGCAAGCTGTTCAATAGCCGGGGGAGAAATGGAGGCTGACGTTGAGTTTTGCTTCCCCTGCAACGCCAGCCTCCCCTGCTTATCCGAGCAGTATTGATTAGCCTTGGAATTCTATTCCGAGGCGGGATAGCAACGAAGCGGGGGATTGTCCCCTTGTCCTCCTCATCCGCTGAGAGGCACTAGATCATTTAAATAGTGTATTAGCATTTTTAAATCTGTCATCATCAAGGATTAACGTTAATCCTCCCACAACAGACTAACTTGCCTGGGATCATTGTTAGTTCTTGGATATCGACATCTGAACCAAGATCCAGATTGTAATCATGATTATCCTCTAACATATCTTCTTGGGCAGGCTGGATTGGAATCAGCGCCACTTCCAACTCATGCCCACTGAGTAACTGTAAGCCCAGACAAATTTCTAGAGGCGTTGTTTCACTATTGGTTACTCTCAAACCTCGCAGTATAATTTGGTTGTTCCCCAGAAGAATTTCTTGCCAATTAATTGGTTGTGTCTGTGGGTAATGTGTTGGTAAAACCTTAACCAGTAGATCGCTCAAAGCAGTCGATAATAAGTTAGATGAGAGAGAAGCATTGAGATCCTTCTCGTCTATGATTAAATCGCCAACCACTGGTACTGTTTCTAACAGTCGCAGGGGTTTTCCCTTGAGTACGGAGCCGATGTTTATCCGAATATTTTCTGCTGTTAATTTAATTTGTGTAATCTGGAGACCTTGATAAACTGCATGAGTAGCAAAAATAGATACCGAAGGGATGCGCCCAGAGAGAAGTTGGCGATCGCTCGCTGTGATCTCCACTTCTAATTCCGATATTTGGCTGACTTGCGCTCTTAACCAAAGCTTGACTGCTGTTGTTAGTACCTGCGTAATTATGCGGATTTTATTTGCATTTGTTGTTTGGGAATTTTGCTCTGGCATTTAACCAATCTGTTTATGGGTATTTGTTCAACAACTGAACAGAAATTAAATAAGCCTTAAATGTAACATTTATGCCTACTCGCTACAAAATGCAAATATCATTTAATTGTTAACAGTAAATAAGCAATTTCCACATGGAGGTACGGTTACAAAAAATTATTGCTCAATGGGGTATCGCCTCACGTCGCGAGGCCGAAGAAATGATTAGGCACTCACGGGTACGGATCAATGGAGTATTGGCACATTTAGGTCAAAAAGTTGATCCCGAAAAAGATGCGATCGCCATCGATGGTAAACCTGTATCCGAAAAGCAGCGTCCGGCTTTAATATATCTATTGCTACACAAACCAGCAGGAGTGGTTTCGACTTGCTACGACCCTCACCACAGACCAACAGTCCTGGATCTACTACCGAAAGAATTACGGGAGGGTTCAGGTATTCACCCAGTTGGCCGTCTAGATGCAGACTCCACAGGAGCATTAATCCTGACCAATGACGGAGAACTGACATTTGAACTAACCCATCCCCGCCACAGCATTTCCAAGACATATCATGTTTTGGTTAAAGGACACCCGCCAGAAACAGTACTCCAAAAGTGGCGTCAGGGTGTGATGTTGGAGGGTAGAAAAACCAGGGCTGCTAAGGTACGTCTAATCGAACGTCGTGCCGAGCAAAGCTTTTTAGAAATAGTGTTGCAGGAGGGAAGAAATCGCCAAATTCGCCGCATAGCTCAACAGTTAGGATACCCAGTAATTAAGCTGCATCGAACTGCTATCGGCCCAATTCAATTACAAACTCTAAAGGAACCCTTGTTGTCAGAGGGTAAATATCGTTCCCTCAAAGATCATGAGATTCACTTTTTGCAAGAGCAAATAACGCAACCTATTAAAGATTCAGCGGAGTTAAGGAGTGTCAGTAGGCATGAAATGGCTAAGAAAGAAGAATAATCACCAGCCATCACTTTCATTAGAGGAACAACGAGCCGAAAAGTTGGCAGAATTAGGCGCTCAACTTTGGGCATTGCGGCAAGAACAGGGTCTTTCTCTAGAGCAAGTGGTTGTATTGACCAGAATTCCCCGGCGATTATTGCAGGCGATCGAAGAAGGTAATTTAAACGATTTGCCAGAACCAGTCTATATTCAGGGTTTGATTAGGCAATTTGCGGAAGCTCTAGGCTTGAATGGAGTCGAATTTTCTGGCACTTTTCCAATCAGTTCTGCAAAAGCGAACTCCCAAGGTATTGGGAATACTTCACCCCTGGCTCAACTACGTCCAATTCATCTTTACTTTCTTTACATATTGCTAATAGTATGCTCTGTAAATGGCTTATCTCAGTTATTAAATAACGCGGTACTACAAGCAAGTAATAGCCAAAATCAGCCATATCCCAAACAAAAGTCCGTTGTCAAACCAGAATTAGCCCAACTAAAAGAGTCAATGGAGGTACAACCCGTCAGCAACAACCTGAGCGGCGTCCAAAAGGAACAGGTTGTACAGATTGGTGTCACCTTGAAAGCCTCATCTTGGATTCGTGTAGTAGCCGATGGCAAAACCGAGTTTGAGGGTATTCTGCCAGAGGGAACTCATCGAATTTGGAAGGCCCAAGAGCAACTGACAGTGAAAACTGATAATGCTGGCGGTGTTTTGATGAGTGTCAATCAGGAGAAAGCTAAAGAAATGGGAGAGCCGGGGAAAGAGGAAGAAGTTAGGATTGCTGCCAAGCCTAAGTTTTGAGATGAGGGAGATGAGGGAGATGAGGGAGATGAGGGAGATGAGGAGGTATTTATTTCTCCTTCTGCTCCCCCTGCTCCCCCTGCTCCCTCATCTCCCCATTCCCTACTCCTCACTGGGCTTCTGGGGCGCGTCCATTAAGTCTGGTCAGAACTTTTAAGCGATCGCGCCATTCATCTCTCAACGCTCCTTCTTGATAGCGCCATTCCCAGTTACCCTCAGCAATACTGGGAAAATTCATTCGTGCTTCGTTTCCTAATCCCAAAATATCTTGCAAAGGAATAATCGCTTGGTTGGCTATAGAACTTAACGCCAATCGAATTAAATCCCAGTGAATGCCTTCAGAACTTATACAACCTAAATAAAGCCATAAGTTATGCTTTTCGTAGTCGTTAGCTGTGTTGAACCAGCCGATGGTTGTGTCATTATCGTGAGTTCCGGTATAAACTACAGCATTCCGCGAGTAATTGAATGGCAAAAATGGATTAGCGGGATCTGAACCAAAGGCAAACTGCAAAATTTTCATTCCAGGAAATTCATACTTGTCTCGCAGCGCTTCTACCCCTGGTGTAATTACCCCCAAATCTTCTGCTAAGACGGGTAGCTTGCCCAACTTCTGTTTGATCGCTTCAAAAAAAGCGTCTCCAGGTGCTTCCACCCATTCGCCATTAATGGCAGTTTCTTCACCTTTGGGTACTGACCAATATGCCTCGAAGCCCCGAAAGTGGTCAATGCGAATTATATCGACATAATCCAGCATGGCCTCAAAGCGCTGTACCCACCATTTAAAGTCTTGTTTTTGCAGTTCCTCCCAGTTATAAACCGGGTTTCCCCACAATTGACCGGTGGCGCTAAAGTAATCTGGTGGAACTCCTGCCATTTGGGCAACTTCTCCCGTTTCTTCGTCTAAGCAAAAGATGTCGGGATGCGCCCACACATCGGCACTATCATGAGCTACGTAGATAGGAATATCGCCGATAATGTCAATGCCACGCATGTTCGCGTAGTTTTTCAGGTCTGACCACTGCCGGAAAAACTCAAATTGGATGAACTTGTAATAAAATATATCTCCGTTAAGCCGATGCTCTACCTGAGCTAATGCTTCTGGTTCCCGCTTGACAAATTCTGGCTCCCATGTATTCCAGCTTGCACCATTGTTAGCATCTTTCAGCGCCATAAATAAGGCGTAATTATTTAGCCAATAGGCTTTACTGTCGCAAAAGCCTTCAAACTCTTTATGCTGGATAGGCGTAGCATAGGCTCTAAAGTTTTCACAGGCTTTTTTGAGTAGCCCAATTTTAATCGGTACAACCTGCTCAAAATCTACCTTTTCTGCCGGAAATCCTGGTAAATTAGCAAAGTCTTCTCCAGATAGCAAACCCTCTTCTAGAAGTTTTTCTGGGCTAATGAGCAGCGGATTTCCCGCCATTGCTGAGTAGCACATATATGGGGAATTACCGTATCCAGTGGGGCCTAGGGGTAAAACTTGCCAATATTGTTGATGGCTTTCTTTTAGAAAATCAATGAAGCGATAGGCTTCTAAGCCTAAATCCCCAACGCCAAATCGACTGGGAAAGGAAGTAGGATGCAGCAAAATGCCACTGGATCTAGGAAAAGGCATAAGTAACCTTAATTATGAGAGGGAGCAATTGTCTGATGGAGACGCTACGCGATCGCATCGAATTTATCACGCTAAGTACAGCTTTAAAAGCTGGCAGGAGTGGGGAGTAGGGGAAGCAGAGGAGAATAATTAATAACCAATGCCCAATTCCCAATCCCTAATTAATCCAAAATCTAAAATCTAAAATCTAAAATTCCATGTCTTACCGAAATCCTACACCAACAGTTGATATCATCATTGAACTAGTAGATCGACCTCATCGGCCAATAGTGTTAATTGAAAGACATAATCTACCTTTAGGTTGGGCTATTCCTGGTGGCTTTGTAGATTATGGCGAAGCTGTGGAAGTGGCGGCACGGCGAGAAGCTGAGGAAGAGACAGGTTTACAGGTGGAGTTGGTTGAACAATTACTGGTGTATTCTGACCCCAATCGCGATCCGCGTCAGCATACGATTAGCATTGTGTTTTTAGCGACAGCTACGGGGGAAGTTGTGGCTGGAGATGATGCGAAGGGTGTAGGTATTTTTGAGTCTTGGCGAGTGCCTAGTAATTTATGTTTTGACCACGATCGCATTCTGCGCGATTATTGGCGATATCGGCATTATGGGATACGTCCGAGGTTGGGGTAAGAGGAACGTGACGCAGAGCAGCTTGCCGCAGGCTACCGCAGAGGCGCAGAGGGCGCAGAGAGATGAGGGGAGAGGAATATCTGGAATTCCCCAACATCCAGTTTGGGTAAACGTTCTGTAGGAATCGGTTGGTGTTGTGAGGATGTCAAAGCCAAGATTCTAAGGCTAAGGCTTGTACTTGTTGTATCCTTTGAAAATCGCTGTCCCCTGAGACGACGGTGAGGTTATAGTGCAGAGCAGTTGATGCTATCCACAAGTCGTTATCGCTAAACCCCAAATCTTGAACTGTAAACTTTCTACGCTTTGCTTTATCTTTGGGGCCAAAATGTTCGACAATTTGTCCTTTGAGGCTACCGTAAACATCGGCAACTCCTCCATTAATGGGATAAAGGTCAATGGTTTGCAGAAAAGTTCTGACAAAGCGAAGATTTGCTTCTTGTTGAGCAGACTTTTGCACCATGTAAAGAAGTTCACCTTGCACGATAACGCTAGTTGCAACCCCTAAGCCGATGTGTTCTTGTAACCAACGAATGATGTTTGTTTCTCCAAAAATGATCCGGCTACAATGATTGGTGTCTAGGAGATACATCACTAAAATTCAGCCTGGGAACGGGTTTGGTAAACAAGCTCCAAACACTCCTCAAAATCATCACCTTGCCAGGTTCCGGCAAACTTTAGCAAGTCTTCTGCTTTAGAGCCTCTAACAATTGGTGTTGCTTCCTGTATTTCCGCTTTCGTTTGATGATTGGAAGTATGAGCATTTTTTTCCGTTGACAGGTCAACAGATTTTTCCTCGGTTGTTGGTTTTGTCTTGAGAAAACGCAAAAAATCTAGTGTTTGGGCTAGTAGAACATCTGAGGATGATTCAATTTCTTGGAGCAGTACTTCTTTAATATTCATCGATATTTTGCAGTCTGTCGTAATCGTATTATACGAGTGCGATCGGGATGCTGACCTGATGGCATTATTGGGATACGTCCGAGATTGGGGTAAGAGGAACGTAGACGCGGAGCGGCTTGCCGCAGGCTACCGCAGAGGCGCAGAGAGAAGAGGGGGAGAAGAATACCTGCGACACAAAGTTTTTGTGATTATACTGTGTCAATGGTATTCAAAGGTGCATTATGGACGCTGAGGAACTGTTGGAAAGATACGCCGCAGGAGAGCGGAAATTTCATTCAGTAAATTTGAGAGGTGTAGACTTTAAAGGTGCAAATCTGAGTGGGATAGACCTAACAAGTGCAGATTTGACGGGAGCAGATTTGAAGTAAAGCGAACTTGAGCGGCGCTAATTTCAGTAACGCCAACCTAGATAACGCCAACTTGAGTGATGCTACACTCAATTCTGCAAACTTAAGCGACACATCCTTGAATGAAGCAAAAATCGTTAGAGCTAACCTTACCAAGCCCCTTCGGGGCGGGAACAGGGAACTCTTAACAGGGAACAGAAAAAAAATTAGCCCCGAATACAGGGTTTAAAGCCCCTAAATTTATTTATGAAAAGAGATAAAAATATTTGAAACGAGATGGCGTCAGCCACGATGTTTCAATGTGTCCTTGTACAAATCCCCTGATTTTAATTATGGGGATTTCCCTGTTGCCTGTTGCCCGTTCCCTGTTCCCTTTTAATAGTGCTAATTTAACAGGGGCTAACTTGTTTGGATCTGATTTGAGTCAAGCAAACCTAAGTGGTGTGATACTCAAAGGTGCTAATTTGCAGGGAGCCAAAATTCGTGGTGTTAATTTATCTCAAAAGGATTTGTCAGGAATGAATCTGGCTGAAGCTGATCTAGGTGCAGCAAATCTCATAGGCGTAAATTTCAGAAAAGCCTGTCTAAAAGGGACAAATTTAGAGAAAGCAGAACTGCAAAAAGTAGATTTGATCAACGCGAATCTGAACGAGGCAAACCTGAAGAAGGTAGATTTAACTGGCGCAAATATCTATGGTGTCAACTTTAAAGATGCAGACCTAACTGGTGCGATAATGCCAGATGGAGAGGTTTACAAGCCGATCGCTGCTGAAGCGGAAATCGGTAAACAGGAAACATCGTTAGAGAAAGTAATATCTATGACACGTAAAGTAATTAATACTGATAACGCACCTGCACCAGTAGGCCCTTATAATCAAGCGATCGCAGCTTCAGGTCAATTTGTATTTATAGCTGGACAAATTGCCATCGATCCCCGCCTTGGTGATGTCGTCTACACTGATGATGTCAAAAAACAAACTGAGCAGGTATTAGCTAATCTTGAAGCCATTCTCATAGCCGCTGGGGCGACTTTTCAAGATGTGGTGAAGACCACTGTATTTTTAGCTGATATGAATGATTTCGTGGCGGTGAATGCCATTTATGCTAAATATTTCCCGGAAGATACAGCCCCAGCACGGGCTTGTGTGCAGGTATCGCGCTTACCTAAAGACGTGTTGGTAGAGATTGATGCGATCGCTGTGATTAGCGGTTAGGAGAAATAGAACAATGAGCAAAATTTTAACGGTTACATTTGATGGTTCTGTTTTGCGCCCAGATATTCCACCTGATTTAGAACTGAACAAACGCTATGTGATTACCATCGTTTCTGAGGATATTAACTCATCTGAAACTAAAGTGGCTGATGTGTGGGATGTATTAGAAGATTTAACAGGGACAGTTGATGCACCCGAAGATTGGGCAAGTCAACACGATCATTACCTCTATGGCACACCAAAACGTCAGCCTGAAATTAACACATGACGGGTGAGCGAATATTTTTAGACACTGTTTTTATCCAAGCGTTACTAAATGTACGCGATCAATACCATCTCAAGGCTAAAACACTGCTACTGCGTGTTCAAAGCGCCGTGGAAGTATGGGTAACTGAAGCTGTTTTAATTGAAGTTGGTAATGCTTTGAGTGCTTTTAATCGCACAGCCGCGATACGATTTATCCAGCAGTGTTATCAAACACAAAATATGTGTGTTGTAAGTGTAGACACACAACTGCGATGTTTATGGTGCGGGAAGCTAGGCAAGTTGGGAAAGTGTGGTGTACTGTCATAACGAAAAATCAGACTATTTTGCTCATCTTGAAAGTGATAGCGGTAATCAATATATGTAATGTGATTGTCTACAATAACCAAGGCTTCACTGACTGCCAGTAAATATTTGAGAGCGAAACGTATTCTAATGCGGAGATTTGCTCTCTCTGTCGTTAAAATTACTGCACTATATTCCTCAACGTATGTGTTATGACAATTGATTAAAAGGGAACAGGGAACGGGCAACAGGCAACAGGGAAATCCCCATAATTAAAATCAGGGGATTTGTACAAGGACACATTGAAACATCGTG
>NZ_JBALDZ010000139.1:0-24386 GCF_036917155.1 Nostoc sp. | reverse complement strand
CTACTACTAATAGTACCTCGAAGGAAGTTCTGGCAACATTAAGAATGTACCAGAAGCCTACACCGACCTGTACTCAGGCGGTGTAGGTAGTTCACGAAAAGATTATTTTACAGGTGATTTAGCGATCGTTGCTATTAGTGCTAACGATGCAAAAAATTATCCAGATGATGCACCAGAGTCGTTACAAGCATTTTCCACAGAACTAGGATTTAATTTTACCTTATGCTACGACGAGAGCCAGGAAACCGCAAAAGCTTACACAGCAGCTTGCACACCAGATTTTTTTGTATTTGATGACCAACGCGAACTTGTTTATCGGGGACAACTAGATGATAGCCGCCCCAGTAATGGTAAACCCGTAACAGGGGAAGATTTACGCGCAGCTATTGAAGCAGTGCTAGCGGGTAAACCTGTTACAAGTGAGCAAAAGCCGAGTGTTGGTTGCAATATTAAATGGAAACCTGGAAACCAACCCAGTTATTTTGGTTAAAAGGGATTGGGCATGGGGCATTGGGCATTGGGCATTGAAAAGAGGCAGAGGGGCGGGGTGCGGGGGGCGGAGGGAAAAACTCTTCTCCCTTGCTCCCTGCTCCCCTACCTTCCCTGCTCGCATTGCTCCCCTGCCCCTCCACTACCTTGCTCCTTATACCTATCAATTTTTAATTTCCAAATTCAGTATGTAGCATCCTAATTGGACTTTTTCTGCCCACAATTCATATTCCAAACGCAAATGCTCCGGCAAGGGATGTCCGTTGAGAGTTAGGCTACTAGTAAAATTTCTTAAACGAATAGGATCGTTAGGTTGCAATGATTCAGTTGGCAACCAATAGCGACTAATGCCATAAACGCCCTGTTCCCAAAAATGACGGTAACTCACTTGACCGTTACCTTGCATAGTCATAATTACCCGATAAGGAGAAATCTCCAGCCACAAAATTCTGGGACTGTTAGGGGTATAAGCTTTGCTCTTATTTTGGGGGAGTGTGTCTTCTGGACTCAGGACACTCTCTACTTCGCAGCTAATTAGAGGTGGTGCGGTCAGCAGTAGATGGAATCTATCAGTATCTTTTTGATACAATGTCGCGGCAGTTTCGACAACAGACCAAATTGGTAGGTCAGTGGAAATAAGTGATAAGCACACGGGCTTGCGGTGATGGGTCAGCATGGGAGCGATAAGGGCTAAAAGCTATTGAACAAAATGAAATGAACACACTAGGCAGTTTAATAGGTCAGGGTAAGAAACTAAATAGTAAAGCAGGCTTAATATTAATGAATCCGCTGATTTGTTAATAAGCTACACAAAGCCGGCTAGAAACAGGTAGAATATCACCTTACACAGCAAAAACGGTATTTTTTCTAGAAAGAGCTAATTCGTAAGTAAAGCTTGTAAATATTCTAAAGCTATAGCCTCACAGTGGGAGTCATTTTAGATGCTAAGAAACCTTCTTGAGGAAGACTGTCCGTAGATTGGAGTAAGTTTCATACAGCCAAAAGCAATAGTATACTAGGGAGAAAGTCACCAGCAATGACAAACTAAGTCGTTGATGAACTTCCGGTGTATTCAAAAGCCAGTGTATCCTAATGTCGGCTTCTGTTATAACCGTAGAAACTCACGAAGACCTTTCTCATAAGTTAATTATTTAGCGGCCCTCTTTTGACTGTCTCTAAGGGGTAGTATCTAGGCGCTTGGTGATAAATCTATCTTTGACTGTGCTTTAATGCTGAGCGCTTTCGCTCAAGCTTAAACCAAATAACTCTGCCACAATACTACGATGATTTGTCACATCTCAACTGAGGTTATTAATCAATTAGAAGAGAATTAAAACAAGTCGCAAGTCGCAAGTCGCAAGTCGCAAGTAAGTTTTGTGACGGGGATTTAGACCCCGACCCAAAACTTACCGATTATTGAACCGGGGGACTTAAACCCACGGTACTTTGTTAATTGGTTAAAAATAAAATATAGAAAGTAATTATGTAAAGAAATGATAGTACTACAACTACTGTTGTTGCTAGAATGCAGTAGTTATTCTCATCCATCATCGAGATATGGCTTATACAGAAGTAAGGCTCTGGTTACTGGTGGCGATCGCACTCAAACACTGAAATAATGGTTATACCAAGTACAGCTTTGCGTAAAGTTGCAAAAATTTTTGACAATGATATTGACGATGCGTGGGTTGGACTACACTAAGGCAAACTCACAAAAATTTAGAAAAACCCAAAAGCAAGGCAGAATAACAAAATAAATCTAGCAGGGGCCATATAACAAGACCGCCTGCCAGAAAGGTATAGTATATTCCGGCCATGTTTGATCAGGTTAGCGCTTATTTGTAAAAAATAATTGCGTATCCCTAGATACAATAACTAAATACTTTGGTAAACACAGTTAAGAAAAGTTACTAAATAGGTTAATTTCCAATTAAAATCAACAATTTCCCGAATGAGGGAGATGAGGGAGAATTATTAAACAAGTTTCTTCCTTGTCTCTTCCCAATGCCCAATGCCCAATGCCCCATAATATAAGAAAGCGCTTCACACTTCTTAAATAATCAGCTTTATTAGAACAATGGCGAGAGACTTGCGGGGATTCATTAAAATTTTGGAAGAGAAGGGACAATTACGGCGGATTTCAGCTTTAGTTGACCCAGATTTAGAAATTGCTGAGATTTCTAACCGAATGCTGCAAAAAGGTGGCCCAGGGTTGTTGTTTGAAAACGTCAAAGGCGCTTCCTTTCCCGTGGCGGTGAATTTGATGGGAACGGTGGAAAGGATTTGCTGGGCGATGAATATGCAGCATCCAGAGGAGTTGGAAACTCTGGGTAAAAAATTGAGTATGCTGCAACAGCCAAAACCACCGAAGAAGATTTCCCAGGCGATAGATTTTGGAAAAGTGCTGTTTGACGTGGTGAAGGCGAAACCAGGACGTGATTTTTTCCCTGCTTGTCAGCAAGTTGTGCTTCAAGGTAATGATTTAGATTTAAACAAGTTACCTTTAATACGTCCTTATATTGGTGATGCTGGCAAGATTATCACGCTGGGACTAGTAATTACCAAAGATTGTGAGACGGGTACTCCAAATGTAGGCGTGTATCGCTTGCAACTACAATCTCAGAATACGATGACGGTTCACTGGTTATCGGTGCGAGGTGGAGCAAGGCATTTGCGAAAAGCGGCCGAACGTGGGAAAAAATTAGAAGTTGCGATCGCACTTGGGGTAGATCCTCTAATTATTATGGCAGCTGCTACACCCATCCCTGTAGATTTATCAGAATGGCTATTTGCTGGACTTTACGGTGGTTCTGGTGTGCAGTTGGCCAAGTGTAAAACTGTAGATTTAGAAGTTCCCGCAGATTCCGAATTTGTCTTAGAAGGAACGATTACACCAGGAGAAGTTTTACCAGATGGGCCCTTTGGCGACCACATGGGTTATTACGGCGGCGTGGAAGATTCACCATTAATCCGCTTTGAGTGTATGACGCACCGGAAAAATCCGATTTATTTAACAACATTTAGCGGCCGTCCACCGAAAGAAGAAGCGATGATGGCGATCGCACTCAATCGCATTTATACTCCCATACTGCGGCAACAAGTATCAGAAATTGTCGATTTCTTCTTACCAATGGAAGCTTTGAGTTACAAAGCGGCGATTATTTCCATTGATAAAGCATATCCAGGACAAGCACGACGGGCAGCTTTAGCGTTTTGGAGTGCTTTGCCACAATTTACATACACAAAATTTGTAATTGTTGTAGATAAAGATATAAATATTCGCGATCCGCGTCAAGTTGTGTGGGCAATTAGTTCCAAGGTTGACCCAGTGCGGGATGTCTTTATTTTGCCGAATACACCTTTTGATACGTTGGATTTTGCCAGTGAGAAGATTGGCTTAGGTGGACGTATGGGAATTGATGCAACTACAAAAATTCCGCCGGAAACAGACCATGAATGGGGTTCACCTTTGGAATCTGACCCAGATGTGGCGGCGATGGTAGAGAGACGATGGGCAGAGTATGGTTTAGCAGAGTTGCAGTTAGGAGAAGTAGACCCAAATTTATTTGGCTACGATATGAGATAACGTGTTAGCTCAACTTTCCTGGACAAGTTATACACATTCACAACTGAACCATTGATAGAACAATACGGTTCAGTTAAACATTTATTTTAACTTTTCACGGCATTTGGAAGGTCAGAAAGTATCACAGACAACAAAACTTTTCTCAATCACCGCACTCAAGAAAACTTTTCCAGTTACTCAACGCTGTTAGGATTGATTTAAAGACTTGTGGAATCTGCTCTTCCTAAACAGACTGGACTTGCATAAATTACTGTCAACAATTTTTGACTCACATCATGAACCGCTTTACCTCTATTTTGCTCGCCGGCTTGATAGCGTCTGCTTCAGCTTTGGCTATTTCTCCAAAAGCTGATGCTAAGACACCAGCGTCTTATCTTGCTGAGTTAGATAACTACAGCTATCAACGTAACGATGATGGTAACTACGAACGTCATAGTCGTCACCAAAGAAATGGTGATTATGACCGCCAGAACGACCTTCGCAACATTCGTAACGATAATAATCGCCGAGATAACCGCGATAATAATCGCCGAGATAACCGCGATAATAATCGCCGAGATAACCGCGACAATAACCGTCGCTATGAACGCGATCGCGACTGAGGTCGTGGTTAATCCCTGTACCTTATCTGTTTCGCCTTAGCTTTTCTATATGACCAGGGCTTAGGCAAAAAAACACTGAAACATGATATTTCGTAGAGGCAATGCATGAATTGCCCCTACATTTCTTTAGAGTAATTATTGATTTTTGAGTAATACAGTAAAAATACTACCATTTGGATGATTATCTTCGATGGTAATTGTACCGGAATGTGCCTCGATCGCGATTTTACAGAAAGCCAATCCTAAACCAATTTGTGAAACTTCTGGCATCAGAGTTCCAATTTCATACTTCTCAAAAATGATTTGTCGTAACTCTTGACTGACTCCCGATCCGGAATCAGCGACTTGCACTTTAGCGCCTCCTGCTGCCAAATACTCTGCCTGTAGGGTGACTTGAGATTTGGATGGGGAGAATTTAATGGCATTGGAAAGCAAATTATCCAGTACTCGACGAAAGATAACCGCATCTACTGCAACAATACCGCCAGGTTCGGGTAAGTAACTAATAAGGGTCAAGTTCTTTTGAGCAGCGATCGCCTCAATATCTGCTATCGCTGAGATACACAGGGTACAAAGGTCTATTTGTGTGTAGTTGAGAAGCATTTTTCCAGATTCCAGCTTTGCCATGATCAGCAAGCTATCAATTAATGATTGTAGTTGTTGTCCAGCAAGTAAAATTTGATCGATTTTTCCTTGCTGCTGTTTAGATGACAAACCTGGAAACCGCAGAATCTCTGCGCCTAAGACAATGCTGGTAAGTGGATTTCGCAGATCGTGTACAATCATATTTACCATGTCTTCTCGCAGTTTGAGCAATACCTGCATACTTTCGTATTGCTGCTTAATCCGCAACATAGAATGAACTCTAGCTCGTAATTCCACACCATTGACGGGTTTACTAATAAAGTCATCTGCACCTGTTGCCAGACATCGAGCCAAATCTTCTTTATCGGTTAATGCTGTCACCATGATAATCGGCACTGCTTGCCATTGTGGATCAGCTTTGATGCGCTGGCAGACTTCCATCCCATCGAGATCGGGCATCATCACATCTAATAAAATCAGATCGGGCTGAAAACTATCGAGGCGATTTAGAGCTTGTTGACCACTAGGAGCGTAGTATAGCTGGTAGTTTTCACCATCCAGCAAGGTTTCAACAACATCAAAGTTATCGGGTTCATCATCGATTACTAAAATAGAGGGTTGACTATCCATCGAGACTTTCCGCTACCTTCCTAAAAGTTGTTGAATTGTGGCTACAAGCTGTTTAAGTTTTACGGGTTTAGTCAAATATTCGTTTGCTCCGGCTGCTAAACAAGTTTCGCGATCGCCAGGCATCGCTAACGCTGTAAGTGCGATAATCGGAATATTCAAAAATTGCTGATCGTTACGGATGCAGCGCATTGCTTCTAACCCATCCATTCCCGGCATTTGAATATCCATCACAATTAAGTCGGGACGTTGAACTCTCACAAGATCAATAGCTTGTTGTCCATTGTTGGCAAGAATGAGACGATACCCTCGACTTTCAAGATAGCCAGACATAGTATCAATATTTGCTTGATTATCTTCTGTCAGCAAAATCAAATGAGTGTCTAGAACTGCTTCTGGCACTACAATTAGATTTGGCAAGTCAGAATGTTGCAGTTTCTCTATAGTTACCTGAAGTTGAGCGCGAGTAATAGGTTTGACCAAATATTCAAACGCTCCCTGAGCCAGTCCTTTGCTACGCTCATCCACAACTGAAATAATGATCGCTGGAATATCTTTGGTTTTTGGGTTGGTCTTGAGTTGATTTAGCACGTCCCAACCTGATAGATTAGGCAGTTGTAGATCCATAATGATCAGAGCAGGCTGAACGCGCAGTACTTCTTCTATAGCTCCTTCACCTTGGGGATAGATGATGGGCTGCATTCCCATTTCGCGGAAGTAGCGAGTAATTTGTTCAGCCGCCGCAACAGAATCTTCGATAATCAAAACTTGAGCATTCTCAGCAGGTAAGCGATAGCTAGGAAATAAAGGAGTTACCTGCGTTGTTAGACCATTATCGCTGGTACGGTAGGGAATGTGGACAGTAAAACAACTTCCCTTTCCAAGTTCGCTGCTAACTGAAACCGTTCCTCCATGTAAGGTAACAATCTGTTGTACCAGTGCTAAACCTAGACCAGTGCCACTGTACTGGCGGTTGAGGCTGCTGTCAAGCTGGATGAAGGGCTGAAACAGCTTGCCGATTTCTTCAGCAGCGATACCGATGCCGGTGTCAGTGATATGGAAGCAGAGGGATGAGGGGGATGAGGGGGATGAGGGGGATGAGGAAGTAAATTCTTTCTCATCTCCCCCTGCTCCCCTACCCCTCTTCCCCTCTGCCCCTCCCAACTGGACTTCTAGCGTTACAGAACCCCTTTCTGGCGTGAACTTGACAGCGTTACTCAGCAGGTTGATTAGTACCTGACGCAGGCGGCGATCGTCTACTCGGATGGTGTTAATATTCTCAGAAATATGAATATTAAGACGAATATGCTTTTTCAAAGCCATCTGCTTGATAAAGGCAAGGCTGGTATCACAAACGCTTCTGACAGAAACATCACTCAATTGCAGTTCTAGTTTGCCAGATTCGATTTTAGATAAGTCTAAAATGTCGTTGATTAGTTCTAGTAAATGTCTGCCACTGCGCTCAATAGTGGCGATCGCTTTTGCTTGTTTTTCATTGATGGAACCAAATACACTTTCTTGTAAGCCCTCTGACATCCCCAAAATAGCATTGAGGGGTGTTCGCAGTTCATGGCTCATGTTGGCGAGAAATTCGTCTTTGAGGCGAGTGGCGCGGGCAAGTTCCACGTTGGTGTTAGCAAGTTGCTCATTGGTCTGCCGCAGTTGTGCTTCGGCTTGTTTGCGTTCTGTGATATCTTCGTGAGATACCAGTATGCCAATCACCTCACCTGCACTATTGGTCAGAGGAACTTTATTTGTTCGCAGCCAGAGTTGTTCGCCATTAGACCCTTCAAATGGCTCCTCGTAGCCTAGTTTCGGTGTTCGGGTGTTCATCACCGTCGTATCATCTATGCAGTAGAGGTGTGCCCATTTTGACCAAGGCAATTCAAAGTCAGTCTTACCGATAATCTCATTGACTGTCAGTTGAGAATGGCTGATAAATGCTGGATTGCAGCCGATAAACCTCGATTGGCGGTCTTTCCAGAAAACACGTTGGGGAAATGTATCTAGTACCGTTTGCAGCATTTTACGTGATTCTTCCAATGCTTGCGCGATTTGTTTGTGATCGCGGATATCAAACAGGGTGGTACGGCTGTATACATAGTTTCCATCAACACCCTTGACGGCAGTGGCGCTAATCAGCACTGGCAAAACCTTGCCATCTTTACAAATCATGTCAAGCTCCAAATCTTTTACCCATCCCTGTTCTTTGAAATGAGGATAGTTTTGTGCGAAGGACAAGCGACTGGCTGGGGTGAGAAAATTCTCTAGGGGTTGGCCAATCACTTCCTCACGGGTATAACCCAACCATTGCAATTCAGTCTCGTTAACCTTGAGCAATCGGCCTTCGCTATCAAGGGAATGGTAGCCACAGGGAGCATTATTGTAAAGGTCTTCGACTTCATGAGCATATTTCGCCAGTCCCTCTTGTGCCTGTTTGCGTTTGCTGATATCTGTAACCCGTACTAGATTCATGGTACGTCCGGCGACAGTAATGGGTTTAGCTGCAATGTTTCCCCAGAAAATTTTCCCCTGAAGAGTAATATATTCAATCTCTCGGCTCCAGACACTTTTTGACTGCATATCTGTGACGATCGCATCCGTTTCGCTAGGAGTGAATGGCCGCAGTTGGAGTGTTTGCCCATTAATATTAATCAATTCAGTTTTATCAACCGCCTCAAACAGTTCCACCGCCCGCCGATTGCAATCTAGGGTGAGCAGGGTTTGCGGATCGACCAGAAAAATGGCATCGGCAGATTCGTTAAAAATTGCTTCTCGCAAATCCCGATTGTGGATGAGTTCTTGTTCAGCTTGTTTGCGATCGCTGATATCATAGTTAATCCCAATCATCCGTACAGTTTCACCCTGCTGGGTACGTTTGAGAATACCGTAACCTTTGAGGAAACGAATTTCTCCACTCGGCTGAACAATGCGGAACTCAACATTATATTCTTTTTTGCCTTGGACAACTTGCTCCATAGTTTCCAGCAGATAAGGGCGATCTTCCGGGTGCAGGCAATTGAACCAAGCGTCAAAAGAACCATTAAAATTAGTGTTGTTTACTCCATACAGTTCGTACATGCGATCGTCCCAAATCTGCTTGTCCTGAACGAAATCATATTCCCAAATACCGAATCCTCCAGAGCTAATCGCTAGGGTGAGCCGTTCGGAGAGGTGATGTAGTTTTTCTTCAGCAAGTTTACGGTCGCTGATATCTGTCAGTGTACCGATGTAGCCGATAATCGTGTCGTTGGTGTTGATTTCGGGTAGCACTTGCACATAGAACCAGTTGATGCTGCCATCTGGACGTAGATGCCTGCCTTCACTCTGATAAAATTCCCTCGGGTTAACATGTTCTTGCTCAAATTTTAGAGACCATTCCCTCCCCAAACGCTCGCCGTCTTCTGGGTGCAAAGCCTGTACCCAACCCATCCCCAATGCTTCCTGTGTTGGTCTACCAGTCATCTCACTCCAGCGATCGTTGGCGTAGATGCAGCTACCAAAGACATCCAGCCGGAAAATAGCTACAGGAGCCGCTTCTGCCAGATGTGCATAACGAAGTTCGCTGTCTTGAAGGGCTGTCTCTATTTGTTTTTGCTGGGTAATATCTTTGGCAATACCCAAGAAGCCAATATTGTTTCCTTCCAAATCCTGGAGGATTTTCACCGACAGAAATACAGGGAAGCGAGAACCGTCCTTACGAATATAAGTCCATTCGTTTTCATAGGTGCTTCCATCTTGAGTAACGATAGTAAAAAATTCCCTACCGGGTGCAATTTCCCTACCCAATTCCAACGAGAGTTCTGCTGCCCGTTGGTTGAGTTCTTCCAAGTCGTGAAATCTAGTTGGGTTTATTTGCTGAATGACCTCATCGGCTTTGTAGCCCAACATTTTCTGAGCAGCTGCGTTGAAGGTTTGGATGCCATTTGAGTTATTGTAAATAACGGCATAGTCAGTACCATCTAAAATAGCTTGTTGCAAATTAGTGATAGCTAATAATTCAGCTTCTACCTGTTTGCGTTTTGTAATGTCAATATGGCAACCAATCATGCGGAGAGGATTGCCGTCTTGATCCCATACAATGACATGACCGGAACAAATGACCCAAACGGTAGAGCCATCTTTGTGTCGATATCTCACCTCATTGTAAAAAGGAATTTGCCCACGACTTTGGACGTGTTGCTCGAAAAGTTTCAGAACACCCGGTAAATCCTCTGGAAAAATCAGACGTTGCCAGCTCTCTGGCGTATTTGGCAATTCACAATCTTCATAGCCAAACATTTGCTTGAAGGTTAAGCTCAAATACTCCTGATTGCTAGGAATATCCCAGTCCCAGTAACCTGCCAGGACTATTTCGAGAATCTGCTCTAGAAGATGTAATTCAATTTGCAATATCTGAGCGCGTCGCCGTTCTTCTTCTGAGAGTTTGCGTTCTGTGATGTCCATTAGCACACCTAACATCCGCAGCAGTTGTCCGGTTGTGTCGTAAACTCCCCGTCCTTTTCCTGATACCCAGTGAATGCTGCCATCTTGCCAGACAACTCGATATTCCACAGCGTAATCGGTTTGTGTGGCGATCGCCTGCCTCAAATCCTGCTCAACCCATTCCCAATCCTCTGGATGTAACTGATTGAGCCATTTTTCATAAGTCCAGTTTTCATCACTCAGATCGGAACTAAAACAGCGAATTGCATTTTCACTAGCAAATATTTGATTGGTGATTGGGTTCCACTCCCAATAGCCAATACCAGCAAAATTCAGGGTTAACTTGAGCTTTTCTTCACTGGCTTTTAGGGCTGCTTCTGTCTGCTGGCGTTCTGCCAGTTCTGCCTGTAATTGCTGATATGCAGTTCCTTGCTGAATGGCGATCGCTATTTGTACCGCCAGTTGATCCAACAAATCTAGTTCTACTGATTGCCAGTGGCGAGATGCAGTACATTGGTGAGCAATTAATAATCCCCATAATTGCTCTTTGACCAAAATGGGTACTACCAGATTGGCTTTGACTTCAAATTGTTCTAGAAGTTGCAAATGACAACTAGTTAAGCCAGCCTGATAAATATCGTCGATTGCTCGTTTTTTCCCTTGGCGATAGTCGCTTCCGGCTCCCTGTTGAAAGCATGTGTCCAGAATTTGCGTTCCCATAGCCACCGTCCAGCTAGGAAGCACTGACTCTGCGACAATTGTACCGCTCATATCTGGCTGAAATTGATAGACCACTACTCGGTCTGCTTGCAAAAACTGCCGTACCTCTGTTGCGATGGTACGCAGAATCTCTTCTAGTTTAAGAGACTGACGAATTCGTAAGGCGATCGCGGCAATCAGTTGTTGTTGTTCCCGACTTTGTTCTAATTGTCGAATTAGATGCATCCGTTCAACGGTATGGTGAATTGCGCCTTGAAGAACTTCAGCCGTGAGTTTATCTTTAGCTAAATAATCTTGAACGCCACTTTTCATCGCTTGGATAGCGATAATTTCATCCCCTTGTCCTGTCAGCATAATTACAGCAGTTTGGGTATGGCTATGGCATTCCCGAAATTGCTGAATAAACTTTAGTCCATCCCCATCAGGCAACGCAAAATCCAACACAATCACATCTGGTATCTCCTGCTGACAGCATTTCAGTGCTTGTGTTGCTGTCTCAAACTCCAAAATGCGATAGGTATACAGACTATCTTGCTGCAAGAACTGATAATATACTTCCCGATCTTGAGCGCAATCATCAATCAGCAGGATCGTGAGGCAACAAGGATGATTCATAAGTTAAAAATACAAACGCGATCGCGCTTCCAAAAAATTATATCTCGACAATCATCATGTTAATACCTTGATATGAAATGAGTAATTAATACTAAAGTTATCTCTCTCACCCCTTCAAGGGATGGAATTCCTGCCGATCTTGAGATACAGAATAGACAAAATGCCTGAGATATCTCTATATTGCCCTTTAGCATGATGCGATCGCCAAATCCCAGAAAAATTTTTGCCTCCGTGTCCAGCATAAATAAAATTCGTAATCATACCTAAGAATCCTCTGAAAGCTTTCAGTAAATTTGCTGCTAGTGAAATTCATTTTTCAATGGTCAGACTAGTACGAGAAGGCAAAAGTAAAAAGAAATAATGCTTATTTTGTAAGCTTTCTGGCTATTTTAAATGGGTGGTTTATCGGGAAAGGCAGAGGACAGGAGGCTCAGTTGGCAGAAGGGAATTCTGACTCGCGTCAAAACCTTTGTTTTAGCGCGATGTCTAGGTTGGGCTGCACCCAATACGGTTCGGTTAAGGCAAGAGACGCGATAAATCGCCGTCTCTACAATAGACATCTCCGAAAAACAATGTAGAGACGTAGCAGTGCTACGTCTCTACAAGGGTTATGGGTAAAGCATATTTAATTTCTGGAGATGTCTAATAATCAGGCTTGTCATCAAAAAACCTTATCCGAACCGTATTGGGGCTGCACCTACACAATGATTTTTATCATCAACCAGATTGCCATTAAAGTTTTAGATCGTCGATTTCATTGGCTTGTTCTCCAGCATCCTTCTATCAAATCTCCTCAGTTCTACGGATGATCTAGAGTAGTGCCTCAGTATTTCTTCTCAAAATTCAAAATATCCCTTCTAGTAAATACTCTCAATTTAATCAAAAAAAAATTCCTGTTTTTCCTCGATTACTTTTTTGTTTAAATCCTGAATAATAAACCTAGCGCAAACAAAAATAGCTCCTAAACATCTTGTTTCGTTGCTAGAAAAATTTTGCTTGTAGCTAGTACAAGAAGGCAAAAGTAAAAAGAAATAATGCTTATTTTTTAATAGTAAAAGGGAACAGGGAACGGGCAACAGGCAACAGGGAAATCCCCATAATTAAAATCAGGGGATTTGTACAAGGACACATTGAAACATCGTGGCTGACGCCATCTCGTTTCAAATATTTTTATCTCTTTTCATAAATAAATTTAGGGGCTTTAAACCCTGTATTCGGGGCTAATTTTTTTTCTGTTCCCTGTTAAGAGTTCCCTGTTCCCGCCCCGAAGGGGCTTGGTAAGCTTTCTGGCTATTTTAAATGGGCAGTTTATTTACGCCGTGTTGTACTAGTTAAATCTCTTGGAATTTCAAGCTTTATTCTCATTTTAAAGGAGCTTTAATCTCATGTCACTAGCAGGTATAGAGCGTCGATTACAGCAAAAATCAGTCTCAAAAAAAGCTGTAAGCCCAAGATGGAATCCTATTAACTCTTTCTTCCTAATAGTATCTTTAATTATTTTAGGAATCTCTAGCTTTCTGATCGCCTCTTACATACTGTCTTTAGTTAGCTCTATAGTTTCATCTTCTGTTACCAGTCCGACATCAATTCCCTGGATTGAGAATAAGTCTGACTGTCAAGATACAAATAGAACCTGGCGTGATAATAAGTGTTGGGATTATGAACATAGTTCGATGTTTTAAATATTAGTAATTTACTCAAACCATAGTTATTACTTAGTTCCAATTTCTGCAATTATAGCTAAACTGCATCTACCTGGAAAATCATAGTTTTTTCAAACTAAAAATACTCATGAATTAAGTCGAATAAAATAACCTTATTTTCAGAAAAACTATATATTATAAAATAGATAAGTTGAGTAAAATAATATAAAATTTACATAAAAAGTTAGAATAGAATTAATCCTAGAAAACACTGATGCTTTTTAAAAGCATATAAGTAAAAATGTTGCTTACATCTTTTATAAAAAAAGATAATTTATTTCAAGGCATCTATACATAATGTTCATTAACTCTCTCAGTTCTGATAACTTACAACAGACTATCATTCGTCACCCGCTCATTGTTAACTCTGAGATTCTGCTTCCCCATGTGATTGCACTGATTAATGAAGCACAAGGTAATTGTCATGGCTTGCCAAACAAAAGTAGCAATTCTTTGACAAACTCAAGTAGAGATATAGACAGCGCTGCATCTCAAGCTGCCAGTTGTGTTTTAGTTATGGAAAACTCGCAGTTGGTAGGGATACTTACCCAACGAGATTTAATTAAACTGACAGCACAAGGAAAGAATCTAGAGGGAATCAGCGTTGCCCAAGTGATGACAAGGGAGTTAATAACACTGAAGTTAAAAGATTTTAAAGATGTTTTTACCGCGTTACATTTGCTAAGGCAACATCGGATTTGCCATCTACCTATTGTTGGCGAACAAGGAGAATTAATTGGATTGGTTACTCCTACGAGTTTGTTGACAGTTTCTATTCTACAAGCAGAACTCTACAATTATACACGAGTTAAACTTTTAGAACGCCAGAGAATTGAGGCAGAACTGCGATTGGAGCGTAATTTTGTTTCTACCGTTTTAAATCTAGCAGATGCTTTAGTTATTGTACTAGATTCTCAGGGAAGAATTGTTCGCTTCAATCATACTTGCGAACAAGCTACAGGTTACACATTTGATGAAATTAAAGGAAGATTTGTTTGGGATGTGTTGCTGTTACCTGAAACAACAGCATGTATCAAAGATATTTTTCAAAATTTAGCAGAAAGAGAATTTCCTCAACGTTATGAAACTTCTTTAGTTACTAAAGATAGCGATCGCCGCTTAATTTCTTGGTCAAATAAAGTCTTACTTAATCGGGATAATCAAGTTGAGTATATCGTCTGTACAGGTATTGATATCACTGAAAGCCGAAAAGCACAAGAGGAACTCCAACAGACTCGTAACTTTTTACAGTCAATGATTAATAATTTGCCTGTGGCCGTCTTTGTTAAAGATGCCAAACCAGAAAATTTTGGTAAATTCAAGCTCTGGAATCATACCTGCGAAAATATTTTTGGTATTACCGCAGAGCAAGCTATTGGCAAAACAGATTACGAATTCTTCCCAAAAGAACAAGCAGACTTTTTCTACCAAAAAGACCTAGAAACTGTTGCTAGCGGTGTACCTCAAGATATTTCTGAAGAACCTATTGATAGTCACAGTTTTGGCAGAAGAATTTTACACACGACTAAAATTCCTTTGTATGACAAAGACCAACAGCCCGAATACCTGTTATGTATTTCCGAAGACATTACAGAATACAAACGAGCAGAAAAAAATCTGCATCAAGCAAAAGAGCAATTACAAACAGTTTTAGATGCAGTACCAGGGTTTGTTTCTTGGGTAAATGATGATGGGTATTATTTAGGAGTTAATCGCCATTTAGCTGAAAGTTTTAACCTGACTACCGATGCTTTTGTTGGTCAAGAATTGGGCTTCATGAAAAACAGCCCACAATTTACAGAATTTATGCGGGAATTTTTAGATAGGCAAGATGTAGCAGATTCTCAGGTTATTGATGTCCAAATAAATGACAAAACACGCAATTACTTACTCGTCGCTCAAAAATATCAACAAAACACAGCTGCGGTTGCAGTCGGAATTGATATTACAAAACGAAAACAAGCTGAAATAGCCTTACAAAGTTTGATAGAAAGTACAGCTTCTACAACTGGATGTGACTTTTTTCCAGCATTAGTTGAGCATATTTCTTCTACTTTAGATGTTCGTAACACTTTGGTAACTGAATTAATTGATGGGCAAGTTCACACTTTAGGATTGTGGTCTGATGGGCAGTTACAACTCAATATTTCCTACAATCCAAAATCAACTCCTTGTGAAATTTTACTCAAGCAAGGATTTTATTACTGTGGTTCAGGAATTCAGCAACTCTTTCCTAATGCTGAAATATTGACTGCAATGAAAGCCGAAAGTTTTATGGGAGTTATTTTAAGTGATGATTTTGGTCAACCGATTGGCTCATTATGCATCATAGATGAAAAATCTATACCTGACCAACAAAAATTTGAAGGAATTCTCAAAGTATTTGCAGCCAGAGCATCTGCTGAACTGCAAAGGCAACGAGCGCAAGAAGCTCTACAAAAACTTAATCAAGATTTAGAAGTCAGGGTTAAGCAACGCACTTTAGACTTACAAAAAAGTGAGGCAGAACTTAGTGCTATTTTTAATCAAGCAGCGGTAGGAATTAAACTAGAAACTTTAGATGGTCGTTTTCTGAAAGTTAATCAAAAGTTGTGTGAAATTATTGGCTATAACCAAGCAGAAATTCTGAATAAAAACTTTAGAGATATAACACATCCAGAAGATATACAAGCCCATCTAAATAAGTTGCAACAATTAATAGCAGGAAAGGTAGAAACATTTTCCCTAGAGAAGCGCTATTTACATAAAAATGGTGATGCAATTTGGATAAATCTAACAGTTTCTCTAATTCGAGATCCCATTAGTAAACCTATTTATGTGATTGGGGTAGTTAAAGATATACGCGAACGCAAACAAGCTGAAGAAAATATTTGTAAGGCTTTAGAAAAAGAAAAAGAACTCAGTGAGTTAAAATCTCGTTTCATTTCTATGACTTCCCATGAGTTCCGAACCCCTTTAACTGTAATTACTTCATCTGCCGGCATCTTAAAAAGTTTTAGCCATAAACTAGATGAACAACAAAAGCAGAAACATCTCCAGTGCATTCAGACTTATGTTCAACACACTACTCAACTTTTAGATGATATTTTGCTAATTAATAAAGCTGAAGCTGGAAAATTAGCATTTGAACCAACTTGTATTAATTTAGTTGATTTCTGTCGCTCTTTAGTAGAAGAAATTCAACTCAGTTCTCCCAGGCATACTCTAGCTTTCTGTCCTCAGCACTTGGGTAATTCATCAACAGATGATTACTTTATGGCTTGTATAGACAAGAAACTTTTGCGACAAATACTGAGCAATTTGCTTTCAAATGCTGTCAAATACTCACCAGACAGCAGTAATGTTCAAATTGATCTATTAGTTCAAGATCAAAGCGCAGTTTTTCTAATTAAAGATGAAGGTATTGGTATTTTAGCAGAGGAACAGCAGAACTTATTTGAACCATTCTACCGAGCTAGTAATGTTGGTAATACGCCAGGAACGGGATTAGGCTTGGCAATAGTCAACAATTGTATAGACCTTCATAGAGGAAGAATTAGCTTTGCTAGTCAAGTCGGAGTCGGTACGACATTTAGGGTAGAACTGCCACTAACCATAACCAATGTCATCCAGGAAAAACATCTCGATATGTTATTAGTAAATAATTTTAGGGAACAATAAACTAAGGCATATTATTTTGCATCTCATATAGTTTACTAAATCGTTAAGATGGAGAATCTGTTTTAGTAGCTACATTTACTGTGTCTATAGATATAACAGAATTACTTAGTCAAAATCACTATTTAAATAAACAATGAACGAGAAAATATTAGTAATTGAAGATGAAATTCAAATTTCTGCAAATGTCCAACAGATTTTAAGTTTGTCAGATTTTAATGCTATTACTGCAAATAATGGTTTAGAAGGATTACGACTTGCTAAAACAGAAAAACCAGACCTGATATGTTGTGATATTATGATGCCTGAACTTGATGGTTATGGTGTACTGACAGCCTTACGCCAAGATCCATTAACTGAATCTATCCCAGTAATTTTTCTAACTGCAAAAGCAGATCGTGATGGCTTACGTCAAGGTATGGAGTTAGGAGCCGATGATTACCTGACAAAACCTTTCTCTCCAGAAGAACTTTTGAAAGCAATTAAGGTTAGATTGGCTCGGATAGAAAAACCAACTTTAATCAAACAAAAATATGAACAAGTACATCAACAAAATGCCAATCTGAAGCAGCAGATAGAAGTAAATTCACAAAAGTTACAAGAAAGTAAACACTTAGCAGAAATATGCAATGAGGTTTTACAAAAACTTTTGCAAGACTTAGGTAATCCGCTTTCAAATATTAATATGGCAATCTATATGCTGAAAAAAGCTCAATCAGATGTTGAGCGCGATCGCTACTTGAATATCCTACAACAAGAGTATGCTAGAGAAATGCTGCTTTTGAATGAAATGAAGAATTTACAAACATTACTAACCCCAGAAAATGCAAAAATTATGCAAAAATTCCATTTGCTGAACCATAGTAAGCAGTAAATTATTATACAATGAATACATGATAATATTTCAATATTTTTACTTAGACGATATATCTGATTATCCTGTATTATTGAGAGTTAATTTTTCTTGTTTAGGAAGATAAGCTTTATATGGATTTCAGTTCATTCTAGACCAATCAAACTAATATTTTTATTTTTACTAATCGTAGATGAATACAATTTTAATCATAGAAGATGAACCCCAAGTCAGAGTAAACATTCAGGAAATTTTACAACTTTCTGATTTTGAAACTTTGATAGCCGCAAACGGTAAGATTGGCTTAGAAATTGCTCAAGCAAAATTACCAGATTTAATTATTTGTGACATCATGATGCCTGAGTTAGACGGGTATAGTGTGCTTTCTGCTCTGCGTCAGAATGAAGCAACTACCAATATTCCTTTAATATTTGTTACTGCTAAAGCAGAGCGTTTAGATTTTCGCCAAGGGATGAATTTTGGAGCGGATGATTATTTAACTAAACCATTTACTCCTGAAGAACTACTCAGCGCGATCGCTTCTCGTCTTGATAAGCACGCTTTGATTGAACGCCAAGCTCAAGCCAAACTAGACGAACTCAGAATGAATATTGCTCATTCATTACCTCATGAACTAAATACTCCTTTAAATGGTATTCTTGGTATGTCACAGTTGTTAATGGAAAATTGTGGCATCATGCCTGGCTCTGAAGAAGTCGAAATTGCAGAATTAATTTACACCTCTGCCAATCGCTTGAATGAATTAGTTAAAAGATTTTTACTATATAGTAATCTGGAATTAATCGCTAAAAATCCTGAAAAAATACGTCAAATCCAAGAACAAAGAGATAAATGTCTTGCTGAGAAAATTATTAGTGAAGTCGCTCTCAAAAAAGCTACAGACAACTGTAGGCAAAAAGATTTAACTCTAGATATCCAAGAATCTACAGTACAACTGCCAGAAGAAAATTTAAGTATTCTTATTGAAGAATTACTTGAGAATTCTTTTAAATTTTCTTTCCCAAGTAGCGAAGTTCGAGTTAAGAGTACAGTGGAAGATAATAAATTTAATTTATATGTCATTGATAATGGTAAAGGGATGACAATTGAAGAAATTGATAAAATTGGAGCCTTTGTGCAATTTAATCGAAAGTCGTGGGAACAACAAGGCTCTGGCTTAGGGCTGGCTATTGTTCAGCATATTGTGAAATTATATGGTGGGGAATTTATAATTGATAGTATTCCTGAAAAAGGAACTATTGTAAGTATTTGTTTGCCTTGCTAGGATATGCTGGCAAATATATAGCAATCCGATTTAATTTTTAAACTTATTTGCGTTCACGATAGGGATATTAACGCAAGTAAGAATATTTTGGCTGCGGGACTCGCAGTTTCAGTCTGTGGAGCGAAGGTAAGACCTGATAGCCTTAAGGGTAAAACCCCTGGGGGAAAGAAACAGAAACCTAATCCGTGAGGCTTAGGAATCCCCGGCATTTATGCCGGGGAGGATGTCAAGTGTTCTAATCTTTTAGTAGACTGACGAAAGTCAGTGTACATAAAAAATTCCAAACCATTTTTGACAAGATTTTTGAGAACAAAGAGAGAAACAAACTTATGGGACTTTTCGATCAAATTCTTGGTGCTGTCACTAATCCTAATCAACAGGGCAGCTTAGGTCAACTGGGAAGTATTATCAATACTGTACAACAGTTGAGCCAAAGTACAGGTGCAGATCCTTCTACCATCCAATCAGTTTTGTCAATTGTCGGTGGTCAAGTGCGTTCTACTCTACAAGACAAGCAAGCCACAGATGGTAATGAAGCCACACAAAATCTAGTGAGTCAATATGCCGGGACTTCTCCCAACCCTGAAGCCGTCGATTCGCTATTTTCTCCTGAAATCCAACAGCAGGTAGCTGAAGTTGCTGCCCAGCGCACTGGGTTAGATGCTGGTATAGTTCAACAATTGCTGCCTTTAGCCGTACCTCTGGTACTAAATTTCTTGCAATCAGGTGCCAATACCCAGAATCCCCAATCTGGCGGAAATCCTGTACTGAATTCCTTCTTGGATGCTGATGGCGATGGTGATGTTGATATCGCTGATGCCATTCAAATGGCTAGTCGATACATCAAATAGTAGCACTTTTCCCCATTCCCCACTCCCCACACATAGACAATTAGTCCTTGCTAGATTCTTAGCTAAGACATAGGCTGGGAACATAAGAAATTTGCAAATATAAATCAGACAGTCTATGTCTAAATTGTTTGACTGTATTACTGACGAACAGCAAGACTTTATTGCTGCCCAACACATTTTCTTTGTTGGCTCTGCACCTTTGAGTCCTACGGGTCATGTTAACCTTTCTCCTAAAGGTCTGAACTGCTTTCGCATCCTCTCTTCCAACCGAGTAGGTTACATAGACCTTACAGGCAGTGGTAACGAAACATCAGCCCATTTGCAAGAAAATGGGCGGATAACATTTATGTTTTGTGCCTTTGAAGAACCTGCGTGTATCCTGCGTCTTTATGGTCAAGGAACCACGATTTTACCAAGCTCTCCAGACTGGGACTCGCTGTATTCTCTGTTTTTGCCGATACCTGGAACTCGTCAAATTATCGTCGCTGACATTGAAAAAATCCAGACCTCTTGTGGTTTTGGCGTACCACTCTATGAATATAAAGGTCAGCGCCAGACTTTAGTAAACTGGGCTAGTAAAAAAGGCGAAGAGGGAGTTCGAGAATATCAACAGCAGAAAAATCTTGTCAGCATTGATGGTTTAGCGACACCACTGAGTAGATTACCCTAACTTTGCCTGATGGATTATTTTATTCGTCCACTCACACAAGAAGATGAGCCTTTTCTCTGGCAAATGCTTTACGAAGCAGCCCATCTGGTAGAAGAAGGTAATTTGACAGTGCAAGATGCAAAAAATAATCCTGATTTGGCAAAATATGTGGAAAATTGGGGATGTAAGGATGATAGTGGCTTCGTCGCTATTTTGGAAAGTAGTAATCTGACAATTTGATGTGAAACTCAAACCAAATAATTACGAATTAGTTAAGCCAATGCCTCCTTTAGCGAATTCTTCAACGGTTTTTTGTGAGAATTCATGAGTTGCGATCGCTTGCAACATTGCCAATGGTAAAGTCAAATGATCCGCCCCGGCTTGCAACGATGCGGCTGCTTCTTCAGGAGATTTGATACTAGCTGCCAAGATTTCCGTATCACTACCTTTGAGGACGCTAGCCATATCCCGCACCAAAGCAATACCGTCACCTAGCAATCGGGTAGCGCGATTTACATAAGCTATGGCAATTTTAGCACCTGCTTCCCGCGCTACTGCTGCTTGTGCTGCACTATAAATCGCTGTCACTGAACAGTTAATTTCTGGTGATAGACTCGCCACCACTTCAAACCCTAATGGTGTTGCGGGAATCTTCAAAATTGTTTGTGAACCAATAATCTCGAAAGCTTTTCTACCTTCAGCTAGCATCCCAGCTTTATCAGATGCCACAAGTTGATAGTATAATGGGCCATTTGTCAAGGTAATCAATTTTTTGAGCGTGGTTTCTGGTGGGGTATCGCTTTGAGATAACAGCGTGGGATTTGTTGTAATGCCTTTCACCCATCCCCAAAGTTTAACAACTTCAGCTTCCGATGTGATCGCTGAGTCTAGATAAATTGCCATAATTCGTCCCCTTAATGCTCTTACAAGAAACTTGACGGGAGTGTGAAAGCCCCTGAGGAACAGCCACGTAGTGGCGTATTCCGTGCTTAAAGCCCAGGATGAAACACGACACGGCGGACTTTAGTCCGCTTTCAACATATCTTTCAACTCAGGCAAAGTGTCTAAAAGTTCTTCCACTACCTGAGTAATAGTTTTATCTTTTGTTGCAGCGTACAACCGTAGCTTGTTCATTCTCCGTTCCGTAATTCTTATATGCAATTCTTTTTTCATTATGAGACACAACAGCGACACAATTAGGCTAGCATATTCGCTAATACCAATTTTGATTCCTGAAATTGTTTGCGTGGTGAGCGTTCGCGTTCGCGTCTCTGAAAGAGAAGCCTCTCGTAGAGAAGCGCAGCGCAAGCGCGATAGGGAGGGAACAGGGAATAGGGAAGAAAGAATGAAAGTGTACAGAGTTTTTTTCAAAAACCAAATATGAGTCCTATAACAATTCTTGGTGACAGAAACTTTTAGGGTTATTTGATTGAAGCAAAAATTGTAATCGCCAAAATATCTTTAGATTCTAAATCGTCTTGAAGAAGAATTCAGCTATTCTGAATTCAGGAGTCAGAATCAATCAGTGGGGGATTCAGACCCGCCACTGATTGAAGACCACTAAATCGAAGATTTAGTGGGGGTCTTAAACCCGATTATTCATCAGCCAATCATACAGAATTCATTCTGAATTCTGACTGCTGACTCCTGAATTCTGTTCGATAAATTATGACGATATTTTTGTTCTCATATTTTAATTCTAGATGCCAAATAACGACAGCAGAAAAATAATTGTAGCTACAAATAAATACTTTTGACTTTTAATTTATTTTTGATTAAGGTATTTACAAGTATAAAATTATACTTTAATATATAAATAAGAAAGGCGATCGCCCTCTGCCAAGAATCTGCGATCGCCTTTCTGTAAACCCCCATTCTGGGAGACAATTACAATGATGGCACAAGTACAAAAGTTTGTAAAAAATCACAAGTTCGCCCAATCAGAATTACAACAGTACTTAGATGGCAAAAACTTAAATACACCCATCCTTAATCAATCTTCTGAAAATCAATTACCGAAAAGAGAACCGATTAAACATCTATTAATAGGTTCTCCAAAAGCAGTTACTAGTGATTGGCTACGCCAGCATCGGCGATTGGAGTCCGCTACTACCAACCGCCAACCCAGGTGAGGTAATGAGTATTTTAATCCGTCAGATTTTAATGCAATAGAACATATCAAGATGGTGCGTTGCGCCCTTGCGACAACGCACCCTACTTGAACTTCATCTGTCGTAGGGGTTTAGCAATATGGTGACATACTCCTACACTTCTGCTTCGCAGTAAGTTTAGGCTTCCAAGACAATCCGGCTATTGCTTAGGAGGCTCTTGGCTTTAAGAACGGAATGCCCTACCGCTCTATTTTTTATGTTAAATGCTGCATTATGATCACGATCAAGACTGCATTTACAATTAGGGCAGTTGTGCCATCTTTCATGTAGTTTTTTCGGAACTCTCACCCCACAACTAGAACAATCTTGTGATGTACCCGATGGATTCACTGCAATTACCAACAACCCGGCATTTTCGGCTTTGGTGGTTAGAATTAACAGGAAGCTTGACCATCCGTCATGCACAGATTTGGCGAGCCTTGACAGCCGCCGATTACGATCGCATCAAGCTAAATATCAAAAAAATAGTGTATTAAATAATACTAAATATATTTCAATGACACTGCGATCGCACCCATTGAACCCTCTTCAAAATACACCACAACCACGTTAAGCTGAATTAGAGTAGCAATTTATTGCGCTTTTTAACATGAAAATCTCTGTTCTTGTCAAATTTTAATTTTTTCTGCTTGAGAAACCCGGAATGCTAGACCAAATTTTTGATTACCTCAACTTTCATTTCAGCGTTGAAGCCCCGATAGTTCTGCTGATCCTGATATTTTTAGAGGCGGTGTTATCTGCCGATAATGCGATCGCCCTGGCTGCGATCGCTCAAGGGCTGGAAGACAAAGAACTTGAGCGTAAGGCCCTCAACTTTGGTTTAGTCGTTGCATATATTTTACGAATCACCCTAATTCTGACCGCCACTTGGGTACAACAATTCTGGCAATTTGAATTATTGGGCGCTGCTTACCTACTGTGGTTGGTATTCCAACACTTTAGCTCTCAACAAAGTGAAGACGATAGCCATCACGAGCCGCGTTTTAATTCGTTGTTGCAAGCTATACCCGTGATTGCATTTACAGATTTGGCATTTTCTTTGGATAGCGTGACAACTGCGATCGCAGTTTCTCAAGAAAGGTGGCTAGTGCTGACTGGTGCAACAATTGGTATTATTACGCTGCGATTCATGGCGGGATTATTTATCCGCTGGTTAGACGAATTTGAAAACCTAGAAGATGCAGGTTATGTAACTGTAGCTTTGGTGGGCTTGCGCTTGTTGTTGAAAGTGGTGAACGACGATTTAGTTCCACCAGAATGGATCATGATTCCTGCCATCTTCCTAATTTTAGGCTGGGGATTTTCCAAGCGTGTTGCTGCTGAATTACCACAAGTAGAACCAGAAAAGAGTGAAGTCTCGAAGTAAGTGAGGAGTGAGGAGTGAGGAGTGAGGAGTGAGGAGTGAGGAGTGAGGAGTGAGGAGTGAGGAGTGAGGAGTGAGGAGTGAGGAGTTATGAATTTTTAACTCCTAACTTTTAACTCCTAACTTTTAACTCCTAACTTTTAACTCCTAACTTTTAACTCCTAACTTTTAACTCCTAACTTTTAACTCCTAACTTTTAACTCCT
>NZ_JBALDZ010000138.1:0-7724 GCF_036917155.1 Nostoc sp. | reverse complement strand
TGGTATGGTTCTAGGCTATAAGTTTGAATAATTCCCGGATGGTTAAGATTTTTGGCGATGGTGTATTGATTGCGAAACGACAAGAGTTCAGAGAAACTGGGATAAGGATTTTTCAGCAGTTTAATCACTACTCTTAACGAGTCAGTTTCTCGATACCCTCGATAAACCAGGATTCTGGAACCATTGTAGAGTAAATCATAGATGCGATATCCGGGAATACTGACTAAAGTGCTAACCATGCTGCTAAATCCTGAAGATTTCCAGATTTAGTATTCCCAGATATTTGAAGTTGTTTACCAAAAACCGCCAAAAATCATACCGGAATTTCAATGATAAATTCTGTACCCTCACCTAGAACAGAGTTAAAACTTAATTTTCCACGGTGGGTTGATTCGACTATCTGACGAGCGATTGCTAATCCTAACCCCGTCCCTTTATCAACAGCTTTCGTCGTAAATAAATGGTCAAATATTTTTGATTTCACTTGTTCACTCATCCCCTTAGCATTATCAGCGATCGCAATTTTCACGCCTTCATTTACCAGTGAGGTTTTAATTGTAATTCGGTTGGGATTATCCTTAATTTTCTTAAAAGTCCGTCCCGTATTTGATTCATCCAGCGCATCAATGGCATTGGCCAGAATATTCATAAATACCTGATTTAATTGCCCAGAAAAACATTCAATTTGGGGCAAATTACCATAATCAGTTATCACTTCAATTGCTGGACGTTGTTCGTTTGCTTTCAGGCGATGTTTGAGAATTAAAATCGTACTGTCAAGACCTTCGTGGATATTAAATGGCACTTTATAATCTTTATCAGCGCGGGAAAAAGTTCTTAAACTAGTGCTGATATTTTCCAGGCGATCGCACGCCATAGACATAGAATCAAGCATTTTGGGCAAGTCTTCTAAGCTATAATCCAAGTCGATTTTTTTAGCGTGTTTAATAATTTCATAATTTTTATTGGGGAAACTTTCTTGATATATTTTCAAATGTTGAATAATATCATCGAAGGTAGGTTTAGCTTGTTCGAGACTAGCAGCAATAAAACCAAGAGGATTATTCATTTCGTGAGCTACACCAGCAACTAAATTGCCCAATGCAGACATTTTCTCACTTTGCACAATTTGTAATTGGGCATTTTGCAAGTTGTGTAATGCCTGTTCTAGTTGTTGGACATATTGCTGCGAAAGCGAGTAAAGTCGAGCATTTTCTAGGGAAATCGCCGCTTGAGTGCAGAGTAAATTCAGGAGTTCGACGCGATCGCTAGTAAACGCCCCCGTTGCTAAATTATTTTCTAGATACAATATGCCCATCAATTTCCCTTGATGCAAAATTGGGCTACACAAAATACTATACGGCTGCCGACGCATGATATACGGATCATTGGCTAAAGTCGGATCAGCTGTGGCATTAAACAACACAGCCGTCTGCCTGTCGTGCAAGACTTTATAAATCAGCTTCAGGGGAATGTCTTGGCTCTCCTCAACCGGAAGGCGCTGCAACACCACCGGCTCGGAACCTTCAATAATTGACCCTTTAATTAACAGGCGTTCGTCTCGCAACAGCATCAATACGCATTTATTAGCCCCAGCATTTTTGATGACGATAGAAAGCAACGATGAAAGTAGGTTTTCGAGTTCGATTTCGCCAGAAAAGCTTTGAGAGGCTTGGAGAATGGCAGCTAAGTCAAGAGAATCTGAGATGCCGCTACTGTTTACAGTGAGGGAAATGCTGGAGGTGACACTCCCCAATGCGAAGATAGTTTCGCTCGTGGAGAGGGGAGAATGGGTTTGCTGGAGGATGGGGGCGAGGAGTTGGGGATAGCGTTTTTCTAAGTCGGTAACTTTGGCTTTTGCTCCCCAACGGGCATAACAGTAGTATGCTTCTTGCATATAGACTTGAGCGATTTTTTCTTTACCGCATTCGAGGTAAAATTTAGCCGCGAGTTCGTTTGCTAAAGCTTCTTCTTGAATATAGCCGTTTTGTTTTGCCCCCGATATTGCCAGGTCGTAATATTCTTGTGCTTGAAGTTTATTGCCGAGAATGCGATCGCGTTCTGCTCTAATTAAATCGCATTTGTGTTTAATGTCGGTAGGAACTAATTTTGCCCGTCGTTCTAGGTTGTGCTGAACTTTGGTAACTCGTTTGAGTAACTGCTTTTTTCGTTGAGGTGAGAAGTTAGGATAAGCAGCCAATCGCGTTAAGGCATCATAAAACCAAGTAGATATAATACCATTGATGCCAATTAATTCTTGTTCGTAGGGAAGGGAAGCATCTGCTGCATCAAGTGCTACTGAGATATTACTAAACAAGTATGCAATAAGTACTTTGGAGTAATAAATAGTAGAAAGAAAGACAGCATCATTACTGGCTTGAAAGTGGGGAATTAGCTGTGTTTCATCGCACTCTGTGCCAACTAATATATAGGGTTGGGGAGATGCCTCCGTCAGATTTAGCATTAGCTGCCGCAGTATACTAATTTGTTGTAGACTCACTTCATCGGGTATTTCCGTTGTCAATGCTTGATGGTAGAGTTCAGAGATTGGTAACAACTCAATGAGTAGCTTTCCTGAGAGGAAACCTACATGAATTTCACTGAAGTATCCCAGACCTACGAAAGCAAAATCTCCACAATTCAAGGCTGCCTGTTTGCCTTCTTGAATCAAGTGTAAGCTGTTGCTGAGTGGTTGTTGCCAAATTTGGCTGAAGATTGCTATGCTTACTTTTATTTTTCCTTCAATGTAGAGGTTTGGTAATTTATTTAGTAACTTGAGGGAAAATTGCCCCATTTGATAACTTGCTTCTAATTCCTGCAAACTTGATAAAATAATGCTATAGATTGTATAAAAACTAGATGACCAGATAGAATTACCCTGTTGAAGGGATTTTTGGACACCTAGAAATGCCAATAGTGCCATTAATGGCTGTGAACAGAAATATGCTGGATAGGAAATTAAATTGCTAATTCGCAGTACGACAATAGTTTCTAGATTTGTCATCACAGGTAATTGCAACAGCTTTTCTAAGGAATTACCACGCAATAAAACCTTAGTTTTGATTAATTCTGCCAACACTTGTAATTTACTTGGCTGCGATGGTAATTTAATCCCTAACAATTGGAGAAATTCTAAACCCGTATCAATCGACTTTTGATAATTCTTGTGGGCACTATAAGCTTGAATTTGAGCCTCATAAACAGCAAGGTTATCTACTACTGTTTGGGAATTAAGTTTTACTACCTGCATCAATTGAGTGACTTCTGCAAACCTACCCGTCAAAAATGCTGTATCTGCGGCAATATTATGCAAACTAAGAGTAATATTATATTGCCGTTGCCAACTATTATCATCTAACAAACTCATCCCTTTTTCTGCATAACTAAAAGCCGCTGAATATGCCGTTGCCCTTCTCGCTTTCTGAGCAGCATTGAGATTGATTTTGGCAACTTTACTTTTCTCGATATCATCGGCGATCAGGGAAATTCCCATATTCAATTGATTGGCGATATCAAATAATTTATCTGTTTGTTTGACATCGGAAGTATTGGATAATAATAAACGTCCAATCTGTAGATGTGTTGCTTGTTTATCTTTGTCAAGAATTAATGAATAAGCAGCTTGCTGAATGCGGTCATGGGAGAATTTGTAATTAACAACATGGGACATTTCTTGTTGATAAATTGCTTCTTCGTCGGCAATATAAAACTTATAAATTTCACTTTGCGGTAAAACCAAAGCTTCCTGCAAAGCTTTCCAAAGTGCGGCAGCAGTTTCATTTTCTGACTGTTGAGAAACAGCTGCTAAAGTCATCAAATTAAATTGATTGCCAATACATGCCGCTAACTTTAAAATCCCTTGAGTTGAAAAAGGCAGCTTTTGTAACTGTTGTGCCATAAATTCTACCACATCATCAGTCAATGCAGCTTGTTTAACTAGGGTAATATCGCACTGCCAGCATCCTAGTTCAGAGTTGAATACAATCAATTTATCTTCATACAAAGCCTTGAGGAACTGTGTACTAAAAAATGGGTTTCCTTGAGTTTTTTGATAAATTAACTGCGTCAAAGGTGTCGCTAGGTCGTGTATGCAATTTAAAGTATCTGCAACCAGTCGATTTAAAGTATTTTCACTAAGAACTTGCAATGTAATACTATTAATAACTGCACCCACTTTATGCATCTCCTCCAAAGTCATCATCAAAGGATGTATTGGAGACACTTCATTATCCCGGTAAGCACCAATTAATAATAAATATCCGCTATCCTCACCCATCAATAATTCAACCAGTTTGAAAGAAGCCGAATCAGCCCACTGTAAATCATCCAAAAACATCACTAAGGGATGTTTTTTAGTTGTAAAAACGCTAATAAATTTCTGAAATATTGAATTAAATCTATTTTGGGCAGCAGTTCCTGATAATTCTGGTACTGCTGGTTGGATACCAATAATTTTTTCTAGTTCGGGGATAACTTCAATAATTACTTGTCCATTTTCCCCCACAGCCTCTAATATATTGCTTTTCCATTGCTGGATTTGAACATCACTTTCTGTGAGCAATTGCCCCATTAAATCCCGGAAAGCTTGCACAAATGCACTGAAAGGAATATTGCGCTGAAATTGGTCGTATTTCCCTTTGATAAAATAACCGCGTTGCTGCACAATCGGTTTATGAACTTCGTTGACAACCGCAGTTTTACCAATTCCCGAAAAACCAGCTACCAGCATCATTTCTGTTGCACCCAGGCTCACTCTTTCAAATGCTTGGAGTAGGTTTTCTACTTCGGTTTCTCGTCCATAGAGTTTGTCAGGAATGATGAAGCGATCGCACACATCCCGTTTCCCAATTTCAAAGCCCTTAATTATACCAGTTGACTGTAGTTGATGTAAACAATTTTCTAAATCAAACTTCAAACCCAAAGCACTCTGATATCTCTCTTCGGCATTCTTCGCCATCAATTTCATCACGATATCTGACAACACCTGCGGTATCTCATCTCTGATAACTGAAGGAGGTTGTTTAGCAATATGACAATGCACCAACTCCATCGGATCGTTTGATTGAAATGGTAAAACTCCAGTAAGTAACTCGTAGAATGTTACACCTAAAGAATAAAAATCAGTTCGGTAATCAATCCCCCGATTCATCCGTCCAGTTTGTTCAGGGGAAATATAAGCCAGTGTCCCTTCTAAGACATTGGGATTGATTAGCGTTTGGGTTTCTCGTGGTAGTAAGGAGGCGATACTAAAGTCGATTAATTTAACTTGTTTGGTTTCTGGATTAATGAGAATATTGGCGGGTTTGATATCTTTGTGAATAATCCGCTCCCGGTAGAGTACATCTAAGGTGTTGCATAGTGCGATCGCTATTTCTAAAAACTCCATCAGAGATTCTACGCTTCCCCCCACTCCCCACTCCCTACTCCCCACTCCCCAATCCTTGAGAGAAATCCCCCCAAAGTCTTCCATCACCAACGCATAGCCATTTTGGTAGGGTTCCAGGCTATAAGTTTGGACAATCAGAGGTGAGTTGAGATTTTTAGCTATGGTGTACTGATTGCGAAACGACAAGAGTTCGCTGAAAGTGGGATAAGGATTTTTCAGCAGTTTAATCACTACTGGTAATTCGTCAGTCTCTCGATACCCTCGATAAACTAGTGTTCTAGAACCATTGTAGAGTAAATCATAGATGCGATATCCGGGAATACTGACAAAAGTGCTAACCATGCTGCTAAATTCTTAAGGCTTCCAGATTTAGTATTCCCAAAAAAGATCCCCGACTTCGCGCAAGTTGTCGGGGATCTGAGGACTAAACTATACCGGAATTTCAATAATAAATTCTGTACCCTCACCCAAAACAGAGTTAAAACTCAATTTTCCGCCGTGAGTTTCTTCAACAATTTGACGAGCGATCGCCAACCCTAATCCTGTGCCTTTACCAACAGCTTTCGTAGTAAATAAATGGTCAAATATTTTTGATTTGACTTGTTCATTTATCCCTTTACCATTATCCAAAATGGTAATTATAACTAGATTATTTTCGACTGATGTGGTAATTTTAATGGAGTTAGAATTGGCTTTAATTTCCTCAAAGCTGCGTCCATAATTAGATTCGTCTAACGCATCAATAGCGTTGGCGATAATATTCATAAATACCTGATTTAATTGACCAGGGAAGCATTCAATTTGAGGTAAATCACCATAATCCTTGACAACTTCAATGGCAGGACGTTGTTCATTAGACTTCAGGCGATGTTTCAAAATTAGAATTGTGCTATCAATGCCTTCATGAATGTTAAACGGTACTTTATAATCTCTATCAGCACGGGAGAAAGTGCGGAGACTGGTGCTAATATTTTTTAGGTTATCGCACGCCATAGTCATGGAATCAATCATCTTAGGCAAGTCTTCTAAGCTATAATCTAGGTCGATTGATTCGGCATGGTCTTTGATTTCATCACTTTTATTGGGCAGGCTTTCTTGATAAAGTTTTAAGTGTTCAAAAATATCAGAAACAGTGGGTTTAGCTTGTTTGAGACTGGCAGCAATAAAGCCCAAAGGATTATTCATTTCATGAGCAACGCCCGCCACTAGATTTCCTAAAGCCGACATTTTCTCTTTTTGGATCAGTTGTAGCTGGGAAGACTGCAATTCAGCAGTTTTTTCTGCCACTTGCCGTTCTAAAGTTTGGGTTAAGCAATGGAGTTGCAGATGGGTTTTTACCCGTGCCAATACCTCCTGTTCTTGAAAGGGTTTGGTGACATAATCAACTGCACCCAAATCTAGAGCCTGAACTTTGCTATCGGTATCAGCTAAGGCAGTCATAAAAATGATGGGAATGCGGCAGGTACGGGGATTTGCCTTTAACCGTCGGCAGGTTTCAAAACCGTCGATTCCTGGCATCATGATGTCTAGCAAAATTAAATCGGGCAGTTTTCTCTCAATTTGTTGAAGGGCGCGTTCACCGCTAGTGGCGATCGCCACATCATAGCCCATATCGCTCAATGCCTCAGAAATGACATCCAAATTGCTAGGTATATCATCCACAATTAGAATTAAACCCGTTACTATTGCGCTCATCTTTACTTTCTCCTTAAAGGTGATTTTTGGTCAGATACTGTTGGATTAATTCCTCGATCTTTTCCGACTGGAATTGCTTCACGAGTTGTAAAACTTGCTGAATAAAAGGTTGATAGAGCCGATCCTTTTGTTCAATTTCTTCAGCCACGATCGCCAACTTCTTTAAGCGTCCTTCTTGAGCCAATTCTAATAACACTTGTAAGTCAGCAGCATCGGGAGCAATTAGTTCTGATTCAGATGCCAACGCTGGCATAGTGGAGGTTCCTTGATCCACTATTTCTTCATAGTTCCAAGTGAGTTGTAAATGATTTGCCAAGGCCTTAAATAAATCCTGAGCATTAATCGGTTTAGCCAGAAAATCATCACCCCCTGCTTCTATACTCATCTGCTGGTCTATTTGCGCTACCGAAGCTGATGATACCAGCACTTTTAGGTGTTTCAAGTCTTCGGTATTGCGTAACTGTTTCAGCATGGCAAAACCATCCATCACGGGCATTGCTAAATCTGTAATGACTAAATCTGGTAAGTGTTCTCGTATTTTGTCTAAGCCAGGACTTACGCAACTGGCATAAAGAACGGGCGGAACACAGCCCCGCCACGCTGTAATTTAAGTCAGACCAAACACATATAAACGTCTGGACGT
>NZ_JBALDZ010000137.1:0-38227 GCF_036917155.1 Nostoc sp. | reverse complement strand
TGGTCTTAATCTCCTCGAAGTTATTACTGATGCTTTAGAAGGTAATGTCTCTGTTTTCCTTTCCTCTATTACTACTAGCTAGGCAGTTACGATAAAAGTGCAATTTCTGAGAATAAATTTATGTTCCTCTGATTAACTTTTAAAAAAAAGTAACAGATGGGTAAAAATTACCCCTCTGCTACAAGCAAACGGAGGTATAAACTTGATTATTTAATTGGCATGAACCAATTCTTGAGGCGCTGCGGCATCATAAGCTGCGGCTTTCACAAATTCCTTGAGAACGTCTTTGAGTCTTTGCTCAATTTCCTCATCTAACAAGACACTATTATCAGCTTGTCGTTGAATTTGTTTGTCTACCGCATAAACTGTAGCTAGGATATGCCGCGCTCCTAATTCAGATAATACAGGTTTTAGGGCGTATTCAATTGCCAATAAATGAGCGATCGTTCCACCCAAAGCAATTGGTAACACGGGTTTACCTGTTAATGATTTTTGTGGCAGCAAATCTAGAAATGTTTTTAGCACTCCTGTATAAGCAGCTTTGTAAATAGGGGTGGCAATAATCACACCATCTGCCTTTGCTAATAAAGCTTTTGGCTGTTCTAAAGCTGGGCTGTCGTAACGTCCAAAAACTAAATCTTCAGCAGGCAAATCTCGAACTGAAATAATGTCTACATGCAGGCCTTCTTGTTGTAAAAGCTTGGCAGTGTATTCGACAAGACCGTAAGTTCTAGATGGATGGGTAGGACTACCAGCGATCGCGAGAATATTAGTCATTCAATTAAACTCCCAATTTCTAAAACGGGTTGAGTATGTTTTGTGGTTTTGGTCTGCATAGCTGATGCTGTGTTGACTTTCTCACTCAGACGTTTGTAGGGACGGCGCTTTCCTCATACTCTCAACTTCCCAAATGTAGCCATGAATAACTACATCCTGGGGAATTAAAGGAGAATTACGCAGTAATTCCACCTGCTGTGTACAGATTTCATCTACATCGGTAAACGTTTTGATCCATTTGGAAAAAACACCTTTTGGTAGTTTCCCGGCTTAGATATCCGATAGCAACATAACCTATATAGTTTTGATCCATTTGGAAAAAACACCTTTTGGTAGCTTCAATTCTGGCAAAGCAGGATCGATAGTAACTTGATCCACGTCAATACCTTGATTTCGCAATACCTCACTGAGAAAGTCTCCTGATGCTGTCATCATGCCACATTCGGTATGATTAATGACGATGATTTCTTTGGTGCCAAAAAACTGTGTAGTTAACATCGCTGACCGAATCGCATCATCTGTCACTAAGCCTCCAGCATTACGGAAAATATGAGCATCTCCTTCACCAATTCCTAATGCTTTCTCTACAGGTAAACGTTCATCCATGCACGCTAGCACCCACAAGCGTTTGTTGTTAGGTATTCCCAACTGACGACGCAATGCCCAAGCTTCTTTTTCTGAAATTTTTTGGTCAATTTGTTGGTGCAGCATGGTTGGTAATCTCCTAGTTCTTAATTACTAGGATATGGACGTTGCTCTTTCTTGAGGCTTTTGCTTAGGGAAATCTTCATTCGCCACAATCTCACCAAATGGACTTAAGACATGTTGCTTCTCCACTGTCGGCAGATTCTCTAATGGCAGGTGAGGAAATAGCAGTTCTGCAACTCGATAAGCTTCCTCTAGATGGGGATAGCCAGAGAAGATAAAGGACTCAACACCCAAAGCAGCATATTCCAATATTCTGGCTGCTACAGTTTGGGGATCGCCGACTAAGGCTGTTCCCGCACCACCCCGTACTAAACCGACTCCCGCCCATAGGTTCGGACTGATTTCTAATGCCTCACGATTACCGTGGTGGAGTTGAGTCATCCGCTGTTGTCCAACTGAATCCATCCGAGCATAAGCTTTTTGAGCTTTAGCGATCGCTTCGTCATCTACATACTTAATCAATTCATTTGCCGCATCCCAAGCTTCACTCGTGGTTTCGCGCACAATCACATGTAGGCGAATCCCAAACCGCAAAGTCCGGCCTTCTGCTTCTGCAAGTCTGCGAACTGATGCAACCTTCTCGGCTACTTGCGCTGGTGGTTCGCCCCAAGTTAGATAAACATCTACATGTTTAGCAGCAATTTTTTGAGCAACAGGAGAGGAACCGCCAAACCACAAGGGCGGATGCGGCTTCTGAACAGATGGAAACAGTAGTTTCCCATCCTGAATGTTGAAATAGTCGCCTTGGAAATTAGCTTGTTCACCACTAGCGATCGCTCGCCATACTGTCAAAAATTCATCTGTTAATTCATAGCGCTGATCGTGATCCAAATGCAAGCCATCTCCCGCTAATTCCACGGGATCGCCTCCTGTCACGACATTTATCAGCAAGCGTCCTTCAGAAACGCGATCGAAAGTCGCCGCCATCCGCGCTGCCACTCCAGGCGATACCAAGCCAGGACGAATCGCCACCAAAAAACGCATCCGTCGCGTCAGTGATACCAACGTTGACGCAATAATCCAAGCATCTTCGCAAGAACGACCAGTGGGCAGCAATGCCCCTGTATAACCAAGGTCATCCACCGCTTGGGCTATCTGCCGCAGATAGGGAAAGCTTACTGCCCGCCCACCTGTAGCCGTTCCAAGGTAACGTCCGTCGCCGTGGGTTGGGATGAACCATAGTAGCTGCATGAATCCTGTCCTTATAAACTACGGTAAACCTATAGAAATACCGTGCTTTATTTCTAGCTTTAGAGTATCACATAATTCTACTTAAGCAAGCAAGAAGTTTTCAAAAACTCCGGTATTCCTATCAGACCAATGTATATGAGGCGGTGTTCAATAAGCTAGCGATCGAAAAATTGGGCATTGGGCATTGGGCATTGGGCATTGGGCATTGGGCATTGGGCATGGACAAGAGACAAGGGAGAGTATTTATTCAATAATCCCCAGTCCCCAGTCCCCAGTCCCCAGTCCCCAATCCCCAGTCCCCAGTCCCCAGTCCTTCTGTCTCTAGGAAGAATACACCAATTGCAGGTTTGTGTATATTAGTTTACTTATCCATAACCTTCTGTTAAATTTACCTTAATGTACGTCAAGCTTATTAATTTGCTGTGGTTAGGTTTTCAGCCATGAACGTGGGTAGCCATCCAGCCCACAGGCAATAGGCGTAAAATTCCGTTCTGTCTCTAGGAGAAATAAGGCAATGGGGCCGATGTTTATTGCTGCCAATGATTGGCCACATATAGCGTTTAGATTGTCTTTGGCGCTCCTGGTTGGTTGCTTGATTGGATTTAACCGTCAGCAAGGGGGTAGACCGGCAGGAATGAGAACATTTATGCTCGTGAGTATGGGAGCAGCACTATTTGTGATGATTCCTTTGCAGGTTGAGGGCGAGAGTCCCTATGCTGCTACCAATGCACTGAGTCGTACAATTCAAGGTGTTGCTACTGGGATCGGATTTCTTGGAGCCGGATTGATTTTACAAGAGTCTCCGAGAAAATCTGCGACGCCAAAAGTAAAAGGCTTAACTACAGCCGCCTGTGTCTGGACTGCGGCCGGGTTGGGGGCTGCAATTGGTTGTGGTTTGTGGCAAATGGGATTATTGGGAGGCTTACTGACTCTGATTACCCTAAGTGGGGTAAAACGCCTCAATCGCGCATTTGTATTTATGACTGGTCAGGGTAAACATGGGAGTACTCAGGATCTAGCAACCACCTCTGATGAGGATGACGATTGACTATCGTTATACTCAATTGATCGGATTTGGGCCTAGTGGCATGGCAAGCAAAAAAATAGTGCATTAGACGTAGGTTGGGTGGAGGCTTTGGCAAAGCCTCCACCCAACCGACAATTTTTTTGCAACATTTTAGCCTTGATACGCTACTAGTATTTCTTTGAAAAATTATTTGTTGTTTCTTAGCTAATTTTAATCATTTTATCAGGGCTAATTCAGAGCGATCGCTGATTATAGTTATTCATGTAGGGAATTCCGTACTGGAGTTGATTGTCCAGTGAACCGGAAAATAGAAAATAATAGATATATGGACAAACGGTATTTTTTACAGGCTGGTGCAGTCATAGTCGGCACAGCATTTTTATCAAGGTATATCAATTGGGGGTCACAAGCGATGACAACTTCTCAGAGTGGATTTGAAGTTACTAAACCAGAATCAGAATGGCGCACCATTTTAACGCCAGAACAGTTTAATGTATTGCGTAAACATGGAACTGAACGCCCTTACACCAGCCCACTGGATAAGGAATACGACAAAGGCACTTATTATTGCGCCGCGTGTGAACTACCACTGTTTACATCTGATACCAAATTTAACAGTGGTACTGGCTGGCCTAGCTTTTTCAATCCGATTGAAGGTGCGATCGCTGTAACTGTAGATAGGTCGTTGTTTATGACCAGAACTGAAGTACATTGTAGTCGCTGTGGTGGTCATCTAGGTCATGTTTTTGATGATGGTCCTGCACCGACTGGTAAGCGCTACTGCATGAACGGAGTTTCGCTGAAGTTTGTTCCTGCTTGATAAGTTGCTTAGGCGTAGACTGTCCTAGATATCGGACTTACTAACCTAAATCATCCTATTTGCTTGGTTCTTGTTTCTGCTTTTTGTCTTTGGGATCTTTTTTAGGTTTTTTAACTTCTTTGTTACTTTTTCTTTCTTTCGACATCAGTGTTCTCCAACTAGGTTAATCAGTGAAAGCTTCAACATTCTGCCATCAGGGAATCAGGAGGTGGCTTATCTGATATTCTCTTAAAACAAAAAAGAAAGTATCAGATCTAAATGCTACTGACTACCATGATACTGTGTTGTTTGATTTTCTTTTGACAACCTTTTTGATCTATTTGAAGCACAATCGCCTTTAGGGTAGCACAGTTAACTGTGCTACCCTAATTATTTACAATGTCGCTACAAGATCCTGCAAGCGATCGCGTCCATCGCGAAATACTGGCCAACCATCGCCCACCAGTACTGCTTCTACCCGACTCAGTTGAGCCAACCTGCGAACAGAAGCAACAGCCTCTTCTCGATTCAGCAGCTTGTCATCTGGTAAAATCGTTAAGCTCCCGGCTTTTCGTGCCCGGACTAAATCCCCTGTAATTAAAGTTGTCTCCTCTAGTAATAGAGCCAATTCACCAGGAGTTTTAGAACCTTGGAGTTCAATCACTTCTAGTCCTGGGACAAATTCTTCACCATCAGATAGCCAGCGATCGCAAGGTAGGGGAAAAGTATCTTTTTCTGCTAGAGGGCCAGCTATCTTAGCATAAGTTTGATCGGCTATTTCTTTACTTGCCCTGATATGCTCGGAATTCGTCAGCACAATCCAAACCACACCGCCGAGGGATTTCAGATGATTCCAATCATGGTTTGATAGGGCTACTGGGTCAATCAAGATGTTACCATCTGGCCGAATCCAGGCAATCCCATTGAAATCAATATTTCTTGCCGGATTGAAATTAGACCAGCTATACAGATCGGGACGGTGCAAAGATTTCATGATGATTCTGGATCAGTACTTCGATAATTGACTATTAATCTCAATAATTTAGTATATAGATAATAAGGGAATTGGGCATTGGGCATTGGGCATTGGGCATTGGTTCTTCTCCCCTGTTTGCTTCCCCTACTCCCTCATCTCCCTCATCTCCCTCATCTCCCTCATCTCCCTCATCTCCCTCATCTCCCTCATCTCCCTACTCCTTCCCTCTGGATCTGGATTTTGAGTATACTACGATAAATCTATCGATCTTATGATTTTTATCTGGTTTATAGAAATTCCCGCATAATCGCAACAGAGATCAAGGGAGGTATAGGGGTGAGTGAAATTAAGCGCCAAAAAATATCAGCGAAGGCAGAACAGTTTACAGAGTCGGTGATTCGAGAAATGACCAGGGTTGCATTGCAACACGATGCAGTAAATCTGGCGCAGGGGTTCCCTGATTTTTCTTGTCCCTTGGAGTTGAAACAGGCAGCATATCAGGCAATAGAGGCGGATGTGAACCAGTATGCCATTACTTGGGGCGATCGCCCATTTCGTCATGCGATCGCCAACAAAGTTTGTTGGTATCTCGGCTTAGATATTAATCCTGAAACCCAAATCACCGTTACCTGTGGTTCCACAGAAGCAATGGCATCTGTGATGCTAGCAACAGTTGATCCCGGTGACGAAGTAATTGTATTTGAGCCATATTACGAAAACTACGGCCCTGATGCGATTTTAGCTGGTGCTATACCCCGTTACGTGACACTCCATCCCCCTCATTGGACATTTGATGAAGCAGAGTTGCGTCAAGCTTTCAATGCCAATACTAAAGCGATTATTATCAACACACCCCACAATCCCACAGGTAAAGTCTTCACTCGTGAAGAACTCACCCTAATTGCTGAACTTTGTCAAAAGTGGGATGTCTTAGCGTTCACGGATGAAATCTACGAACATATTCTCTATGACGGCACTCAACATATTGCCCTCGCGACCCTTCCCGGTATGGAAGAACGCACCGTTACTATTAACGGTTTATCTAAAACTTATAGTGTGACTGGATGGCGAGTCGGCTACATTTTGGCAAACCCCGAATTGACAGGGGCGATTCGCAAAGTTCATGATTTTCTCACCGTTGGCGCACCTGCACCATTGCAACGAGCCGGTGTTGCTGCTATGCAACTGCCACCATCCTATTATGAAGAACTGGCCAAACTTTATCACCAGAAGCGAGACAGTATTTTACAAATTCTAGATCGAGTTGGAATTCCCTATTTCGTTCCCAAAGGAGCCTATTATGTTCTTGCGGATATTTCCAAATTTGGCTATAAAACAGATGTTGAATTCACTTACCATCTGATTAAAAATATTGGTGTTGCTGTAGTTCCTGGTTCCAGCTTTTTCAGTCAACCAGAAAAAGGACATTCGTTAATCAGATTTTGCTTCAGCAAAAGACCTGAGACATTACAAACAGCGAGCGACCGCTTACTAAAATTGCAATCAAATCTACAGCCAATATTATAATATATTTCTTCTCCTCTCTTATATGAGTTGTGAAAATGGCTTTTTTTAAAGTAATCTTTTTTTAGGTTAATTACGATTTTTCAGGACATATATCTTCAAATTAACATAAGTTAATAAAGCATGGCTAATATAAGTTAATAAATGCTTTATTTAAGCATTCATTTGTTAAAAAAAATAACATCATTTTCGAGTTAGATTTGACTCTAACTTTCGATACCCAATGTAAAGTTGACTTGCCAAATAAAACCCCACTTCGCAACGGGGGTTTCCAAGGCTTAATGTATAGTAGTCTCCAGAAAAACAACACCAAGCTAGTGTAGAATTAGTTGAAATTTCCGGTAATTATATCGGGATAGTAGGCTTAAAAATTCTGGATTAAAAGCCCCATTGACTCTTTAAAAGGATAGGACTAATGTGATGAGTAGTCCCTGAAAGGACACTATCTATACATCAAAAAATCAGGAGGTATTTCCGATGATGATGATGATGATGACTGAAACCATGACTCCAGAAATGCAGGCTTGCATGGATGTTTGTATGGACTGTCATAAAATGTGTATGGAAACCATGACTCATTGTATGAGCAAAGGTGGTCAGCACATGGACAAGAGCATGATGAGCATGATGAGCATGATGCGCGATTGCTCTGAAATGTGCATGATGTGTATGAATATGATGATGAGCGGTTCTGATTTCATGGAACGCACTTGTATGCTTTGTGCCCAAATGTGCGATCGCACTGCAATGGTCTGTGAGATGATGAGCGATGACGCGAAAATGATGGAATGTGCTGCCGCTTGCCGTAAGTGTGCAGAGTCTTGCAAAAGTATGCAGATGATGCCCGCATAATTCCACGACGATCTAGCAGAAGTTTCTCTGCAACCTAATATTCAAGCGCTCAGACTCTTTGGGGTCTGGGCGCTTGAAGTAAGGAGCAGGGGGACAAGGTAGCAATATCTCTCCCAAGTCTCCCCAAAACGATTGATTATTTTTTTATTTGGAAGTCCCTAAACCAATTTTTTCAACCTATTAAAGAATTAACCTTAACTTTTATTTAAGTTATCCTCATCGACATACTTGAATTTAACTAATAGAGTAAAAGTGTCCTGAAAAACGGATAAGTTCAGCACTCAAGCAGACCTTTTACAAAGGTTTTAAGCAATACATCTATAATCAAGGCGAATAACCTAACGGGCTGACTTGCAAATGCAAGATATGTCTGATGTGCGTAGCTATCACCAGAAAAATCTTGGACTGGCACAACGCTTGGATTGAATTCATTAAAAATGTTTGTGGTAAATTGCTTACAATGCACGATACCACAAACTTTTCTTAATTTTCACTATTTTGTTGCCGATAATTCTAAGAGGATGTTTGAAAAGTTTTGGGCGATTAGAAATCGCTACTACACAAACCAAGTCTACCTCCGTGGAAAGCATGAAAGATCAAGAGTTTTTAACCCACGGAGGTGGGTAAAGTCTCGTGTAGCCGCGATTTCTAATCGCTAGGGCTAGTAATAAATTAGACTTTTCAAACAACCTCTAAGGCTTCCTTTAATCCTGACTATATACCAATACAGTTCAGTTAAGCATTTCTTTCTTCTCTTTGCGTCCTTTGCGTCCAACTCTTACGAGACGCTGCGCGTTGGCAAAGCCTCTCGCAGAGAAGGTGGTAGCCTGCGGCAAGCCGCTCCGCGTCTACGTTAAAAAAATTGAATTTGACAAAGAGTTTTAGCCTTAACCCAAGCGTATTGGACTATATACCAATATGCTTGGGTTAAGGGTTAATTGGTCTTTGAAGACGCGATAAATCGCCTCTCTACATCAGGGTTTTGTTGCTCTATCTGAACTGTATTGGACTATATACTCTTGCTTGAGTGCGATCAACCCCTATCGATACATCTCTGCGTTTATGCCATCAAAATCAAGCGCAGAGGATCTAAACGCACATACCAAGGAAAAGGCTGGTCTTTCATCGTCGCCCATTTTTCTTTGAAGACTTCAGCTTGCAGATGATAATCTTGAGAATTTTTGCCAGCCGAATATAATTTGAGAAACAACGTCATTCGATGGGGCGTTTCACTTGTTCGTACTACCCAGCAGGGAAAAGTATTTTCCTGTGATGAGTCGTTGGTAAAAATGAACTGATGGGCACGAATACCCACGTGGGATAATTCGCTCTTGATTGGTTCAATTACTTGCAGAGTACAACCCCAATCAATTGCCTCCACCTGTTGCGATGACTGGAGAACAGCACGGGAGAAGTTTTTGCATCCAGTGAGTTGAGCAACACTCACAGTAGCAGGATGCTCGAAAATATCATATTTGCTACCATAATGAACGGCTCTACCATGCTCCAATACCAACAGATTTGGGCAAATTCGATAAGCTTCTTCCATATTATGGGTGACAAATAGAGTCACACCTTGGTAGTCAGCTAGAGTTTCTGTCATTTGCTCCTCTAATTGACTACGTAGATGGGTGTCAAGTGCGGAAAATGGCTCATCTAAAAGTAATGCTTCCGGTTGACTTGCCAATGCTCTTGCTAAGGCTACCCGTTGTTGTTGTCCCCCAGAGAGTTGGTGCGGATAGCGATCGCCTAATCCCTGTAACTGCATCGCGATTAGTTGCTCCTCTACCTGCACCCGAATACTCCCAGCCGATAGTTTTTTGGGCAAGCCAAAAGCGATATTTTGCGCCACACTCATGTGCGGAAAGAGGGCATAATTCTGCACTAAAAAACCAATGCGGCGATCACGGCTGGGTAAATTAATTCCTTGTTCTGAGTCAAACAGAACTCTGTCATTTAAAACTATCCGCCCGATTGTGGGTGTTTCTATCCCCGCCAGGCAACGCAAAATCATGCTCTTACCTGCTCCAGAACCTCCTAACAATCCCAAGGGTTGCTCATCAGTATTGAAAGCAACTTTTAAATCAAAGCTAGGAAGGATTTTTTCAATGTTGACAAACAATCCACCAGATTCAAAGCTAGATTGCGGAGTATAAAGAATTTCTCCCCCTGCTCCCCGCTCCCTGCTCCCTGCACTCCCCGCTCCCTGCTCCCCACTTCCTCCTCCCCTCCTCTTTTCCCTCAATTCTTGCCAGAAGTTAACTGCAATAATTCCAGAGAGAGAAATCACCATAATTACGATCGCCCAAAACCAAGCCTCATTCATTGCTCCCGCTTCCACAGCAAAATAAATCGCCATTGGGATTGTCTGCGTAACTCCTGGAATGTTACCAGCCAGCATCAACGTTGCGCCAAATTCTCCCAAAGCACGGGCAAAAGCTAACATTGTGGCGGCGACAATGCCCGGTAGTGCTAGGGGTAAACTGATCCGCCAAAAGATTGTAGTTTCAGTTGCACCAAGGGTTCTAGCGACTCGCAGCAGATTACCATCTATTTGTTCAAAGGCTCCCAGTGCAGTTTTATACATTAAAGGGAAAGAAACTACGGTGGCTGCGATCGCTGCACCATACCAAGTAAAGACGATGGTGAAGTCAAAAGTCCCCATGAATTTTCCTACAGGGCCATTTTTGCCAAAAAATAGCAGCAACAAGAACCCGACAACTGTGGGCGGTAAAATCAGGGGCGCAATAAAGATACCCTCAATCAACGATTTCCCTTTGCCACGATATCCCAGCATCCAGTAGGCAGCAGCGATACCCAAAAAGAAGGTGATAAATGTGGCAAGTAATGAAGTTTTGAGTGATATCCAAAGAGGCGATAAATCCAATGGCATAGTTGTCTGGGGAAGAATTAGCTCAACTAATTCATAATTTACCAACTTTAGCTTTAATATGTTAGAAAAAGTTGGTAAATTACATCACAATCAAGAGACATCTCCGAAAAAGAATGTAGAGACGTAGCACTGCTACGTCTCTACAAGGATTCTGGGTAACGCATCTTTAATTTCTGGAGATGTCTAAGGAAATCCCAAAAACTATCCAAACTTTAAACAAAATTCGCGTTCAGTTGGGTATAAAATATCAGAATTAGATACAGTTTATTATCATTTGATACTCATCTTGAAACCAACTGGTAAAATTATTGGGAATTACCAAAGTGTAAAAATCCTCGCAAACACATCCTGTTAGCAGTATTGAATGCTACCGTCAACAGAAAGTGCATCCTCCTCCTACCAGCAATCAAAAAAAACCCCAAGACCTTTTCTTAGTGTGCGGACTCAAAAGTTTAGGGCAACATTGCGTTGCAATCCTCAAGGAATACGATGTTAAAGTCAGCGCCATTGAGGATGTGCAGCCCGAACATTGGGAAGTTCCAGAAGTACCTAACTTACTAGAAAAGTTAATCATCGGAGACTGTCGCCAGCCAAGTGTTTTAGAGCAGGCAGGTATAAGGCAGTGTCGTTCAATACTTTTAGTAACCAGAAATGAGCGGATAAATATAGAAGCTGCCTTTGCAGCACGGCGTCTTAATCCGCACGTCCGCTTGATTGTACGTTCAGACAAACAAAATTTCAATAAACTACTGTGGGAAAATCTCGGCAATTTTGTTGCCTTTGAACCCACTCATCTTTCAGCTCATGCCTTCGCTCTAACAGCCCTTGGCTCTGAAGCTATTGGATATTTCACCTTAGAAGGGCAACTGTTGCAAGTGATAAAGCATCAGGTACAAGCAAAGGATGGCTGGTGTAATGGCAAGCCAGTACATAGACTCAATCTTACAACTCGCCGCATCTTGAGTCATAGACCTGTTTCGTCTAACCCACTCAAAGAATTGTTTGGCTGGAACCCAGAGGCAGAAGTACAGGTAGGAGACACGCTAGTTTATATTGATGTGGCATACGATTTAGCTTTCTCTGAGCAACATCGGCAATCTCATAGCCAAAAGTGGCAGTGGCAACAGTTTCTTCAAAACATCACAACAAAAAATCTCAAGGATAAAATAGCCCAATTTTGGCAATCTTACTACCAAAGCCAAAATCAAATCCGGCGAATTGCGACAATCTATGCGATGACTGTACTCATCCTATGGCTTGTTGGAGTAGTTCTTTATCGCTTATATTATCCTGACATTACCATTCAAGAAGCTTTCTATGCGGCAGCAGTTTTGCTCTTGGGAGGATACGGAGATTTATTTGGCAGTGTTGAGTTTGCATCGCAACCAAAACCCTCAGACGATATGCCTTGGTGGTTGCGGTTTTTTAGCCTGGGAATGACGTTGACAGGTCAAGCTTTCGTGGGAGTATTATATGCGCTGCTGACTGATGCTCTGGTCACTTCAAGATTCCATTTTTTCAATTCCCGTCCTCCCATACCACAACGCAACCATCTAGTAATTGTTGGCTTAAATCGCTTAGGGCAGAAAGTAGCTGCTCTTTTGCAAGAACTCAACCAGCCGTTAGTAGGAATTCATCCTACCACTATTGACCAAGAAACTTTACCCGATATGCCCCTTATCGTTGGTAATGCTACCGAAGCACTCACTAAGGCGAATCTCTCCCATGCTAAAAGCATCATTTTAGTTGGGGACGATAATATGGAAAATCTGGAAATTGGTTTGATGGCTCATGCAATGAACCCCGCCACTACCTTGATTATCCGCTCTCAAGACCGCCAATTTAGTGATAATATCGCCCCTCTGTTTCCCTATGCTCAAGTTATATGTGGCGCGGCTTTGTCGGCAGAAGTCTTTGCTTGTGCGGCTTTTGGAGAAAATGTTCTGAGCTTGTTTCACTTGAATGAGCAAATAGTTATGGTGACGGAATACAAAATTGAAGATGGCGATACTCTAAATGGATTGCTTTTATCTGAAATAGCTTCTGGCTACAGTGTTGTACCAATTCTCTACCAGAAATATCAGCGAGACAATTACTCTTTAATGCCCTGGTATGATGTTAAGCTTGATGCTGGCGATCGCTTGATTGTTTTAGCTACAAGCAGTAGTTTGCAGCGAATTGAATGGGGTGAAATGCTGCCTCGTCTTTGGCAAGTGCAGATTGAAAAAGCTCTGACTACAAATGCTATTATATATGGTGCTGAAGAGATAGTTTTGATTACCGGATGTAGTTCCACTAACGCTAGGCAATGGATGAATAATTTGCCTGGAGTGTTGCCGATACCACTTTATAAACATCAAGCTCAACGTCTCGTGCGCGAGTTAACAAAAGTCCAAGTTTTGGCAAATTTAATCTTCATTGGGCAACCTTAAACCTCCTACAAGTAGAAGTTATATCATGGCCAGTTCAAGACTTATGATTAAGATCGCAAAGGGGAGGTATTTTTGGGCTTGCTGCATAGATTCGGGAATTATAACTCAATACAGTTCAGATATAGGAATCCGATTTGATTCCTGAAAAAATCTAAGTATATGTAGTTGCGTGGCAAGCAAAAAAATTGTGCATGAGACATAGGTTGGGTGGAGCGGAGCGCAACCCAACAGATATAAGGATGTTGGGTTACGCAAAGCCTTCACCCAACCTACAATTTTTTTGCAACATTTTAACCTTGACACACCACTACAGTACCTAATTTTGCTCAAAAATCAAATAGTAATCCTATAGAGCAACAAAAACCTCATGTAGAGACGGCGATTTATCGCGTCTCGAAAACCCAAAATTGTTGCCAGTCGCCCTTAACCCAAGCGTATTGAGTTAAAAGGCATTTATCGTAAAAGTAAAAGCACAACAATGTTGTGCTTTTGTAGATTATTTGTATTCAGTTCATTGTGATAATCGGAGAGTTTCTTAATTAGTCCAGTTGAGCGCTATAAGCACTAAAACCATAAGCCAGAGTTTCTTTTAAATTACCTGATGGCTTAAGACTTCTGTTGATAGCATTAGCAAAAGGTACTGGAATTCCTTTGATGGTTTCCGGCAAAATTGCATATTCTGCTGTTGCCTCAACAATGTATTGTGGACACTTCGCTTTCATCCCAGCAGTAGCTAACATTTCTTCTATTTCTGCGGCTGAATATTGCTTGAGATAAACTGGATTTCTCACAAATGGATTCAGCCTTCTGATAAAATTATGGATAATGTGAGAAGGACAAGACTTGTTGTGAAAGGAATGATTAAAAACAAAAATTCCACCAGGTTTTAGCACACGAGAGATATCAGCCAATAATTTTCTTAATTGTGCATCTGGGATATGCATAAAGACGCAGTTAGAAATTACCAAATCTATAGAATTATCTTCTAAAGGCAATATTTCAGCAGAAGTGCAAATCAAGTTAAATTCTGCTTCTGGGAAAAAATTGTATTCTTGTTTAACCTTGATTAACCGCCGCAATAAAGGTTCAGAAATATCGATGCCATAATATTTCTCGCATCTCAGATTTTTCGCTTTCGAGAGATGTAAAGGTGCGCGACCATAACCAGAACCAATTTCCAGAATAGAACCGACAGATTTATTCAACGGAAATTTGTTCCAAGTACCTCCAGGCGTACCAGTTAGCAGAGTGTAATCTTGTTTAATGGGCGAGGCATCTGTAATTTTTTCAATTTTCTGGGAACCATAATATGTTTTACCAATTGCGTCCCATGTTTTTTTATGTTGAGTATTGTTTAATTGTTCATAGTCGCTAGGAAAATAAATGCCATCTCGTAATTCAAAGTCATTCAGACTAAATTTTACATCTGCTAATTGACTCATTATGATTATTCCTCATGAATAGTTAAGTCTGTTTTCTGTTATACTCTCAACTCAGCATTAACCGCAAGGGATTTTTACTTAACTCCATTCCCTAAGCCTATTTTTAAAGTCTATAACTATTTTAAATTCGATGGAATGTACTAGTAAAGTGCCTATTACATCCAAGTGAAAACCGCTATAATAACAACCCGTCGCCTGATTAGAATACAAGCACGTATACATTAGTTGATGGACTGCAACAATCGGAGGCTGTGATGGTAGAAGGGTTACAACAAAAACGGGTGGTAGTTGTAGGTGCTGGTTGGGCTGGTTTAGGAGCAACCTACCATTTGGCAAAACAAGGTTATGATGTGACACTTCTCGAAGCAGGCCCCTATCCTGGTGGATTGGTGGCAGGTTGGCAAACAGCAGCCGGAAAATCTGTTGAAGCTGGCATTCATGGCTTCTGGTATCCTTACAGAAATATTTTTTCTTTAATTAATGAATTAGAAATTAATCCTTTTACTACTTGGACTCGTTCTTCGCAATATTCGCCAGCAGGTTTGGAAGTTGAATCACCAATTTTTCAAGACTTACCGCGACTTCCCTCGCCACTAGGAACTTTTCTCTACACTCAGTTTAAACGGCTGCCACTAATTGACCGTCTGAGCGCCCTGCCTTTACTTTATGCTGTCGTTGATTTTGATAATTCTGATGCAGCTTGGCGACGCTATGACTTTGTAACTGCTCGTGAATTGTTCAAAGATTTTAACGTTTCTTTCCGACTTTACCGCGAGGCTTTTGAACCGATGTTATTAGTGGGCTTGTTTGCCCCTGGTGAACAATGTTCAGCCGCCGCAACTTTAGGGATGCTTTACTTTTTCATTCTGGCTCATCAAGCCGATTTTGATGTGGTTTGGTGTCGGGGAACTGTCGGAGAAAAGATATTTCGTCCTTGGGTGGAACGTATCGAAAAGGCTGGTGCGCGAGTGTTACCCAAGCGTCGAGTTACAGATTTAATTGTTGATAGTAATCAAGTTAAGGGTGTGGTTTGTGGTGATGAAGTTTTTGATGCAGATGCCGTGATTTTCGCAGTTGGAGTCACGGGGATGAAGAAAATTGTCTCAACTAGCCCTAGTTTACAAAGCCGTGAAGAATTCCGTAATTTGAGCAATTTAGGGGCAATAGATGTTTTAGCAACGCGACTATGGTTTGACCGCAAAATTGATATTCCTCGTCCTTCTAATGCTTGTTTTGGATTCGACGCAAGTACAGGTTGGACGTTTTTTGATTTGAATGCTCTACATGATGAATATCGGAATGAACTGGGAACGGTGATTGAAGCTGATTTTTATCACGCGAATCAGTTTCTAGGTTTGAGTGATGAGGAGATATTAGCAATAGTTCAGGGTTATTTAGTAACTTGTGTACCAGCGTTTCGAGAGGCAAAGATAATTGATAGTAGTGTAATTCGGCTACCTCAAGCGGTGACTCACTTTGCACCTGGTAGCTATCGTTATATGTTGCCCGCGAAGACAAGTTTTGAGAATGTGTTTATGAGTGGAGATTGGATTGTGAACCGTCATGGTTCCTGGTCGCAGGAAAAGGCTTATGTTACTGGTTTGGAGGCGGCCAATTTGGTGGTGTCTTATTTGGGAGAAGGTCAGCCATCTGAGATTTTAGCTGTAGAAGAGGATGAAGCGCATATCCAAGTGGCGCGATCGCTCAACCAAACTTTGCGTGACTTGAGTAAATCTATCCTACCTGACTTTTGGTTGCCGTAACCAGCCCTCTAAATATTGACAACATTATAAATAGCTTCCGATACTTTTAGGATTGGTTATAAGGCGGATGCCGAAAACCCCGGACAGGTGCGTAGCACCATATTCTGTGCTTGAGACCGGGGATGAAGGCTAACAGCAGGGTTTACCCTGCCTTCAAGCTTTTTGTTGCTCAATATATCGCTTCACTGTTTCTGTGCAAAGATTAAGAGCGGTGCTGACAAAATAGCTAGGTGTCCAGAGAGTTGGTAGCTTCATTAGCTCTGGAAATTCTTTTCTCAGCACATGCGATGCTTGTTTAGCAAAATCAATTAGTGATACTAGTTGGTATTTGTTCAGGCAGTGGTTAGAATATTTCTCGGTTAAGTTTGACAAGAAAACCGTAGCCGTATCACCTCATTACACCAGCCAAAAGTGTAGTAGTTGCGGTGTAATTGTCAAAAAGTCTCTGTCAACTCGCACCCATAAATGTATTTGCGGATGCGAGTTGCATAGAGACGTTAACGCTGCGGTGAATATTCTGAATCTTGCAAGAGCTAGGGACGGGCAGTCCCAAAGTAACGCTAATGGACTAGTAACCTCTACGCTACTTGGGGAAACCCTGGTAGAGCAAGTAACTAGGATGAAATTAGAATCACCTCGGCTTTAGCCAGGGGAGTGTCAATTCTGACTAACTGTACCAATATCGACTCTAGGCTTTGTAGGGCGGCGTTAGTGGTGCGCTGGTGTTCTTCAAAATTACGTTGATGTTGTTCATGGCTATCAAGTAACTCAAGCAATACATCATCTAAAATCGCACTACGACTTAGAACACGGTCAATATTGCCAGTCAAGCTGTACTACTGTAATGTATGTATATTTCTCGCAAATCTAGTTAGTCATCAATTGTAATCTAAATTCGGTAAGCTAAAGAAAGCGATCGCGATACTATCCTTATAATGTAAATCAAATCACATCAGCTTATGGAGCCAGACTCTTTACCAACCGAGGTGATTCTGACGCACCCGCGTGAGTCCCTCGGTAGGGTGCAACTTGATTGGACACCCCAACCCGGAAACTATCTCGATTTTCAAGGTAAAACCTACGCGGTTTTAGAACGCCGCCATCGATACCAACTTCAAGCTGGGCGCTACCGCCTGCATAATATTGCCATTTATGTCCAATCTGCTAAACGACCATCTGAGAAAAGTTTGGTAGCAGGACGTTGGGTAATCGGTGATGCCACCTGCTGCTACAATGCTCATTCAGAACTCATTCGCTGTGCAGTCAACCCAGATGGTCCTTGCGAATCTTGCCGCTTTTATGAAAAGTTAGAAGCGATTTAATTTTGGATTTTAGATTTTGGATTTCGGTGTGCCCTTCTCTAAGAGACGCTACGCGAACGGCAAGAGGAAGGGCAAGCAAGCTCAGTACAAGTCAGTCGAATGCTTTTTCCTTCAATCCAAAATCCAAAATTCAAAATTGGCAACCCCTCAACTTCCCGCACCAAAAACTTCTCCCACAGTTAAGCGGGTACCATTAACAAAATCCCATCCCGACTGGGGTCGTTTACCGGCTAGCTGAACTTCTCGCAACAGCAAAAATCCTTCCCCAGTTTGGACGATCGCACCAATTCCTTTGATAATGCTAACTACAACTCCCGGTTTTTCTGATGCGTTTGACAAATCAGGCAATTTATGCAGCAATTCTTGTAGTTCTGGTGGTAGATTGCGTAGACGCGGAGCGGCTTGTCGCCAGACATCGCCTATTGAACCAAGGGGAACAGAAGCGGTGATTTTAAACAAATTGTTACGAAAGGTAGCCGTGCAGTTAGGGTAAAAGCCTCTAATTTGATTGTGTAGTTGCATCGCACTTTTTGACCAATCCAAACCATAGTCTGGTTTTTGAATCAGAGGCGCATAAGTAGCAGCTAAATTATCTTGGGGAATTGGTTGAATTTCTTGACGTTCCAACTTCAACAGAGTTTCCACCAATAAATCTCCACCAATCGCCGCTAGTCTTTCGGCTAAATCTTGGGCATTATCTAGTAATCCAATGGGTGTAGTGGCGATTTGTAGCATTGCGCCGGTATCCATTCCCACATCCATTAACATAGTCGTGATTCCCGTTTCACTCTCACCGTTATACAAACACCACTGAATCGGGGCTGCACCGCGATATTTGGGTAAAATCGAGCCATGCACATTAATGCAGGCCAATTTTGGCATCTTCAAGATTTTTGCCGATAAAATCTGTCCATAAGCGACAACAACAAACACATCTGCATCTAATTCTTTGAGTTTGGTTAAAGTTTCAGTGTCTTTTTTGACTCGTTCGGGTTGCCATACTGGTAAATTGTGAGCAGTTGCGATCGCTTTTACTGGTGTTGGCGTCAGTTTATTTCCGCGTTCCCGACGTTTATCTGGTTGGGTAACAACTGCCAGCACCTCAAATTCTGAATGATTCAATAACTTTTCCAATGTGGGTACAGCAAACTGAGGTGTACCAAAAAATACAATTTTCATTAATATATTAGTTGTTAGTCATTAGTTAATCGTAAATAATATTGGCTGTTTGGTGGTACAATATTTTCGTATTCATAAAATCAAAGCCTGCTTGATTAACTTAATAGTTGAGTTTGCAAGTGTAAGAGCTAGTATCAACTGCATCTGCCTCTAGTGAACCTAATCACTTAGTGGTTTTCGTCGCGAGTAGCTAGAGCATCTACCGAGTAAGCTTTGTTGTGTTCCTGATTATCTTCCCGAAATTGGCTTGAAATACAGTTGGGTTTCCAAAAAACTATTGCGTCTTCTAGCTATTTTTGTAGTTTAGATAGCAATTTATAACTTTGGGTTGCTGACAGCAATATCTTCTGAGTATGATGTATTATGCGTCTTCTTTCCCAGGTTTTTAATTAACGCCTCACATTTACCATCTTGAGGGTTACGCTGTTATATTTAGTGTGTAACTTGCTTATTTGCTGCTTACTAGCGATCACTAGTACGATCCCCAGATGCTAAGTTATCTCACTCTTAGTTGCAAGCGTCATTCTCCAAACTCTACCCGAAATATCCTTTAACCAATACCTATTTTTGGTGTGGTTGGGTATAGCAACCTTATATATTGTGTAGTAATTACTGAGTTGTCAGCATATTTACTATACTCGCATATTTTTGCAAAAAAACATTCAGTACCTTAGGAAGAAAAGGTGTAGACAATGATACTTAATTTTTGTAAACCTCTACAAACTTTGAAGAGATTATCTAGTCAAAGTTTTTAGTTTCTTGTTATACATATAACTACCGCCTGCCCCATTGCTGCATAGGTATTGCTTCTCACATAGCAACCACCCCCTCTAGAGAGTCTACAAATGCTTAAACCCCTTTTGCTGTCAGGATGGTTCCGCGCCCAACCATTTCTCAATTACGTTGTCGTTGTAATATTGATTGCACCCTTGCTAGGGGCATCGACTCACTCGAACCCAGTAAAATCCGAAGTGGCTAAACTAACTTCGATAACTGGAGAGTCTGACTCTGTATTAAAGGAAATAGCTGTAGTTGGGGAACCTGAGATAGCTGAAACATTATTAAAAACAGATCAAATCGACTCATTAATAGAAGAATTTGACTCTGCGTCAACAGAAAGTACTGCTGTTCAGGAATCGCAAGTATTACTAGCAGATAAAATTGAGTCTTCGGATCAATTAGATAGTTCTGTGTCAAGCAGCGATGTAACTATTCCCGATTCTTTGGCAGCCGTTGAACTTGCACCATCAACAGATGTTCCTGTTAGTCAACTGAATTTAGTACGAAAACTCAAAGCTGCTAATGTCAAGTCTTTGAGAGGACAAGAAAATTCTCCCTCTAGAACAAAGTCTTTGACAGCAACTCAAGTAGCACCAACTATTAGAGAATCACAACCAACCACAACGACAGAAATACCTGTTGCAGAACCAGTTGATGAGTCCCAAGCAGAACAAATAGATCCCATCGGTAGTCCTCATCCGATTCCTTGGAAATGGATTACAGCAACTCAAGAGGCAATTGGTTCCAAGGGTGGTTCTGGAGTGCGTCATTATCGCAGCGTACCTGTGATTTCTCCAGATGGTAAATATGCTGTTTATAGTCGGGTGCAACTGGAGGTAAAACCCCAAATGTACAACAGCCGTGTCACCAGTGTTCTGTTTGTTCAAGATATGCAAACTAAGAAATTGTGGGTGATGGCTTCAACGACTCCAGTTAGCGATCCTTTGTTAAAGGTAAAGGCTGTAAAGGCAGAATCTTCAGAAGAAACTGATACGAGCGGTAAGATTGGGGTATTAGTTCCAGTTAGCTGGTCAGAAAAAGGCGATCGCTTCTTAGCACGCAAGTTTGAAGGTATATTTAACACAGGTGATTCTACAGATAGTGCAGTGATTTGGGATCGGCAAAAAAATCACGCTAATATAGTTGCTCCTGTTAATGAGGAAGAACAGCATGATAAAGTTGCCGTCTTGTTAGGCTGGAGTAAAAGTCAACCGGATCAGGTGTTGTTCCGTGCAGGTGAGTTGGGTGAGGATAACTGGCCATTAGTGCAAGTTACTAATGATGGCAAGACTGTCACGACAACAAACAACGATCAGCCGATTACTTTCGGTAAAAAGGTTACAGAAATCTGGGCAGGCCCACAAGTCGCCTACCGATAGGTTATAAGAAATCCTATATACTCCCGTTGTTGCTAGTGGCGACAACGGGATTTTTTTATCTGATAAATATTTTTGGCGTTGCTGAATTTAGATATGCAATTTAAAAGTTAGATATAACAGTTGCTAGGTAAGTTAGGATATAAACTATTGAAGAAGAATTCAGCTATTCTGAATTCAGGAGTCAGAATCAATCAGTCGGGGATTCAGACCGCGCAGGAATTGAAGACCACTAAATTTTCAATTTAGTGGGGGTCTTAAACCCGATTATTCATCCGCCAGTCGTACAGAATTCATTCTGAATTCTGACTCCTGACTCCTGAATTCTGTTCGAGAAGAAAACACTCATACCAAAAGACTTCAAGCCTATTTACTGTTCTCTGCTATCTGTTCAATTTCTACTATTTAGGTGAGACAAATTCATCTTTTCAATCAGCAACATGATGCCCGCGAAATCACTCATAAGAACCAGTTTTTAATGGGGACTAAAATCCTGACTTTAAGGATTTTAGTCCTTACTAAGAACGAACAATTTCACTGCATCCTAAATAAAATACTTAAAATTAAAACTTAAGTAGGGACAATTTATGAATTGCCCCTACGGCTTATCACCTCTTTCCCACTCAGGTATGGCACCTTTCACCCGGCGGATGGGTAAATTGGCAATTAAAGCTGTGGTTCGTTGGTTGCTTTCTAAGGAGAACTCCAAGCCCTCTGTCTCAATTTCGACATAGCGACAGACGACATCTAGGATTTCTTTTCGCATTTTTTCCAACGTTTGAGGATCTAAGTCAGCGCGATCGTGAGCAATCACCAATTGCAGGCGACGTTTAACTTGAGTTCGACTGCTATCAGGGCCGCGAGAAAAAAGTTTTTCTAGAAGTTCAATCATTACGAATAGGTCTGGGGCGGAGACTAGAAAAGTAAGTTAAACAATCTTTGTCCACAACAACCTTCGTAGACGGGCGAAGATGCTGTCTTGGGATGGGTCAATCTCCAGAAATTCTACACTTTCCCCTTCTAATCTACGAGCAATGTTCTCAAAGGCTGTGGCAGCTAAAGAGGGATTTTCCGCTAACACTAAGGGTTCGCCGCGATTGGTAGATACAATAACACGCTCGTCGTCAGGGATTACCCCGATCAGGGGAATGGCGAGAAGTTCCTGAACATCTTGCACTGACATCATATCATTTGCCTGCACCATTGCGGGTCTGATGCGGTTAATTATTAAATGAACACGCTTGATACCTTGTGCTTCTAGTAACCCCACTACCCGATCGGCATCACGAACTGAAGAAATTTCTGGTGTGCTGACAACTAGCGCTTCTTTTGCCGGGCCGATCGCATTTTTAAACCCATTTTCAATCCCGGCTGGGCTATCAATAATTACATACTGATATTTTTGCGCTAGTGCATTCACCAATAACTTCATCTGTTCAGGTGTGACTGCATCTTTCGAGCGATTTTGGGCTGCCGGCAGGAGTACGAGATTGGGTTGGCGCTTATCTTTCACCAAGGCTTGTTCTAGGCGGCACTCTCTGGCTAAGACTTCCACCGCAGTATAAACGATGCGGTTTTCCAGCCCTAGCAGCAAATCCAAATTTCTCAGACCAAAATCTGCATCAACCAAGGCAACTTGACGCCCCATTTTGGCTAAAGCCATGCCCAAATTTGCTGAAACTGTGGTTTTACCCACTCCTCCTTTGCCGGAGGTAATCACAATAATGCGAGTCATGATAGAAATGCAGTCAATGAGGGTTCAGGAAATATAAAACAGTAAATTGCAGTATAAAGTATGAAGTATCGTATCAAGTATGAAGAAATATCTGTTCTCCCCGATCGGGGCGAGGCATGAATATTTGTTTTATTTCATCCTTACTTATATACTTCATTCTTTAAGTAAATATTTATGGCTCTTGATTGCTCTTGGTGAATTGATTTCTAGAAAAATCAGTAGCCCTAGCGATGCGAATTCCTTGAGGCGTAATATGTGCCACCTCTGGAGAAAACTGCATTGGTGGTTTTTCTGGTGCCCTTGCTACGGCATCTGCAATCCGCAGTTGGGTTGGTTCCATTTGCAAGGCCATAATCAGACACTCACGATTGCCTCCAGCCCCAGCATGAGCAATTCCACGTAGGCGACCCCAGATAATAATATCTCCATCTGCAATTACAATACCACCTGGGTTTAAATCTCCCAAGAGAATTACTGTCCCAGGATGACGAATTTCTACTCCAGAGCGGACTGTCATTTCTAGATAAAGGGCATCTTCTTGGGGGATGGCTGTAGCCTCTGGTTCTGAACTCAGGGAAGTTACGGGCTGTAGTTGTTCTACAGAATACCCCGATGTCACGGCAGCGATCGCAGTTTGCCGACGACTCGTCGAGACAGATATGAGTCGCAGTTGGACTTCACTTAGAGCTTCGGCAAGTTCTTGGAGTTGTCTGGTATCTACTAGGCGGTCTTGTGCCATTAGATGCACAGGTGTATTCGATATACGGAAGCGATCGCCTGCACTCAGACGTTGCCTTATTTGTTGCCAAATATCAGACCAAGTGAGTTCTGAGGCAGATGCTTGAGATTCTGGGGGCAAAATTAATAACAGTCGTCCCTCCTTACTCTTTAACTGGACTTGAGTATTATCATTTACGCGATGCCCTGGTAATGCTAACTCATTGGGATTTAAATCAGTAAGAATAAAATCTGATGCCGCATCAGGATTTGACTCTACATCTGGTTCAGAAGGATTTGACTCTACATCTGGTTGAGAAGGATTTAACTCTACATCCCCAGGTACAGTATTTGATTTTAAATAAAGGAGGACAGATTTTAACTCAGCATCCGGGAGGATAGAATCTGACTCTACATCAGAAACAGTAGGATTTCTCTCTGCCTCAGAAAGGATAGAGTTTGCTTCTGCATTAGGAAGTGCAGAATTTGACTTGAGATTGGGAATCGCAGAATCAGAAGTCATGGAGTACTAGCCAAAAGACAAAGTATACACAGATTTTAAATTTTGGGTCGCACCTTTGGTGCGCTTCCAGCGCAACTTGGATTTTGGATTTGTATTGCGTAGCAAGATGTTAGTCTGGTGTGAACCAAAAGATTATTTAATCTCAAATCTCAAATCTCAAATTGGCAAGGTCAATCTCTGATAAACTGTCGCCAACGCCTCAGCATCACCGACATTACCTGGAAACAGCACCACAGGTAAATCAGGAAATTGGGGATGATCGGATGACGTTAACACCATTGAACAACCAGCTAAAATTTGACCGAGTAAACGGGCTGAAGTTAAGGCTAGTCCAGTACTCAAGACATCGTTTGAAGTAATGCCACCCTTGCTGATTAAGAATCCTATATCAAATGGTAAACCACGCACAATATCCATCAATAGACGTGAAACTTTTTCTCCAAACTCCAATCGTGTCTTGACATCTTTAAAATTTAGTTCTTGACGGCTAGTATAAACCACTGGTGTTTTGCCAGCTTTGTGTGCTACCCGTGTACTTTCTTGAATTTCAGTTAGCAATGCCGCAGATTGATTTGGATCATCAAGTAATCGCGCTACATTGACTTCGATTCCCACCGTTCCTTCTACTTGCAACAGCGCCTCTAATTGCTGAGTAGTCTTTTTAACATGGGAACCAACAATCACCGCACCCGGTTTGCCTTGTCGCACGTACTGCGCCATATTTTCGGCGGCAATGGGTTGGGGTGGTAAAGCAGCTAAAGCCGTTAAAATACTGGCTGCACTGCGAAATAAAAAGCGTTTACCTTGACTGGCTGCTGCTAATATATCTACTGCAAAGCGGTTGAGATCGGCTTGAGTTTCACCATCGACAACAGCGCACTGATTACCACTCAGTTTTAACAAGCGTTCCAAACTACCAGCACGAATATCAGCTAGGAGAAATCTTTCTACAGCTTCGGCACTAATTCGTCCTTGAGTCTTTTCTTCGACGTACTTGGGTAAGTAACTGTGATGATAGCTGAAGACGGAATCACGGGCAAATTCGGTTTCATGGACTGGGGTGGGGACACCGCCGATAATTAGGTAATGCACGCTATCGCGGGTGATGCGTCCCCCTTCAAAAAATGCTGGTACGAGAAAATGAGCATCAAAAGGGCCAAGTTCTTGTGCGATCGCATCGGTTTCAATCGGGTAATGTCCCCGCAAAGTAGAATCAGAACGGCTGACAATGAGAAAATCGTCAATTCCTTCAGCATTCAAAGCGATTTTTAGGTTCTGGCAAACTTCTTTGGTGACAGATGCAGCTGACTCTGGCGTTAGCGATCTAGTATTTGTCAGCACAAAGAAAATCGGCGAATCATCCTGCAACCCGCTACGTAAAGTGTCCACATCCCAGTGCATTAGCAGCAAGCAGCTATGGACTGTTTGAGAACCTGTAGGGTCATCATCCAAGACAATTATTTTGGGTTTGTTGGTCATTTAAGTTTTATGGGAAAGTATTGGGTGACTAGAAGTCGCGACTACACAAAGCTTAGTCCACCTCCGTGGAGTAATACAAAATCAAGGGTTTTCTAACCTGCGGAGGCAGGTTTTGTCTCGTGTAGCTGCGACTTCTAGTCGCCCAAGCTTTACAAACATCCACTCAGCCTTTCTGCAATTTTCTGATTTCTGCTTGCACATCGATCGCAATTTGCAATGATTGATTTAGCAGTTGAGCATATTCGCCTGCTTGACTACTAACTTGCAAAGCTTGCAGACTGGCTAAATTATTGACAAACAACTCTTGATTATTAGCAAGCAATTTTTTATTATCTCGCAAAATTCGTTCCGTTTTCAGAGCGCGGACTAAATCTTCTCTAATTAGTTGTAGGGCGGCTGTGACTTTATCTCGGTCATGGATACTGCTTTCGACGTTTCCTGATGCTGCCAATTGGTCATTAATATCGATGGCAGCAACTAGGTCATGATATTTATCAACTTCATCTAAAAGTATTGTCAGTCCTTCGGGACAGGTCAACTGCCGCCACAGCCATCGTCCCACTAATATCGGCATTGGCACTAAAATTAGTAAGAGAATTCCGAATTTAATTGAAGAACCAATTGTTGGCAGAATAATAAACGCATAAATAAACCCAACAATTATTGGCGTTAGCGCCAGCGTCACCAGCATTTCATTGATCAAAAACCCTAATCGCTTCTTGCTATCTCGCAAAACCGAGGGGCGAAAAACGTCTTCTGGATCGAACCCAGTTAAACGTCTCAGTTCCCCCTTGCTAATTTCCAAGCCTATTAAGTCCGGCTGCACGGCTGCATACTCCTATGGAAACCCAAGTTGCGTATTCATTTTAATCGGGTTTACCGTGATGATTGTAGTTATATTCAGGAAACCAGTTTTCATCTAAAATTTGTTCTAAAGAACCAATGGGTTTGAAGAAGGCAGCTATGCTGAGGGCAGAGGGCAGTCCCAATGAAAAAATTTCATCACCATGAATGAAAATGTGATGTGAGACGGATCTATTCTATATAGATACTCATCGAAGGAGTATTTTCAAGTCAGAAGGTTTCGTTCAGATTTTTTAATTTAGCCAGATCGACTTAGGGTAAACGCCAACTCAGTTTGACTCGCAATTGTCCATCAGGTAAAGCTGACATTTCCCATGCACCATCTAGAGCGCCAGTCCAGTAGAAGTACTTGACCTAAAATACAAGATATGTATGTTGTTAAAATCGTGAATTTTAGTGTTCCGTTTTTATGCTGTCGCTAAAAAACAGACCCAAATGTTTCACCTTAAATGGGCGTTTTGTCTTAATCCACATATTTGAGTTTTTGTCAATATATATTAGTGGACTGGCGCTCTAGAAGTTCAGAGGCGATCGCACTCATCATCTTACTGCCATAGCCACCTTTTGGGCGTTCACAGGCGGTAGGTTTGATAGTTGAGGCATTGTTGGCGGGTTTTTGTTGTGAGGCAATATTTTGAGCTTTTTCGCAGATTGATTAGTATTGAAGATCCTTTATTTTTTAATTGCAGATAATTGCCACATTTTCCAGAAATAGCTAGAAATCAAATTGGTAATAATATGAGCGACAATCGGCACTAATAAGTTGCCCGTGATTAGGGTGCTATATGCCAATATCATCCCGACAATTGTTGCCCAAATCACATAAGGCCATTGTTGGGAGCCGCTAAAATGTAAGATGCCAAAGCAAAGACTGGATACAATTACGGCTGTAAGATCAGAGCCTAAAGCTGGCAGCATCACACCTCTAAATAATAATTCTTCGCTCAATCCCGGTAGTAACCCCAGCCAAATTAAATCTGGTAAAGCTAAAGGCTTCAGTACCACTTCTAGATAATAATCTGCACTTTTACGATAGGCACTCCAAAGGCGATAAGTTAAGCCACTTAAGGCGGTGATGAAGAATCCCAACCCTACACCTAGCAGCAACTCTCTTTGGTTTAATTCCCAAGAAAATAGGGAAAAATTGCCAAAGTATAACGAAAGTTTGGCGACTATCAACAAAATAATTGCAGTCGCTCCCATCGCCCCAAGTAATTGGATGCGCGTCAGGTATGGAATTTCTGGCTCTTGCTTTTGTTGTTCAACCACGATTTTTAGGGGGAATGGGGGAGGTGGGGGAGATGAGGGAGATGAGGGAGATGGGGGAGATGAGGGAGGTGGGGGAGAAATAACTCATAACTCCTAACTCCTAACCCCTAACCCCTAACCCCTAACTTTTAATTACTGGCTGCAAAGGTAATAATTTGGGACGGAGAGCAGAGGGATTGATGCCTGCTTTGTGTGCTACTAATATACCTACTGCTTCTAAATATGAGTTTACCTGTATAGATTTGATCCCCAAGGGCTGGAGAGGAACTTTTATCAGAGTTTTATTTTCTTCTACTGTAATTATTTGGCATCGTCTTTGACTTAAGCTCAGTAAGGCATTGTTACCACAAGCAGTTGCAGGTACGATCGCAGCATCTACTTCATCTACCCAAATATCTTCTTTCTCTGATGCAATCGCTCTTTTCTCTACTATAAATTGTGGGGCATGACTTAATCCTACAAGGACACAGGGCAAAAAGGTATAGCCCAATTCTTCGGCGGCGGAACGGGGAGATAAATCAGGTTGTGGAGGTTCGCTTAAAAGGGCGGGAGAATGGGCGCAAGGAATTTGAAAGGTTCGCACTAGCAAATGGCTAATTACGGCTTCTGCACCCGCTAAAGGATCTACGCCTTCACCGTGGCGGTATTTTTGTACTGCTTCCTCATCCATATCATCGGGGAAACGGGCAACAACTGCGATCGCTTCTGCCCCCGCTTTTTTGATTAATATTTCAGCTGCCCGTAACAAGCTATCTGGGTTGCCAATTGTTCCCCAACTAGCTCCCGATGCTGTAATCCGTAATTCTACATTTAATGGTGCATCAGTAATTACATAATCTGTTAAGGTCAATCCGAGAGTGGCTCTGGTTGCATCTGCGGCTTGTATATGTCGTAGCCGTAACTCTGGCTCAATGCCTTGGTCTAAAAGCAAACCTACTTTGTTGCTGCGGACTGGACGCAAACCCCAGCATCCAGAGGCGAATTTGTCAAGTCCGTAACCTTCAACATAGAAAGCGTTAGGGAGATTCCAATACAAACTTGCGCCATTCAGGACATTGGGGTGAGTAATCAGGCGATCGCAAACCTGTGCTATAACTCTAGCAACAGGTAAAGCATCTCCTGCATAACCCCCAATGGCAGCCCCAACGCCAGTTGGTACAATTAAGATAGCGGTGTACATATTGAGTGCTGAGTTAGAAGTGAAAAGTTGAGAGTTGGAAGTTGTAAAGTTGAGTATTGGTAATTGGGAGTTAGTTTTTAATGGCTTTTGATTTATAACTCAGCACTCAGCACTCACTACTCACTACTCAGCACTCTTTGTCACCACGGCTTCAACTGTAGCTTTTTGTTCGTCAACGTCCACAGAGGTAACTGCCCAACGCAAGGGTTCGCCTTGTTTCTTTAACTCTGTTTCAATTACTTCTAGTAATTCTGCCGGAGTTTCTTGTAAATCGATTTCTGCGGTAATAAAATGAGTCGTCATCTTGGTAAATCCTGTTAATTTGTAGTTTCTAGAATAGCTGATATCAGTTGCTAGAAAATCCTTATGTTTTTTATAAAGTACTGAGAGGATGTTTGAAAAGTATTGGGCGAATAGAATTCGCTACTACACTAGCATTGTCCACCTCCGTAGACTAAGAAAAAATTAAGGGTTTTTAACCTGCGGAGGCAGGTTTTGTCTCGTGTAGCCGCGACTTCTAGTCGCCAGGGCTTTAAAAGCATCCTCTGATAACTGTTTACTAATTATTAACCTTTGCCAAATTGTAACTGATAAACGATGTCTTCCTTTTCTGTCTCAAGTTTCAAATCAGAAAGGGGTTTGGCGACACAAAGCAATACGTAACCTTGCTTTTGTAAATCTGGACTAACGCCCATACCATCAGTTTGATCCACAGTTCCCTCAGATAGTTGACCGGCGCAAGTTGTGCAAACACCTGCATTGCAAGAACTCGGCAGTTCCAAACCAGCAGCTTCGGCAACTGATAAGATGGTTTCATCTTCGGGAACTTGCAAAGTATGAATTTTGCCTTGATGATTAATTTCTACAGTGTAAGTTTTGGACATATACAAAGGAAGTGTGATCCTACGGACAAATTTATTAGTCTATCTGAATTAGTTAAAAATATCCAGATGTTACTATAAAAATTTAGCTTAAAAAGATGATACTTTTAGCGACTAATCCAGAACATCTTACTATAAAATACACAAATATATTAGTTAAATTTGCTTACTATAAATATGCGCGATCGCGTTTCGTTAGAGACTGTATCTGTAAGCTAAACTTTTATAGCCAAGTATTGCCTAAAAATATTTCATAATTAAAGGGAGAAAAGCCCAATGGAGAACATAAAAATGCTGGAATCATATCGTAAACACGTTGCTGAAAGAGCAGCACTCGGTATTCCCCCTTTACCATTGGATGCGAAGCAAACCTCAGAATTATGTGAACTACTGAAAAATCCGCCAAAGGGTCAAGAGGAGATATTATTACATTTATTGAGCGATCGCGTTTCTCCTGGTGTTGATCCAGCAGCTTATGTGAAAGCTGGATTTCTCACCGCCATTGCCAAGGAGGAAATCACCAGTCCGTTGATTGCGCCCATAGAAGCGGTGCAATTGCTGGGGACGATGATAGGTGGTTACAACGTGCAATCTTTAATCGATTTGCTGCAATTGCCCACCGTATCCCTCTCAGACTCTTCCGAAACACCTCTGGTAATGGGCGGACAAGGAAAGGAACCCATCGCCGCTTATGCCGCCAACGCCTTAAGTAAAATCCTCTTGGTGTATGACGCTTACCATGATGTTTTAGAGTTATCTAAAACCAATCCTTACGCCAAGCGGGTGATTGACTCTTGGGCGGAAGCTGAATGGTTTACCCTCCGCCCTACAGTACCAGAAGCGATTACTGTCACTGTTTTTAAAGTTCCTGGCGAAACCAACACTGACGATTTATCCCCCGCCCAAAGCGCCACAACTCGCCCAGATATTCCCTTACACGCCTTAGTGATGTTAGAGTCACGGCAACCGGGAAGCTTGGCAACCATTGCCGAACTGAAGAAAAAAGGGCATCCTGTAGCTTACGTGGGAGATGTAGTTGGTACTGGTTCCTCACGGAAATCTGCTATTAACTCAGTATTGTGGCATACAGGAAATGATATACCTTTTGTGCCAAACAAACGCGCTGGGGGTTATGTTTTAGGTGGTGCGATCGCGCCAATCTTCTTTAACACAGCAGAAGATGCCGGTGCTTTGCCTATTCAGTGCGATGTCACCAAACTCGAAACCGGCATGGTAATTACCATCCATCCCTACAAAGGCGAAATCACAAACGAAGCAGGCGAAGTCATTTCCACCTTTGCCCTCAAACCTGATACCATCCTCAATGAAGTCCGCGCAGGTGGACGCATCCCCCTACTTATCGGCCGTACCCTCACCGACAAAACTCGTCTTGCACTTGGTTTAGAACCCAGCACCGTTTTCACCCGTCCTCAGCAAGCCTTTGATACAGGCAAAGGTTACACCCTAGCACAGAAAATGGTAGGTAAAGCTTGCGGATTACCTGGTGTACGTCCCGGCACATCCTGCGAACCCATTATTACTACCGTTGGTTCTCAGGATACCACAGGCCCGATGACCCGCGATGAATTGACAGAACTCGCCTGTCTTGGTTTCAGTGCAGACTTAGTGATCCAAAGTTTCTGCCATACTGTTGCTTATCCCAAACCAGTAGACATCAAAACCCATCACGAACTCCCCGACTTTTTTGCTTCTCGTGGCGGTGTCGCCCTCCGTCCTGGTGATGGTATCATCCACTCTTGGTTAAATCGGATGCTGTTACCCGACACCGTGGGAACTGGTGGTGACTCTCACACCCGCTTTCCCTTGGGTATTTCCTTCCCCGCCGGTTCTGGATTGGTAGCCTTTGCAGCCGCCTTGGGTGTCATGCCTCTAGATATGCCAGAGTCAGTTTTAGTAAGATTTAAAGGAGAATTGCAACCAGGTATCACCTTGCGTGATGTCGTGAATGCCATTCCCTACGTAGCAATTCAAAAAGGTTTGCTGACAGTAGAGAAGCAGAATAAGAAAAATGTCTTCTCTGGGCGAATTCTGGAAATAGAAGGTTTACCAGATTTAAAAGTTGAACAAGCCTTTGAACTCACCGATGCTAGTGCCGAGCGTTCTTGTGCCGGATGTACAATTAAGCTGAGTGTAGAGACAATTTCTGAATATCTGCATTCTAACATAGCGCTGCTGAAAAATATGATCGCACGGGGCTATCACGATCCGCGTACCATGTTGCGCCGTGTAGCCAAGATGGAAGAATGGTTAGCAAATCCCGTGTTATTAGAGGGCGATGCTGATGCGGAGTATGCCGAGATAATTGAAATTGATTTGAACGAAATCAAAGAACCAATTGTTGCTGCTCCCAATGACCCTGATAATGTGAAATTCTTATCAGAAGTTGCTAACGATCCAGTACAAGAAGTATTCCTTGGTTCTTGTATGACAAATATTGGTCATTATCGGGCAACAGCCAAGGTTTTGGAAGGTGCAGGTGAAGTGAAAACTCGCCTGTGGATAGCACCACCAACCCGTATGGATGAACACCAACTGAAAGAAGAAGGTATATACAGCATTTTTGGGGCTGCGGGTGCTAGAACAGAAATGCCCGGATGCAGCTTGTGTATGGGTAATCAGGCGCGAGTTGCTGATGGGACAACGGTGTTTTCTACCTCTACCCGCAACTTCAATAATCGCATGGGTAAAGATGCGCGAGTGTATCTTGGTTCAGCAGAATTAGCCGCAGTTTGTGCGCTGCTGGGGCGGCTTCCCACAGTGCAGGAATATTTGGATGTTGTGGCGAGTAGAATTCATCCTTTTGCAGATGATTTGTATCGGTATTTGAACTTTGATCAAATCGCCGGTTTTGAGGATGAAGGGCGAGTGATTCCGTTGGAAGATATGCCCAGGATTGAAGATATTTTGGGTATGCCAACTAGTAGTTTGCGTTAGTAAGTACAGTAGGGTGGGCATTGCCCACCTAATTTTTTCGTAGAATATTTAATTTATTTGAGTATTTTAACTGACTGATAAAAGGCAAAACTAAAGATATTGCTAAGAGAATTTTCGTTGCGATCGCATCTTCTTGCCGATCAATTCCCATTCGTCATTTATTGATTAGCAGAATTTTATCGCAATTTATGCTTAGTTTTTGGGCATTGGTCACATTGGATAACATCAGGAGTTGATAACTAGTCTAATTTATTGTTGTAGCTGGGCAAAAGTTCAACTTTTTTTACTTTATAGTTAGCCAACTGTGCGCTGCAATACTTCGATACGTCCATAAGGGCGCTGTGCTGCACCGGACTATTAACCAGGAGACTACAGCAATGATGAAAGCTGAAGATATCATGACCAAAGAGGTAGTTACCATTCGCGGTTCGGCAACTGTTGCTGAAGCGGTGGGGCTGATGAAGGACAAAAGATTGCGGGCGCTGGTTGTGGATCGTCGCTATGACAATGATGCTTATGGCATTATCACAGAAACAGACATTGTTTATAAGGTAACAGCCTACGGTAAAGACCCGAAGCAAGTGCGGGTTTATGAAATTATGAGCAAGCCCTGCATTGTGGTCAATCCTGATTTGGGTGTGGAATATGTAGCGCGGTTATTTGCTAATACTGGGATTCATCGCGCACCTGTAATTCAAGGTAAGCTGTTAGGCATCATCTCAATTACCGACATTTTGACCAAAAGTGACTTTGTGGAAGCACCAACAGCGCTACTGTTGGAGGAGAGAATTCAAAAAGCAATTGAGCAGGCTCGTGCTATTTGCACCGAACAAGGTGCTTATTCTAAATCCTGTGCAGCTGCTTGGGATGAGGTAGAAGAACTCCAGGCAGAAGCAGCTCATCAAAAAGCTGAGGGTATGGTATCAGCCAAAGTCTCTTTTGAAGAATACTGCAAGGAAAATCCAGATGCACCAGAATGTCGAAATTATCACCCGTAATTGAAGTGGGGGGATGAGGGAGATGAGGAAGCAGGGGGAGATGAGGAAGCAAGTGAACAATTATTATTCTCCCTCATCCCCCTCATCCCTCAATTTACCGTTTTGCAACTCGTATCAATAAAAATAGACCTATTCCCAAAAAAAGAAAGTTGGGGAACCAAGCCCCCATAAAGGGAGAGAGGACACCTGCTTGGGCGATCGCACCACTAATAAAGAAAATTAAGTAGTACGAAAATATCACTATGACACTAATCCCAAAGCTGGTACCTCTCCCAGTCCGCTGGGGTATGCTTCCCATCGCTGCGCCTACTAAGCCAAAAACTACACATACAAAGGGTAAGGAGATTTTTTGTTGAATCCGCACTTCAAGTTTACGAATTTTTTGGCGATCGCCACTGAGAAGTTCTACTTCTAGTTGATCTAGTGCTTCCGAAATATTCATCTCACCATAATCTCGGCTTTTTTCTGCCAGACTTAATGGCGTGCGCGGTAGTTGTAGTTGTTGGTGTTCAAATCTAACGATGTTACGATAAGAGCGATCAGCCGCGACAAAATAGATCGTGCCGTTGTAAAAATCCCAGACATTTTGAGAAGGATTCCACTGAGCAGATTCTGATACCACAATTTGATTCAGACCTTTTGTTGAACGATCTATAATCGTCAACCCTGTCATACGCTTACCATCAAATTGGTCGGCGTAAAACAAGCGCATCAATATCCGATTCTTAGAACCATCCGGTTGGATCGCATCCTGGTATTCAGGATAGAAAATATTTTGCTGTTTAAAAGTTGGCTTGTCTGATTTAAGGGCTTGATTCAGAGTCATCGCCGCTTGATAATTTGCTGCTGGCGCAATTTGTTCGTTAAACACAAATGTCAATCCTGTAACCACAAGACTTAACATCACAGCAGTTAGCACCATACGATAGACACTTACGCCACAACCACGCAGGGCAATTAGTTCGCTCTCGCTAGAAAGACGACTGTAGGTCATCAAAGTAGCCAGCAGCGTAGACATGGGGAAAGCTAAAACGATAAAGTTGGGAAATTTTAACAAAAAAACTTGAATAGCAATGTCTATGGGTAGCCCAGATTCTACGATTTTTCTGATGAGATCAAATACAGCATCAATGGTGACACCAAGTGATGAAAAAGCTCCGACACCAAAAAAAAACGGCGCTAACAATTCGCTCGCAAGGTAGCGATCCATGATCGTAAAAGGCAGCAGCGAATAGAAACTGTTAAAAGACGTGAGTTTCTTTGATATCATAAGCAACTTGAAAAGTTAAATATTGGCAATTGTGATAAAGCATATCTACTGTATTTATGAAAATTCAATTCTCAATAGCCGAAAATTAATTCAGAAATTCATGCTGAAGAATAAAAAATCAAAATATTCTTTGAAATTATTAATTAAATAATTGTTAATTTAGACTTGAAAATTATCCCCTAAATAATATTGCCGCACGAGGAGGTTGCTATAGAGTTCATTAGCAGTGCCAAAAGCGAGGATTTGTCCCTCACGCATGATGTAGGCGCGATCTGTGATAGCCAAGGTTTCGCGGACATTATGATCTGTAATTAAGATTCCCATACCGCGATCGCGCAGTTGTGCGACAATTTGCTGAATTTCTGAGACTGCGATTGGATCAACGCCCGCAAATGGTTCATCCAAAAGTAAAAATTTAGGCCCTTCTCGTCCAGCAGCTAAAGACCTTGCTAATTCTGTCCGTCGCCGCTGACCACCAGAAAGTTGAATTCCTTTACTCTTAGCCAATTTTTCCAATCGAAACTCCCCCAGTAAAGTTTTGAGTCGTTTTGACCACTCCCATCGTGGCACATTAGTTTGCTCTAGCACCAATAGAATATTATCCTCTACCGAGAGTTGGCGAAAAACACTTGCTTCTTGTGCTAGATATCCAATACCCAATCGTGCCCTTTTGTCCATTGGCATTCCCGTAACGTCCAAATTACCCAGCCAAACTTTTCCTTGATTAGGTTTTTCTAGACCTGTAGCAATGTAAAAGGTCGTCGTTTTACCAGCCCCATTGGGGCCTAGTAAACCAACGACTTCGCCCTGAGCAACAGAAAGGTTGACGCGATTGACAATTACTCGTTTGCCATAAGATTTGTGAATATTCTCTAAAACGATTTTCACGCTGGAAGCACCCTTTCTTAGTGGTAAATGCTAATTAGCAGGCTTGAATGCTGGTGTCTTGGGAACAGGTGCCGCAGTTTGTCCATTATTATCTGATTCCTGGATCATGTAGATGGACTCTACTTGCCGATTGGATTGGGGTAAAGCAACAAATCGCCCTTCATCAATTAAATAGGTTACTTTCTCCGCGCGGATACTGTTACCGCCCTGTTGCAAAATATAGACATTGCCACTGAAATCAATTCGGCGTTCTTTACTAAAATACTGTGCTTGGGCAGATGTTGCCTGAATTTGGCGAGCAGGATACAACATTTGCACATTACCGCGAGCAGTAATTACTTGATTTTTAGCGTCATATTCTTGCACATCAGCGCGGATAGTGAGGGGGCGATTTGCCTCAGATGTTTGTGCAGTAGCGGTTTGCACTTGGGTAGGGAAGGCAAAAGCGCCCAAGAGTGCAGTTGGCAGCATTAAAGCTAATCCAAAGCGACGTATCTGTGATATGGGCAATTGATAGCAGGGCATCATAGCAGTTGGGGATTTAGGATTTCAGCTTGCATTCTAATTATCTCAAGTACTTTATCCAGATATTAAATATACAATCTGGAGTGATTTACGATAACTACTGGCTGAAATAGTGACGCTACCCCCAACCTCAAGGTTTCAGACAATTAGCATGAAGTGCATTAAAGCTTAAATAGAACTCTAAACTTCAACTAGAGACGCATTAGCGTTCGCACAGCGTCTCGTAGAGAGGCCCAGTACAATTTCGCGTCTCCATACGCTAATCAGTAGATGGCACAATTCTAGGCAAAGATAAGACTTGATTTTCACCCAGATCGCCAGCGGCAATCAAGTCTTGCCCTATTTGTTGTAATGTCGTCAACAAAACTGCACTCTGACTCAATAGCTCATCTACATCAACACCGCTGTAACTAGATGGGTAACGGCGTAGGCGATTGCTGCCTTCTCCTAATAGAATTACAGCACCTCGCCAATTCCGATTCTCCAAATGATACAGTGCTACAGCAATTTGCAGGATGCCTTGATAAAAGGTTTTTTCCGGTTCACCAGCTTCAATCCACAAAGCCTCTAAAGTGTCATGACAGGCGTAGAACTGACCAGAATTGAACTGTTCTACGCCTTGCCAAAACTCTTGGGGGATGGTTTCGCTCATCCCATGCTATCTCGTACTTCTTTGATTGTTTCGAGAGATATTTCTTGTTTTTCTCCAGCAAACTCGTTGTCAGAGGTGAGGAACAACATGCAATGGCACTCTTTGCGTTCTCTCATTGGCACACAAGGACAGTTCCAATATGTGGCATGAACCTCAGCTTCTTTGTCTTCGTAATGGCGACAGGGACATAAAGGCGCACCTAGTTCGTCTTTATGTTTGGCTAGTCCTTCAATCACAACTGCGGTGACAGAAGGTTCAGAACAGAAGTATGTTCCAGTACGCTTGGCGTATTGTTCAGAAAAATGCCGCATTGCCTCTAGGCTTTTATCGCTGGATTTTGTGTTATGTTCTGATGTGATCATGTCGCTCATAATTTAAATATTTCTTTGCATTGTACCTCAGCCTCACTAGGAGATTACTGGGTGTATTTCCCCAACCTTAACCTACTCCAATTGTCTTAGCTTGACTCAAAGGCTGATATGTCTGGTGTGCTGGGATCAGGCAAAAGCTAAATCTATAGGGTTCTACTTCGTAGTTCTAGTATCACCTGGAAGTAGGTAAAGGATTTACAGGTACTAGACGAACAGCATTAAACTTCAAACAAATTTTGCACTAATGCAACTATGGTCGGGCAGACCAAAAGTTAACGCTTGGGGAGAGAACCACCTCTGACTTAGATACCGCAAGGGGTCTAGGCTAAGTGGACTCGCTGAACCAAGAATCCTCGTACCTTTAGGTACGAGGAGTGTCAAGAACGTAATGTTTTTTGTAGTTGGGGTTGCAGTGGGCGATCGCTTTGCAAAACTATACCAGGATGCTCCCAATTAATTACCTCTGGTTCAGCTGGTGCGGAAATATTTGGCCACAAAACCCAGCGACTACCTTGAGGAAGTTTAGCAAGGCTCAGGGGGTTTTGAGTTAGCCAAATCAAGGGATAATTTTTAGGAACAACTGAACTGGCATCTTCTAAGGCTGCGGTTGCTGCTAAAGTTTCTAGTACAAAGCGATCGCCTTTAATTAAACTTGTTGATGCTGTCCATAGTTGCACCTGTAATTCTTGTTGCTGTGCATAAAAATACAGTGATGCTGCGGCAATTACTGCTTGTTCAAAGTTTTCTTCTTCCCACTTGCTAGCACTGTCAAGGGCAATAACTATGTTTGAGTCGATGGGGAGTATTATCTCCCGCACCTCTCGGTTAGATCCGGACGTGCCCATTTCTGTGCATCCGGCTCCCGATGTTCTTAGCTTG
>NZ_JBALDZ010000136.1:0-11840 GCF_036917155.1 Nostoc sp. | reverse complement strand
TATTAATAACCCTAGCGCAGCAGATTTTTTTAAACCTGCGGCTGAATATTACATCGATTTCACTCAAGTAACTTCTGGGGATTCACTCTAGTAATCTGGGCAGTCAGTTTCTGCCCCACCTAAAGGCAATCTTTTAAAACCATTGCGGATTTTTCTTAGTGGCTTAACCGCCTTGCTGAAATTCTCCCATGTTTCTGCATAAAGACGGGCTGGCAGGGTAGTTCTCACATTGGAAGCATCAAGTAGCAGTGCATTAATTCTCTGTATATCTGCCTCTGTCAGTTCGGTGAACGCTTGTCCTATTCGTTTGTAATCATCGTCATTCATTGAAATCTCCATTTCATCACGCTGGGTCATTCCTCCTAGACAAGTACTTATAATACGGAAATTCCCGGATGCTAAATCAAGGAATTTCCGTAATGTGGAGTAAATACCTCATCTACTCCTATGGACACCTTAATAATAGTATTTCAAGTTTTTCTTCCAGTTATAGTAATTGCTATAGTTTCTCTGGGAATTTACTTCTTAATGCAAGCCTTGCCAGAGGATGTTAAAGATTTTTTGAATTTTGATTTATTTAATCCTAAAAAACGCAAGTAACAAATTTTGCTAATGTTGCAACTACCCAGTGGACTTTCTAACGTGTCCAGTGGGTGGCAAGCGTTTTTATTCAAATTAGTCAAAGCTTTAGTGGCGTTCACCCTTGATGAATGGGGCTTTTGCAGTGTGCCGCCAACTCGATTTAGTCAAGAATTAGTCAAGGGTAAATTTTGAGGGCTGGAAAGAGTGGGTGACGAGGGATTCGAACCTTCAACCAATAGATTAAGAGTCAATTAGTCAATTGAGTAGCATTTGAGTAGCGCGATCGCTGCTTGCGATCACGCCAAATCAGGTTAAAAATAGTTGTTTTAAGTAGCAAATAAGTAGCACAGATCAAGGAAAACGTTGAAAGTATTGATATTACAGAGATAGCTTAGACCTCCCAGTAGTTATTGGGATACTGTTCGCCAATGCCAAAAGGCTTCCAACTTGCCCAGTGCTGGGGTGTCCAACTTTTCTTGGGTTTAGGTAACATGATGCAGTATGTGAGTTGCTGGTTTCTTCCAGGCTACCGTTTTGAATAGCAAATGAGTAGCAGCAAGTTAAAAATCCACTGATGAGCCGAGTTAGATGATGTTCAGTTTGTAGTGGGAACATCAAGCCCCCAATCCAGTACTAAAATCCTGACCCTCCCCGTATTTAGGGAATAGCCACAGATCGAAGGAAACAAAACAGATCAACGCTACAATCTATCAGAAAAGCAAAGAAATAGTTAAATCCAGAGTGCCTACATGACAGCTGATTTATCTACAGCCACACTTGACTTTTTTACCGTGCTATCCCAAGCTACGGCTGCATATCGAGGACAGAGAAGTACACGCCCTAGTGCTGAAATATTAGTAAATGCTTTGCTACAAGCAGAAAAAGCTGCCAAGCAGCAACGATTGACTTATCCGTTTGAGTCTCTTTTAGGTAAATGGCAACTTTGCTTTGCCACTGGCACTAAGAAAGTCAGAGAGCGCGGGGGAATTGTATTAGGCAAGGGTTTGTATGTACCCAAGTTTATCGCAATCCATGTTGCCTTTAATGCTGCTTTGGAACAGGACTTAGGCAGAGGCGAAATTGCTAATCAGGTTGAATTTAGCCCATTTTTATTGAAGCTCACGGGCCCAGTGCAATATTTAGGTAAGAAAAATTTATTGGCGTTTGACTTTAACCAGATGCTTATTAGTCTGTTTGGTGGTGCTGTTTACAACAGAGCAATTCGTTCTGGTAAAGTTCAAACAGAAGATTTCTACAACCAGTCTATAGCTAAACTACCCTTCTTTGCCTTTTTTTTAGTGACAGAAGATTTCATTGCAGCTCGTGGTCGGGGAGGAGGCTTGGCATTTTGGATTCGAGAAATTTAAAGGCACTTTCACTGAATCAGACAGTCTTGCTGGAGGCAGGCAGGAGGGAAGAGGATTTGACTTGTTTGTTTCATTCCACGAAAAGTTACTGTTGATTAAACTTACTTATAAAGTTCGCCTGATTTGAGCTTTTATCTTGCATTATCAGAAAAGTATATGCTAATCTTGATAATTGTGTGGTTAAGGACGTATAGCTCAGTTGGTTAGAGCGCTACGTTGACATCGTAGAGGTCACTGGTTCGAATCCAGTTACGTCCATTCTTTGTGTACAGTGACTAATTGTCACCAAGTAGCTGGCGAATACTTCGGTAAGCGAGGATTCTGTTAGCGATCGCATTCACGAAGTCTTACACCAAAACCTCAAACACTTACAGCACTTCCGGCAGCTATGAGGTACATCCTCATAGCTGAAAGCTATGATAGGAGAGGGGCAAGAGGAAAACTGTATTGCATAATAGCCGGAAGCGCTGTAAATTCCCTGCCCTCGCTTTGTACGCTGCATGAACTGATTTCTGGATTCCACACACCACCAAGCGTAATCATTTCTACAAGACTAGAAAATAGCAAATCTTGTTGGTACTGCACCTGAGCATGTCTTCTAAATAACTCATCCATCCGCTCAGATGCAAATATATGTGACATTAATGCTTGTGCCATCACGCTTACTGGACTTTCTTTTACAAATTGCTCAAAGATGGAGGACAGCATTGGGAGCATCCACTTTTGGAAGAAACACCGGGCGATTGGAAATCGCGGCTACACAAACTTTCGTCCGCCTGCGCGGACTCTCTGAAACCCGCGTAGGCGGGTTTTGTTTGTATAGCCCCAGACTTCTAGTCTGTTCGCGTAGCGTGCGCCTTAGCGCAGGGCGATCCGCCAAAACAGGATGCTCCCACAGCATTTTCTCTTCCCCCTGGTACTGATATTGCCAAGGATACCTTGAATTCATCATTGATAACCTATATTGGGAGGGGGTTTTAGCCTTTGCCTTAGTAGTTCATTTGTTCGCGTTGAAAGGGCTGGATTGGGTAAGTAGCAAGTATCGCCTTTAAAACAATTTCAAGTTTTAAGCCTGGTAGAGAAGCCTATCACAGACATCGTTGCTGCGACAACTCAAGGTAAACTTTTGGTCAGGTGAAAATTTGTTATTATATATTTACCCTGCTACTTGCGAAGTCTCAAGTTCCACTTGGGATACGCCCAAAAGCAATCTATTTAGATATACTACGAGCATAGCAAGAGTGGAGTTAAATTAAGTATAGCAGTTGGATTTTGGGAGGTTGAAAAATCAGATGAAAACGCCTCAATCAACGGTTTTTATAAACTCTCATCTTTACGACCAAGATTTTTATTTGTGGATAGAGACAACTACTCAACAATTAAAGGAAGGGAGATTTTCTGAGGTTGATTTAGAAAATCTGGTTGAAGAGATTGAATGTATGGGGAGAAGTGAAAAGCACGCGCTTGAGAGTAATTTAGTTGTTCTATTAATGCACCTATTGAAATACAAATATCAGCCTGAAAAACGCTCTAATAGTTGGAAAGGAACTATTAGAGAACATCGCCGCAGGTTGACAAGGACTTTTAAGGATAGTCCTAGTTTAAAACCATATTTTCAGGAAGTTTTTACTGAGTGTTATCAAGATGCAAGAAAGCAAGCCAGTGATGAAACTGGTTTATCAGTTGATACTTTTCCGGTAGACTCTCCCTTTACTGCGGATGAATGTTTGGATGAAGAGTTTTTACCTGATTAGTTAAGTATTAATATTTAACCCACAGCATAATCTGTAAATTGGCGTTTAAATGGCGAATGAAAGCCGATGACAATATCCTGTTTGGGGATACCTAAATTTGCTAAATCTTCTCCGACTTCATTTTCTGTTCCGTTGTGTTGCAGCCAAATTTTACCATCTTTAATGTCTAGATGTAAAAAACAACCATAAATACGACGGTCATTTTTCCAGCTGACATTGACAAGTTGATAGTGGTGATGTTCTGTGTCGAAAATTAGTTGGGTTTCAATTTCTGGTTCTTGATTAGAAATTGCGGCATATTCTTGGAGGAGTTGCTGAATTATTTGTTGATATTTTTTTAGTTTATCCATTCGACTATATCCTCTATTACAGGCTGATAATTAATTAATCTATAGCAGTCCTATTTGAGTTGTGAAAAATATAGATAAGGAAACGAACCGCCAAGGACGCAAAGGGAAGAAAGAAGAAAGAGATATAGGCTCTCCTAGACTAGTTATAGAAAATTAATACTTGATATCAGGTTAAGTCCTTACATAGTAGGGGATTCAAGAATCAGAAAGCATATTTTTATTAAATCTTTGATTCTGTTTTAGCGAAACCTAGCTATATCAGGTATTTTAGGTGTTTTTTAGTATTAATTTATCAAACGAAGTCTAGGAGAGCCGAGATATATAACGCTATAATCTATACTGTACAAGAATTTTACCGATGACAATAATTTGTCACGACGACAGATAATTAGTCACCGTACATTTGTTAGACAGTGATAAACTTGTAGACTACGTGATTTTATACAAATCAAATGCCGATTAGCTTATCAACATCTTTCAGCCAGCCTCTAGCTGGAAGCAAGGCTGTTTCATTCGCTAAGGTCATGATTTTGTCAATAGTACTCGCTGTGAAATTTAGGAAAGTAAGTCACCTGATTTTTTACTTAAAACGCTTGTAAATCAGCACCTTTTAGGGAATGAAACAGCCCTGCTAGTAGGAAGGGATTAGAGGTTGGGTTGAGATAAAGTTGCACACAGGGTTAACTCTCTATGATTAGCGGTGGCTGATAGTACTTTTATACATAGACGGCGAATTAGTGCAGATTGAGTTAGGACTTCCTTTAGCTTTAGCTAGGATGTTTCAAGGTATGTCATTCTTTTTTCTTTTAGCAGTAGATATGTTAGTTTACAACCGACTACGAGTGGAGTTAGGAATAGGGACTAGTACAACACAGCGTAAATAAACTACCCATTTAAAATAGCCAGAAAGCTTACAAAATAAGCATTCTTTCTTTTTCCTTTTGCCTTTTTCCTTCTTGTACTAGGGAAGAGTTAATCCCCAGTACCCAATAACTAATATTTTAAGGAGATTTAATGTGTCCAGTCGTAAATTATCTTTCTTACTGAAATTAATAATCATTACATTGGTTACTGGTGCTAGTAGTTTGGGTATCAGTTTGCTTTTAACTACAAGCGGATTTGAGCATCTATTGGGAATTGTAAAGCCAAAAAGCGAGAGTGCTAAAGTGAGTCAGAACAAACTGATGAGTGCATCCGCACAGAATATCAGTCCAGCTACAGACCAGATGAATGAAGTTCCAAAGTCTTTTCAGGGAACAATCGTTTATCAAGGGAAACTAAAAGCAAATGAGAAAGTCATTGCCTTGACCTTTGATGATGGCCCTGGCCCCAAAAATACGGCACAGATTTTAGAAATTTTGAAGAAAAATGATATAAAAGCCACATTCTTCATGATTGGGGAAATGGTGAAATATTTTCCCCAAATTGCCAAGCAAGTGGCTGCTGATGGTCACGTAATTGGTAATCACACATGGCATCATTGGTATCGCCAGATGGACTTAGCTACTGCGGCTAGTGAAATTGATCGTACAGCAGAGATCATCTACAAGACTACTGGAGAGAAAACTACTCTATTTCGTCCCCCTGGCGGCTTTCTGAATAATGGATTAGCCGAATATGCCAAAAATGAGAAGTACGCTGTCATGATGTGGTCAGAAGAATCGGGAGATGCCGAACGTCGTTCGCCTCAAGTACCAATGCTAATCAAAAATGTACTGAAATATGCAAAACCAGGTGCAATTGTACTGATGCACGATGGCGGTGGCAACCGTTCTAAATCTGTCAAGGCTTTGCCAGAAATGATCGCAGGTTTAAAGGCCCAAGGTTATAGATTTGTGACGATTCCCCAATTACTGGAAATGCAAGCCCAAGAACAACATTTGGCGGAAATAGCTTCACCTATGGTTACAAAGGATGAACATCCAAACAATTAGCTTAATCATCAGTGATAGTCTAAGGGCAGCTACACATGTAATTTTGGCAACACTAGCTAAATTAGTCACAGAAATCGCTGGTGCTAGCACAACCCATCACCTCAATTCAAGAAATATTAAATAAAAATACTAATTTATATGTCGCTTTAGTTATTAGAGGTTATCTGCAAGATTTAGAAGCTTTACGCCTATTATGCAAATATCAAACAAAATATATCGGCATGGTTGGCAGCAATAAACGGGTCAGCACTGTGTACAAAATATTGCAAAATGAAGGTTACAATTCAGAATTTTTCATCAAATATATGCACCAATTGGTTTAGATATTGGCGCTTTAACACCAGAAGAAATTGCAGTTAATATCTGTGCTGAGTTAATCAAAGTTCGCCGTAGTGGTACATTGCCTTGAACTTGACTTGTTGAGATGGTAATTTTTTAATTACTAACTTCCCAAAAATTATCGCCTATGGAGAATTGGTATCAATATTTGGTATAGTAAATAAATCCGCTAAAAAGCTGAAAATCCTGTTGGGAGAAAGAGTTAATAATGCGGATGTTAATTAATTTTTTTATGATTCATCATAAACTCAACTTCAAAGTGCGATCGCAATGACTGATAAAGAACTCAAGCATCTAATTGAGAGTAACGCTAAAACAGTCCAAGCTATGTTAGATGAAATGGCGGAAGCACGTCAGGAACGCCAAGAACTCCGAGAAGGAATGCTCCAAATTCAGAATGCAGTCGCACAATTAGCAAACATCCAAGAGAGAATAACCAATTTACTAATTTCTCTTGATGGCGATCGCCCCACAATTCTTAAAAAACTCTCAGCACTGGAAACTAAGCTGGATCGGTTATTGCAGCAAAACCCAACGGATGATTTAGGGTAAATATTTATATTAATGCCTAGACGCACTGAAACAACATTTATTTTCCTTAAACAGTCGATAATGTAAATAAATGTAAAAAATCCTCAGGCAGGACAGAAGCATCTATGCGTGTAATTTTAATGACCGGTAAAGGCGGTGTGGGCAAAACTTCCGTCGCTGCTGCAACTGGACTCCGTTGTGCGGAACTAGGCTATCAGACATTGGTTTTAAGTACCGATCCCGCCCACTCCCTGGCAGATAGTTTTGACATGGAACTGGGACATGCACCCCAAAAAATTCGCCCAAATCTCTGGGGTGCTGAACTGGATGCGCTGCAAGAACTGGAGGGAAACTGGGGCGCTGTGAAACGTTATATTACCCAAGTTTTACAGGCAAGGGGTTTAGATGGCGTACAGGCGGAAGAATTGGCAATTTTACCAGGCATGGATGAGATTTTTGGCTTGGTAAGGATGAAACGTCATTACGATGAAGGGGAGTTTGATGTCTTAATTATCGACTCAGCCCCCACCGGCACAGCACTACGCTTGCTGAGTTTACCTGAAGTCGGTGGCTGGTATATGCGGCGTTTTTACAAACCATTTCAAAACATCTCGGTGGCACTTCGGCCTCTAGTTGAACCTTTTTTTAGGCCAATTGCTGGTTTTTCGCTACCAGATAAAGAGGTGATGGATGCACCTTATGAGTTTTATGAACAAATTGAAGCTCTGGAAAAAGTATTAACAGATAATACTCAAACTTCAGTGCGTCTAGTAACTAATCCCGAAAAGATGGTGATTAAAGAGTCTCTCCGTGCCCATGCTTATCTGAGCTTGTATAATGTTGCAACAGATTTAGTAGTGGCGAATCGGATTATTCCCCGCGAAGTCCAAGATCCATTTTTTCAACGTTGGAAGGAAAGTCAGGAACAATATCGCCGGGAAATCCATGATGATTTTCACCCTCTGCCTGTAAAAGAAGTTCCCCTATTTTCTGAAGAAATGTGTGGATTGGCTTCCTTAGAACGTCTGAAAGAAACTCTTTATAAAGATGAAGATCCTACTCAGGTTTATTACAAAGAAACAACTCTTAGAGTAGTGCAAGAGGAAAACCAATACAGCTTAGAACTTTACTTACCTGGTATCCCTAAAGACCAAGTTCAACTCAGTAAAACCGGAGACGAATTAAACATTACTATTGGCAACCATCGTCGTAACTTAGTTTTGCCACAAGCCTTAGCAGCACTGCAACCAGCAGGAGCAAAGATGGAAGATGACTATCTAAAAATCCGCTTTGCTGACAACACAAGAGTTTGATTTGCTTGAAGTTTCTCTATCAACAAAAAGTTAAAACTAAAAAGCAAGAACTTTCTCTTATAGCTAGTACAGACGCAACCTTTTTAGCGTCTGTTTTTATGATTTTTTGGTGAATTTTTATAAAAGGCAAATAAATATTTTCACTAGTAACTTGACCGTAGTTTTACTGAAGACAAATTGATAAAAAAAAATCAGAATATCTTTAGATTTAACTATGTCAATTTTCAAATTATTAATTTATTTTGCTATAACAATGACCTCCAATACTGAACAAGATTTTCCCTTATGTCGCGATGAAGAAAGTTTTCTACGCCGCATTACAAACCGTATCCGACGAAGCTTAGAGTTAGAAGAAATTATCACAGTGACAACGGCAGAGGTGCGATCGCTACTAAAAACCGATCGAGTGATGATTTACAAATTTCATCCCGATGGTAGTGGTCAAGTAATTGCTGAGTCGATTTACAACAATCGTTTGCCGTCGCTACTGGGGCTAAATTTTCCCTGCGATGACATTCCATCCTATGCCCGTGAACTATTTATCAAATCACGGGTGCGTTCGGTTGTAAATGTTGATACTAAAGAGATTGGTCAAATTCACCTGCGTGATTTGGATAATGGAGAAACTATTTCAGAGGAGATTCGTTACCGCCCTGTAGACCCATGTCATATTGAATATTTGACGGCAATGGGCGTAAAATCCTCTGTAGTAGCGCCTATTCTCTATCAAAGTCAACTTTGGGGGCTGTTGGTATCTCATAATTCTGAAGCGCGTTTGATTTCAGAATATGAACTAGAAGCAATACAAATGGTAGTCGAGCAGCTGTCAATGGCGATCGCTCAAAGTACCCTTCTGACTCAAGTCCGCAAAACAGCCGAACAAGAAGCGATCTTTAACCGCATTGCTACCCTCCTACATTCACTACCCACGATTGTCTTACAGCCAGCCTTAGAAGCGGCTGTTGCTGCCTTTAATGGTGTTGGTGGCAGGCTGTGCATTAGAAATGAAGCTCTTGATTTTCATAATGGCAACGTGACCAGCTTAACAGAATGCCTAATACCAGGAAATACTTGTGTCAAGCTTTATATCTGTGGACAGCAACCAGTGATGCCAGAACAAACTATATATCCACTCATAGAGCAATATAGTATTTGGCACGAACACTACAAGTTTACTAACTACGATGTTTGGGCGATTTCAGATATACATAACACTCCTGGCTTGCGAAGTTTGCAAGTTGCTTTTCAACCAACTAAAATTCGCAGCGTGTTGATGATCCCACTCCAGTATCGTCAGCAATTGCTGGGCTACTTAAGTATTTTCCGCAATGAAGTAGATACAGAAACTTTATGGGCGGGGCAGCATGACAGCGATCAAAGGCAATTATACCCCCGACGATCCTTTGAGGTTTGGCGCGAATCTAAAAAAGCACAAGCTCAAAAATGGACAATTGAAGAGATTGAACTGGCTAGAAACCTCAGTAAACACTTTGCTTCCGCAGTTCAGCAATATGAACTACACCAACAAGTACAAGTCTTCAATGAAAATTTAGAAAAACAAGTAAAAAGACGCACAGTTGAATTGCAACGGACAGCTGAACAAGAACAGGCTGTGTTTAAAGTTATTGCCGAAATTCGAGAATCTCTAGACACAAATACGATTTTTCAAACCACAACTAAAGAAGTTTGTCAATTAATTAAAGCCGATCGCGTTTCTGTTTATCGTTTTGATGCTAATTGGGGTGGTGAATTTGTTGGAGATTTCGAGGCTGCTAGTCCATACTGGTCGAATGAGTCTGAACTAGGTATTAATACAATTTGGAATGACACCTACTTACAAGATACAGAGGGAGGACGCTACCGCAACAATGAAACATTTGCAGTCTATGACATTTACAAGATGGGGTTTACTCAGTGTCATATCGACAATCTAGAGCAGTTTCAAATTTACGCTTTTGTGCTTGCGCCAATTTTTGTGGGACAAAAACTTTGGGGTTTGTTGGCAACTTATCAACATACTGGCCCCCGGCAATGGCAAGCTTCTGAAGTTAACTTTCTCAGTCAGATTGCGGCCCAAATGGGGGTAGCACTCCAGCAAGCTGATTTACTCACTCAGACACGACAACAGACATTAGATTTGCAACAAGCAGCAGAACAACAACGGGTATTGTTTGAAGTTGTTGCGAAAGTTAGGGAATCTTTGGACTTAGATGCGATTTTTCAGACAACCACCCAAGAAATCTGTAAATCACTACAGGCGGATCGAGTTGCAGTCTACCGCTTCCAGGCTGATTGGAGTGGTGAATATATCGCCGAGTTTGTGGGTGATAACTGGTTAAAGCTAGTAGGTTTAGATACCAAGACAGTTTGGCAAGATAGCTATTTGCAGGAAACCCAAGGTGGACGATATCGTCACAATGAAACCTTTGCAGTTGATGACATTTATCAAGCTGGACATTCTCAATGCCACGTTGCAGTTCTAGAGCAAATTCAGGCAAGGGCCTATGCGATCGCACCTATATTTATTGGGCAACAGCTATGGGGCTTATTAGCAGCTTACCAGAATTCTGCACCCCGCCATTGGGAAGCCTCGGAAATTAAGTTTATTACTCAAATTGCTAATCAGCTTGGGGTGGCACTCCAACAAGCCCAATTACATAATCAAACCAAAGAACAGACAGAAAAACTGGCTCAAGCTTTGCATGATTTACAGCAAACCCAAACCCAGCTGATCCAAACTGAGAAAATGTCCTCACTTGGTCAACTGGTAGCTGGTGTGGCTCACGAAATTAACAACCCCGTGAACTTCATTTATGGCAACATCAACCATGTCAACGATTACGCCCAAGATTTACTTGGTATATTAGACCTCTATTTGCAAAATGCTCCCAACCCTAACCCGGAGATTCGCGATCGCGCACTCGAAATCGACTTAGAATTTCTCATGGAGGATTTGCCCAAAACTCTATCTTCTATGAAGGTTGGCATTGATCGTATCCGGCAGATTGTCTTGGGTTTACGGAATTTCTCTCGCCTTGATCAGGCAGAAAAAAAGCCAGTTGATATTCATGAGGGTATTGATAGCACCTTGCTAATTTTGCAGCATCGCTTGAAAGTAAAACCGGAAAGTCCAGCGATTCAATTAGTCAAAGAGTATAGTGAGCTTCCCTTAGTAGAGTGCTATGCCGGGCCACTAAATCAGGTATTCATGAATGTTTTAAGCAATGCGATCGACGCTTTAGAAGATTATAGGGAATCTCAATCAAAAACTCATAGCAGTCAAATTACTATCCATACTGCTCTTGGAGAGCTTGAAGGCAATGTCAAGAGTGTAGTCATTCGCATTGCGGACAATGGCCCAGGAATACCGGAGCCTCTAAAGGCTAGAATCTGCGATCCATTTTTCACAACTAAGCCCGTAGGAAAAGGCACTGGCTTAGGGTTATCAATTAGTTACCAGATTGTTGTAGATAAGCACGGTGGTGTATTGAAATGTGATTCTCAGCCGGGGTTAGGTACAGAATTTTGGATTGAAATTCCGATTACACAAATCACCAAATTGTAGATGAGCATTCCTTTGACATCCACCCCAGCCATAAATGGCGGGGATTCTAAGAAGTTGCCTTCTGAGGTTTTCTGCTTCTACGAGTCGGCTTGCTTGGAGGATTTG